>JAFUWY010000019.1 GCA_017477245.1 Bacteroidales bacterium | reverse complement strand
ACGTCCCGGTGGCCGCAGCCCTGGCAGAGCTGGGGCGGACGCGGAGAGAGGTGGACCGCCGGCGGGAGCGGCTGCGCACCGGCCACGCCCAGCGCGGCGGCCACGCAGTCCGGCGTCAGTTCCCCGGTGCGGGGAAGGTCTCCGGTCAGCCGGCCCCGGACGGGATAATCCGCCCCGAGCAGGGCGCGGATCCCCTCCTCGATGAACGGCTGTCCGTCCTCGACGACCAGCAGGCTGCCGCAGCGGGCCGCCAGGTCGCGGACCTGCCGGGCAGGGACGGGGTACTGGGAGAGTTTCAGCACCGGCACGCCGGCCGGCAGGACCTCCCGGACATAATTGTATGCGATGCCGACGGCGATCACGCCCAAGGCTCCGGAGGCCTGCGCCGGCATCTCCAGCCGGTTATACCCGGACTGCTCCGCACACGCCGCGATCTCCGGCTGCCTGGCGACCAGCGAGGCATACTGGCGCTTCGCGTTGCCGGGCAGCAGCACCCAGCGCGTGCGCTCGTCGTCGGGCGAGAGCGGCTTCTGCGGCAGCGGGCTGCCCGTCCGGACGGCCGCACGGGAGTGGGCCAGGCGCGTGACGAGCCGCAGGAGCACCGGCAGCCGGAGCGCCTCCGAAAGCGCGAAGGCGTCGGCCATCATGTCGAAGGCGTCCTGCTGGTCCGACGGCTCCAGGATGGGAACCATCGCGAATTTGCCGTAGAACCGGGAATCCTGTTCGTTCTGCGAGGAGTGCATCGACGGGTCGTCGGCCGCCACCACCACCAGGCCGCCCTTCACACCCGTGACGGCAGCGTTGACGAAAGCGTCGGCGCAGACATTCATCCCGACGTGCTTCATGCACACGAGGGCGCGCTTGCCGGCATACGACATGCCGAGCGCAGCCTCCATGGCCGTCTTCTCATTCGTGCACCAGCGGCTCCGCACCCCGCGCTCCCGCGCCAGGGGCGACTGCTGGATGTATTCCGTGATCTCGGTCGAGGGCGTGCCGGGATAGGCATAGACGCCGGACAGGCCGGCATGCAGGGCTCCCAGGGCCACGGCTTCATCGCCGAGCAGTAGTTTCTTCTCTGACATGATATCTCTAACTAACCTGTTGACATGCGGGCTATTCCTCCTTCTTCAGCCGTCCGAGGGCATGCTCGAGGCTCTCGGTCGGCTCGATGATATTGTAGTCCTTCCAGAAATCCGGGTCGGCGTAGACCCGGGTCTTGTCGGCGAGCGACTCGCTGCTGCGGAAGCTCTCCTTACGCTCGATCGGCACGGCCGCCGTCCCGCTGAAACGGTTGGTGACCACCATCTCGGCGATGGCCGTGAACTCGGTGTTCCAGAGCCTGCGCCGCGCGTCGCAGTTGAAGCGGAAGATGGTCCGGACATAGCTCAGCCGGCTCTTGTCCCCCTCGCGCTTGTAGTTGAGCAGCAGGCTCATCTCCTTGGGTTTGAAGCGGATATCTGCCGGTTTGTGGACCAGCATCACGCGGGTCGCCTTCTCTGGACTGGACATGTCGAGCGAAAGTTCGATGCGCGTGAAGGACATCGTCTCCTGGTCGATGTAGATGACGCCGTGCTGCTGGGCATAGTCAGACACCAGGGTCGGCGTCAGCTTGATGACGAACTGGAGGCGGTCGTCGATCATGACCGGGTCCATCAGCTCCAGCATGTAGTTCTCCAGGTCCTCCTCGTTCAGGATGACGGACCGGCTCTTCACGATGTCCAGGTCGACCGCCTGCGTGGGGCCGCCCACCACCTTGACGGCCAGCGTGTCGGAACGGCGCGGGCTGGTCAGCAGGCGGCTCTTCTCCACCGCGATGCGGTCGCGGCCGAAGAGGTTGCGGAAAGACGACTTGTACATCTTGGTGACGGCCTCGGACACGTAGATGAACCGCTGGCGCTTCTGGGCCGTCTCGCGGTAGAAGCACTCGAAAAGTTCGGGCTCCGAGGGACAGTTGTCCGGGATCTTGTAGATGGCTTCCCGCAGGATGGTGAGCGGGTCGCCCGAAATCACCCGGGCGGCTTCGAGCGTGTACTCGCCGCGGGTCAGGCTGACCCGCATCATCTGCTCGCGGTCGGCCGGGGCGGTCAGCACCTTGTAGCCGAGCAGGGAGAAGGTGACGAAGCGCGGCGGGAGGTCGGACTTGATGACGAAGGACCCGTCCGCATTGGTAATGGTGGCATAGTTGGTACCGGGCAGGGTCACGGACACATAACCGAGCGGCCTGCCGTTGGCGCCGTCCCGGACGGAACCGCGCACGGTATACCGCAACGTATCGGTCTGCCCGTAGGCCAGCGAACAGGCCAGCAGGCACAGAACAAGGAGGGTATGGACTCTAGGTTTCACGGCAATAGCAGGTTTTCTCAGCGAAATATACGAAAAAAAGAGAAAACCTGCCAGCGCCGCGGAAAAGATTGTAAGTGTCTATTGGATGAAGCCGGCGAAATAGCCGCTGAACAGCACGTTCGTGATCAGGTACCCGACGACCGTGGAGACGATCGTGCAGACCAGGCCGGGCATCATGAAACTGTGGTTCAGGAGGTACTTGCCGATCACCGTGGTGCCGGAACGGTCGAAGTTGACCGTGGCGATGTCGGAAGGATAGTTCGGGATGAAGAAGTAGCCGTATACGCTCGGCAGCACGCCCAGCAGGACGGGACCGGCGATGCCCAGCTCGTAGGCCAGCGGGAGCATGGCCACGACCACGGCGCCCTGGGAGTTGATCAGCACGGAGACGAGGAAGAACACGAAGGCGATGGACCAGGGATAGCTGGTCACGAGGTCCGCCAGCATCAGCTTCATCTCGTCCAGATAGTTGCCGAAATAGGTATCCGCCAGCCAGGCGATGCCGTAGATGGCCACGACGGCCACCATGCCGGACTGCCACACGGCGCCGGCGACGGCCTTCTTGGGCGCGGCCTTGCAGAACATGATGTTGCAGGCGGCGGCCGTCAGCATGATGATCTGGATAACGATGTTCATCTTCGGCAGGTTGAGCGCCTCGGCCAGCGCACGGCCGTCCGAGACATGGATCATCTGGCAGAAGGCGAAGAGCACGATGACGAGCAGGGCGCCCAGGAAGATGAACACGGAAGCCTTGGCCTCCTTGGTGATGGTCTTGTCAAGGGTCGTGGCGCTGCTGCCGTACATATAGCGGTAGGTCTCAGGGTCCGACTTGCGCTTCAGGAATTCGGGATCCTTGTCCAGGTCCTTGCCTCGCTTGTAGGAAGCGGCGGCGGCGCACATCAGGCCGGTCAGGCAAGCCGGGATCGTGACCATCAACACCTGCGGAATGGACACCATGTAGCCGTTGGCGTTGGAGATCGTCACGAAGGCGACCACGGCGGCCGCGATCGGCGAGCAGGTGATGCCGACCTGCGAGGCGATGGACGACACGCCGCAGGGGCGCTCCGGCCGGATGTTCTTCTTGAGGGCGATGTCGCAGATGATCGGCATGATCGTGTAGACGACGTGGCCGGTGCCGACGAGCACCGTCAGGAAGAAGGTCGTGAGCGGGCCCAGGAAGGTGATGTGGTCCGGATGCTTCCGGAGCATCCGCTCGGCGATCTGGATCATCCAGTCCATGCCGCCGGAGGCCTGGAGCGTGCCGGCGCAGGTCACGGCGGCGATGATGATGTAGATGACATCGGTGGGAGGGGTGCCGGGCTTGAGGCCGAAGCCGAAGACGAGGATGGCGAGACCGATGCCCGAGATGGCGCCGAGCGCCAGGCTGCCGTAGCGCGAGCCGACGTAGAGGGCGGCGAGCACGATCAGCAGTTCGATGATCATTACAAGGGACATGTCTGGGATTTTGTTTTAGTATTGTCGGTTATGGATTCAAATATACTCATTTTTTTGTATTTTTGGCGCCGCGTTAGTTAGGACTGTATGCAATATCTCGGAGAAATCATCTCGCTCGTCGTCGCCGTGATGTGGACGGCGACCGCCCTGTTCGCCGACCAGGCGAGCCACCGGATCGGGGCCATGAGCACCAACTTCTTCCGGATGGTCCTGTCGGCCATCCTCCTGGCCGGGCTCCTCTGGATCGTGATCGGACACCCCTACCCGGCCTTTGCCGACGGCAAGACCTGGCTCTGGATGGGCCTCTCCGCGCTGGTGGGCTATGTATTCGGGGATTTCTGCCTGTTCAATTCCTACATCGTGATCGGCGCCCGGTTCGGGCAGCTGTTCATGACCCTCGCGCCGCCCTTCGCCGCGATCGCGGGCTGGGCGCTGCTCGGCGAGACGCTCTCCTGGAAGTCCTGGTTCGCGATGGCCGTGACCCTCACCGGCATCGCCATCTCCATCCTCAACCGCGGCCGGGACGGCCACAGCCTCACGCTCAAGCTTCCGGTCAAAGGCGTGCTGCTCGGCATCGGTGCCGGACTGGGCCAGGGCGTCGGCCTGGTGCTCAGCAAGATCGGCATGCAGCACTATGCAGCCGCGCTCCCGGCGGACGCCCCGGCGGCGTTCAGCTGGGCCATGCCTTTCGCCTCCACGATGATCCGTTCGCTGACAGGCATGGTCGGGTTCTTTGTCCTGATGGCCCTGATGCGCAAACTGCCGGAGCTGCGCGCCGCCCTGCGCAACCGCGAGGGCATGAAATACACGGGCCTCACGACCCTGTTCGGCCCCTTCATCGGGGTCTCCCTCTCCCTGATGGCCGTCCAGTACGCCCGCGCCGGCATCGCCTCCACGCTGATGGCCCTCACCCCGGTGCTGATCCTCTTCCCCTACGCGCTGATCTACAAACAGAAGATCACGCCGAAGGAGATCCTCGGCGTGATCATCAGCATGACCGGTGTGGCGCTGTTCTTCCTGTTATAAGTCCAGGCAGCCGTCCATCAGGCTTTCGATCAGATCCTTGTCGAGGTGCTGGCCGATGAAGACGATCTTGTTCATGCGGTCACCATATTCGGGATCCCAGTCGCGGCGGAGCTTGGCGTCGCGCGCCATCATCTCGCGGAGCTGGTCCTGCGGCATCGTGGCGAACCAGTACCCGGCATCCTTGATGCTCTTCTGCTTGCCGGCGGTCTCGAAAAGATAGCATTTGTCCGTATCGGCGCTGAAGTAGCAAAGACCCTTGGCGCGGATGATCTCCTTGGGCCACTTCCGGGCCACCATGTAGTCGAACTTGTTGATATCCAGCGCCGGGCGGGACTCGTAGACATAGGTCCCGATGCCGTATTCCTCGGCTTCTCCCTCCTCATGGTCGTGATCATGATGGTGGTGATGGTGCCCGTGTTCATGATCGTCGTGATCGTCGTCGCCTTCGATCTCGGCGATCCAGGCTGCGGAGGTTGCCACCCGGTCGAAGTCGAACATGCCCGTGTGCAGGAGCTTGTCGAGGTCGACCTCGCCGTAGTCGCAGGGGATGATCTCGGCCTTGGGCTGGAGGGCGTGGATGATGCTCTTCACGCGGCCGAGCTCCTCGGGCGTGACTTCGGAGGCCTTGTTGAGCAGGACGATGTTGCAGAACTCGATCTGCTCGATCACCAGGTTCTCGATGTCCTCTTCGTCTATGTTCTCCCGCTGCAGGGCCTGGCCGCAATCGAATTCGTCCTTCATCCGCAGGGCGTCCACGACCGTCACGATGCAGTCCAGCGTGGGGATGGCCGCGCCGGGATAGGACGGGCGGGCCAGCTGTTCGTAGGAGTTGATCGTCTGGGCGATCGGGGCAGGCTCGCAGATGCCGCTGGCCTCGATCGCGATGTAGTCGAAGCGGTTCATCCGGGCGATCTCCTCGAGCTGGGCCACGAGGTCCATCTTGAGCGTACAGCAGATGCAGCCGTTCTGCAGGGCCACGAGGCTGTCGTCGGTCTGGCCCACGACGCCGCCCTTCTCGATCAGGTCGGCGTCGATGTTGACCTCGCCGAGGTCATTGACGATCACGGCGAACTTGATGCCGCGGCGGTTGGTGAGGATCCGGTTCAGGAGCGTGGTCTTGCCGCTTCCGAGATAGCCGGTGAGCAGCAGGACCGGCAGGGGTTTGTTCTCCAAAGTGATATTCATGGTGTGATTCGTTCTGTTCAGCGGACGCAAATTTAGCAAATAATATGGTTCGGTGGAGCGGAAACCTAACGCTCCGACAGGATGGCCGCGCCCCGGAGGCCGGACGGCACGAGGGGCGTATCGGCGTCGACGAGCGGGAAGGAGCTATGCGTATAGGCCCCGATGCCGTCGGGATGCTGGATGGCATCGCCGATCATCCTGTTGTAGAGGGAATTGGTCACTTCGAGGCGGATTTCGTTGTGCCCGGGCTGCAGGTAATCCGTGATGTCCAGGCGCCAGGGCGCGCACCAGACCGTGCCCGCATCGCGGCCGTTGACGACCACGCGCACCATCCACTCCAGGCCCTCCAGCTGCAGGTAGCTGCGGGATCCATCCCGCCCCGGCTTCCAGCGGAAATCCTTGGAATAGACCGCCGTACCGGAATAGTAGCGGATGCGCGCATCCCGGCTCCGGGTCCAGTCCCGGAGCCGCCGGAAGCGCACCGGCTCCTCCGGTCCGCCCATCGCCGGGTCGAACCGGACCTGCCAGGCGCCCCGCAGGGTCCGGCGCCGGAGGCTTCCTCCGGACACGGGCTGCCCGTCCTCCGGCAACGCCGCATCGGTCGCGATCACGAACGCCGATTCGTCCGGCGCCAGGTCCAGCCGGATGTCCGCAACGCCGTCCTGAACCGAGGCGGCGAGCCCGGCGAGCCGGCCGCTCAGCGGATCGAGGCGGTAGAGCCGCCGGTAGGGAGTCCGCACCGCGACTTCCTGTCCGAAGGGTTCGCCGCCATGTTTGTAGATGAAATAGACGTCGGCATCCGGCAGGCGCCTGTGGCCGAACCGGAGGCAGTCGTCCAGTTTTGCCGCGCTGTGGAACTGCAGGTCGGGAGCGAAAGGCACCGGCACCGGGTCCGAAAGGGTGGCGGCCGTACCGGCGTCGTACACCGGCAGGCCGGCATCGCGCCAGGCCGCGGCAGCGGTCCGCAGCGCATCGTCGGCCGCCACGTTGCGCTGGAGGACCAGCATCCGGTACTCCATGCCGGAAGGCAGCCGCAGGACCGGCGTCCCGTCGGCGCGGCGCACCACCTGCGCGCCGCGCAGGCCGTCCGCCGCCGTCGTATCGAAATTATAGCCTTCCGGCACGACCGGCAGCAGGTGCGCCAGGGTCTTGACGGGCGGATCGTCTCCAAGGTAGACCAGCAGGTCGACCACGGGCTCCCCCTGCCTCAGCAGGGAGGCGCAGCGGGCCTGGTAATCCCAGAACGGGCGGCTGTAGGGCCAGATGGGATTGTTGCGGTTCAGGCAATACTGGCGGCCGTTCGCCACGTTGCCCGGCACTTCGTCCAGCCGGGGCTGGTAGGCCGATGCGCAGACCACGAACTCGTTGAGCAGGCGCGTGTAGGCGAAGTCCGCGAGCATCTTGAGCCGCGCCGGGGAGTCACTGTATTTCGCGTCGGTGAAGGCCTCCGCCGAAGCGATCGGCCGGCCGTAGAGATGGGCGGCCGAGGCGCAATCCACGATATCGAAACTGCCGTGGATGTCGCGGGCCCAGAATTCGCCCTGGGGCTTGTCCACGAAGCGCTTGGCGCCGATGTTGTCGGCGCCGAGGCTCAGCTGGTTGCCGGTAGCCTGGGCGGTGAAACGCACGCCGGCCGCCCGGCAGAGCCGGTCCAGTTCGCCGTAATAGTTGTCCCGCACGGCATCCGCGATCGTCCGGCGCAGGTCCGCGAGGAAGCGCTCGCTCCGGGCACCCGAGCCGACGGTGTAGCCCCGCATCGCGGGCAGCCAGGGCAGCAGGTCGTAGCCGTTGCGCTCGCGGAAGATCCGCGGGAAGTCCGGCGTCCAGTTCTGCGGGCCGGCTTCGTGGCTGTCCATCGTCACGCCGAGCGGCTTCGCACCGATGCGCGCCAGGGTGTCGAGGATCCGGCCGGCGTAGGACCGGAAATGCAGCCGGACAGCCTCACGCGACATCTTGTCGCACTCCAGGCCCATCAGGTTGGCGCGCCCGTGCTTGGTGGCGCCGCGCGTGGACTCCGCGGCGAAGCGCATCACGACCCAGTCCCCCTCGGGGACCGTCCAGTCCAGCGTCCCGTCCGGGCGGAGGCGCGCCGTCAGGTCGACCACCTGCTGCGGATCGATCGACGCACCGCTGTAGGCGGGCGTCGCATAGGAGTCGTGGAAATCAGCATAGTAATTGGCTTTCTCCTGCCAGCGGTCCACCCGCGCGCAGGAAGAAAGGGTCACGCCGGAGAGGCCCTCCGCGGCATCCCGGATGCGCCAGCGACGACCCGCCTGCTCCGGGAAGGCGATGGTCCGCTGCGCCAGGCCGGAGCCGCCGCCGGGCCTGGGCAGTTCACACACTTTCACCCATGAGCCGCCATCCTCCGAACACTCCAGCACGCCCACGGTCCCGTAGGCTTCGAAATTCATCCCGTAGAATTCGGGGGCCGGTCCGTCCGGATAGTTCATGGCGCCATTGCGCGACTTGCGGGCCTTCGGCGCCGTATAGGTGATGCTACGGGCCCGGAAGGCTTCCGACAGCGAAACGGACAAGGAGTCTAGGGCCACGTCCTGCCAGTCTCCGGCAGATACCGGCCAGGCCAGGACGGCCACGTCCCGCCACCAATCCTGCGTGGAAGGCGCGGCCAACCGGCCGCGGAATCGCCCGCCGCCGCGCACCAGCGTGTCGGAGGCGCTGAGCCGCTGCATCCCCGTCTCCGGAGTGATCCAGGGGCCGCCCGCCACATAGCCGTTGGACAGGTTGACTTCGAAGCTCAGCCCCAGGCGCTTCGTCTCCAGGGCGGCGAAGCGGAGCATCTCCCACCACTGCGGGCTGAAGGCATCCAGCGCCCCTTCCGCCGGGCCATGGACCTGGTCGTAGTACACCACGCCGCCAATCCCGGCGGCCTTGTAGGCCTCCAGGTCGGCGGTAATGCCTTCCCGCGTCGTCGGCGTCTCGCCGTGGAACCACCAGACCTTGGTCCGCACGGAATCCGCCGGCGCGCGGAACAACGCCAGCGCCTGCCGGATCCCCTGCCCATTCGAAGGCTCCGCCCACGCATCGCCTGCCTGCCCTGCACCCGTCTGCCTGACGCCAGCCCTCTTTTCGCCAGCCTGCGCCACAGCACCTGCCTGCCCGGCATCTTCTTTCATCAATACGTCTGCCTGTCCGGCATCCGCCTTCCCCGGATTATCTGCCTGCACAGGGATCGACGCCGCAGCCGCCAGGACACTCCCACCGAGCACGGCACCTGCCACTATAGAAATGATGGATCGTCTCATAGATTCGGTTCTGTCACACAAAAATAACAAAATCCCGCCACAATCCCTACCGCAGCCTCTCCCCGTCCCCTATCCTCCCAGACCCCGACATCCCCTCGACAACACTTCCCTCCGACGCAAACACATCCACCGACGCCAGGGGCACCGGAGCCCTTCTCCGCCCCTGGTAACATGTTTTTCCTCCCACCGGGGGCACTAGGGCCACTCTCCGCCCTTGGCAATTAAATTTTCTTGCCACCAGGGGCACTGAGACTCTTCTCTGCCCCTGACAACATCTTTTCCCTCCCACCGGGGGCGTTGAGCCACCTCTCTGCCCCTGGCAACCAGATTTCCTTGCCACTAGGGGCACTGAGACTTTTCTCCGCCCCTGACAACATCTTTTCCCTCCCACCGGGGGCGCTGAAGCTCTTCTCCGCCCCCCGGTAACCGGATCCTCCAACGGCTAAAGGTACTGAGGACCTAAACGGAAAGCCGAAGGGACTACTGAGCGTGCACAACGTCCGAAAAACCGGGACGTTATGAACGAAAACAGCCAAAAACGTGCATAACGTCCGGATAACAGGGACGTTGTGCACGGTGCGACAACGATTCCATGTACTGAGTCCGAGGGCAGAGAGGCTGTAGGAAGACATCTGCCGGAGAAGGTTCGGGCAGGTCAAGGCCCTCCTCCAATCTGAACGTCAAGTAGCGTCAAGCCGAATGTCAGGCAGCATCGATCCGGATTCCGGCCATTTCCTGCTCGACCTGCCATTTTTCTTTGGGGCCGAGCCGGATACCAGCCTTATCCGGCTCGAACTCCTTGTTTTCACCGAAGGTCAATTAGGAATTCTGCCCCCATCCGACT
>JAFUWY010000018.1 GCA_017477245.1 Bacteroidales bacterium | reverse complement strand
TTCCCAGGGTAGCCGCGCGGCCAGGGGCGGGACGCCCCTATGAGCGCAATATATATCCACAAACTACACCGTTGAATCGAAGTGATAATCTACTATACAACTTCTTTCCATAGCGCTTGGAAAATCCATAAGAATAGATAATAACGTGGCTCGGAATTTGCAATCTTTTTCAGCCGTGCGACGCTTGCTACAAATAGCGGCAGTCCTGCTGCCGATCTTCTTCTGCGGACGCCTTGCGGCCCAGTCCGCCGAATTCGACGTGTTCATCCCCATCGGCAAGTACATGGCCCAGGGCAACGCCGACAAGCTCTCCGCATGGTTCGACGACAACCTCGAGATCTCCGTCGTCTCCGCCCAGGGCAGCAGCGCCAGCAAGGCCCAGGCCCGCCAGATCGTCAAGACCTTCTTCGAGTCCTACACCCCGCGCTCCTTCGACATCTCCCACACGGCCGGCAAGGACAACATGAAATACGCCCTCGGCACCCTCAAGGCCGGCGGCCAGAGTTTCTCCGTCACGATCTTCGTCAGCAACAAGGGCAAGTACTTCAAGATCCAGCAGCTCAAGATCGAACAACAATGAAGCTGAGACATACACAACGATGAAGCCGACCCTCCGGGGCCGGCTTCATCGTCTCTATGAGCTTCCGCTTATGCGCGTCCGCCGTAGGAACGGTCCGCGGTGTTGACGTTGATCTTCTCGCCGGTCTCGATGAAGAGCGGGACCATCACCTTGGCGCCGGTCTCGAGGGTGACTTCCTTGAGGGCGGAGGTGGAGGCGGTGTTGCCCTTGACGGCGGGCTCGGAATACGTGACCTCGAGGGTGACGTAGGTCGGGAGTTCGCAGGTAAGGCAGCGCTCCTCGCCGACGACGAACATCATCTCGACGTGCTGGCCTTCCTTCATCAGGTCGGCATTCTCGACGACGTCCTTCGGGAGCAGGATCTGCTCGTAGGTCTCTTCGTGCATGAAGTTGAAACCGTCCTCCTCGGCATAGAGGAACTGGTACGGACGGCGCTCGACCTCAATCGTCTCGATCTTCATGCCGGCGGTGAAGGTGTTCTCAAGGATGTTGCCGTTCTCCAGGTTGCGGAGCTTGGTCTTCACGAAAGCGGGGCCCTTGCCCGGCTTGACGTGCTGGAACCAGACGATCTGGCACGGTTTGCCGTTGTACTTGAGGAAAAGTCCGTTCTTGAAATCAGCTGTTGTTGCCATAAAAATATCTCTTTATTAGTTTGATTTAGCGCGTATAACCGGGCAAATTTAACTATTTGCCCCAACTATTGCAAATTTTTGATGCCTGCGGCCACTTCTTCCAGCAGCCATTTGGGGGTGGAGGTGGCTCCGCACACGCCGACGCGGTCGCCGGGGCGGAACCACTCCGGGCGCAGCCCGGCGGCGGAGCCGATATGCCAGGTGCGGGGGTTGGCGCGGCGGCAGAGCTCGCACAGCACCTTGCCGTTGGAGCTCTCCCGGCCGGAGACGAACACCACGGCGTCGTGGGCGCGGGCGAAGTCGGACAGTTCGCGGTGGCGGGAAGCGACCTGGCGGCAGATGGTATCGTGGACCGTCAGGGACGCGCCCTGCATCGCCGCCTGCAGGCGGCCGCGCACGGCATCGTAACCCTCCGGGCTCATCGTCGTCTGGGAGAAGAGTTCAACGGCGTAGCCGGGACGGATGCTCCCGTCCGCAAGGCGCGCCTCGAGCTGCTCCGCATTCTCGACCACGGTCACGCCGCCTTCCGGCACCTGGCCCACCAGGCCCAGGACCTCGGGGTGGCCGATCTTGCCGAAGAGGACCACCTGTCCCCCGGCGGGGGCCACGCGCGCATGCGCTTCGCGGATCTTCTGCTGCAGGCCCAGCACCACGGGGCAGGTACAATCCATCACCTTGAATCCCAGCTCCTTGAGCCGCGCATAGACCTGCGGGGGTTCGCCGTGGGCGCGGATCAGCAGGGTCTGCCCGGCCGCGGAGGCGTCCATCGCCTCCAAGTCGGCCTTGCCGAGGGTCACGAGCCCGCGTCCCTCGAGCCGGGCGAGTTCCTCCTCATTGTGGACGATGGCGCCGAGCGAAAACAGGTGTCCCTCGGCGTCGAGGATTTTCTCGGCCGTGCCGATGGCGCGGATCACGCCGCCGCAGAAACCGGAATGGGGATCGATCTCGACCTGCATCATCACGCGATCGCATCCGGCGCATCCAGCAACCCGAACTTGCCCCGGATCAGGCCTTCGGCCCAGGCGATCTCGTCGGTGAAGCCCATCTCGGAATTGTCGAGCACGAAGGCATCTTCGGCCCGGCGCAGCGGCGAAGTCTCGCGGTGGGAGTCGATGTAGTCGCGCTCCTGGAGGTTCTTCATCACCTCCTCGAAGACCGGGCTCTCCCCCTTCGAGACCAGCTCGTCGAAGCGGCGCTGGGCGCGGACCTCGGGGCGGGCGGTCATGAAGATCTTGATCTCGGCGTTCGGGAAGACCGTGGTGCCGATGTCCCGGCCGTCCATCACCACGCGGCCGGAGGCGGCGAAGTCATGCAGCCGGCGGTCGACCCAGGCGCGGACGTAGGGCACGGCGGCGATCGGGCTCACCTGCGAGGAGACTTCCATGGTGCGGATCTCCTTCTCGATGTTCCGCTCCCCCATATGCAGGATGGTGCCGGGGGCGAAATGCAGGTCGAGACCCTCCAAGGCCGCTTCGAGGGCCGGGTCGATGGTGTTGTCCGGCGCGATCAGCCCCTGCTCCTGCGCGAAGAGGGTCACGCCCCGGTACATGGCGCCGGAGTCCAGGTACAGGAAATCGAAATGCTGCGCGATCAGGCGCGCCAGCGTGCTCTTGCCGGTGGAGGAATAGCCGTCGACGGCGATGGTGATGTCAGGGATTCGCATAATCGTGTGGTTCAGTTTCAGTATAGACAGCAAATATACAGAAAAAATGCAACATCCCGCCAGCCAGACGAATATATAAAAGGCGATGGGATTTGATATCATTTATTTAAAAATGATAACTATTTGCATTTCTTTGTATCAATAGAGATCATAGCGTATGGAAACGACACGCGTTCAGACCGTCCTCCCGCGTGCTTTTGCGGTCTCCGACGAGATCCTGAATCTGTCCTGCTGCAAGCCGACCGCCCCTTCGGAAGGAGAACCGGCCGGCGATCCCAAACTGTCTTATCTGTGGGAGAAGTGTGGTCGGGAATAAGCTCAAGGTCCTGCTGGACATACTCTGCGAGTCTGACCGGCCGTCAAGGCCGGCATAAAGGGTCCATCCACCTCTCACTTTCCACACCGATCCTTCCCACCAGGTGGACCTGGTCCGATTCCAGGGGGTGGACCAGGTCCACTTGCTTATGAGATCGAACGGAATAAGATGACCGGCCGGGATCGGGCGTGGACAAGGAAGAGCTGTCCTGGCGAGCCGGATCCAGCTACCGGATGATCACCTTGGAGTAGCCGCTCGCCTTGCTGACCTTCGGGTCCAGCAGATGGTAGACCGGCGTGGCGGGGGCGTCGCCCTCGGTGCCGTAGAGGAGCGGACCGACCAGGCGCTTGACGGCACCGGGCTCGGGCTCCTGCGTCACGTCGGCGAGTCCGAAGCTCAGCTTCACGGTGTCGCCGGCCTTGAATTTCCGCTCGATGCGCAGGAACGCCCCGTCGAAGACGGCCGGGACCTCCTCGCCGCAGACCTCGACTTCCAGGTCCACGGCCCCGTAGGGCTTGCGCAGGCGCAGCGCCTTCACCTTCGGCGAAGCCTGCTCCACCGTGAGCAGGATCTCACCGTCCTCCGGATCGAAGGGGTAGTTGGTCTTCTCGCTCAGCTGGAACCCGTCCAGGTCCAGTGCGCAGTCGCGGTAGAAAGGTACGACCAAGTCCGATCCGTCGCGGAAGAACGCATAGGAAGCGGCGCTGGACAGGCCCTCGGAGCCGCGCATGGTGCAGCACCAGGAGGCTTCGTCCGTGCGGACGGCCAGGTCGTGGCGGTGGGTGTGAAGCGAAGGGCAGAAGTCGCAGCCGAAGCCGCCGTTCTCACGCTGGTCGTGGCAGAGGCCGTTGTAGTAGATCAGCTCGGCCTGGTCGAGGTATTTCGGGTCCCCCGTGTGCTGCCAGAGCTGGACGGCCACCATGTAGGAGTCCACGACGGCGCAGGGCTCGGACCAGGTGTCGTAGCGGCAGAACCAGTTGTAGTTCTGGTACCCCTCGGTCATGCCGTACTGCCGGTAGAGCTCCCAGCGCTTCTGGACTTCGGGGATCAGGGACTCGTCGCCGGTGATCTCGGCATAGCGGATCAGGCCGCGGCAGGCGGTCAGCGAGGCGTGCGTCTGGGCGCGGATGCCCACCAGGTCCACCTCCAGGAAACGGGCGATCAGCTCGTCGATGAGCTCCTTGAGGTCCTCGCCGCCGATCAGCTTGTAGGCATGGATCAGGCCTTCCATCCCGATGAACACGCAGCCGATGTCGGAGGACAGGATCCACTTGTCGTCGTTGTAGACGATCTCGCCGATGGCGTCGCCGAGGTTCTTGCGCCGGGACGCCGGGTCGATGGGATAGTCCTTGAAGAGGTCCTTGCCGTGCATGAAGAGGCCGCTGACGATGGCGCGGATGCGGTCCAGCGCCACGGAGTCGCCCGTCCACTCATAGTACTCGCACAGGCCGCGCAGCACCCAACCGTTGCCGGAGAGCTGCTGCTCGTTGAGCGTGCCGTCGAACACCGGCCCGAAGTAGCCCTGCTCATTCATGAACTGCGGATAATGGTCCAGGATGGTCTTGAGGTAGAGCGGCTCGCGGCCGCTCGCGCGGGCGTCGCACACGAGGCCCAGCACGATGCGGCCCTGGGCGTCGCCGGGCCACTCCAGCCACAGGCGGGAATGGAAGACGGAATCCGGCCGGTACATATCGTCTTCGAGCCGGTCGAAATTGCGGTCGATGCGGGTGGCGAGTTCGCCGCCGGTGCGGATGGCATCCAGCGGCACGGGCGAGATGCCCGCCGGCTGCCTGTTGCAGGCACACACCAGCAGGCAGCCCATCAGGAGGGTGGACAGGAAACGGTTCATATTGGTTTGTATAAAATCCTTACAATCAATCCTTGGCGGCCGCCTGCCGCGCACGCTCGAACTCCGCCTGCGCACGCTCCACGGAGACGGAACGCTTGAGCACGAACCCCGAGCCGAGGTACTTGGTACGGACGTCCTCGTCCGCCGCCAGCGCCTCGGGCGTCCCCTCCTGGAGGATCGTACCTTCGTAGAGGAGGTAGGCGCGGTCCGTGATGGCCAGGGTCTCGCCGACGTTATGGTCGGTGATGATCACGCCGATGTTGCGGTACTTCAGCTTGGCGATGATGTACTGGATGTCCTCCACGGCGATCGGGTCCACGCCCGCGAACGGCTCGTCGAGCAGGATGAACTTGGGATCGATGGCGAGGGCGCGCGCGATCTCGCAGCGGCGCCGCTCGCCGCCGGAGAGCTGGATACCCAGCGACTTGCGCACCTTGGAGAGGTTGAATTCGTCAATCAGGGCCTCGCGGCGCTCGCGGCGCTCCTCGCGCGGCACGCCGCGCATCTCCATCACCGACTCGATGTTGTCCTCGACGGACATCTTGCGGAAGACGGAAGCGTCCTGGGGCAGGTAGCCGATGCCCTTCTGGGCCCGCTGGTACATCGGCAGGCCGGTGATCTCCTCGTCGTCGAGGAACACGCGGCCGGCGTTGGGCACGATCTGGCCCGTGATCATGTAGAAGCTGGTGGTCTTGCCGGCGCCGTTGGGCCCGAGGAAACCGACGATCTCTCCCTGGCCGACTTGCATCGACACGCCCTTGACAACCGTCCGGACGCCGTATTTCTTGACGAGATTCTCGCAGCGAAGTATCATAACTATTTGATATCCAGTCCGAGGTCGACAACCAGGTTGCGGACCTCCTCGTTTTTGCTCATCAGGTCTTCGGCCTTCTCGGCCGGCATGTAGATCCGGGGTCCCTGCTCCTCCTCGGGCAGCACGGAAGGCTCCAGGCGGAGGCGGCCGCAGGCCGTCAGCCGGGCATACCGCGCCTCGAGGTCGCGCAGGATCCGCTCTTCGATCCACTTCTTCTGGGCCTCGTTGGTCACGGTGAAATCCACGACCTTGCGGCCCTCTTCCTCGCGGAAGGTCAGCTTGGCATTGGCCAGCGCATTGGCAAGGCGCGGCTGGCTGCCGTACATCGCGGCCAGCTCCTTCCACTTCGCAGCCAGCTCCTCTTCCGCCGGGAACGCCTCCTGCGCCGCCGCGGCGCCCGCCGCCTCCTTCGCCGGCTGCACCACATCCGGCTCATCGTCGTTCAGCAAGGCCGACAACGACAACGACGCACCGGACTTAGTCCTCCGCTTCGCCGGCTCAACCGGCTCAACCGGAGCAGCAACAGTCTCCGGTGCCGCCTGCTCAGTCGGAGTGGCAACAGCCTCCTCAGACCGTAGCCGCCCTCGGCTTCGTAAGAGGGAGGGGCCCGCAGCCGAAGGCTGTGGGAGGGGTCCGGCAACGCCGGACGTCTGAGGAGGCTGTTGAGCACTCCGCGCAGGCGGCACCGGTGCACCGGCACGTAGCGACGAAGCAGTTCCTGCCTGCGCAGAAGCAGCTGCCTGCGCCGGAGCATTCTGCAGGAAAGCCAGCTTCATCAGCGCGAACTCGATATGCAACCGGGGATTGGTAGAAAGACGGTACCCCGCCTCACACTGGGATGTGATCCCGAGCGCATCGTAAAGCCACTTCACGCTGCAACGCTCCCCCTGCTCCTTGTACCGCGCCCGAAGCGAATCCGGCAGGTCCAGCAACGACTCCAGTCCGCCCGTACGGCTCACCAGCAGGTCGCGCAGATGCGCACTCAACGCCGAAACGAAATGCAACGCGTTGAACCCCTTGGCCAGGATCTCGTCGAACGCCAGCAACGCCGACGCATAATCCCCGGCCAGGAACGCATCCACCAGGCGGAAACTATACTCGTAGTCCAGCACGCCCAGGTTGCGGATCACGTCCTCGTAATGGATATCCGTCCCGCAGAAAGCGACCGTCTGGTCGAACAAGGTCAACGCGTCGCGCATCGCGCCGTCGGCCTTGTGGGCGATCACGTGGAGCGACTCGTCGTCCACCGTGATCCCCTCCTTGCCGGCGATGCTACGCAGGTTGCGCACGATGTCCGGCACGCCGATGCGGTTGAAATCATAGGTCTGGCAACGGCTCAGGATGGTCGGGAGGATCTTGTGCTTCTCCGTGGTGGCCAGGATGAAGATGGCATGTGCCGGCGGCTCCTCCAGGGTCTTGAGGAAAGCGTTGAACGCCGACTGCGACAGCATGTGCACCTCGTCGATGATGTAGACCGAATAGCGGCCCACCTGCGGCGGGATCTGCACCTGGTCCATCAGGGTCTTGATGTCCTCCACGCCGTTGTTGGACGCCGCATCCAGCTCATGGATGCAATAGGAACGCCCCTCGGCGAAGGAACGGCAGGAGTCGCACTCCCCGCACGGCTCGAGGTCCGGGCCCGGGTTGGAGCAGTTGATGGTCTTGGCGAAGATGCGCGCGGCACTGGTTTTGCCTACTCCCCGGGGGCCGCAGAACAGATAGGCATGCGCCAGCTGCCCCCGCTGGATGGAATTCTTGAGGGTCCGTGCGATATTGTCCTGTCCGATCAGGGACTCGAAGGAGTCCGGACGGTATTTGCGGGCTGATACGACGTAGTCTGACATAACTTACAAATGTAATGATTTTTGCTTAACTTTGGGATATGAAACGCCGTTTGCAACATCTTTTTCTGACCCTGGTCCTGCTCCTCTGCGACACGGCCGCGTTCGCGCAGGGCAAGGTATATACCCGCAAGGCCCGGCTCGAAGACTTCCCCACCCGGACCACCAAGGTCGTCCTGGCCGGGAACTCCTTCATGGAGCTGGCCCTCCGGGAGGAAGTCGCCGTCCACTGGCGCATCTCCCCCTACGAGTTCTGCTCGCCGGAGGAATATGCCGCCCTGCGCAGCTCCAACAACTATTATTTCCTGAACCTGGCCCAGCAGGAAGGCATCGCCTACCTGATCCTGACCAAAGGCGGCCGGGAAGACGAGACGGAGAGCCTGCGCAAGCCCTTCGAGGTCGTCCGGATCCCCATCGCCAGCGTCGACGACCCCAGCGGGCGGGAACTCCTGTTCATGGGGGCCTTCCTGGACATCCTCCAGGCCTTCGTGGAGGAAGCCATCGTCTCCGACAAGACGGCCTACGCCGGCCTGGCGGCCGTCAACAACGGCAAACTGACCGGCAAACGGGTCTACCTGGACCCGGACGCGGCCGACGAAGCCTTCGCCCGGCAGGAGCGCAACGCGCTGGTCGGCATCACCATCGCACCCGTGCAGATCACCTTCCGCTCGGTGTGCTACAAGATGCTGGTCTCCGCCGACACCCACGAACTGTTCTACTTCGACAAGGGCCGGTACAAAGGCCCCAACGACGCCCGGTTCACGGACGCCGAAGCCAAGCGTTTCGACCGGCGGGGAGCGATCCTCGTCGAGGCCGGCGCTATTTGATCAGGGATTTGATGTAGCCGTCGATGTTCTTGTCGTGCTCGCCCAGGCCCAGTTTCTTGCGGATGAGCCCGACGTTCTGGTAGTGACGGCCGTCCTGGGTATACTGCTGGATGGTCTTGCCGTTGAGACCCATCGCATACAGGCAGCAGACTTCGATCTCTTCGTCGGTCAGTCCGCACGCGCGCAGGCGCTCGATCATGTCCGGCTGCCAGCGCTCGTAGAGCATGCGGTTCTGCCGCATGAATTCCTCCCGTTCGGAGACCAGCGTACCGATCTCCTCCATGACGGATTCATTCACTTCGGTGTCGCCGGATATCTCCGCCGCGATGAGCCGGCTGATCAGGGACGCCCGGTGGTGCAGGAGCGCATTGACCTTCGCGTCCCGGTTCGTCTCCAGGACGGACTCCATGTAGCGACGCTCCTTCTCCAGCTTCTCCAGGCGCTCGAGATTGGTCTTGTGCCGCTTCTCGTACCGCGCGAGGAAGAACCACTGCGAGAGGATGATGGCGACGAGCACCCCCGCCGCGGTGACTGCGATCCAAACTCCGCCCATTGATACGAAGCTCTTCTTAATTCTTGCCGAGCAGGGCTTCCTTGACCGCCTTCCACTTGCGGTAGGAGACATCCAGGACGACGCCGCCCGTGAGGATCACCTGCCGCTTGCGGGCGTTGACATAGCGGATCTCGAGGATCTCATGCAGGTTGACCAGGATGTTGTGGTTGATCCGGATGAATCCGGTGCCCGTCAGGTCCTGCTCGAAGAGCTTGAGCAAGCGCACGCACACGATCTCGGAACCATCCAGCATATACAGATGCGAGACGTTGCCGTCACACTGGATATACAGGATCTCCGAGCTCATGACCCGCTTGATGGTCGGGCCTGACTTGATGAAGAGGGATTTCTCCACGAAATTGTTTTTCTCCATAACCAACAAGGAATATAGGAAGGGTTAATAATGGTTTGCTTCTGCAAAAATAAGCGAATGGAGTTTTGCAAAAACCGCTTCGCGAAAAAAAATACTCGTTCACAATACCCTCATCCACAACAAGATGGACAATATTCCACCTACCTGCGGTCGGACAAAGTTTTGCACCAATCCCAATCAACCCAGAAAAAATCCCGCCGGACCGGCGGGATGACGCACTTATTTGATTTTCTGTGATTTGGCTATAGATTCACGAAATCACGGACATTTTCCGCGGACACGGGCTCGTCGCCCAGGATCAGGAGCCGGTCCACGACATTGTCGAGCTCGCGGATGTTGCCCGGCCAGGATTTCTGCTTGAGCAGCTCCACGGCCTCGGGCGAGAAACTGCGCGCCCGGCCGCCGTCGGTATACTTCTCCCGGAAGAAGTCGATCAGCAGCGGGATGTCGTCGCGGCGCTCGTCCAGGGACGGGACCTTGATGACGATCACGCTGAGCCGGTGGTAGAGGTCCTCGCGGAAGGTACCCTTGCGGATCTCCTCCATCAGGTCCTTGTTGGTGGCGGCGATCACGCGGACGTCCACGACGATGTCCTTGTCGGAGCCCACGCGCGAGAGCTTGCGCTCCTGCAGGACGCGCAGCACCTTGGCCTGGGCCGCCAGGCTCATGTCGCCGATCTCGTCCAGGAAGAGCGTGCCTCCGTCGGCCTGCTCGAACTTGCCCTTGTGCTGCTTGATGGCCGAGGTGAAGGATCCCTTCTCATGGCCGAAGAGTTCGCTCTCGATGAGCTCGCCCGGGATGGCGGCGCAGTTGACCTCCACGAAGGGCATCGCGCTGCGCGCGCTCTGCTGGTGGAGGTTGCGGGCCACCAGCTCCTTGCCGGAGCCGTTGGGGCCCATGATCAACACCCGCGCATCCGTGGGAGCCACCTTGGCGATGATCTCCCGGACGTGCTGCATCGGCGCGGAATCGCCGATCATGTCGGCGCCGTAGACCTTCTTCTTGAGCGCCTTGTTCTGCGTGGTGAGCGAGACGCGCTCCGACGCGTTCTTGATCGTGATGAGGATCCGGTTGAGGTCCAGCGGCTTCTGCACGAAGTCGAAGGCGCCCTTCTTGATGCACTCCACGGCCGTATCGATGTCGGCATGGCCCGAGATCATCACCACGGCGGCGTCGATCCCCATCTCCATCAGCTTGCCGAGCACCTCGACGCCGTCCATGCCGGGCATTTTGATGTCGCAGAATATCACGTCGAACTTCTCCTTCTCCACCTTCTGGAGCGCCACGGCCCCATCCTCGGCGGTCTCCACCTCATAACCTTCGTCGCCAAGGATCTCCCCCAGCGAATTGCGGATCGCCCGCTCGTCGTCAACTATCAGTACTTTCATCTTCAGTCTTGATTTCCAATCACTCTTCCGGCCGGAATCTCCTGTCCCGGAGTCCCCTCCGGAAGGCATTTGCCCGGATCAGGGTCGCGAAGCGACTGCCTTCCGGAGGGGACTGCCGGGACGGACCGGCCGGAATGATCATCCAACAATCGCGCCATTACTGACGGCTTCCTGCGGCGTGATGAAACGCATCGAGCCATCACCCTGCTTGGCCATCAGGATCATGCCATGACTCTCGATCCCGCGGATCGTACGCGGCTTGAGGTTCGCCAGGATGCAGATCTGCTTGCCGACCATCGCCTCCGGCGTGTAATACTCCGCGATGCCCGACACGATCACGCGCCGGTCGATGCCCGTATCGATCGTCAGCTTGAGGAGCTTGTCGGTCTTGGGGACCCGCTCCGCCTCCAGGACGGTCGCCGTACGGATATCCATCTTCTCGAACTCCTCGAAGGTACACTCCTCCTTCTGGGGCGCCACCTGCTTCGCAGCCTCGGCCTTGGCGGCCGCCTCGCGCTCGGCGCGGATGCGGTCCAGGCGGTCCAGCTGGGCCTGGATGGCCTCGTCCTCGATCTTGGCGAACAGGAGTTCAGGCGTGCCGAGCTGGTGGCCGGCCGGCAGTACCTGCGGACGGCCGAGCACCTCCCAGTCCAGGCCGGAGCCCAGCATCGTGCGCAGGCGCTCCGCGGCGAAAGGCGTGAAGGGCTCGAACGCGATCGCCAGGTCGGCGCAGATCTGCAACGAGATGTTCAGGATCGTACCCGTGCGCTCCAGGTCGGTCTTGGCGACCTTCCAGGGCTCGGTGTCGGAGATGTATTTGTTGCCGATGCGGGCGATGCCCATCGCATCCTTGAGCGCCTCGCGGAACTTGAAGCCCTCGATGTTCTTCTCCATCGAAGCCTTCAGCTGCGGGATCTCCGCGAGGACCTCCTTGTCGATGTCCTCCAGGCGTCCGCACACCGGCACCTTGCCGTCGAAATACTTGTGCGTGAGCACCATCGCACGGTTGACGAAATTGCCGAAGATGGCCACGAGCTCGCTGTTGTTGCGCTGCTGGAAGTCCTTCCAGCTGAAGTCGTTGTCCTTGGTCTCGGGGGCGTTGGCCGTCAGCACGTAGCGGAGCACGTCCTCCTTGCCCGGGAAATCCTTCAGGTACTCGTGGGCCCAGACGGCCCAGCCGCGCGAGGTCGAGATCTTGTCGCCCTCGAGGTTGAGGAATTCGTTGGCCGGGACGTTGTCCGGCAGGATGTAACCGTCGCCGTAGGCTTTGAGCATGGCCGGGAAGACGATGCAGTGGAAGACGATGTTGTCCTTGCCGATGAAGTGCACCAGCCGCGTGTCCGGGGACTTCCACCATTTCTCCCAGCTGTCCGGGAGGAGCTCCTGCGTATTGGAGATATAGCCGATCGGCGCATCGAACCAGACATAGAGGACCTTGCCCTCCGCACCCTCGACGGGCACGGGCACGCCCCAGTCGAGGTCGCGCGTGACGGCGCGCGGCTGCAGGCCGCCGTCCAGCCAGCTCTTGACCTGGCCGTAGACGTTGGAGCGCCACTCCTGGTGGCCCTCCAGGATCCACTCGCGCAGCCAGGCTTCGTAGTCCTGGAGCGGGAGGTACCAGTGCGTGGTCTTCTTCTTGACGGGCGCCGCGCCGCTGAGCTTGCTCCTGGGGTTGATCAGCTCCTCGGGGCTGAGGGTGCTGCCGCACTTCTCGCACTGGTCGCCGTAGGCGCCTTCATTGCCGCACTTGGGGCAGGTACCCACGATGTAACGGTCTGCCAGGAAGGTCTTGGCCTCGGGGTCGTAGTACTGCTCGCTCTCGCGGGTGATGAACTTGCCGTCGTCGTAGAGCTTGCGGAAGAAGCCGGAGGCATTGCGGGCGTGGACCTCGGAGGAGGTGCGGCCGTAGATGTCGAAATGGATGCCCAGGCCTTCGAAGGAGTCTTTGATGATGCCGTGGTACTTGTCCACGATGTCCTGCGGGGTGCAGCCCTGCTGGCGGGCCTTGATCGTGATGGGCACGCCGTGCTCGTCGGAGCCGCAGACATAGAGGACCTCCCGGCCGCGCATCCGCAGGTAGCGGACGTAGATGTCGGCGGGCACGTAGACACCGGCCAGGTGGCCGATGTGGATCGGACCGTTGGCGTAGGGCAACGCACAGGTCACGAGGGTTCTTTTGAAATTCTTATCCATGTTCATGTGTTTTTTTCTCTTCCCAATTTCTTGCGGATCCGGCGCTGGGCCGCCTGGACCTTGACCATCTCCGCGAGGATGGCCGCTTCCTGCTCCGCCGTCGCGTCCGGCAGGGCGCGGCGGAGCGTCTCGTAGCGGTCCTGCATGCGCCGCTCGGCGTAGTTCAGGATGCTGCGCGGGACCTGCGCCACCAGCCAGGACTCCGTGGTCGTCATGGAGCGTTCGAACGCGCTGACCGTCAGGCGGTATTTCTCCGTGGACAGCTCGGCCGCGACGGCGGCCACGCGGCGGTCCTCGGCGTCCAGCAGGCGCTTGACGATCTCGTCCTGCCCGTACCCCTCCGTATAGAGGTCCATGTAGGCGTCGTAGACGGCCGCATAGGCGCTGTTGGCCATGCGGGTGCCGTCGCTGAAGGCGTCGCGGATGAAGTCGGCCACGCTGGGCTTGTCCTGCTCGCTGCCGCTGTAGTAGTCCGAGTCGCTCTCGAAATCCAGTTCGTTGCAGCCGTAGCGCAGCAGGAAATACAGCAACTCCCGCTCGGCCGGGGCCAGGATCGGGTTCTCCTCCACCCAGGTCTGGGGCGTCGGGGCCGGCTCGGGCTCCGGCCGGATGTCTCCCGTCACGGTCTCATAGGCATTGGGCTGCAGACCGTTGCGCCGGCGGCGCTCCTCGCGCTCCGCGGCCTTGAGGGCATCTTCCTGGAGCTGGCGCCGCGTGCGGTTGATACGGTCGAACAGGACGCTCACCTCGATGCCGAACTGCTGCGCCGTGGCCTCGGCATAGGTCGAGCGCTTGACGGCGTCCGGGATCTGCGCGATCGTATCGGCGATGTCGTTGATCAGGCCCGCCTTGCGGAGCGGGTCCCCGGCCGCCTGCCCGAGCAGCAGGCCGGTCTTGAAGACGACGAAATCCTGCTCGTTGTCGCGGACGAACGCGCGGACCTCCTCCTGCGTGTGCTTGCGGGAGAAGGAGTCGGGGTCGTCCCCGTCGGGGAGCAGCACGATGCGGACGTTCATCCCCTCGGCGAGCACCATCGGGATGCCGCGCAGGGCGGCGTGGATGCCCGCGGAGTCGCCGTCGTACATGATGGTGATGTTCTCCGTGAATTTCTTGATCAGGCGCACCTGCTCCACCGTCAGGGAGGTGCCGCAGGAGGCCACGACGTTGGTGATGCCGAGCTGGTGCATCATCACCACGTCCACATTGCCCTCCACGAGGATGCATCGGTCCTCGCGGGCGATCGCGGCCTTGGCGAAATAGATGCCCAGCAGGTTGCGGCTCTTGACGTAGATCTCCGTCTCCGGGGAATTGACGTACTTGGCCGGGTTGTCGGAGCGGAGCGTGCGGCCGCTGAAGGCGATCACGCGCCCGCTCACCGAATGGATCGGGAACATCACGCGCTCGCGGAACTTGTCGGACAGGGAGCCGTCGTCGTTCTGCACCGCCAGGCCGGCGCCCAGCAGGTACTCATCCTTGTAGCCGGCGGCGCGGGCGGCGTCCACGAGGGCCGTCCGGCCCCCCGGGGCCCAGCCCAGCCCCCAGTGCTCGATCGTGGCATCCTCGATGCCGCGGGAGCGGTAATAGGCGTAGCCCACGGCGCGGCCCTCCCCCGACTTGAGCTGGTCGGAGAAGAATTTGCGGGCGAACTCCGAGACCAGCAGCAGGCTCTCGCCGCGCTGGCGGCGGGCGATATCCTCCGCGGATTCCTGCTCCTCGACGATCTCGATATGGTATTTGCGGGCCAGGTAGCGCAAGGCCTCGACGTAGGAGCAGTGCTCCTGCTCCATCACGAAGCCCACGGCCGTGCCGGCCTTGCCGCAGCCGAAGCATTTGTAGATGCCCTTGGAGGGCGAGACATAGAAGGAAGGCGTCTTCTCGTTGTGGAACGGGCAGCAGGCCACGAAGTTGGCCCCGCGGCGCTTCAGCGTCACGTAATCGCTCACCACATCCGCGATCTGCGCGGTGTCCAGAATCAAGTTGACGGTCTCCTGCGGTATCACGATGCGATCTCACATAGGAATTTGAGCCGGACGAGCCGCACTTCGTTCTCGTAATAGTCGGGACCCAGCGCTTCGATGGCCGCCTGGATGTCGTCCGAGGTCGCATCCTCCTTGAAATACCGGTAGATCTCCTCGACGATGTCCTCGTCGAGGTTCTCCTCGATATAGTAGTCGAGATTGAGCTTGGTGCCGCTGGAGACGATGGCCTCGATCTCGGTGAGCAGCTCCTCGAGCTCCAGCCCACGCGCCTCGGCGATGTCCTCCAAGGACATCCGGCGGTCGATGCTCTGGATGATCGCCACCTTGGTCGCGGACTTGTTGGGCGCGGACTTGACGACGAAGTCGTCCGGGCGCTCGATCTCGTTCTCGTCGACGTATTTCTTAATCAGCTTGATGAACTCGGCGCCGAACTTGCGGGCCTTGCCCTCGCCGACGCCCTGGCAGTTCTTGAGCTCCTCGAAGGTCACCGGATAGAGGATGGCCATGTCGTCCAGGGCCGGGTCGCCAAAGATGATCCAAGGCTGGAGGCCCAGGCGCTTGCCCAGGTCCTTGCGCAGGTCCTTGAGCATGGCGAGCAGCACGGGGTCGCCCGCGCCCCCGCCGGATTTCATCGCGGCGGCAGCGGCAGCGGCCTCCTCGTCCGGCTCCTCTTCGTCGCCGGAAGCGGCGAACACGCGGTCTTCCACCAGCTGGAGCTCCCACGGCTCCCGGACGAACTTGCGTCCCAGGTCCGTGACGTGGATCAGGCCGTAGGTCTCGATCTCCTTGGAGAGCAGGTGCGCGATCAGGCCCTGGTGGATCACGGTGCACCAGAACTTGTCGGAGTGGGGCTTGCCCGCCCCGAAGAACTCCAGTTCGTCGTGCTTGTAGGACTTGATCAGCGAGTTGGACACGCCCGCGAGGATGCAGGCCAGGTGGTCCAGCTTGAAGTGCTCCGGCAGCGCCTCCACGAGGCGGATGACGAGCTGCATCTCCTTGCGGCCGTCGAAGGTCGGCTTGGGGCGGACGCAGTTGTCGCAGCAGCCGCAGTTGTCCGCCGTGTAGTCCTCGCCGAAATAGTTGAGCAGGAGCTTGCGGCGGCACTGGCTGGACTCGGCGTACGCCAGCACCTCGGAGAGCAGCTGGCGGCTGATCTCCTGCTCGGCCACGGGCTTGCCCTGCATGAATTTCTCCAGCTTCTGGATGTCCTTGTAGCTGTAGTAGGCGATGCAGAGGCCTTCCTGGCCGTCGCGGCCGGCGCGGCCCGTCTCCTGGTAGTAGCTCTCGATGCTCTTGGGGATGTCGTAGTGGATCACGAAACGGATGTCGGGCTTGTCGATGCCCATGCCGAACGCGATCGTGGCCACGATCACCTGGACTTCCTCCATCAGGAACTTGTCCTGGTTCTCCGCCCGCACCTTGGCGTCGAGGCCGGCGTGGTACGGCAGGGCCTGGATGCCGTTGATGCAGAGCAGCTCCGCCATCTCCTCGACCTTCTTGCGGCTCAGGCAGTAGATGATGCCGGACTTGCCGGCATGCTGGCGGATGAACTTGATGAGGTCCTTCTCCGGATCGACCTTGTCCCGGATCTCGTAGTAGAGGTTGGGACGGTTGAAGGAGGACTTGAAGACCGCGGCGCCGGGAATGCCCAGATTCTTGAGGATATCGCTCTGGACCTTGGGCGTGGCCGTGGCGGTCAGGGCGATGATCGGGGCGCGGCCGATCTGCTCCACCAGCTGGCGGATGCGCCGGTACTCCGGCCGGAAATCATGTCCCCACTCGGAGATGCAGTGCGCCTCGTCCACGGCGTAGAAGGAGATCTTGACCTCGCGCAGGAGCAGGATGTTCTCCTCCTTGGTCAGCGACTCGGGCGCCACGTACAGCAGCTTCGTCCGGCCGGCGAGGAGGTCCTCCCGGACCTCGTCGATCTGCTGGCGGGAGAGCGAGGAGTTGAGGAAATGCGCGATGCTGCCGTCGCCGGCCACGAACCCGCGCAGCAGGTCCACCTGGTTCTTCATCAGGGCGATCAGCGGGGAGATGATGATCGCGGTGCCCTCCATCACCAGGGCCGGCAGCTGGTAGCACAGGGACTTCCCGCCGCCGGTGGGCATCAAGACGAAGGCGTCACCCCCTCCGATCAGGTGCCGGATGATCTGTTCCTGGTCAGTCTTGAAGGTGTCGTATCCGAAGAACTCCTTGAGCGTCTTGCGAATCACGGCGGCGTCGGGTTTCATGACGAATTGCTTTTATCAGTCCAAAGTGTGAATGGCCAGTCCGGAGCGGAGCTTGGGCTCGAACCACGTCGTCTTGGGCGGCATGATGCGACCGCTGTCCGCGATGTCGATCAGCTGCTTCATCGAGACGGGATACAGGGCGAAGGCCACGGCCATCTCGCCGCTGTCCACGCGGCGGGCGAGCTCGCCCAGGCCGCGGATGCCGCCCACGAAGTCGATGCGCTTGTCGGTGCGCAGGTCCTTGATGCCGAGCAGCTTGTCCAGCACGAGGCCGGACAGGATGGTCACGTCCAGCACACCGATCGGGTCGCTGTCGTCGTAGCGGCCCGGCTTCGCCGTCAGCGAATACCACTTGCCGCCGAGGTACATCGAGAAATTGTGCAGGGCGCAGGGCTTGTAGATGTCCGCTCCCTTCTCCTCCACCTCGAAGTCGTCCGCGAGGCGCTCCAGCAGCGTCGCCGCGTCCATGCCGTTCAGGTCCTTGACCACGCGGTTGTAGTCGATGATCTTGAGCTGGCTCTCCGGGAAGCAGACGGCCATGAAGAAATTGTACTCCTCGTCGCCGGTGTGCGCGGGGTTCTGCGCACGCTTCTCCGCGCCCACGCGGGCGGCGGCGGCCGTGCGGTGGTGGCCGTCGGCCACGTAGAAGGCGTCCACCTCGCCGGTGAAGAGCTCCGTGATGCGCGCGATGGTGGCGTCGTCGTCGATCACCCACAGTTCGTGGCCGAAGCCGTTCTCGTCCGTGAAGCGGAACTCGGAAGGGCCTGCGGCAGCCTTCGCGACGATGGCGTTGAGCTCCGCATTATCCTTGTAGGAGAAGAAGACCGGCTCGATGTTGGCGTTCTGGATGCGGACATGGATCATCCGGTCGTCCTCCTTGTCCTTGCGGGTCAGCTCATGCTTCTTGATGATGCCGGAGGCGTAGTCGTCGGTATGGGCGCAGAGAACGAGGCCGTACTGGGTGCGGCCGTCCATCGTCTGGGCATAGACATAGTAGCAGGGCTTGGCATCGCGGACGAGCCAGCCGCGGCGCTGCCAGGCCTGGAAATTCTCCACCGCGCGGTCGTAGGTGCGCTGCTCATGCTCGCCGGCGATGGGGTCGAAGTCGATCTCGGGTTTGGTGATATGCAGCAGGGATTTCTCCCCGGCCATCTTCCGGGCTTCTTCAGAGTTCAAGACATCATAGGGCGGCGCCGCGACCTGCGTCACGATGCCCTTGGGCGGCCTCAACGCCGCAAAAGGTTTGACTCGTACCATATTTCAAGCTAATCTATATTCGAAGATACTCATTATTTCGGACAAATCAAAGTGTTACAAAAATATTTCAGCAAAATAAGCAGGTCCCGCGGGCATTTCCTGCCCACGGGACCCGTCTTCAGCTTCCTGCCGGGACTATTTGTTCAGCTGGAACTTCGTGCAGCCGTCCTTGAAGAACGATACGATCTGGCGCGCGGCGGCGAGGCCGGCGTTGACGTTGGCCTCGGCGGTCTGGGCGCCCATCTTCTTGGGCGTGGCGAACACGCGCAGGCCGAACTGCTCCTGCAGCGCGGCGAGGTTGTCCGGCGCCACGTCGGCGACGTACTTGAGGTCCGGACGCTCGGCGAGGGCCTTCTGCAGGCCCGCCTCGTCGATCACCTCCTTGCGGGCGGTGTTGACGAGCGTCGCGCCCTTCGGCATCTTCATCATCAGGTCATAGCCGATGCTGCCGACGGTCTGGGGCGTGGCCGGGATGTGCAGGCTGAGGTAGTCGCTGCCGGCATAGAGCTCGTCGAGCGACTCGACGGGCTCGGCGCCGCCGGCGCGGATCTGCTCCGGGGTGAGGAACGGGTCGAGGGCCTTGACCTTCATGCCGAGGGCCGCGGCCTTGGCGCCCACGAGGCGGCCGACATTGCCGAAGGCCTGGATGCCGAGGGTCTTGCCCTGGACTTCCGAGCCCGTGGCGGGCGTGAACTGCGTGCGGGCCATGAAGATCATCAGCGCGATGGCGAGTTCGGCCACGGCGTTGGCGTTCTGGCCCGGGGTGTTCATCGCGACGACGCCGTGCGCCGTGCAGGCGGGCAGGTCGAGGTTGTCGAACCCCGCGCCGGCGCGCACCACGATCTTGAGCTTCGGCGCGGCGGCCACGACCTCCGCCGTGACCTTGTCCGAACGGACGATCAGGGCGTCGGCGTCGGCCACGGCCGCGACGAGGTCGGCCTGGTCGGCATATTTCTCCAGCAGGGCGAGTTCGTAGCCCGCTTCTTCGACGATCTGGCGGATGCCCGCGACCGCTGCGGCCGCAAAGGGCTTCTGGGTGGCGACGAGAACTTTCATGGCTGCCGGGACTATGCGTGGAGTTTCTCGAATTCCTGCATCACGGCGATGAGGGCGTTGACGTCCTCGAGGGTGCAGGCATTGTACAGGGAGGCGCGGAAGCCGCCGACGGAGCGGTGGCCCTTGATGCCCACGATGTCGCGCTCGACCGAGAACTTCAGGAACTCGTCCTGGAGGTCTTCGCGGCCCGGAGCCATGACGAAGCAGACGTTCATGATGGAGCGGTCCTCCTTGGCGGCCGTGCCGACGAAGAGGCTGTTGCGGTCGATCTCGGCGTAGAGCGCCTCGGCCTTCCTGACATCGATCTCATGGATGGCGTCGATGCCGCCGATGCCCTTGAGCCACTTCAGGGTCTCGTTCATCACGTAGATGGAGAACACGGGCGGGGTGTTGTACATCGAGAGCTTGTCGATGTGGTTGCGGTAGTCGAGCATCGAGGGGAGGTAGCGGCTGACCTTGCCGAGGCCGTCCTTCCTGATGATGGCGAACGCCACGCCGGCAGGGCCGGCATTCTTCTGCGCGCCGCCGTAGATGAGGGTATACTTGCTGACGTCCACACGGCGGGTCAGGATGTCGGAGGACATGTCCGCGATGAGGGGCACGGGGCAGTCGATGTCCTCGCGGATCTCCGTGCCGTAGATCGTGTTGTTGGTCGTGATGTGGAAATAATCCAGGTCCGTCGGGATCTCGTACCCCTTCGGGATGTAGCAGTAGTTCTTGTCGGCGGAGCTGGCCACGGCGAAGGCGTCGCCCAGGCCCTTGGCCTCCTTGAGGGCTTTCTTCGCCCAGACGCCCGTGTCGAGGTAACCGGCCTTGTGCTCGAGGTAGTTCATGGCCACATAGAGGAACTGGAGGCTGGCGCCGCCGCCCAGGAAGACGACCTCGTAGTCGTCCGGTATGCAGAGGAGCTCCTTCCAGTTGGCCCGGCATTCGTCCATCACTTCGTCCCAGCCCTTGGTGCGGTGGGAGATGGAAATCAGCGATACACCGGTGCCCTTGAAATCCTTGAGGGCTTCGATGGTGTTGTCGATGGCCTCCTGCGGCAGCAGGCACGGCCCTGCGTTGAAGACATGTTTCTTACCCATGGTAATGTTTAAATGATTTAGTCTACTAAGATACCTATTTTTTCGATACGTTCCAAAAAGTCCGCCTCGAGCGAGCGGCGCACCCGGACTTCCAGGCGGCACTCCGCGAGGAACTCCTGCCCGCGCTGCGGCAGGCCCAGGTCCTTGACCGCCTTCATCACGGCAGGCAGGCTCTCATAGGGGAAATGCAGGGTGTACCACCGTCCGGCTACCTTTTCCACGACGCGCGCGCCCGCGAGGGCGTCGGCGGTGGAGGTCTTGTAGGCGCGGATGAGGCCCGGGATGCCGAGCTTGATGCCGCCGAAGTAGCGGATCACCACGACGAGCACGTCGCTCAGGCCGGCCGAGTCGATCTGCCCCAGGATGGGGCGGCCGGCCGAGCCCGAGGGCTCGCCGTCGTCGCTGGCCCGCCAGAGGGAGCCGTCCAGCCCGATGCGGTAGGCGTAGCAGTGGTGCCGGGCGTCATGGTATTCCTTCCTGAGCGCCGCCACGATCTCCCGGACTTCCTCCTCGCCTTCGACCGGGTACGCCCGCGCGATGAAACGGCTTCCGTTGTCCCGGAACAGGCCCTCACTCGGCTCAGCGATGCTTTTGTATGTATCTTTTGCGCTCATCAGCGGACCAAAATTAGTGAATTATTCGTATCTTCGCAATATGAACTACAGATACAGAGTCACGCTGGCCGGCATCAAAGGCTTCTTCCGGGTCTATCTCGTCAATGGAGAGAACTCGCTCTACACGTTCCACAAGCAGTTGCGTGCGGACCTTGAATTCCCGATGGATCAGCCCATCCTCTTCAAGGCGCTCGATGCGGACGGCGGCGTGGTCGCCCGCTACGCCCTGATGGACATCGGCTACGGCGCCGTGGACAACGTATCCATCGCCGACACGGTCAAGGCGGGCGTGGCCAGCTTCGTGTACTTCTACGACATCGCCTCCAAGAAGAGCGTGACCATCACGCTCGAAGGCGAGGTGAAGGAATACACCGCCACCCCGCGCATCATCGAGACCAAGGGCCCCATCCCCCAGGAGTTCGAGAACGGCTACGTGGCCTTCGAGGACCTGCCCGACGAGCACAGGCACCTGCCCGGAGAGTCCCGCCGGGGCCGCGGTGAGGACGAGGACGAAGACGAAGATTTCGACGATGAGGACGACGAGGATGACGAGGACGAGGAGGACAAGGACGAGGAGGAGATCATCTACGACGAAAACGAATAATTTTTTCCCTTTTTCAGTTACATTTGCCGGTGTTCTGCGTTTATTAGTCAGAACACCGGCAAAATGGATTTACTGACCTCCGCATACCTGTCCCTGAAGGAACGCCTGAGGATCCGCGCCCAGCGGATCACGGGCCGCTCCGACGAAGCGGAGGATGCCCTGCAGGACGCCTTCTACCGGCTCTGGACCCGACAGTATGACATCCGTACGACGGACCAGGCCGAAGCGCTGCTGCACACCGCCGTACGCAACGCCAGCGTGGACCAGGTCCGGCGCCACCGGGACGTACTTCCGCTGCAGTCCGCCGACGCCGTCCCGGGCCGCCCGGACCCCGAAGACAGCCGGGAGGCCCTCGCGCTCGTGCGCGGAATCATTGAAAACGCGCTTTCACCCACCCAGAAATACATCCTGGAACGCAAGGAATACGAAGGCGTTCCCCTTGAAACCATCGCCGAAGAGCTTGGCATGCAGCCCGGAGCCGTCCGGGTGCAGCTCTCCCGCGCCCGGAAGACCATCCGGGAAATCTACAGGAGGACGGAAAATGAGAAATGACTACTGGAAAAAACTGACGGAGAAGTACTTTGAGGCACAGACTTCCCCCGCCGAGGAGCGCGCGCTCCGGCGTTTCCTCGCCCGCACCGACGACCCGTGGTTCTACGAGGTCAAGGCGGTGGCCGGGTACCTGAGCGCCGCCGGTGCGGCGCATCGCGCTGCCGCAGGCACGCCGGCGCCGGCGTCCCGCACCTTCCGGCCGCTCCCGCTCGCGCTGGCCGCGGCCCGCGCCGCCATCCTGATCACGGTCGGCGTCGGCCTGTCCCGCCGGCCGGCCTGCGTCACCATCACCTACGGCGTGGCCAACTCGGACCGCGAGCAGGTCCTGCTCGATGCCAGAAATACACTAACCGAACTGTTCGCCGACAACCAGGGCCCGGATGTCGCCGCGCAGCTCGAAGAATTGTTCCAATAAGATGAAAAGATCCCTGATAACCCTATTGTTGCTGGCCCTGTGCTGCCTGGCCCAGGGCCAGGAGGGCCGGCTGAAGTCCGGCCCGGTCCTGCAGGGCGAGGTCATCCCGGAGTCGCGGCTCGTCGAGACGCTGGTCAAGGGCCACGATATCGAAGACCTTGGCCTGACGCTCTTCCACAGCGTGCGCTTCACGGCCACGCCCGAAGAGCTCGCCACCGTCAGCCGGCTCGTGCTCGAGGACGCCTCGGGCGCCCTGACCCGCCGGACCGTCCTTTCCGGCGGTCTCCTCCAGTCCGCCTTCCTGCAGACCAGCCGGAGCGGCTACCTCGCCTTCCAGTCCAAGCCTTCGGGCAGCGGACAGTACGCGGTGATCCTCGTCTACATGGAGGGGCACGTCACCGAGAAACAACTCAGGCAAATGTTCGGTAAAAACTAAAAAAGCATAAACCATGAAGAAAATCCTTCTCACCCTGGCGGCCCTGTCCGCCATCCTCCCCGCCGCATCCGCGCAGCAGCGCGCCGACACCCTGGTCGTCAACCGTCCGGACAAGGTGACCGTCATCACCTCCTCCGAAGCCCAGGAAATCCGCATCCAGGGCAGTGCGGAAGATCCGGACTACACCTACTTCGGCAGCATCGCCCTCTCGCCCGACGCCGCCATCGCCGTGCAGGAAGGCGGGCCGGACCTGTTCGGCTTCGACATTTTCAAATGGCGCAAGAAGGAATCCCCCGCCCCGGCCGCGAAGCGGAAACCTTCCCGTTATTCGACCACCGGCGTCGAGCGCTTCGACCTCGGTTTCACCGAAACCCTGTCGGCCCCCCGCGACCTGAAGCCCTCGACGCGCTTCTGTTCCGACCTGGGCGCCTCGTTCTTCAATTTCCGGTTCCGCCCGAACGCACGGTGCTTGAATTCAGCACAAGCCTGGACCTGGGTTACCGGGCCGTGGCCGTGAGCGGCGGCCGCCAGTTCGTCCTGGAGGACGGCGTGGTGGACGTCTGGCCGATGGACGGCAGTTTCCGCAAGCAGAAATCCTCCCTGCGCTACAACTATGTCGGCATCCCGGTCTACATGTCCTTCCTGCTGGGGAACCGGCACCACCGGCTCGCGTTCGGCGTGGCGGGACACTACAATTTCAACGGACGGATCCGGGACAGGTACATCACCTCGGATGGTGAGAAATTCTCCTACAAGACCGCGGGCGTCCCCATCGAGAAACTGAGCTGGGAATACATCCTGCGCCTCGACCTGGATGCGTTCGGTGCCTATGTGAAATACAGTCCCTGCCCGGTCCTCGCCAAAGACGCCGGCCCGTCTTTCAACACCCTGAGCTTCGGCCTGTCCCTGAACGTGCCTGAATGGTAACCGCTTTATTCCAGTCTCCGGATCAAGTCCGGACATGACGAAAGCCCGGCAGGTCTGCCGGGCTTTCGTATGATGGTCCGTTGCCTCCGGGATTACTCGGCCGCAGGCTCGACGTACTTGCCGACCTTGGTCATCTCCACGTCGAAGATGAGGGCGGAGTTGGGGGCGATGGCCTGGTTGCCCTGCTCGCCGTAACCCAGCTCGGCCGGGATGTAGAGGACGGCCTTGCCACCCTCGCCGATGAGCTGCATACCCTCGGTCCAGCCGGGGATCACGCGGTTGAGCGTCAGGCGGATCGGCTCGGCGTCGGCAGCCACCTCGTCAAAGACGGTACCGTCGAGGAGGGAACCCTTGTAGCGCACGAACACGGTGTCCTGCGGACCCGGCTTCACGTCGTTGCCCGGCTCGATGATCTTGTACTGCAGACCGGAAGCGGTGGTCTGGACCCCTTCCTTCTTGGCATTCTCGGCGAAGAACTTGTCGGCCTTCTCCTTGTTGGCCATGGCGACGCCGCTGGCACGCTTCTGGAGGTACGCGTTGAAGAGGGCGTCCATCGTGTTGGGATCGATCTTGAACTGCTTGTTGAAGTCAGGATCCTGGAAGTTGCCCTTGGAGTTGACGAAATCCTTGATGCCCCTGACGATCTCACCGTAATTGAGGTCGCTGCCGAAATCGTAGTTCTTCATGAAACCACCGAAGTTGATACCGAGCAGGTAGCTGACGGAATCGACCTGGGCCTTGGAGGGCTGGAATTCCTTGGGGAGCGCATCCCCGGCCGGCTTGCTGTTGCAAGCCGCCACTGCAAGTCCGATCAGGAGGACTGCAAAAATCTTGTTTGCTTTCATCGTTTTTATTGATAATTAATTTGTTGTCTACAGTTCCCAGGCGAGGGCGGAGGCGCCGAGGATGGCGGCGTCCGACTCCTTGAGCTGGGAGAAAACGATCTGGACCTTGCCCTTCCAGATCTTGAGGAGGTTGTCCTCCATGGCGCGCTTCATCGGCTCGTAGAGGAACTCCTTGGCGCGGGCCAGGCCGCCGAAGAGCACGATGGCCTCCGGGGCGCTGAACGCCACGAAGTCGGCGAAGCTCCGGCCGAGGATGGTGCCGGTGAACTCGAAGAGACGCAGGGCCATGGCATCCCCTGCCTTGGCGGCGTCGAAGATATCCTTGGAGCTGATCTTGTCGAGGTCGCGCAGCGAGGACGGCTCGTCCGTGGCTTCCAGCCACTCGCGCGCCGTACGGGCGATGCCCATCGCGGAGCAGTAGGCCTCCAGGCAGCCGGTCTTGCCGCAGCCGCAGGGGCGGCCGTTCTTGCGCTCCACGCAGGTGTGGCCGAGCTCGCCGGCGAAGCCGTCGCTGCCGTAGACCACCTTGCCGTCGATCACGATGCCGCTGCCGACACCGGTCCCGAGGGTGATCATGATGAAATTCTTCATGCCGCGGGCCGCGCCGTAGGCCATCTCGCCCACCGCCGCCGCGTTGGCGTCGTTGGTCAGCGACACGGGCACGCCGCCCAGGGCCTTGGAGAGGAGTTTGGAGAAAGGTACGGAATGGTTCGCCGCCCACACGATGTTCGGGGCGAAGGCGATCTCACCGGTATAATAGTTGCCGTTCGGGGCGCCGACGCCGATGCCGCGCACCTCGTCCAGGGTCTTGCCGCCCTGCTTGACGCACTCCTTGATGGCAGCAGCCAGGTCCTTGATGTACGCCTCGGCATCCTCGCCGTAGACGTCCGTACGGATCACGTTCTGGAAAAGCACCTCGCCGCGGGCGTCCACGAGCCCGATCTTGGAGGTCTGACCGCCGATGTCCACACCGACGACGAATTGTTTCTGAAGTCCTTCCATAAGATTATTCGACAGGGATGTCCTTGTTCACGTTCTTGCAGCCGACGAGGGCGTAGTAGAGGATATATGCCAGCATCGCGATCACCAGCCAGTAGCTGCCGATGATGCCGATCTTGGGCGAATTCGCCATGGCTTCCTGGATCAGCGGCATGATGCCACCGCCGACGACGAGCGTCATGAAAATACCGCTGGCGGCCTCGGTGTATTTGCCGAGTCCCTCGACGGAAAGGTTGAAGATACCGCCCCACATGATCGAGGTGCAGATACCGCAGGCCGCGATGAAGATACACTTCACAGGCACCTGCTTGCCGCTCAGGGTGAAGGTCGAAGTCTCGGGCATGAAGATGGCAATAAGCAGGAGCAGGATAGCCAGCGCGGAAACGACAGCGAGCTGGGTCTTCGTGGAGACCTTGCCGGAAATGGCGCTGGAACCGGCACGACCGACCATCATCAGCAGCCAGTAGGCAGCGGCGAGCGTGCCGCCGATGGCAGCGGAGCCCTTCGTGAAATCCGTGACGTAGAAGTTCAGCTCCATCGGGATGCCGATCTCGATACCTACGTAGAAGAAAATGGCGATCACGCCGAGCAGGCAGTGACGGAAAGCCAGCGGGCTGTGCTCGAACTTCGGCTGCTCCTTGCCCAGGGTGGGTTCGGGGATGTTGACGCTCCTGATGATGAAGAACGAGATCAGGAAGACCGCGATGCCGACGAAGAGCAACGGCGCCACAGCGCTCATGTTCGTGTCCTTGGTCACCTCACCGACCAGCAGGCCGGTCAGGAGCGGGGTAAGGGTCGCGGTAAGGGAGTTGCACGTGCCGCCGATCTGGATGAACTGGTTGCCGCGGTTGCCGCCGCCGCCCAGCAGGTTGAGCATCGGATTGACGACCGTGTTGAGCATGCACACGCAGAATCCGCAGATGAAGGCGCCAAGCAGGTAGATGAAGAGGTTAAGCGTCACATGGATGTCCTGGGTCGTAGTCTGCTTGACTCCGTCCACCCAGGCGGTCGTCGCGTAATTCTTATACACGAACACCTCCGTCCCGGCGCCGGCCAGGCTAGAGAGATACTGAATCAACAGTCCGACGATACCAACGATCAATGCGATCAGCGCAGTCTTCTTGTAGCCATACTTGATGAGCATTTTCCCGGCCGGGATGCCCATGAAAAGGTAGGCGGTAAAGTTCATCAGGTTGCCCCACGCCTTGGCGAAGGGGAAATGTTCGCCCCAGATATTGCCGAACGGGGCGCCCATGTTGGTGACGAAGGAGATCATCGCGAAGATGAAACACATCGTCACGACGGCTACCATGTTGACTTTTTTCTTTTCCATTTGTCTATTGGTTTTAGTTGTTGGCTACAGGGAGGCGATGTTCTTCTCGTTGAGCAATTGCTTGCCCTCCGGCGTATAAGCGTAGGCGATGCGGTCGGCGTAGTGCTCCTCGACCTTGCGGCGCACGACCTTCATGGTGGAGTTCATCATCTGGTTGGCGATGCTGAAGGCCTCGTCGCAGACGATGACGGCGGCCGGCAGCCAGCGGTCCGGGAACAGGTCGGCGTGCGGCCCGCCCGTCTTGTAGGTGTCGATCTCGGCCTGGATCTTCTTCAGCATGGCTTCCTTGCCCTCGCGCGTGGCGGGGTCGAGCCCTTCCTTCTTCACGAAGTCGGCCAGGGCTTCCTTCTCCGGGACGATCATCACGACGGTGTAGGGATCCTGGTTGTTGTGCAGGACCACCTGGGAGACGTACTTGGAGACCTCGGGGAGGCTGTCCTCGAAGGCTTCCGGGGAGTATTTCTCGCCGTCGGAGCCGATCAGCAGGGACTTGAAGCGGCCCACGACGTACAGGAAGTCGTGGTCGAAGGGGCAGATGTAGCCCATGTCGCCGGTGTGCAGCCAGCCGTCGACGACGGTGTCGGCCGTGGCCTTGGGATTCTTCCAGTAGCCGGCCATGACGTTCTCGCCGCGCACGACGATCTCGCCCTTCTGGCCGATGGGGACCTCGTTGCCCTGGTCGTCGCAGATCTTGCAGTCCATCGGGCGCACGATGCGGCCGGAGGAGCCGAAGATGGCGTGGCCGGCGGAGTTGGCGCAGATGATCGGGGTGGCCTCGGTCAGGCCGTAGCCCTGGAACATCGGCATGCCGACGGCGCAGAAGAAGCGCTGGAGCTCGATGTCGAGCAGCGCGCCGCCGCCCACGAAGAACTTCATCCGGCCGCCGAAGCTCTCGCGGACGTTCTTGAAGATGAGCTTGTCGAAGAGCCACATCAGCGGCTTGCGCCAGCAGTCCAGCAGGCCGCCGCGGTTGTAGTATTCCTTGTTGTAGGCGATGGCGTTCTTCACGGCGAAGTTGAATAGCTTCTCCACCTTGGGGCCCTTGGCCTTGATGCCGTTCTCGATGTTCTTCTTGAAATTGCGGGCGAGGGCCGGCACGGAGAGCATCACGTGCGGACGGGTCTCGCGGATCGCGACCGGGACGTTCTTGAGGGTGGCGAGGGAGTTCTTGCCGATGGGCACGAAGGCGATCGAGCCGCCGTAGAACATCATCGTGTACATGCCCGCCACGTGGGCGAAGCAGTGGTCGAGCGGGAGGATGATCAGCATCACGTCGTTCTCGGCGATGGTGATGACGCTGTTGCCCTGGGCCACGTTGGCCGTGTAGTTGCGGTGGGTCAGCAGGATGCCCTTCGGGTCGGCGGTGGTGCCGGAGGTGTAGCTGATGTTGGCGTAGTCGTCGGGGCCCACGCTCTTGTAGCGGGCCACGAACTCGGCCTCGTGCTCCGCGAGGAACGCGTCGCCCATCTTCTGGACCTCGGACATGCGGATCTCCTTGTCCTCCAGCTTCTCATAATCGAAGGCCGTGTCGTCGAAGACGATGACCTTCTGCACGTCGGGGCACGCCGGGAGGATCTTGCGGATCTTCGGCAGGAGGTTGCCGGACACGAGGATCCACTTGGACTCAGAATGCGTGATGCGGAAGATCAGGTCGGCGTCCGCACCGAGGTTGACGGAGAGGGGCACGTCGGTGGCGCCGGCGTACAGGGCTCCGAGCTCGGCGAGGATCCACATGGCGCGGCTCTCGGAGAGCAGGGCGATCTTGTCTCCCTTCTCCAGGCCGAGGGCCATCAGGCCCGCGCCGATGCGGTAGGCCGTGAGGCGGGTCTGCTCCTGGGTGATCTCCTTCCACTGGCCGTCCACCTTCTCGCGAAGGTAGGTGTGGTCGGCGAACTGGTGGGTATACTTCTCGACAAAGTCGATGATGGTGGGTCTGTTGCTATTCTCCATAGGTTTCTTTCTTGTCAGGTGTGAATAAACCATATAACTGGGCGTCGATCATGTCGGTGACCTTCGCGAAATCTTCGGGGTTGTTGCCGAACTTGATGTGGTCGGCGTCGATGATGAGCAGGTTGCCGGGATAGTCCTTGATCCAGGCCTCGTATTTCTCGTTCAGGCCGGTCAGGTAGTCGATGCGGATGCTCTTCTCGTACTCGCGGCCGCGCTTCTGGATCTGGGCGATCAGGTTGGGGATACTGGAGCGGAGATAGATCAGCAGGTCGGGATTGCCCACGAGCGACATCATCAGGTCGAACAGGTCGGAGTAGTTCTCGAAATCGCGGCTGCTCATCAGGCCCATGTCGTGGAGGTTGGGCGCGAAGATGCGGGCATCTTCGTAGATGGTGCGGTCCTGGATGATCACGTCGTCGGTCTTGGCGATCTCGACCACGTCCTTGAACCGCTTGTTGAGGAAATAGATCTGGAGGTTGAAGGACCAGCGCTCCATGTCCTCGTAGAAATCCGACAGGTACGGGTTGAAGTCCACGGACTCGAACTTGGGGATCCAGCCGTAGTGCGCCGCCAGCATCTTGGTGAGCGTGGTCTTGCCGCTTCCGATATTCCCTGCAATCGCAATGTGCATACTTAATTCCTTAAAAACTTACAAAATTAACAGAATTATTTGAATAGACCATAAAGTTCCGCGTCGATCTTGTCCGTGACGGACGCGAAGTCTTCCGGATTGTTCTCGAAGTCCAGCCGGTCGGCGTCGATCGCGAGCAGCCGGCCCTGGTACCCGGCGATCCACTTCTCGTAACGGTCGTTCAGGCCGGTGAGATACTCCAGGTTCATCGTCTGCTCGTAGTCGCGGCCGCGCTTCTGGATCTGGGCGACCAGGTGCGGCACGCTGCAGCGCAGGTAGATCAGCAGGTCGGGCGGGCTGACCATCGACATCATCAGGCGGAAGAGCTGCATGTAGGTGTCGTAGTCGCGGTCGGAGAGGTTGCCCAGGTCATGGTTGTTCGCCACGAAGATCTCCACGCCCTCGAACAGGGTGCGGTCCTGGATGATCACCTCCTTGGACTGGGCGATGTCGAGCACGTCCCGGAAGCGCTGGGCGAGGAAATAGGTCTCCAGGTTGTAGGACCAGCGCGGGATATCCTTGTAGTAATCTTCCAGATAGGGGTTGTATGTGACGGCTTCGTACTTGGGCGTCCAGCCGTAGTGCTCCGCGAGCATGCGCGTGAGGGTCGTCTTGCCGCAGCCGATGTTGCCTGCTATTCCGATGTGCATATCCGTGATTGTGTATCATACAAATTTAACACAAGTTTTGTAAATTTGCCAATCTTTAAACGCAAACGAATGCTCAACATCCGCGCCCTCACCTTCAATCTCCTCCAGGAGCGCTGCTACGTGGCCTGGAGCGAGGCCGGCCGGTGCGTCATCGCCGACCCGGGCTGCGACGGCCCCGCCGAGCTGCAGGCCCTCACGGACCTGCTGGCGCAGGAAGGCCTCCGCCCCGAGGCCATCCTGCTCACGCACGGCCATTTCGACCACATTTCCGGCGTCAAGGCCCTCCAGGACCGCTTCGGCGGCATCCCGGTCTACATGCACCCGGCCGACGAAGTCGTGCTGGGCTACAGCGCGGAGATGGCCGGCCGGCTCGGGCTCACCCCGCCGGCGGTGGATTTCAAATGGACGCCGGTGCAGGACGGGCAGGTGCTGGAAGTGGCGGGCATGACCTGGGAAGTCATCGCCACCCCCGGGCACACCCCCGGCGGCGTGTGCTGGCTGGCGCGCGAGGCGGGCGTGATGCTGACGGGAGACACCCTCTTCGCCGGCTCGATCGGCCGCACGGACTTCCTTTACAGCGAGTATGACGACGAGATCCGCTCCATCATGGAGAAACTGATCCTGCTGGACCCCGACATCCGCATCCTCCCCGGCCACGGCCCCACCTCCACCATCGGCCACGAGCGCACGCACAACCCCTTCCTCGAGCCCTTCAACGAACCGGAGGAGACCCCCGACCCCGACCTGGAGCCGGTGGTGATCGACCCGCATCTCATCTGACAGGCTTTTTCGCGATAACATCTTGCAGAAGTGTTATCATCTGCGTATCTTTGCCGGAAAGACACGCACCATGGAGACACCGCCCAGAGTCCAAACCGCCTTCCGCCTGGAAGAATCCCTGCTCCGACGCCTGAAGAAGAAGGCGCGGGAGCAGAACAAGAGCCTGAACAGCTATGTCGAAGCGCTGCTTCGTGCGGATGTCTGCGACACGCCCGAATTCCCTGACGTAGCCTTCCCGGTCGCGCACGCCCCGCATGTCGCCCGGATGCGGGACATCCTTCCCCCTTTCACGGAACGGGAACTCCGCGAAGACGAGAAACTGGCTTACCTGCTCAGCAAATGACAAAAATCTTCCTGGACACCAATGTCATCCTGGACCTCCTCATCCCGGGCCGGGAGGGCAAGGATGCAGCGCAAGGCCTGCTGGACCTGCGGGAAGCCTATCCGGACCGGATCCGGCTCCACCTGTCGTTCCTCTCGGTTGCGGACATCGCCTATGTACTTCGGAAACACCTGCCTGCCAGCGAGATAAAAGCTACCCTCCAGGCTCTGCTCAAGACCTGCCAGGCCATAGGGATGACTGACTTGTTCCTCCATGATGCGCTGGCATCCAACTGTCCGGACTTCGAAGATGCACTCCAGATCGCCTGTGCCGAGACGGACTTCTGCGATTTCATCCTGACTTCCAACACCCGACACTTCCAAGGTTACACGCGGATCCCCGTCATGACCCCGGCGGAGTTCCTGGCGCGGCTTGCCTAAGAGCGAGGCACCGTGCCCGGCGGAATCCGGATCACCGCGGCGTCTTCCTTGTTGATGGAGAAGGAGATCCAGAGCGTGCCGTCGGGCTGGACGAAGGCCTTGGGGTAGCTGTAGCCCAGGGTCTTGTAGCGGCCGGTGAAGCGCTGGCGGGGCAGGTCGGCGGCGGTGGCGAGCACCCAGGCCTTGTCGAAAAGATAGCCGTCCCGGGAGACGGCCAGCGCCAGGATGCGGCGGGACTTGCTGCCGGTCGGGTTGCCGACCCAGAAGGTCCGGCCGTCCGGAAGGGTCCCCGAACACTGCTTGGAGCGCGAGTCGGGGATATTGGTCAGCGCCGGGGCCGTCCAGGACGAGCCTTTATCCTCCGAGATGGAATACAGTTTCCGGAAGGAAGAAGCCTGGTCGCGGAAGGACATCACCAGCCGCCCGTCCGGCGCCTCGTATTGGCTGGGTTCCAAGGGTTTGCCTTCCCCTTCTGCAAGCGGGACACGTACCCAGCCGCGCAGGCCGGAGGGGTCGTCGGTGCAGATGGGCGCCACCTGCGTGCCCGGGCGGAAGTGCGCCGCCCCGACGGTCCGGCCGTTCCCGAGCAGAAGGGGATCCTGCTCCAGGATGCCGTCCATCGGCAAGCCGTCCGCCATCCGGAGCGGCTCCGGCGCGCGCCAGTCGCGGCCGTCCTTCGTGGCGATGTACCATGCGGTGCCGCCCTTGGCGCGCTCCGGCGAGCAGATGAGGTTGAGCACGGCGCAGAGCGAATCGCCCCGCTGGATCCAGCCGCCGGGCGAAGCGAAGGTGCTGTCCGAGGGCAGCGCCAGCGGCTCCGGCGCGCTCCAATGCTTCCCGTCCCGGCTCCGGGACAGCGCCACGAACGAATCAGGCGAGTCCTCGTCCCGGGCCGACTCCTGCCACATACAGAAAAGCTCACCCCGGAACCCGGTCAGTACCACGTTGTTGACATAGCGCTCGCCTTCCGGCCGCGTGACCGTGACCAGCTCGGCGCCGGGCAGCCCCGTCAGTCCGAGCGCGACGGTGTCGGCCAGGTCGAACAGGCCCTCCGGCACCCGCGGCACGCGCGGCGCCGGCGACTGGCAGGCGGACAGGCAGGCCAGCAACAGGAGAAGGATGAAAGGACGTCGCATCATGCTAGCAAATATACATATTGCCTGACAGAGTATCAAGCACTTACAAATCAACCTTCGGCGTTTTCTCCGAAGGTTGATTTGTAAGTCACTGATTATCAACAGGGGCGACCGCCGTCTATTTCAGGAATACGAAGAACACCGCGAGGATCAAGCAGGCGAAAGCCGCCAGGTGGTTCCACTGGAAGGGCTGGCCCTGGAAGAGGAAGTGGACGATGACCGTGAAGACGGTCAGCGAGATGGCCTCCTGGATGACCTTGAGCTGCATCAGGTTGAAGGGGCCGCCGTTGCCTGCGAAGCCGATGCGGTTGGCGGGGACGGTGAGGCAATATTCGAAGAAGGCGATGCCCCAGGAGAACAGGATGATCAGGATCAGCGGCCAGCCGGTCGAGATCTTCATTTCCTGCAGTTTGAGATGGCCGTACCACGCGAACGTCATGAAGATGTTCGAGCAGATCAGCATCAGGATAGTCCAGATTCCTTGCATACCTTTGTCAGAAAAGTCCGCAAAGATACAATGAATCCCGGAATCTGCGGACGTCTCCTTCGCTGTTTTTAGCAACTTTTTATCTTTCTGTCTGTTACCTGAATCAACCGGGCGTTTTTTACAACGGTTAATTTCGACAAACAACTAACTATCAGCAAATTACATAAAACAACGCCCGCAATGAGCGCCCCGCACTGCGCCAGAGAACCTATCTCACCGAGAAGAGCGTCACCCGGCGCTCGCCCTGGGCATCGATCAGGGTGAGGCGATGGTCGCCCGGGGCGGGGTCCACGCGGAGCGTGTGCTCGCCCCGGGTCTCGCCGACGAACGTGTCGTCGATGTGCCAGTACAGCGTGGCGGAGGGGTCGGCGTGCGCGGCGCGGAAGACCACGCCGCCCGGCGTGCCCGACAGGCCGCGCGTCAGCACGAGCGTCAGCCCCGGCTGCGGATAGATGATCTCGATGGGACTGCGCGCCGACGAGGCTGCATCGAGCTGGGGATGGCGGGGCGGCAAAGGTTTGTAGTCCAGGTGTTTCTGCATGTAGTACCACTCCTGGGCCGGCGGGAGCACGAAGCGCACCTCCGTGCGCATCTGCTCCGGCGGACAGACGGACGAATTGACCTGCCAGCGTCCCTCCGCGTCCAGGTGCACGAGCCGGTGGTAGCGGCACATGTCGGGCCGTTCCGCCACGTCGGGCACCCAGAGGGTGTCGCGGTGGGGGCAAAGGTCGCCGGCGGGAAGCCCGCTCTCATGGCAGACCTCCAGCCGCGTCAGCCCGTCCGTGGGACGGGGGAACCAGCCGGAACCCGGCAGGGCCGAGAAGACGTCGAACATCACGGGCGAGGCGTAGGAAACGCCCGTCACTCCGGCGCGGCCCTCGCCGTCGCTGTTGCCCACCCAGACCGCCACGACCCAGTCCGGGGTGACGCCCACGCTCCAGGCATCGCGGTTGCCCCAGCTCGTGCCGGTCTTCCAGGCGATGCGGCGGCCGGTGGCGAAGTCCATCCAGGACGCTTCCTCCTCCGGCCGGTTGGCATCCGATAGCGCGTCGAAGGCCAGATATGCGGCCGCCCGGCCGACGGGGATGCGCCGCTCCGGCAGCCGCGCGCGCCGCTCGCCGGACAGGTAGGCCAGGGATTCGTACACGGGGGCTTCCGCCAGTTCCGCCGCGAGGTAGTAGTACGCCCGCGCCAGCGTCTCCAGCGTGATCTCCGCCCCACCGAGGATCAGCGACAGGCCGTAATGGTCGGCGTCCCGGTCGATGGTCGTGAACCCGAGCCCCCGCAGGTCGCCGAGGAAACGCTCCACCCCGTATTGCTCCAGCATCCGCACGGAAGGGACGTTGAGCGATCGCGCCACCACCTCGCGGGCCGGCACGGCGCCGTCGAAGGTGCGCCCGAAGTTGTGCGGGGAGAAATTGTTGTAGTTGTAAGGGGTATCCTTGACCAGCTGGGTGGGCAGCAGCTCCCCGGCCTGCAGCATCGCGGCATAGAGCAGGGGCTTGAGCGTGGAGCCGCTGGAGCGCGCCGCCGGGACCATGTCCACGTCGGCGCCGCGCACCTGCGGCGCGCACCCGCGCGTATTGCCGTAATAGGCCCGGATCTCGCCCGTGCGGACGTCCGCCACGAGCACGCCCATATTGTCCACCAGGTTCGTGCGGTACACCTCGAAGTGCCGGCGGGCGACCGCGGCCACGCGCTGCTGCAGCGCAGCGTCGAGCGTGGTCGCGAACGGCCCGTCGCCCCGCTCGCGGCGGCAGCGCTCCAGCAGGTGGTAGGCCTGGTCCGGCATCGGCAGCGGCCGCTCCGGGAGCGGCTCGTCCTTGGCCAGCAGGCACTCCGTCCCGTCGATCACCCCGCGCCGCTCCAGCTTGTCCAGCAGTGCATTGCGCTTCTCCAGCAGGCGCTCGCGCGAGCGGCCGGGATGGATCAGGCCGGGGGCGTTGGGCAGCACCGCCAGCATGGCGCTCTCGCCCCAGGAGAGGTCGTCGGCGCTGCGCCCGAAATAGCGCCACGCCGCCGCCTCCAGCCCCACCACGTTTCCGCCGAAAGGCGCATTGGACGCGTACAGGAGCAGGATCTTCTTCTTGGAGCAACGCAGTTCCAGCCGCTCCGCCAGCACCATCTCGTAGAGCTTCTCGGGCAGGGTGCGGGGCGCGTCCGGCCGGCTCAGCCGGATCACCTGCATGGTCAGCGTGCTGGCCCCGCTGACGACTTCGCCGCGCGCCAGGTTCTGGCGCAGCGCACGGGCCGCCGAGAGCAGGTCCACGCCGCCGTGCAGCCAGAAGCGCTTGTCCTCATAGGCCACGATGCAGCGGGCGAACTTCTCCGGCACGTGGTCGGAAGGCGGGAAATACCACTGCCCGTCCGCCGAGATGCGCGCGCCGAGCAGCGTGCCGTCCGCCGCGGTCGCCGTGGCGGACAGCGGGGCCCGGAACAGCTGGCGCGGCAGGCAGCACAAAAACCAGGTCGCCAGCGCTGCGGGGAGCAATATCAGCAGGATTTTTGTAACTTTGTTCATCCGTAGAACAAAAGTAGCATTTTTCCATGAAAACTTCCCGATTACTGCTGATATCGGCCCTCGCCGCCGGCCTGCTCCTCTCCTGCCAGAACGCCCCCGACCGCCAGGGCGGCTCCCGCAAGGGCGGCCCCTCCGTGTCCGCCGTCGCCAGCGGGACCCCCATGCAGGCGCTGGACACCGAAGGCAAACCCGCCGACGGCAGCGACGTCGACCCCGAAGTGCCGACGATCCGCTTCGTCAGCAAAGGCTCGATCCTCCCCTCCACCGGCCGGCTCGACCTGCTCTTCGGCTCCGTCTCCTACGCCAAGGCGCAGGTGCGCGTCAAGAAGATCTTCAGCAACAACATCCTGCAGTTCCTGCAGTTCGACTCCTACGAATCCCGGTACAACCTCTACCGGGTGGCCGGCACCATCGCCGACACCACCCTCGTGCTTGGCGACAAGGGCGCGGACCACATCCGCGAATACCGCACCTACGGCCTGAGCCTGGACGAGCTCATCAAGCCCGAGCCCGGCGCCATCTACCACGTGGAGATCCGCGGCCGCGAGCCTCTCGTCGAGGAGGACTTCCGGGACAACGACGACTTCTTCGGCGACTACGAGACCTACGCCCAGCGCAGCGTCGACCTGCTCGCGAGCAACCTCGCGCTGATCGCCAAGCGCGGCGACGGCGCCACGCAGGTCTTCGCCTACGACATCCTCACCGGCAAACCCGTCTCCGGCGTCCGCGTCAAGCTCTACGACTTCGTGCAGCAGGAGCTCGCCAAGGGCCAGACCGACCGCGAGGGCCGCATCACCTTCCCCGCCTCCGGCGAAGGCCGCTTCGTCGTGGCCACGAACGGCAAGCACTACGCCTACCTCGACCTCAAGAACGAGAAAGCCCTGTCCACCAGCAACTTCGACGTCAGCGGCACCACCGCCCAGAGCGGCCTCAAGGCCTACATCTTCGGCGAGCGGGGCGTCTGGCGCCCGGGCGACACGCTGCACGTCACCGTCGTGACCCGCTTCGACGACGCCCCGCTCCCCGCCGGGCACCCGGTCACCGCCCGGCTCTACAACCCCGACGGACAACTCACCCAGACGCTGACGCAGCACGTCGGCGGCGCCAGCCTCTACCACTTCCCCTTCGTGACGGCCCAGGACGCCCCGTCCGGACGCTGGCGCGTGGACGTGGCCCTCGGCGGCCAGACCTTCAGCAAGACCCTGCGCGTCGAGACGATCAAGCCCAACAAGCTCGACATCTCCCTGCATTTCGACGACGACCACATCACGCCGGACCGCAACTGCCGCGGCGACGTAGCCGTCCGCTGGCTCTACGGAGCCCCGGGCAGCGGGCTCAAGGTCAACGGCACGCTCGAGCTCACCCCCGCCCCGACCACCTTCAAGGGCTGGGAGGGATATGATTTCCGCGACGACACGCGCGTCTTCGAGGACCAGTCCCTGACCTACGCCGACATGACGACCGACGCCGAAGGCCACGCCGCCGTCAACACCTTCTACGAAGTCAACAAGGCCGCCACCCCGGGCCTGCTCTACGCCGGCTTCACCCTGCGGGCCTTCGAGCCGGGCGGGGACTTCAGCACGGCCTACACCCGCATGCTGATGTCGCCGTTCAGCACCTACGTCGGCCTCCGCACCGAGCTGGACAAGGATGAATGGGGAGATACGTTCCTGCGTGCCGGCAAGCCGCACCGCTTCGACGTGGCCACGGTCGGCGCCGACGGCAAGGGCGTCTCCGCCGGCGGCCTGCACGCCGAGGTCTACCACGTGGACTGGAGCTGGTGGTGGGACGCCTCGGGCGCCATCGCCGGCTACATGGCCGGCAAGAGCCGCGAGCTCCTCTTCGAGGAGACCTTCTCCACCACGGGCGGCAAGGGCAGCTTCACCTACGACTGGGAGGACGCCCCCACCGGCCTGTACTTCATCCGCGTCACCGACACCCGCGGCGGCCACGCCACCTCGATGCTCGTCGAGGTCGGCAAGCAGGACGCCGCCGACGCCTCCGACGGCGCCACGCGCCTCAACATGCTGATCGACAAGGACGCCTACAAAGTCGGCGAGACCGCCCGCATCACGATCCCGTCCGCCGAAGGCTCCAGCGCGCTCGTCTCCATCGAGAAGGGCGGCCGGATCCTCTCGACCCGCCGCGTGGACTGCTTCGCCGGCAGCACGGAGATCCGCATCCCCGTGACGAAGGAGATGCTGCCCAACGCCTACGCCGTCATCACGCTCATCCAGCCGCACGGCAACCTCCGGAACGACGCCCCGATCCGCCTGTACGGCATCCAGAACATCAACGTCGAGGACGCCTCCTCCCGCCTCAACCCGGTGCTCGACCTGCCGGCCGAGACCAAGCCCGAGTCCACCCTCAGGTTCAAGGTCCGCGAGCGGGACGGCCGCGCGATGAGCTACGTCGTCGCCCTCGTGGACGAAGGCCTGCTCTCGCTCACCGGCTTCAAGACCCCGGACGCCTGGAACGCCTTCTACGCCAAGGAAGCCCTGCGCGTGCGCACGTGGGACCTCTATGATTCGGTGATCGGCGCCTACGGCGGCCACATCGAACAGCTCTTCGCCATCGGCGGCGACGAGGAAGGCGGCGGTCCGCTCCGCCGCCAGGGCGCCGACCGGTTCAAGCCGGTCGTGGCCTACCTCGGTCCCTTCGAGCTCAAGGCCGGCAAGACCGCGGCCCACAGCATCGAGGTGCCGCAGTACATCGGTTCGCTGCGCGCCATGGTCATCGCCACGGACGGCAGCGCCCAGGGCAGCACGTCGAAAGACGTCGCCGTGACCCAGCCCATGATGGTGCAGGCCACGCTGCCGCGCACCCTCAGCCTCGGCGAGACCATCCGCGTGCCCGCCACGCTCATCACTCTCAAGGACGGCGTCGGCAACGTCCGGCTCGGCATCGAGGCCGACGGACCGCTGACCGTCCAGGGCCCCGCCACCCTCGAGGTCAAGGCCCCGAAGGCCGGCCAGCAGGTCGAATACTTCACCCTGCAGGTCGGCGACAAGCCGGGCATCGGCCACGTGGCCGTGACCGCCCGCTCCGGCGCCGACCGGTCCGCCAGCCGGGTGGAGATCGACATCCTCAACCCCAACCCCGCCGTCACGCGCTCGCAGTCGCTGCTCCTCGAAGCCGGCGCCAACCGGGAGGTCCCGGCGGAGCTCTTCGGGATGGAAGGCACCCACGCCGTCAGCGTGGAATACTCCACCATCCCGGCCATCGGGCTGGAGCGCCGGCTCGGATACCTGCTCGAATACCCCTACGGCTGCGTCGAGCAGACCCTCTCCGCCGCCTTCCCGCAGCTGTACCTGCCCCAGGTCATGGATTGCGACGAGCACCTCCTCAAGCGCAGCTCCTTCAACGTGACCGCCGCCATCAACCGGCTGCACAGCTACCGCCGCCCGGACGGCTCGCTCGCCTACTGGCCCGGCGCCACCGAACCGTCGGCCTTCGGCAGCGCCTACGCCCTCCACTTCCTGCAGGAAGCCGAGAACCAGGGCTACGCCGTCCCGGCCGACCTCAAGGCCGACCTGGTCCGGTACCTGTCCGGCAGCGTGGCCGGCAACAAGAAGGAATCCGACTTCGTGCGCGCCTACAGCCTCTACGCCCTCGCCGCGGCCGGCAAGCCGCAGCGCGGCGCCATGAACCTCCTGCGCGAGCAGGTCCGGGGCATGTCGCGCAGCGCCGTCTGGATGCTCGCCGCCGCCTTCGCCTCCGACGGCAAGAAGCAGGTGGCCACCGCACTCACCGACGGACTTCCCTATCTGGAAGCCGCCGGCAGCAGCTACGGCGACTACGGCAGCGAGGACCGCAACCGCGCCGTCGCCCTGCGCACCGCCACGCTGACCGGCCGCAAGGAACAGGCCTTCGAGCTGGCGGAGAAAGTGGCGGAGAGCCTCAGCGACAGCCGCCACTACATGAGCACCCAGGCCACGGCCTGGTCGCTCTACGCCATCAGCGACTACGCCCGCACGGCCGGCGGCGGCATCGCCGGATCGGTCCGCGCCGGCGGCAAGACCTGGAAGATGGCCTCCGACAAGGCCCTCGTCCGGCAGGAGATCCCCGTCTCCAAGGACGAAAAGAGCCCCCTGGCCCTGAGCCTTTCCAACACCGGCGGCAGCACCCTGCACGCCGTGGTGTCCGTGACCGGCATCCCGGCGGCGGGTACCGAACAGGCCGTCGCCTCCGGGCTGAAGATGACCGTCCGGTACACGGACCCCACAGGCAAACCCATTGCCGTGGACACCCTCTCGCGCGGCCGGGACGTCAAGGCCGTCGTGACCGTGACCAACACCGGCTCCGCCGCTGCGGAGCACCTGGCGCTGGCGCAGAAATTCCCCTCCGGCTGGGAGATCCACAACGACCGCCTCGGCCGCGAGGACTACTCCTACCCGGCCGGCATCACGTACCAGGATTTCCGCGACGACCGCGTCTACACCTTCTTCGACCTGCCGGCCGGCCAGAGCGTGACCGTCACCACGGGCCTCACCGCCACGTACCCGGGACGCTTCTACCTCCCGGCCGTACGCTGCGAAGCCATGTACGACGACTCCGTCACGGCCCTGGTCCCGGGCCGCTGGACCGAAGTAAAATAGACTCCTGCTATCTGCTACCCGGAGACATTCGGAGCGCAGCGACGCAGGGGGTTTGGGGGATACGTCCCCCAATCAGAGGAACGATACCAAGAATTGTTTCGAGTCATCGAAACAATTCCCGCAGGACCCGCAGGGAGCGGGCCTCGATGCGGGTTTCCGTATGATAGCTGAGGTAGCGGAGCAGCAGCTCCGCGATCTCGTTGCGGGCCTCGCCGTTCAGGGGCAGGAGCATGCAGGCGCCGAAATCGGAGCGCAGCAGGTCGCGCACCTGCGTGAGGTGCACCCCGGCGAAGGGCGCCAGGTCCTCCAGCGAGGGGGAGAAGCCGAGCGCTGCGGAGAGCTCCAGCAGGAAACGGAGGTGGTAATTGGCATAGTCCCCTTCCAGCGCATCCAGGGTCAGGATGGCGCGCTCGAGCCAGGCGAAAAGCCCCTCCTCGCTGCCGCCGTCCCGGACGGTCCGGTACAGCACCTCGCTCATGAAGAGGGTCATCGCGCTCTTGGCTGCGCTGGTGCGCAGGCCCACCAGCGGATAACGGGCCGAGAAGCCGTGCGCCCGCCAGAGGTCGGATTTCGGGTTCTCCGTGACCTCGGCGTCCAGCACGCTCAGGGGCTGGAAAAGCGCCATCCCGCCACCTTTGGGCACGGACGTGATGAAACTGCGGCGCCCCCAGTCGGGACTGAGGGCGTGCAGGACCAGGGATCGCTCCCCGACCTTGGTGGTATTCAGGATGATCAGCTGCGTGCGGTAGACCATCAATACTGGGCGATCCGTTCGCTCGACAGGGCCTGCCGGAGCGTGTCGTCATAGCGGATGCGGATCTTGACGCCGGCCTCCTGGAAGTAGTAGCGCACGACGATCTCCTCCTCGATGAAGGGGATGATCTCGGCCTTCTTGAGGCGCAGGAACTCCTCCTTCTCCATATTGAGCGACTTCTCGAGGGCCTCGAGCTGCGGCTTCACGGCCTCCTCGAGACCGTCGAGCTTGAGCTCCTGCTTGGCCCGGTCGAAATAGGTAAGCGCCGAGGAGCGGTAGTCGAATTCCTTGTCCTTGGCGAAGGCGATGAAGTCCTCGTAGTCCGCATCGGAGAGATGGAAATCCTCCACGGCGGGAATCGTCTCGTGCCCCCGGACGAACTCCAGCGCATACTGCTCGAGGATCCCGTAGGTGACCAGGGAGTAGGTCAGGCGGCTGTATTCGTGGAAATCCAGCTTGACGTCCGGGGTGATGCCGCCGCCGTCGCGCACGATCCGGCCGTGGGCGGTCTTGAATTCGCGCGTGAGCGAGTCAGGGATGGAGGCCACGCTGCCGTCCTCGCGACGCTGGGCGTAGTCGATCGCCTGCACGCAACGGCCGGAAGGCGTATAATACTTGGCCGTGGTCACCTTCAGCTCGCCGCCGTAAGGGAGCGAGCGGATGCTCTGCACGAGGCCCTTGCCGTAGGTCCGCTCGCCCATGATGGTCGCGCGGTCCATGTCCTGCAGCGCGCCGGCCACGATCTCGGAAGCCGAGGCGGAGCCGGAGTCCACGAGCACGATGACGGGAATCTTGGTATCGACAGGCTCCCTGGTGGTGCGGAGCGCATAGCTGGAGCCCTGCTCCTTGCCCTTGGCGGAGACGACCAGCGAGCCCTTCGGGACCAGCACGGACACGATCTCGACCGCCTCGTTCATCAGGCCGCCGCCGTTGCCGCGCAGGTCGAGCACGAGCGTCTTCATGCCCTGCTTCTTGAGTTCGGTGACCTTCTGCCGGAAGTCGGCGCCGACCCCGTCGGTGAATCCGTTCTGGGAGATATAGCCCACGCCGCCGTCCAGCATGCCGGCATACTCGATGTCGTTGATCTTGATGCGCTCACGGGTCACGGTGATGTCCTTCTCCTCGCCGGTGCGGAGCTTCTTCACGTGGAAGACCACCTGCGTGCCGGGGTCGCCGCGCATCTTCTCGCTGCACTGCTGGGAGGTCAGGCCCACGACGGTCTGGCCGTCGATCGCCAGGATCTCGTCGCCGCACACCAGGCCGTTCTTCTGGGCCGGGGAATTGGCATACGGCTCGTTGATGACGACAGGGCCCTGCACGTCGGGCTTGTAGATCACGGCGCCGATGCCGCCGTAGGTCTTGTGGATCAGCATCTGGAGGTTCTCGTTCTCCTCCGCCGGGATATAGACCGTGTAGGGATCGAGGTTCTGGAGCATCGCATCGATGCCGCGGCGCTCGATCCGGTCGATGGGCAGCGAGTCCACGTAGGAGCGGTTGAGCTCCTGGAGGATGGCGGTCTGGATCTCCGTCCACTTGCCGAGCTTGAAGCGGGGAGACTGGGCGCCTGCGGCGAGTGTGACGCCGAGCAGGCCTATGATCAGAACAAAACGTTTCATACTTTCAATCAAATCGTTAAGCGGCCGAGCCGAACAGCAGCAGGGCGATACCGGCCATCATCAGCGCCATGTCCAGCGCCTTGTCCTTGATGTGCCCCTCCTTGAACACCAGGGCCCCGAACAGGAAGGTGATCAGCACGGAACTGCGGCGGATCATGGAAATCACGGACAGCAGGGCGTCCGGGTCCTTGACCGAGAAGAAGTACAGCATGTCGGAGGCGGTGATCAGCACTGCGATCAGCGGGATGCGCCAGTCCCAGCGGAACGGCTCGAACTTCTCCTTGTCTGCCAAATATTGTACCAGCATGACCAGGGCCAGCAACACGGTGATATAGATGTTGGTCCAGCTCTGCACGAACAGCGGCTCGAGGTGCTGGAGGATGAACTTGTCATAGAGGGCGCTGGCCGATCCGGACAGCACGGAGATGATCATGAACGTCATGCCCTTGGCGGAAGTCTCCTTGTCCGTCTCGTGCTTGTGGGCGCGCGAACTCAGGAACAGGGCGGCCATCACGATGGCGACGCCCAGCCACTGCAGGAGGTTGAGCCGCTCGCCGAAGAGGATGATGGAGAAGATCACCACGAACATGGGGCGCGAAGCCTTGATCGTGCTGACCGTCGTGAGCGGCAGGTGCTTGAGCGCATACAGTCCGGACACCCAGGACGTCGACACGAGCACGGCCTTGAGCACCAGGCTGAGATGGTCTGACAGGGACCCGTGCGAGAGGCACGGCGCCAGGAACACCGCCGTCAGGGCGGTGGCACTGACGAGGATCCAGTATACCCCGTTGCGCTTCAGGGCCTCCTTCTTGGCAACGTCATAGATACCGAGCAGCAAGGCCGAACATACAGACATCCAAAGCCACATAATATCAGAACATTTGGACAAAGTTAACCATAAAATTCGTATTTTTGCACCTCTCTATGGACAAAGACGGAAAGATCGAAATACGCGGCGCACGGGCGAACAACCTGCAGAACGTGGACGTGGACCTGCCGCGCCGCAGATTCGTGGTCGTCACAGGCATCAGCGGCAGCGGCAAGTCCTCGCTCGCCTTCGACACCCTCTATGCCGAGGGCCAGCGGCGCTACATGAACACCCTCTCCCCCTACGCCAAGCACTTCATGGGCATCCTCGAGAAGCCCGCGGTGGAGAGCATCACCGGGCTGAGCCCGATCATCGCCATCGAGCAGAAGACCACGGGCAGCAACCCCCGCTCGACGGTCGGCACCATCACCGAGATTTCCGACTTCCTGCGCCTCCTCTACGCCCGCGCCTCCACGGCCTACTCCCCCGTGACCGGCAAGGAGATGGTCCGCTACACCGACGCGCAGATCGTCGACCTGATCATCCGGGAGTTCCGGGGACGCAAGTGCCTGCTGCTCGCCCCGCTCGTGCGCGGCCGCAAGGGCCACTACCGCGAGCTCTTCGAGCAGCTCCGCAAGAAGGGCTACCTCCAGGTCCGCATCGACGGCGAGGTCCGGGACCTCAACGATGTCGAGGCCGTGGACCGCTACAAGGGCCACTTCATCGAGCTCGTCGTGGACAAGCTCAAGCCTGCGGACGGCGACGAGTCGCGCGTGCGGGGCTCCGTTGCGTCCGCGCTGCAGCAGGGCAAGGGTTCCCTCGCCGTGCTGGACATGGAGACGGGCGCGCTGCATCATTATTCGAAACACCTGGTGGACCCGGAGAACGGCATCTCCCTGCAGGAGCCGGCCCCGCACACCTTCTCCTTCAATTCGCCGGAAGGCTACTGCCCCCACTGCAAGGGGCTCGGCACCGTGCCGGACGTCAGCCTGGACACCATCATCCCCGACCCCGGCAAGTCCATCGCGGACGGCGGCATCGCCCCGCTGGGCCGCCTGCGCGACGGGCGCAAGTTCGAACTCATCCGCGCCATCGCGCGCAAGCACAATTTCTCCCTCTACGAACCCATCGCGGCCCTGCCCGACGAGGTCGTGACCCTGCTGGTCTACGGCTCCGACGAGTTCTACCGCGTGGGCGAGGGGCCCAACACCGAGATGATCAACTGGGAAGGCGTCACCGGCGACGTCGAGGACCGGATCGTGTGTCCGGTGTGCCACGGCACGCGCCTGGGTCCGCACGTCAAGTGCTTCCGCATCGACGGCAAGGACATCTCCGAGGTCAGCGCCCTGGAGATCAGCGACCTCGCGGCCTGGCTGGACTCCCTCCCCGGCAAACTCGGCAAACGGGCGAACACCATCGCGCGCGACATCCTCAAGGAGCTCTCCGACCGCGTCCGATTCCTGCTGGACGTGGGCCTGGACTACCTCAGCCTGGACCGCCCGACGGCGTCGCTCTCCGGCGGCGAGGGCCAGCGCATCCGGCTCGCCACCCAGATCGGCTCCAAGCTGGTCAATGTCATCTACATCCTGGACGAGCCCAGCATCGGCCTGCACCAGCGCGACAACCGCAAGCTGCTCGCCTCGCTGAAGAAGCTGCGCGACGAGGGCAACACCGTGATCGTCGTGGAGCACGACGAGGAGACGATGCGTGCGGCCGACTGGATCGTGGACGTCGGCCCGGGCGCGGGCGAGCAGGGCGGCCGCATCTGCTACAGCGGCCCGGCCCGGCCCGTGCACAACCCCATCACGCTCCCGCCGGCCCGCCGCCACGGCAACGGCCTGTCCCTGACGCTGCGCGGCGCCCGCGGCAACAACCTCAAGGGCGTCACGGCGGAGTTCCCGCTCGGCCTGCTGATCGGCATCAGCGGCGTGAGCGGCTCCGGCAAGTCCTCGCTCATCAACGAGACCCTGATGCCCATCCTGAAGGGCAAGTTCTACCATTTCAAGGAGAAACCCCTCCCCTACGACAGCATCGAGGGGATCGAGAATATCGACAAGGTCATCGAGATCGACCAGAGTCCCATCGGGCGCACGCCGCGCTCCAACCCGGCCACCTTCACGGGCGTGTTCAACGACATCCGCGCCCTCTTCGAGGACACCCCGGACGCCAAAGTCCGCGGGTTCAAGGCCGGCCGCTTCTCCTTCAACGTCCCCGGCGGGCGCTGCGAGGAGTGCAAGGGCGCCGGCATCAAGGTGATCGAGATGAATTTCCTCCCCTCGGTCAACGTCTGCTGCGAAGCCTGCGGCGGCAAGCGCTACAAGGAGGATACCCTGGCCGTGCGCTACAAGGGCAAGAACATCAACGACGTGCTGGAGATGCCCGTCAGCGAGGCCTACGAATTCTTCAAGTCCCACCCCAAGATCGCCCCGAAACTCAAGGCGCTCGTGGACGTGGGCCTGGGCTACGTCCACCTCGGGCAGTCCGCCGTGACCCTGTCCGGCGGCGAAAGCCAGCGGATGAAGCTGGCCGCGGAGCTGTCGCGCAAGGCCACGGGCAACACCCTCTACATGCTGGACGAGCCCACCACCGGCCTGCACTTCGAGGACATCAAGGTCCTCCTCTCCGTGCTCCAGCGCCTGGTGGACCAGGGCAACACCGTCATCGTGATCGAACACAACCTCGACGTCCTCAAATCCGTCGACTATATCTTGGACATGGGTCCCGAAGGAGGCGCGGCGGGCGGCAAGATTATTGCAACGGGTACGCCCGAGCAGATCGCCGCCGACCCGGCGTCGGTCACCGGACCTTTCTTAAAAGAACTCTTATGACAAAGATCGAAGCCGCGCGAGCGGAGTACAAGGAGTGGTGCCAGGCCATCGGCATCGACACCCTCGAGCGGGTCAACGAAACCCTCGAAGCCGGCAAGGCCATCGAACTGATCAACCTCTGCGAGGCGCGCCAGGAGCGCCAGTACGCCCAGGCCGCCGACCAGATCTTCTGGAGACGCAAGCGGAGCCGCATCGTCATGATGTCCGGCCCTTCCTCCAGCGGCAAGACCAGCTCCTCGCTGCGCATCGCCCAGCAGGCGCGCGTGCTCGGGCTCAAGCCCAAGGTGATCGAACTGGACAATTATTTCGTGGCCCGGGACGAGACGCCCTTCGACGAGAACGGCGAGCGCGACTACGAGGCGCTCGGCGCCATGGACGTCGCGTTCCTGAACGAGCAGCTCCTCGACCTGCTCGCCGGCAAGGAAGTGGAGATCCCGCGCTTCGACTTCAAGGCCGGGCACCGCGTCTTCGACGGCAAGACGCTCAAACTCGAGGACGGCGACATCCTCTTCATGGAGGGCATCCACGCCCTCAACCCCGAGCTCACGCCCGCCATCCCGCGCGACCGCATCTTCGGCATCTACATCTCCGCCCTCTCGGCCCTGCCGGGCGGCGAGAAAGACCACGGCTCCACCACCGACAAGCGCCTGCTGCGCCGCATCGTGCGGGACAACCGCACCCGCGGCATCTCCCCGGAGGACAACATCCTCCGCTGGCCGTCCGTGCGCCGCGGCGAGGTCCGCAACATCTTCCCCTACGAGGAGAACGCCAATGTGGTCTTCAATTCCTCCACCCTCTACGACGTCCCGCTGCTGAAATACTACGCCGAGCCGCTGCTGTGCGGCATCAGCGAGTCTTCACCGGCCCACGCCAAGGCACAGAGCCTGCTGGCGTTCCTCCAGAACGTCCGCGCCCTGAAGCCGGCCGAGATCGCCGCGATCCCGCCGACCTCGATCATGCGCGAGTTCATCGGAGGACAGACGCTCTGACGCTGCTCGTCAGAGCGTCTGCCTTGCAGATCCTTCATGATTGGGGGGGGCGTTCCCCCCAAACCCCCTGCGTCGCGTTGCTCCGATAAACCCTATTCGTCCGGGTGCAGTTTCTGATAGCCCTTCAGGGCGAACATCAGGGTATTGAAGTCGGACCGCGCGACGGAAGTCGAGCGGAGATGGTCACCGCGGTCGAGGGTGAACTCCAGCTGGCGGCTGAGAAGGACCTTGCGGGAGGTGATGCGGACCGTCTCGCGGCTGTCGTCCGGGACGAGCGGGGCGAAGCAGGCCTCCATCTCGCAGCTTGACCCTGGCTCCTTGTACATCTCCTGCAGGCGCTGGAGCGTCTCCATGGATTCGGAAAGGGTCCCGCCCAAGGGCAGGAACAGCTTGTTGACGGGATCCACGTTGAACTGGATGACCGCATTCCCGATGCCGAGCGTCCCGACATAGAGGAAGTAGCCGGGCTTGTCGCCGACGGGGACGGAGAAAAGCGACAGGGTGACTTCGCCCTCACTGGATTCGACCTCGACGATTTCGCTCATCCGGGTGATGTCGGGTTTCTGGGCGTAAGCGCCCCAGGACAGGACGGCGAGGAGCGCGAGGGTAAGCAGTTTTTTCATATCAGGGATCCTTTATTTCACCAGGGAGATGGCGCCGAAGACGCCCAGGCTCGCCAAGAGCATGATGGCGGCGGCGAGCATCAGGCCGAGCAGGATATAGGCCACGCTCTTCTTGAAGTCCATGTTGAGGAAACTCGCGGCCAGAGTGCCGGTCCAGGCGCCCGTTCCGGGAAGCGGGATGCCGACGAACAGCATCAGGGCCCAGTAGAGCCCGCGGCCGGCCTTGGCTTCCAGCTTGCGGCCGCCCTTCTCGCCCTTCTCCAGGCACCAGGTGAAGAAGCCGCCGATGACCTTCTTGTCCTTGCCCCATTCGAGCACCTTGCGGGCGAACAGGAAGATGAAGGGAACGGGCAGCATGTTGCCCAGCAGGGCCACCAGGATGGATGGGACGATGGGCAGGTTGAAGCCGACGGCATACGGGATGGCGCCGCGGAGCTCGATCAGCGGGACCATCGAAATCAGGAAAACGATCAGGTATTTCTTCATGGGCCAAGGGGTTCTTCAGCGGCCGTAGGTGGCCAGCAGGTCACGCATCTGCTGCTTGGCTTCCTTCCAGCGGGGGATGTCCATCTTGGTGCCGATCACCTCGACCACCTTGGCCGCGAAGATCGAGCCGATCTCGCCGCAGGCCTTGAGCGGCAGCCCGAGGGCGTCCGCGTAGAGGAACCCGGCGGCGTAGGTGTCGCCCGCCCCCGTGGCGTCGAGCGCGACGGCCGGCCAGGGATGGATGTAGTGGACTTCGTCCCCGGAGCGCACCCAGCTGCCGTCCTTGCCCACCTTGACGATGGCGGTCCGGCAGATGCCGGCCAGCAGCGCGAGCGCTTCCTCGGGGTCCCGCAGGCCGGTGAAGGCACGGGATTCGTTCTCGTTGGCGAACACGATGTCGACGTACTTCTCCACGATGTCGTGCAGGAAGGCGAGGTTGGACTCCACCACGTTGTAGGACGCGAGGTCCAGCGAGACCGTGCAGCCGGCGGCGCGCGCCAGCTCGACGGCGCGCCGCACGAGGTCCTGGTTCTGCACCAGGTAACCCTCGATGTGGAAATAGTCGTATCCCGCGAACCAGGCCGGATCCAGGTCTTCCGGGACCAGGTCGAGCGCGGAGCCGAGATAGACGGCGAAGGTGCGCTCGGCGTTGCCGCCGCTCACGAACACCATCGAGCGGCCGCTCGAGTGCTCACCCGTGAGCAGGTGCGTGCGGATGCCGTACTGCTCCTGGTCGCTCTTGAAGAGGTGTCCGAGCTCGTCGTCCCCGACCTTGCCGATGAAGCCCGAGGGCATCCCGAGGATGGCCGTGCAGGAGATGGTGTTGGCGGCCGACCCGCCGGCGACGTACTTGACGCCGAGCGGGCGGAGGGCCTCCCAGATGCTGTCGCCCGTCTCCATGTCGACGTGCTGCATGCTGCCCTTGGGAAGGTGGTAGGTATTGAGGAGCGAGTCATCCGGCAGGACGGCCAGGATGTCGGTCAGAGCGTTGCCGATTCCGAGAATTGATTTCATAACGCGCAAAAATAACAAATAATAATCGTAAATTTGCGCCCTATGTCGAAGAAAGCCGCAAATATCATCAAATACACCCTGTCCGCCGTACTGGCGGTCGTACTCGTCTGGTTCGCCTTCCGGGGCGTGGATTGGAAGGCCTTCTGGGAGGGTCTCAGGCAGACGCGGTGGGTCTATGTCGTGCTCTATTTCATCGTGGCCCTGCTGGCGATCGTCTTCCGCGTGGAGCGCTGGTATGCCCTGATGCGCCCGCTGGATCCCGGAATCCGGCGCCTGAAGGTCTGGGATTCCCTCAATGTCGGCAACATCATCAACATCGTGCTGCCCGGCGCCGGGGAGTTCGCCCGCTGCGGCTACGTCTCCTCCAGGCGGATGGGCTTCGACAAGGCCTTCGGCACCATCGCCTGCGAGCGGCTGTGCGACGTGCTCGCCATCGCCGTGCTCCTCATCACGGCCCTGTCCCTGAAGTGGAGCAGTTTCGGTCCCTTCTTCGCCGAGACCATCTGGCAGCCGATGGCGGCCCGGATGGGCAGCGGCCTGGTCTGGCTGCTCCTGGCAGCCGTCGTGGCCCTGCTGGCCGCATTCTTCTGGGCCGTCTTCCATTTCAGCGACCGCGTCAAATGGCTCGGCCGGATCGCCGACGCCCTCCGGGGGCTCGGCGCCGGGTTTGCGAGTGTAGCGCGGCTGGAGAACAAATGGGGGTTCGTGCTCAGCACCGTGGGCATCTGGGCCATGTACGTCATGATGCAGTGGTGCACGATCCGGGCGCTGCCGCAGCTGGACAGCCTCGGGATGGTGGACGCCCTCTTCCTGTCGGCCGTGGGCAACATGGCCTCCGTGATCCCCGTCCCGGGCGGCATCGGCGCCTACCACTACCTCGTAGCCCTGGCCACACAGAGCCTCTATGGGGTTTCCTGGGACACGGGCATCCTGCTCGCCACCCTCGGCCACGAGGCCCACGCCATCCTGATCATCGTCGTGGGCGTCATCTCCTACATCCACCTGACCTTGCAGAAGCGGAAATAATCGGCTATCTTTGCAGACGTTAGTGTATTACTTGTCGTCATGCAACTGATCCTACCCGATCATTACGTGGACCTGCTCGGCGGAGCAGAGAACACGGAGAAGGCCATCAAGGCCGTCAAGGACATGTTCCAGAACAACTTGTCAGCCCAGCTGGCCCTGCTGCGCGTGACCGCTCCGATGGTCGTGCTCTCCGGGACCGGCCTCAACGACGAACTCAACGGCGTGGAGCGGCCCGTGCGCTTCCCCATCCGGGACATGGCCGAGCAGCAGGCCGAAGTGGTGCACTCCCTCGCCAAATGGAAGCGTGCCAAGCTCGCGCAGATGGGCATCCGCCCGGGGCGCGGCATCTATACCGACATGAACGCCCTGCGTCCCGACGAGGAGCTGGACAACATCCACTCCATCTACGTGGACCAGTGGGACTGGGAGAAGGTCATCCGGCGGGAGGACCGCCACCTGGGCTTCCTCAAGCAGACCGTCCGGCGCATCTACGAGGCCATCAAGGTCACGGAGAACAAGCTTTTCGTGGAGTTCCCGCAGATCACCCCGGAGCTCCCGGAGGAGATCCATTTCGTGCACGCCGAGGAGCTGGTGCAGCTCTATCCGGGCCTCTCGCCCAAGGAGCGGGAGAACGAGATCGTGCGCCGCTGGGGCGCCGTGTTCATCATCGGCATCGGCGGCTCCCTCTCCGACGGCGCGCCGCACGACGGCCGCGCCGCGGACTACGACGACTGGAGCACCCCCAACGAAGAGGGTTTCAAGGGCCTGAACGGCGACATCCTGGTCTGGAACAACATCCTGCACCGCCCGTTCGAGCTTTCGAGCATGGGCATCCGCGTGGATGAGGCCGCCCTGCGCCGCCAGCTGGAGATCAAGGGCGAGACCTGGAAGGCGGACCTGCCCTTCCACAAGAGCCTGCTCGCGGGCGAACTGCCCTGCACCATCGGCGGCGGCATCGGCCAGTCCCGCCTGTGCATGTACCTCCTGCGCAAGGCCCACATCGGAGAGATCCAGAGCAGCATCTGGCCCGACGACATGGTCCGTCAGTGCCGCGACGCCGGGATCAACCTGGTGTAAAACGGCACGTGCGCTTATGAGCGACCACATCAACCTAACGGGATACCGGAAGGAGCGGATGAGACCGACAGGTGTCCTGAAAAGTTGGGGCATACGCGATATTTCTGGATACCTCCCCAGCGGATTCCGCGCATAACAACCTTTTGGCAAACAGGTATCCACTAAAAGTGCCTTCTGCGCAAAATAGTTGGACACCTGTCTTGGTGAAAGATACAACAAGTCTGGACACCGTGGTACTTCGAGTCCACAAAGCGAGTTAGGTTATATCGTGCCTGGCTCGTTTTGTGTTTTAACGGGCACACACCAAAAGTATTGTAGTCAAATGGAAACGAAACGCTGTTCATCCTGCCACCAAGAGAAACCGGTCTCTGAGTTCTATGCCCAATCCGGTCACAAGCACGGGGTCATGAGCCTGTGCAAAGAGTGCTTCAACCACCGACAATGATTGCGTGTTCGACTTTCACCACACAAACCCTCAGGAAAAGGAGTATATGTGGACAAAACTCCGGTTGTTCTCCGATTCGCGAATTCAGGAAGAGCTGTCCAAATGCGAATTGCTCTGCGCAAACTGCCATCGGTTAGCCCATCATAAGTTGTAGTCCCTGAGAGACTCGAACTCTCGACTTACGGTTTAGAAGACCGTTACTCTATCCAACTGAGTTAAGGGACCAGCACAAACCTGCACGCCGTCCGCACTGGGCGAAACGGCGTGCAAATATACGGATTTTCCGTGAAAATCAATTAAAAGTTGAGCGAAACGCCGCCCAGGACCGTGATGCCGGGCTCGGGGAAGCCGAGCATGGTCTGGTACTGGCGGTTCAGCAGGTTCTCCCCTCTCACGAAGACCGTGATCCAGTCCGCGATGCGGTACGCCAGGCGGGCCTTGAGGTCGGCGTAGCTGCTCTTGACGGCGTTCTCGCCCGTGGAGAGGAAGAGGTCCTTGATGCCCATCAGACCGAGATTGGCGCTGAAGCGGCCCGGGGTCCAGGTGGCGGACACGTAGGCCTTGTGGACCGGAGCTCCGGTGTAGACCGTGCCCATATGGAGGTAGCTGTAGTTGGCGTTGAATTTCAGTTGGTCGGTAGCCTGGAAGTCGGCGCTGAACTCCACGCCCTTGTTCTCGAAGGCGCCGACGTTGCGGTTGGCCCGCTTGCCGTCCACGACATTCACTTCGATGATGTTGCTGCCCTTCGTGTAGAACAGGCTCAGCTCATAATTGAGGCGGCCGTCCAGCAGGTGCTGCGCATAGGTGAAGTCATAGCTCCAGGCCCGCTCGGGTTCGAGCTCCTCGTTGGCCACCGCGTACATGTAGAGTTCGCGCAGGTTCGGGGTGCGGAAGCCCTTGGAGGCGGAGAGCTTGAGGCTCGCGCCCGGCCAGGCGAGCACGCTCACGCCGGCCTGGGGGATCCATTCCACGCCGTAGAGGCTGTGGTGCTCCATGCGGATGCCGGCATCGAGGGTCACGGGACCGAGGATCTGCTGCGCCAGCAGGTAACCGGCCTCCTCGTGGAGTTTCTTGTGGTCTGCGTAGATCTCGGTGGTGGGGTTGCGGTAGGCGTTGCCCCCGTAGAGCTTGAGGTCGACGCCCGCGGTCAGCGTGCCGCCCGTCCAGGGACGCACGGCCTGGAAGAGGTTGAAACCGCCCTGGTAGTCCGTGCTGTGGAAGAGGTAGGGCTGGCTGGGCGCCCCGGCAAGATGGCCGTCGTTGATGTCGTGCCGGCCGGCGTTGTAGTAGAAGTTGATGCCGCCGTCGGTGCGCTCATAATGGTTCTCCAGCGAGAGCCAGGACATCATGCGGGTGATGTCGGCCGTGCCTTCCAGCATCGGCGCGCTGACGGTGCCCGGGTTCTGGGAGAAGGCCTTGACCACGTTGACGTCGCCCGACAGGCGCCACTCGGCGGAGAGGTCATAGGCGGCCTTGACCATGCCGCTGGTGGAGCGGAAGGCGGAATTCTCCCGGTGGCCCGCCGTGCGGTCATGGCCGAAGTTGGCGACCAGCGAGAAGCGGCCGTTGGAGTACTGCTCGGTCACGCTGCCGCGGAAAGTGCCGTAGGAACCGCCCATCAGCTTGACGCCCACGCGGTTGCCCAGGAAGTCCGGGCGGCGGGTGATGATGTTGATGGCGCCGCCCATGGCATTGGAGCCATAGAGGACGGAGGCTGCGCCGCGCGTGACTTCGACACGCTCGGCGAGGTCGGCCAGGTACTCGTCGGCCACGGCGTGGCCGTAGATGGACTGGTACTGCGGATGGCCGTCGATCAGCACGAGGGTCCGGCCGCTGCCGGCGCTGAAGCCGCGCAGGCTGATGCCGCCGGCCGCACCGGCGGACACGCCGTATCCCGTGACGCCGCGGGAGGTCACGAACAGTCCGGGGACTTCTTCCATCAGGGAAGGCAGCAGGGCGCTCTCGTCGCTGGTCGCGATCCGCTCGCGTCCGACCACGGAGATGGGGGCGGGCAGCCGGTCGCGCTCCATCGCGACGCGCGTACCGGTCACGACGGCGCTGCGCAGGGTATCGATCTGCTCGCCCTCGGGCAGCACGGGAGCGGCCTGGGCCAGCGTTGCGGCCGCCAGGGCCGCCAGGGAAAGGAGATATGCTTTCATCAGTCAATAATTAGCGGACACAAAGTAACAGCATCCCCGGCAGAAGGAATTGACTGAAAAGTCCATTTTATTTGACTGGAAAGTCCAAATTCTTGTTACCTTTGCACCATGGAAGGATTCAGCCGCATCAACCGCTCCGGCGTGGTCTTCTCCCGGGTGGACCGGGAGGATGTCCGCGGTCCGCAGCACCTCAAGGAACACACCCTGCTCTACATCCGCTCCGGCCGCGCGGAGGTGGTCTGTGACGACAAACGCACGCCCCTCGCCGCCGGCGACTGCGTGTTCCTGCGCAAGGACCACCGGCTCAGCCTGGACGCCTGGGCGCCGGAGGACGGCGGGACGCCCTTCCAGTCCGTCGCCCTCTTCTTCTGCCGCAAATTCCTGCACTCCTACTACCGGACCCTGCGTCCCGAGGACCTGCCGCGCGACGCCCAGCGGAGCCGCGAGCCCGTCCTAAAGATCCCGGCAGGGCCCGACCTGGAGAGTCTCTTCCTCTCGCTCACCCCTTATCTCGACGCGGCCGATTCCCTGACGGAGGAAGTCGCCTGGCTCAAGCGCCTGGAGGGCGCACGCTGCGTGCTTGCCGCCGACCGCAACGTCTACGCGTCGCTGTTCGACTTCGCCCAGCCCTGGAAGGTGGACCTGCTGGGATTCATGGAGGAGAACTACCTCTACGACCTGTCCGTGCCCGAGCTCGCGCGCTACACCGGTCGGAGCCTGTCCGCCTTCAAGCGGGACTTCAAGAAGGTCAGCGAGCTCACGCCCGAGAAATGGATCCTGCACCGGCGCCTGCAGGAGGCAAACCGGCTGCTCGCGGCAGGCGGCTGCCGCGTCGCCGACGCGATGCTGGAGTCAGGTTTCCGGGACCCGGCTTTCTTCAGCCGGGCCTATAAGAAACGCTATGGATATCCGCCGCGCGAGACACCGGCGGAAGGAGATTCCGGGTCAAGCCCGGAATGACGGGGGTCAAGCCCGGAGACGGTGCTTCTTGTGCTCGGACCAGAGGCCGTAGACCTCGCTGACGTTGCCGGCCGTGATGAAGGCCTTGATGTCGTTCTCGCGGATGAAGTTCATCAGGTCGGCGAACTCGTCCTTGGTCAGCAGGCTCTGGATCTCCATGCGCTTGTCGCCCTTGTAGCCGCCCGTGACCTCGTACAGGGAGCAGCCGCGAACGATCTTGTTGACGATGTAGTCCCGGATCTTCTCATGCTCGTCGGAGATGATGCAGACGCGCTTGCGGCGGCTCAGGCTCGCCATGAAATAGTCCACGATGATGCCGTTGATCCAAGTGCCGATCAGGCCGACGATCACCAGGCGGAACGGGTTCACGAAGAAGGCCGTGCAGCAGATGACCACGCCCGCGATCGTCACCGACAGCCCGATGTCGAAATGCAGGTACTTGTTGACGATCTTGGCGAGGATGTCCAGGCCGCCCGTCGAGGCGTTGATGCGGAACATGATGGCCTGGGACATGCTCAGGATGAGCACGAAGCAGATCAGGTCGAACCAGAGGTCGCCCATCACGGAGGTGGAACCGGGAGCGAGGAGCGCCGTGTTGGGGCAGATCTTCTCCCACAGGTCCATCATCGGGCCGAGGATCAGCGCCGTGTAGCAGGTCTTGAGCCCGAACTCCTTGCCGATCAGGAAATAGGCCATGACCAGCAGGATGGCGTTGATGATGAGCACGACCGTGGACACCTTGACGGCGATGCCGGCCTGCTCGAAGAGGGCGCTGATGACGATCGACAGACCCGAGATGCTGCCGACGACGATCTTGCTCGGAACGAGGAAATAGTACACGGCCGCTGCGGCGATGAACATGCCGACGGTCATGATCAGAAGCTCCTTCCAGAACTTCCAAGTCCCGAGAGGAGCCATGATGTCTTGAATTTTCATGTGGTTCGGATAGGTTATCGTTGGTTAGTTTCAGTGTGGTAGCAATGACTGTTACTTGGCTTTCAGGTAGGCGTCGATGGCCTTGGCGGCCGTGCGGCCGGCGCCCATGGCAAGGATCACCGTCGCGGCGCCCGTGACGGCGTCGCCGCCGGCGAAGACGCCCGGACGCGTGGTGGCGCCGGAATCGTCGGCCACCAGGCAGCCGCGGCGCGTGGTCTCCAGCCCCTGCGTGGTCTTGGAGATCAGCGGGTTCGGGGACGTGCCGAGGGCCATAATGACGGTCTCCGTAGGGATCTCGAACTCCGAGCCGGGGATGGGCACGGGGCTGCGGCGGCCGCTCTCGTCGGGCTCGCCGAGCTCCATCCGGATGCACTTCAGGGCGCGGACCCAGCCCTTCTCGTCGCCGAGCACCTCGACCGGGTTGGTCAGCATGTCGAAGATGATGCCCTCCTGCATGGCGTGGTGGACCTCCTCGCGGCGGGCCGGGAGCTCCGCTTCGGTGCGGCGGTACACGATGTGGACCTCCGCTCCCAGGCGCAGCGCCGTGCGCGCAGCGTCCATGGCGACGTTGCCGCCGCCCACGACGCACACCTTCTTGCCGGCGTGGATCGGGGTCAGGTAGTCCTCGCGCCAAGCCTTCATGAGGTTGTTGCGGGTCAGGAACTCATTGGCGGAAAAGACACCGCAGAGGTTCTCTCCGGGGATATTCATGAATTTCGGCAGACCGGCGCCCGTGCCGATGAAGACGGCCTCGAAGCCTTCCTTGTCCATCAGCGCATCGATCGTGATCGTGCGGCCGATGATGACGTTGGTCTCGATCCTGACGCCGAGGGCGCGCACGTCGTCGATCTCGTGGCGCAGGACCTTGTCCTTCGGCAGACGGAACTCCGGGATGCCGTACTCCAGCACGCCGCCTGCCTTGTGGAGCGCCTCGAAGATCGTCACGTCGTAGCCCCACTTCGCGAGATCACTGGCACACGCGAGACCAGCAGGCCCGGAACCAATCACCGCTACGCGGCGCTTGGTCCCGAGGGATTCCTTCACCCCCTGCGCCCCCTCAAGGGGGATGGCCGGATGATCGCTGTCGCGATCCGGCATGCAGGCGGCACCGGCAGTATTTTGCGGGCACTGCCCGGAGGCAGCCTGGTCGCGACTATAGTCGGCGACAAAGCGCTCGAGCTTGCCAATGGCCACGGGCTCGCCCTTGACGCCGAGCACGCAGCTGCCCTCGCACTGGGTCTCCTGCGGACACACGCGCCCGCAGACGGCGGGCAGCGAGGAATCCTCCGCGATCACGGCGGCCGCGCCCGCTATGTTGTCCGCCACGATCTCCGCGATGAACCGCGGGATCTGCAGACCGACCGGGCAGGCCGTCATGCAACGGGGATTGCGGCAGTTCAGGCAGCGGGATGCCTCGAGCATCGCCTCCTCCTTGTTGTAGCCGTAGCACACTTCATCGAAATTGGTCGCGCGGACCTTGGGGTCCTGCTCGCGGACCGGCACACGGGGAATACGGTTTGCCATACTATTTGCCCCTCCCTATTTTACAAACGTGTTTCTCATTCGCTTCGGCCTCCTCGGCCTTGTACTGTCCCTGGCGGCGCATCGCCTCGTCGAAATCCACGAGGTAGCCGTCGAACTCGGGGCCCTCGACGCACGCGAAGCGCGTCTTGCCGCCCACGCTCACGCGGCACGCACCGCACATGCCCGTGCCGTCCACCATCAGGGTATTGAGGCTCACCGTGATGGGGAGGTCCAGCTTCTTGGCGGTCAGGGTCGTGAACTTCATCATGATCATCGGGCCGATCGCCACGGCCTGCGTGTAGCTGTGGCCGTCGGCCACCAGCTTCTCGAGCAGGGCCGTGACCATGCCGTGGAAGCCCTCGGAACCGTCGTCGGTACAGATGAAAAGGTTGTCGCAGACAGCGGCCATCTCCTCCTTGTAGATCAGCAGGTCCTTCGTCTTCGCGCCGATGATCACGTCCACGGCCACGCCGCGGTCGTGCAGCCACTTGGCCTGCGGATAGACGGGCGCCGTGCCCACGCCGCCGGCGATGAAGATATAACGCATCGACGAGAGCTGCTCCGGAGCCATCTCCACGAACTCGGACGGGAGGCCGAGCGGGCCGACCACGTCGCTGAAGCCCTCGCCCTCCTCGAGTGCGATGATGTCGGCGCTGGACGCGCCAATCTTCTGCGTAACGATGGTCACCGTGCCGGCGTTGGCATCGAAATCACTGATTGTCAGCGGAATCCGCTCACCCTGCTCGTCCGCGCGTACGATCAGGAACTGGCCCGGCTGCGCCGCTGCGGCGAGCCGCGGGGCCTTCACTTCCATCCGACAGATTGTCGGAGTCAGCATCTCTTTTTTCAGTATCTGATACATATCTTCAAAGATACGCAAAAATTCCCGACCTGCATCGGGGCAGGCCGGGAATTTTCAATCAGATACGGCGATCTGCTAATAGTCGGGGTTCTGGTCCCAGTCGGTCAGCTGGATCTGGTCGTAAGGGATCGGGAACAACACGTCGTCGTTGTAACGCCATACCGAAGGAGTGCCGCTCGTCGCCTTGTCGTCGGCGACGACCATGCCGTTGTCACTACCCTGATGCAGCGGGGACAGGCCCGGGGTGCGGTGGTTGAAGTGCGCCGTCATCACGGCCTTCAGCCGCTTGTTGCGGAGCAGGTCGAACCAGCGGTGACCCTCGAAGCACAGCTCGCGGAAGGACTCATCCTCGAGTGCCTGCTTGACGGCATCCTTGCCGGAGACCGAGATCTCGTCGATGCCGGCACGGGTGCGGATCATGTTGATGTACTTCAGCGCGTCGCCGCCCGTCTCGTTGAGGCACTCGGCATACATCAGCAGCACACCGCCGTAGCGGTAGATGATGTTGTCGCAGCTGGAACGGCAGGTCGACAGGCCCTGGTTCTGGAAGTCGAAGTACTTCAGCGTGTTGGGAATGTTGGCGTGGGTACCGCCCGTGGTCGGATCCGTGTAGACCGTCACCTCGTCGGAGGCCGTATCGACCGCCTGGGTGTCATACGTGCCGGAATAGACCAGCTTGGTGAGACGCTCGTCCTCCGGATTCTCGCGCAGCTTGTTCCAAAGCTCCCAGGTCATCAGCAGGCCGCCGCCGCCACCACCGATCGTGATGGTGAACTTGGTGCCGTCCGGGTAGATGTAGATGGGCTGGGTGCCCGGCATACCGCCGTTGATGTAGCAGGAGCTCATAAAGCCGTTGGCCACCACGGTCGCACCGTTGTTGAACTGGGCGGCGAAGATGATCTCCTTGCCGTTCGGGTTGGTGGAATCGTAGATGCGGGCCACGTGCTCCTCGAGGCCGAGCTTGGAAGGATTGGCGTTCGCGTAGTTGATCACGTTCTCCAGCGTGGTCTTCGCAGCGCTGTAGTTGCCGCGGGTCATCTGCACCTCGCCGAGGAGGGTCCAGGCAGCGATCTTGGTCGCACGGCCCTGCTCGGCGGCCGCGGTGCGGCTCTCAGGCAGGCCCGAGATGGCGGCCGCCAGGTCGCTCTCGATCTGGCTGTAGATGTCCTCCACGGAATCGCGGTCGAAGTCGTAGAGGTCCTTGTAGTTGCCGATCACGCTCGTCGTCAGCGGGCAGGCGCCGAACAGGCGGACCAGGTTGAAGTAGGCATAGGCGCGAAGGAACTTCGCTTCCGCCACCAGGCTCTTGTCGTTCAGGTCAGCATCATGGTCCGTCACCGTGTTGCAGCGGTTGATCATGTAGTAGCTGTTGGACCACACCGAACTGGAGATGCCGAAGGTGGCGTCCCAGGTGCACTCGTTCAAGGCAATGGCGTCGACGCCGTTGTTGCGCTTGCCGTTGTAGGCCTCGTCCGTACCGACACCGTTGATGGTGATGATGCTGGAAGAGATCGAACGCAGGTAGTAGTATGCATCATAGAGGATGTTCAATGCTTCGGAGTCGTTCTTCACGTAGGTCTCCATCTGCATCGAGTCCGTCGGATACTTGTCGAATGCCTTGTCGCTGCAGGAGGTGGCCGTCAGGGCCGCCAGGCCCAGCACAAGGATGGATATTTTGTTGATGGTCTTCATATTATGTCCTCCCATAGCTTAGAAGTTGATATTCACGCCGAAGGTCATCGTACGGTTCAGCGGATAGCCGCCGAAGTCAACGCCGTTGTTGGTCGCGGAGTTGCCGTTGTAGTTGGCCTCCACGGTGTAGCCCGGATACCTGTCGAAGGTCCAGAGGTTCTGGACATTCGCGCTCAGGCGGATGCCCTCCATGCCGATCTTCTGGCAGATACGCTTCGGGAGCGTATAGCCGAGGGACAGGTTGCGGATACGCAGGTAGCTGGCATCATAGAGGTAGCGGGTGCTCGCATCAATGTTGGAGCCCAAGTTGGCCGTACCCGCCTTGTGGGACATGCCGTTGCCGGTGTCGGTCGGGGACTTCCAGCGGCCGAGGCCGGACTCGGCGAGCACGTTGTCGTCGTAGCGGTTGAGCGTGAAGGCGCGGGCCGCTGCGTAGATGACGTTGCCGCCCACCTGGCCGTCGATCGTCATCGCCAGGTCGAAGTTCTTGTAGGCAAAGGTGTTGTTCCAGCCGTAGGTGAACTTCGGCTGGTAGTTGCCCACCAGCTGCATGTCGTAGGTATTGATTACGCCGTCAGGGGTGCCCTGCGGGCCGCTGTAGTCCTCGAACATCAGGTCGCCGAGGGCCTGGGTGCCCTTGCGGGCCTTCTGCAGGTCGGCTTCGGTATTGAACGTGCCGATCACCTTGTACATGTACATGTCGCCCATCGGACGGCCCACGTAGTTGCGGATGACGTTGCTCCACTTGGTACCGGCGCGCTGGTTCGACAGCTGGTCCTGGCCGTCGGCAAGCGAAAGGATCTTGTTGCGGTTCAGCGACCAGTTGAGGGTGGTCTCCCATTGGAAGTCACCCGTGAACGGACGGGCCGTCAACTGGATCTCGATACCCTTGTTCTCGATCTGGCCGGAGTTCATGTTGATGCTGCTTGCGATACCGTTGAAGTTGGGGATGCTGGCCGGCATCACGATGTCACTGACACGGCGGTAGAGGTCGACCGTCAGGTTGATGCGGTCGATGACGCCGAGGTCGAAACCGAGGTCGACCTGGTTGTTCTTCTCCCAGCCCAGCATACGGTTCGAATAGGCACTCGGATAGTAACCCTTCACGGCGGTCGTGCCGAACACGACATCGTGGTTCTTGTTCAGTTCGCTGATCCAGGCGTAGTTGTTGCCGATCTGGTCATTACCGGTCACACCGTAGCTGGCGCGGATCTTGGCGATGTTCAGCCAGCTCACGTCTTTCAAGAAAGCCTCTTCGGAGAGGTTCCAGGCGCCGGACACGGACCAGAAGATACCCGCACGGTTGTCCGGACCGAACTTCGAGGAGCGGTCGCGGCGGACAGAGGCCGAGAGGATGTACTTGTTGTCGTAGTCGTAGATCAGACGGCCGAAGATGGCATCGAACAGGTACTCGCTGAAGGAGGAGGAACCGTTCCACAGGGTAGCACCGTTGACATTGGTGATGGTCGTGTTGTTGTAGGCCACCGGGTTGTCGGCGTCGGTACGGTCATCCTGGCGCACCCAGAAGCCGCTGTTGTACTCGTAGTCGTAACCGGCCACCGCATTGAAGTGGTGCAGGTCGGCGATGTCCCACTTGTAGGTCGCCGTCGTGGACCAGTAGAGGTTGTAGCCGAAGTCCGAGCGCCGGTAGGCGTCGATGACATTGAGGTACGGCGTGGACTTGTTGCCGGTATAGGCACCACCGAGCATATAGGCGCTCTGGTAGTACTCGCGGCGGACGGAGTTCGTGGAGAAATTGAGCGTGGATCGGAGGGTCAGGCCCTTGACAGGAGTCGCCTCAATGAAGCCGCTGTTGACCGTGCGGATGGTGAACGTATCGTCATTGTTCTCCAGCAGGTTCGCCACCGGGTTGCGCCACTGGTTGTTCAGGCCATAGGTCGGGTAGTGCTGCTGGGTCTGGGTATAATCACCGTTGGGCTGGTAGACCGGCAGGATCGGGGCACCGGTCAGCACCTCGGCGATCACACCGGTATGGTCTTCGGTATTACCGCCCGAGGGGGACTGGCTGCGGCGGTAGCTGTAGGTCGGGGAGAAGCTGGCGCCGAACTTGAGCCAGTCGGTCAGCTTGGCCTCGAAACCGCCCTTGACCGTCACCTTCTTGAAGAAGGAGTTGAGCAGGATACCGTCTTCATTCTGGTAGCCCACGGAGAAGTTGTAGCGCACGCGCTCGCTGCCGCCCGTCACGCTGAGGTTGGCGCGGGCGTTGAGCGCGTTGCGGAACACCTCGTCCTGCCAGTTCGTGTTGGGGTAATTGCCGCTCTTGCGCAGGTCTACGAGGTTCTGGAACTGCCCGATGGTTCCGCTGTTGGTGCGGGCCTCGATGATCATGTCGAGGAAGTCGTCGGCGTTCAGCACGTCCACGAAGTTCTGCGCCTGGCTGATACCCACCTGGGTGGAGAAATTCACCTTCGGCTTGCCTTCCCTGCCTTGCTTGGTCGTGATGATGATGACGCCGTTACCGGCCTTGGAACCATAGATGGCGGAGGAGGCGGCATCCTTCATGATCTGGATGTCCTCGATGTCGATCGGGTTGAGGTTGTTGAACAGCTGGGCGTCCGTGGTCGGGTAGCCGTCGATGACGTAGAGCGGGTCGTTGCCGCTGTTGACGGAACCGTTACCGCGGATGCGGATCGCGGGAGCCGCACCCGGCTCGCCGTTGACCTGCTGCAGCGTGATACCAGAAGACATACCCGCCAGGGACTGGGCCATGGTCGAGTTCGGCATCTCAGCGATCTTGTTGCCCTTGACCGTGGAGATGGCCGTCGAGACCGAACGCTTGGTGATGGAACCGTAACCCACGGCCACGGCTTCTTCCAGGAGCAGGCTGTCGTCCTGCAGGGTGATGGCCAGGTTGGGGGCAGCCGTCACGCGCTGGGTGACATAACCGATACACGAGATCTCGAGGTTCGTGCCGGGGGCCACGCGGATGGAGAATGCGCCGTTGACGTCCGTGATCACACCGTTGGTGGTGCCGGGCACAACGACGGAGGCGCCGATGATCGGCTCGCCCGCCTGGTCCTTGACAGTTCCCGAAATCTGCTGCTGGGCAAACGCGGACACCGTCCCCAGCAGGAGGATCAGTGATGCGATCGCCATTCGAAGATGACTTTTCATCATAATAGATTTTTGGTTAAACTGAATAAAAATGGTTAATAGTTTTATTAATTAGTGTAAAGTTAGCAATTATACTGAATAATAGATGCAGTTTGTCCGGGATTTGTCACAAGGAACCAGCCACAAAAAAAAGCCCGGCATCACTGCCGGGCTCAGGGTCAGGTCCGGAAAGACCTAGAAGCGGTAGCGGATGCCGAGGGCGACGCCCTGCCAGCCGAAGCCGCCGTAGTTGAAGTAGTAGACCGGCCTCCAGTCCAGGGAGATGTTGAGAGGCACGGAAGGGATCTCGAACTCCACACCCAGCTGTCCGGCGATACCGGCGTTGAAGCCCTGGTCACCGCTGTAATTGTAGAAACCGAGCTGCACACCAGGACCTACGTAGAAGTTGGCGATGCCGGCGTTGGCGAAGATGAAATCATACACGCCGGTCACATAGAAACCGTGGCCGCTGCCGAGGAATCCGAGGTCAGCCTCGAGGAAACCGGCGCTGCCGCCATGCTGATAGGAGAGTTCCCCGCCGTAACCGGCGCGGAGACCGAGTGCGCGCGGCTGGGCGGAAGCCACAGCGGCGAACGCGAGTACTGAAAGTACAACAACAATAAACCTTTTCATTTCTATAAAATATTTAAAGGGTTATACGATACCGGAGAATCCGAGGAACGCCATCGCCATGATGCCCACGGTGATGAGCGCGATCGGAAGGCCCTTGAAAGCCTTGGGGACGTCGTTGCCAGCCAGGTGCTCGCGCAGGCCGGCGAACAGGCACATCGCCAGGCCGTAGCCGAGCGAGGTGGCGATCGCATAGACCGTCGCCTGGCCGAGGTTGAGCATGTGGGGAGCACTGCCGCCGAAGGCGAACTCCTTGGTCACCACGGTGATGGCCACGCCGAGCACGGCGCAGTTGGTGGTGATCAAGGGCAGGAAGATACCCAGCGCCTGGTAGAGCGAGGGACTGATCTTCTTCAGCACGATCTCCACCATCTGCACGAGGGCGGCGATCACGAGGATGAAGGAGATGGTCTGCAGGAACTCCAGGCCGAAGGGGACCAGCAGGTACTGGTTCAGCAGGTAGGTCACGACGGTGGCGAGCGTGATCACGAAGCAGACCGCTCCGGACATGCCCGTGGCCGTGGAAAGCTTGTTCGACACGCCCAGGAACGGACAGATGCCGAGGAACTGGGCCAGCAGGATGTTGTTGACGAAGATCGCCGAAACAATGATCAGAAAGTATTCCATACGACCTACTTTTTAGCGAGATACTTGTTGAACAGGACCATCAGGAAGCCCAGCACGAGGAAGGCGCCCGGGGCCATCACAAAGGCCAGGATGCCGTCGCCGGCGATGAACTTCCAGCCGAAGAGCGAACCGCTGCCGAGGATCTCGCGCACGATGCCGATGACCGTCAGCGAAGCGGTGAAACCGAGGCCCACGCCGAGTCCGTCGAGGGCGGATTCGCCCACGCTGTGCTTGTTGGCGAATCCCTCGGCGCGGCCGAGGACGATGCAGTTGACGACGATCAGCGGGATGAACAGGCCGAGGGTTTCGTAGACCGAAGGGGTGAAGGCCTGCATAAGCAGCTGGAGCACCGTCACGAAGGTGGCGATCACGGTGATGTAGACCGGGATGCGAACCTTGTCGGGCACCATCGGAGCGATCAGGGAGATCACGATATTGCTGAGGATCAGCACGAACATCGTCGCGAGGCCCATCTCCAGGCCGTTCATCGCGGAGGTCGTGGTGGCCAGGGTCGGACACATGCCGAGCACCAGCACGAAGGTCGGGTTGTTCTTGACGAACCCGTCAGTCACGAAATGCCATTTACTCATTGCCCTGTCCTCCCTCGTTAAGTTTGTTGAACACCTTGACGGCATTGGAGACCGCCAGCGCATAGGCGCGGGAAGTGATCGTGGAAGCCGTGATGGCATCCAGGTCGCCGCCGTCCTTCTTGACGGTCAGGCTCTTCTGCTTCGGGTCGAAGCCCTGGAACTGGCCGATGAAGTGCTCGTCCGTCGTGCACTTGGCACCCAGGCCCGGCGTCTCGGTGTGCGAGAGGACCGTGGTGTTGTGGACCGTGCCGTCGGAGGCGATGCCGACCATCAGGGTCAGCGCGCCGCCGAAGCCGGACGTCGAGGAGATGACGGCACAACCGGAATCCGTCTTGTAGTAGGTATAGTCCGTGCCGTCCACGTTGACGCTCGCCTGCTCCGGCGTGCCGGCGAACTCCGGCAGCACGGCAGCGATGGAAGCCGTGGTCTTGGCGCGGGCGGCCTCGTCGATCGGCTCCTTGGTCATGGCGTAGGCGCCGCCGACCACGGCCGCACAGATCAGGCAGACTGCCGAAAGGCAGAGGACCATGTTCTTGAGTGTAGATTCAGCTGCCATATTATGCCCTCCCGTATTTTTTCTGGTGGAACCACATGTTGAGGAGCGGCACGGCGCAGTTCATCAGCAGGATGGCGAACGACATGCCCTCCGGGTAGGAGCCGAAGTAGCGGATCATCATACAGATGAGGCCGATGCCGATACCGTAGATGACGCCGCCCAGGGTGCTCATCGGCGAGGTGACGTAGTCCGTCGCCATGAACAGGGCGCCGAGCATCGCACCGCCGGTCAGCAGGTTGAACGGCACGCCGGTATAGACATCCGGGTTGATCCCGTGGAAGATCAGGGCGATCAGGGCCATCGTGCCCAGCACGCTGAGCGGGATCCAAGGCTTCACGACGCGGCGGATCAGCAGGTAGGCGAAGCCGATCAGCAGGGCGCCGGCAGAGATCTCACCCGCGGACGCACCGGCATCCCACAGGAAGGAGGCCAGGTCATAGTTGTTGGCCGCCATGAACTGGGGGATGGTGGAGCCGGACTTGATGGCTTCCTTGAGCGCACCCAGCGGCGTAGCTCCGGAGACGGCGTCGGGCAAAGCGACGAAGCCCGGCGTCGGCGTCCAGTTGGTCATCTGGGCGGGGAAGGAAACCAGCAGGAACACGCGGCCGGTGATGGCCGGGTTGAAGACGTTCTGGCCGATGCCGCCGAAGGGCAGCTTGGCCACGCAGATGGCGACCACCGCACCGATGAACACGATCCACAGGGGAATCGCGGACGGCAGGTTCATCGCCAGCAGGAGTCCGGTGACGACGGCCGACAGGTCGCCGACCGTGGACGGTTTCTTCAGCATCCATTTGGTGACGGCCCACTCCAGCAGCACGCACGAGGCGACGCTGACGAGCAGGACCAGCAGTTCGGCCCAGCCGTAGGCCAGGACGGAGACCAGGATGGCAGGGCACAGCGCGATGATGACATCCCGCATGATCGAGGTCGTGGAGATGTCCGCGTGGATGTGCGGAGAAGGAGATACGATATACTTCTTGTCCATACGCGATTACTTTTGGGGTTGCTGGGCGGCTTTCGCGGCCTCGGCGGCCGCCTTCGCAGCCGCGGCGCGGGCGCGGATGACACCCATCACCTGGCCTTTGGCCTGGCGGATGTTGTCCAGCAGCGGGAGGTGGGCCGGGCAGCTGTACAGGCAGCAGCCGCATTCGATACAATCCTGGGCCGCATTCTTCTCGAGCGCTTCGATGTCGCCCGCCTTGTAGAGGCGGTTGAGCAGGAACGGCTCCAGGCCCATCGGGCAGGCGTCCGCGCATTTGCCGCAGCGGATGCAGTTCGTCTCCGGATGGCGGCGGGTGGCAGCCTCGCTGAGGTACAGCACGGAAGAGGAACCCTTGACCGTGGTGGCGTCGAGGTTGCTGATGGCCTTGCCCATCATCGGGCCGCCGCTGACCAGCTTGGCAGCCGTCTGCGGGATGCCGCCGGCCTGCTCCACGATGAACGAGAGCGGCACGCCGATGCGGAAGAGGTAGTTGTGCTGGAGGTTGCCGGGGATATGGTCGCCGGTGATGGTCAGCACGTTGGTGATCAGCGGCTTGTTCTTCTGGACGGCTTCGTAGACCGCCAGCGAGGTGGCGACGTTCTGCACGACGGCGCCGACGTCGATCGGCAGGCCGCCGGACTTGACCTGGCGCTTCATCACGGCGTCGATCAGCTGCTTCTCACCGCCCTGCGGGTAGCGCTTCCTGAGCTCCTGGACGGTGATGCCGGGATAGCCGAGCTCGGCGACGGCCGCGCCCATCGCGCGGATGGCCTCGGGTTTGTTCTCCTCGATGCCGATCACGCACTTGCAGCCGCCCAGCACCTTCTGCATGATGGCGGCGCCGATGACGATCTCCTTCGGACGCTCGATCATGATGCGGTAGTCGCTGGTCAGGAACGGCTCGCACTCGGCGCCGTTGATGATCAGGCACTCGGCCACCTTGCCGGGGGCCGGGTTGAGCTTGACGTGCGTGGGGAAGGTCGCACCGCCCAGACCCACGACGCCGCAGGCCTTGATCCGGTCGAGGATCGCCGCCTTGTCATCGGGGATGGCGGTCACCAGGGTCTTGGAACGGTCGATCGCGGGATCCCACTCGTCACCCTCGACGGCGATCTCCACATGCATCACGGGATTGCCGGCGAGGTCCTTGCGGGGTGCGATGGACTTGACCGTGCCGGAGACCGGCGAATGGACGAAGGCGGAGATGAACCCGCCCGGCTCCGCGATCACCTGGCCCACCTTGACGGTGTCGCCCACGGCGACCACCGGCTTGGCCGGGGCGCCCAGGTGCTGGGCCATCGAGACCCAGACGGTCTGCGGGAGCGGCAGCTCCTCGATGGCGCACTCGCGTGCATATTTGCTGTCATGGGGGTGGACACCGCCCATGGAGAATGTCAGTTTACCCATTTGCAACCTCCTTTTTTACAGGGGCTCCGCCCCTGACCCCTGCGTCCATAACCCCCTTTCCGACTTCGCTCTCGCGAAGTCCCGGGGTCGGCCGGTCGGCTGATGCCGACTTCGCTTCGCTCGAGGCCTGAGCGGCAGCAGCCTTCGCTTTCCTATCTGCAATACGCTTCTTGACGGCATCCTTGTCGAGCTCCTTCGGGAAGTTCACGCCGTGGATCGCGCCGGTCGGGCAGACCGCCTCGCATTCGCGGCAGAGCTTGCACTTCGTGAAATCGATGTAGGCAACGTTGTCCGTCACGGTGATGGCGCCGTGCTGGCAGGTCTTGGCACAGAGTCCGCAGCCGATGCAGGCCGCGGCGCAGGCCTTCTTGGCCACGGGGCCCTTGTCCTTGTTGACGCAGGACACGTACATGCGCATCCCGCGCGGACCCTTGGCGCGCAGCTCGATGATGTGCTTCGGGCAGGCCTTGGTGCAGGCGCCGCAGGCGGTGCACTTCTCCTCGTCGACGACAGGAAGACCCGTCTGCGGGTCCATCGAGAGGGCACCGAACTGGCAGGCGGCCACGCAGTCGCCGCAGCCCAGGCAGCCGAACGCACAGGCGGTGTCACCGCTGTAGAGCGCGGCTTTGACCCGGCAGGACTGCACGCCGTCGTATTCGTTGGTACGGGGACGGTTGGCACAGGTACCGTTGCAGCGGACGACGGCGACCTGCGGGGCCTTCTTGGCCACGGTGAAGCCGAGGATGGAAGCCACCTTCTGCATCACCTCGTCGCCGCCCACCGGACAGTACTGGTTGTCCAGATTGGGGGCTTTGACCGCCGCATCGGCGAAGGCGCGGCATCCGGCGAAGCCGCAGCCGCCGCAGTTGGCGCCCGGCATCACCTTCTCCACTTCGTCGATCCGCGGATCTTCCTCAACCCGGAACTTGCGCGCCACCCAGAAGAGGATGAGCGCGAGCAGCAGGCCCAGGACGGTCAGGATCGCGACGGTCCAGATAATAGTTTGTGTCATTATGCTTTGATGTTAAATATATATTCATTCCTGAGCCGGTCGCGCAGCAGCCAGAGCACGGCGTACCAAAGGGCCACGGCGGCGATGGCGACGCCGCCGGCCAGCAGCTCGGAGCCGCCTGCGGAGAGCGTGACGAGCAGGGCCGCGGCCATCAGGACCAGCGGCAGCACATAGGCGAGCCAGACGGCCTTGTGGCCCATCGAGGCCTGCAGGACCACGGACACCTCGTCCCCGACCTGGTAGTTGTCCCACCCGCGCGTCGGGAGTTCGACCTCCTTGACCGTGCTGTCGCCGAGGCTGCACAGGCCCTTGGCGTGGCAGGCACTGCACGCGGACTCGGACACGATCTGCACGGTCGTGACCTCCGGCGTGATCGAGACGATCCGCCCGCGATGGCTGATTTCGCTACTGGAACTCATTGTTGATCATGGTATTCATCGCAGAATCAATGGTCATCGACTCCGCCCGCATGTCGAGGGCGTCGTCGAGTTCGACGAACTTGATCTGCTCGCTCTTGAAGAGCATGTCTATGTCGCAGGTCTCGCCGTTGCGGTGCTTGGCGATGATGATCTGCGTCTTCTCCTTGTCCTCGGGATTCTCGCTGAGCCCCACGAAGTCGGGCCGGTGGATGAACAGGACCATGTCGGCGTCCTGCTCGATGGAGCCGGACTCGCGCAGGTCGGACAGCTGCGGCTTGCCGCCGCCTCCCTGGCGCTGGACGGCCTGGCGGGAGAGCTGCGAGAGGGCGATGATCGGGACGTCCAGCTCCTTGGCCGTGGCCTTGAGCGTACGGGAGATCGCAGCCACTTCCTGCTCGCGCATGCCCTTCAGCTCGGCGGGTCCCTGCATCAGCTGGAGGTAGTCCACGAAGATGAGGCGCACGCCCTTGTTCTTCACGAGGTTCTTGGCCTTGGTGCGGAACTCCATCAGCGGGAGGCCCGGCGTGTCGTCGATGTAGAGCGGAGCCTTGGACAGGGCCTTGAGCTTGTACTCCAGCTGCTCCCACTCGTAGTCCTCGAGCCGGACGCCGCCCTTGATCTTGTCGGCGGACAGGCCGGACTCGGAGGTGATCAGGCGCTTGACCAGCTGGATGGCGGACATCTCCAGGGAGAAGAACGCCACGGCCATGTGGTGGTCCACGGCGGCGTTGCGCGCCAGGTTGAGCGAGAAGGCCGTCTTACCGACGGAAGGACGCGCGGCCAGGATGATCAGGTCGGACTTCTGCCAGCCCATCGTGATGCGGTCGATACTCGCGAATCCCGAGGGCACGCCGTTGACGCCGGTGTTGCCCTGCATCTCCTGGATGTCGGACATGGCCATGTTGATCAGGCTGCCGATGTCCTGGACCTCGCGGCGGACGTTGCTCTGGATCGCGTCGTAGACCTTGCTCTGCGCCTTGTCGATCAGGTCGTCGACCTTGATCGAGTCGTCGAACGAATCCCGCAGGATGTCGTAGGAAGCGGAGATCAGGTCGCGCTGGATCGTCTTCTGCTTGAGGATTTTGATGTAGTACTCGATGTGCGCGGCCGAACCGACCTTCTCGGAGAGGTTCGCCAGCACGACCGTGCCGCCCACGGCCTCCAGGTTGCCCTGGGCCTTGAGCTCGCTGCTGACCGTGATGATGTCGACCGAGGTGTGGTCCGTCACGAGGCGGGACATCGCCTCGAAGATCATCCGGTGCCGCGGATCGTAGAAACAGGAGGGCGTGAGCTCCTCCATGGCCAGGTCCACGCAGGCGGGCTCCAGCAACATCGCACCCAGGACGGCCTCTTCGACGTCCGGGGCCTGGGGCGGCTTGTTGCCGATCTCCAGGCCGAGGGACTCCAGGTTGACCGCCTGGTCCTTCTTGCGGGAATTGCCGGGGCGCTGCGCAGGCATCCCGGACTAGATGTCAGGGTTGACGATGATGCGTCCGCAGTGCTCGCAGATGACGAGCTTGCGTCCGGACGCGATGTCGATGATGCGCTGCGGGGTGATGGTGTGGAAGCAGCCGCCGCAGGCGTCGCCGTAGGTACCGTCCTCATTCTTCGGGAAGAGGGTCACCACGGCGAGGTGGTTGTGGGCGTTGCCGCGGATGCGCTCGTAGGCGCTCAGCGTCCGCTCGTCGATCTTGGCGGCGCAGGCTTCGCGCTTGGCCTGGAGGGCCTTCTCCTCCTTGGCGGTGGACTCCACGATCACGGCGAGCTCCTCCTTCTTGGCCTTCAGGTCCTCCTCGCGGATGAGGATGCGGTCGGCGATGCGCTCGCGGTCGGCCTTGCGGTCCTCGATCGCCTCGCGGGCTTCGCGGATGTTCTTCTCGGCGATGGCGCGCAGCAGGCCCTGGTTCTCGAGCTCCTTGTTGATGGAGTCGAACTCGCGGCTGTTGGAGATGTTCTCCAGCTGGGCGCGGTATTTCTCGATCTCGCCGTCCAGCTCGACGATCTGCTTGTTGGCGGCGTCGATGCTCTGGTTGTAGCCTTCGATCAGCTGGCCGATGCGCTCGGACTTGGCGTGCAGCCCGGCGAGCTCCTCCTCGAGGATGGCGACCTCGGCGGGCAGTTCGCCGCGCAGGTGGACCAGGTCGTCGATGGCGTTGTCCGCCTCCTGGAGTTCGTAGAGGGTCTTGAGTTTTTCCTGGGTGCTCTGCTCGGACTCAGCGAAGGTCTTCTGCAGGGAGACGAAGGTTTCACGCTCGTCGACAGGCGTCTGCACTTTCGTGTTTTTCTTGGTGGTAGCCATATATGATATCTAGATATTTATATTCAACGTTCTCCACAATGGATACGAACTGCAAAGTTAGGAAATATTTTTCTTAATCTCCATAAGTTGGGCGCGGATTTGCTTCAGGGAATCGATGGCCCGGACGCTGCGGTCCACGGGCCGGCGGTCGGCGGCCAGCTGGAGCGCGGCGCCCTCCAGGGTCAGGCCGCGGTCCTTGACCAGATGGTGGATCTGCTTGAAGGTCTCCACGTCCGCGGCGGAGAACTGGCGGTTCCCCTTGGCATTGCGCTGGGGCTTGATGAACTTGGGGAACGAATTGGACCAGAAGCGCACCAGCGAGACGGACTCGCCCAGGATCCCGGCTACTTCGCCGATCGAGTAATACAGCTTTTCCATATCGATTAATCCATTGATTGCATGGTGTTGACGGACATGTACAGCATGTTCGCGAACTCGTCCGGCGAGACGGAGGCGAAGAAGCAGCCCACCGGGTTGAGGGCGGCGCCGTCCTTGCGCACCTCGTAGTGGAGGTGCGGGGCCACGGCCTGCCCGGACATGCCCACGGTGCCGATCTGCTGGCCGGCGCGCACGCGCTGGCCGGCGCGCACCTTCATGCTTTCCAGGTGCGCATACACGGTCTGGTAGCCGCCGTCGTGGCGGATCCGGACCGTATTGCCGGTGGTCCGGGACGAGGAGGCGGCCTCCACCGTGCCGTCCGCCGTGGCGAGCACGGGCGTGCCGCGCGCGACGATCAGGTCCAGCCCCTCGTGGTAGACATAGGCCTTGTAGAAAGGGTTGAGCTTGCGGCCCGTGGAGGCACCGACCTGCGGATAGGTGATGTCCCGGATGGGCAGGACCATCGGCGGCACGGCCACGTCCGGATCGGACAAGGTGCCGAAGATCCGGGCGAACGAGGCTTCCACGGCGGCGCTGCGGCGCTGCAGGCTGTCCGCCTTGCGCGCCGTGTAACCGACCAGTTCCCGGACGGGGATGGTGTCCGCCGCGCTCAGGGGCGCCAGCGCCTCCATCGGGTCCAGGCCGGGCGCGCTGGCATGGAACACCTGGTTGTAGATCTCGTCGTCCTTGTGCTGCAGGTTCGCGATGGCGTCGCCGAGCAGCTCGCTGCGCTCCTCCAGCTCCGGGTAGAGGCGCTCGTAGAGGCGGATCTCCCGGCGCAGGCGCCGCTCGGTGTCCGTGCGGTAGAGCAGCGTGAAGGCCAGGTAGGTCAGCACGGTGAGCGTGAGGGTCAGCAGCATGTAGATGAGCAGCATCAGCAGCGCCCGCCCGACCTTGCGGGGGGCGGCGCCGAGAGCGTGGCTCCCGGTATCGGGGATGCGCCTGCGCCTAGCCATTGCCGTTCCTCCTCCGGCGGAGCAGCTCCGTCGTGCTGGACCGCTTGCCGACGGGAGAATCCTCCCGGCGCTTGTCTATCATGGCGCGGTATTCGTCGAGCGGCATGTTGAAATCCATGAAATTCATCGGGTTGACCCGGTTGCCCTGGTAGATGACCTCGTAGTGCAGGTGGGCGCCCGTCACCTTGCCGGTGGCGCCCACGGTGCCGATCTGCTCGCCACGCTTGACCTTCATCCCCTCGTTGATGATGATCGTATGGAGGTGCGCGTAGCGGGTCTGGTAGCCGAAGCCGTGGTCGATCACCACTTCGTTGCCGTAGCCGCTGAACTGGAAGCTCGCGGACACGACGACGCCGTCGCCGGTGGCGTAGACCGGCGTGCCCGTGGCCGTGGCGAAGTCCTGTCCGCCGTGGTGTTCGCCGCCGCCGTAGACAGGGTCCTCGCGCAGGCCGAAACCGCTGGACAGATGGACCTTGGAGGCGTCCGGGAGCAGCGGCGGCACGCTCGGCACGCAGGCGATCATGTCGCCTGCCTCGCGGGCGAGCTGCCCCACCTCGTCCAGGGCCTTGCTCTGGATGTAGGCGCGCTTGGTGAGGTCGTCCAGCCGGCGGACCGACCAGCCCAGCGAGGAGTGCCCGCCCAGGGCGTCGAACGCCGCATAGCGGTTCACGCCTCCGAGGCCGGCATGCTTGACTTCGTCCGGGATGGCGCCCAGGCCGTAGATCGAGCGGTAGACCTCGTCGTCGCGCTGCTCGATACCGGAGAGGGTGCGCTCATACAGCTGCAACCGGCTGTCCAGCACCTCGATCCGCGCCTCCCAGGCCGCGGCCTCGCGCTTGAGCATGGCCGTGCGCGGCAGGTCCCACTTCAGCACAGAGGTGTAGATCCAGAAGTACAGGATCACGAAGCCGGCGGCCAGCAGGACCGCCAGGGAGATGTGCAGGATCCGCCGGCCCCGGGGTTCGTTCCGGGTCTCATCCATCAAGGTCCCGGGATTGAGGCTGTACTTGGGCATAACTGTGCAAAGGTAGCATTTCCCGCTTTAAATAACAAATTCTATCCCCCTCAACAGCACGCCATTATGCATGGCTACCGGAAGTACCCGCGCCCGCGCGTTTCATTATTTGGCGGAAAATTGCTACTTTTGCGGTTCGTTTACAAAATTATATTGCAGAGTTTTATATGCAGACCATGACCTCAAAGGAAATCAGACAGAAGTTCCTCGAATTCTTTGCATCCAAGGGCCACACCGTGGTGCCCTCCGCACCGATGGTCGTCAAGAACGACCCGACCCTGATGTTCACCAACGCCGGCATGAACCAGTTCAAGGACATCTTCCTGGGCAATGCCAAGGCCCCCTACCTGCGGGCCGCCGACTCCCAGAAGTGCCTCCGCGTGAGCGGCAAGCACAACGACCTGGAGGAAGTCGGACACGACACCTACCACCACACGATGTTCGAGATGCTCGGCAACTGGAGCTTCGGCGACTACTTCAAGACCGAAGCCATCAACTGGGCCTGGGAACTCCTGACCGAAGTATACAAGATCGACAAGAACCTCCTCTACGCCACCGTGTTCGAAGGCTCCGCCGAGGACGGCACCACCCTCGACACCGAGGCGCAGCAGGCCTGGCGCAAATACCTCCCCGAAGACCACATCCTGCTCGGCAACAAGCACGACAACTTCTGGGAGATGGGCGAGACCGGCCCCTGCGGTCCCTGCTCCGAGATCCACATCGACATCCGCACCGCGGAGGAGAAGGCGGCGAGCGGCATCCCCGGCCGCGACCTCGTCAACCAGAGCGACCCGCACGTCATCGAGATCTGGAACCTCGTGTTCATGCAGTACCAGCGCATGGCCGACGGCCACCTCGAGCCCCTTCCCGCCCGCAACATCGACACGGGCATGGGCTTCGAGCGCCTCTGCGCCGTGCTCCAGGGCAAGAACAGCAACTATGACTCTGACGTCTTCACGGGCATGCTCGCCCGCATCGGCGCCCTCTCCGGCCACAAATACGGCGAGAGCGACAAGACGGACGTGGCGATGCGCGTGATCGCGGACCACATCCGCGCGATCAGCTTCAGCATCGCCGACGGCCAGCTCCCCTCCAACGTCAAGGCCGGCTACGTCATCCGCCGCATCCTGCGCCGCGCCGTCCGTTACGGCTACACCTTCCTCGGCCTCACCGAGCCCTTCCTCTGCCAGCTCGTCCAGCAGCTCGTGGACGACATGGGCGAGGCCTATCCCGAGATCGCCAAACAGCAGAAATTCATCGAGAGCGTCATCCGTGAGGAGGAGCTTGCCTTCCTGCGTACCCTCGACCGCGGCATCCGCCTGATGGACGAGTGCATGGAGCGCAGCAAGCAGGCCAAGGTCATCTCCGGCGCCGACGCCTTCAAACTCTACGATACCTACGGTTTCCCGATCGACCTGACCGAGCTCATCGCCGCCGAGAACGGCTTCACCGTGGACCAGGCAGGCTTCCAGGCCGAGCTTAAGCAGCAGAAGGACCGCGCCCGCAACGCCACCGCCAACACCTTCGGCGACTGGACGGTCTACCATGAGGGCGAGGACGTCGCGTTCCTGGGCTTCGACACCACCGAGGTCGAAGGCGCCCTGCTGCTCAAGAGCCGCACCGTCGTCCAGAAGAACAAGGAGATGCTCCAGCTGGTCTTCGACCGCACACCGTTCTACGGCGAGATGGGCGGCGAGGTCGGCGACACCGGCACCATCACCGCCGCCGACGGCGAGCAGGTCCGCATCCTCGACACCGTCAAGGAGAACAACCTCACGATCCACATCGCCGAGCGCCTGCCGCAGGACTGCACCGGCGCCTTCCGCCTCAGCGTCGACGCGGCGCGCCGCCAGCGCATCGCCAACAACCACAGCTGCACCCACCTCATGCACCGGGCCCTGCGCGAGATCCTCGGCACCCACGTGGAGCAGAAGGGATCCTTCGTCAACGACAAGGGTTTCCGCTTCGATTTCTCGCACTTCGAGAAGCTCTCCGACGAGCAGGTCGCCCAGGTCGAGAAGCGCGTCAATGAACTGATCCGCAGCAACTTCCCGCTCGCTGAGAAGCGCGACGCCACCATGGAAGAAGCCCAGGCCATGGGCGCCATGGCCCTGTTCGGCGAGAAGTACGGCGACCGCGTGCGCGTGGTCCGTTTCGGACCGAGCGTCGAGCTCTGCGGCGGCTGCCACACTTCCGCCACCGGCAACATCGGCCTGTTCAAGATCGTCGGCGAGTCGGCCATCGCGGCCGGCATCCGCCGCATCGAGGCCGTGACCGGCGAGCAGGCCGAGGAGCTCGTCCTCGGGATGCAGGCGCTGCTCAAGACGGCCCGCTCCTTCTTCAACAACGTCCCGGACCTCGCCGGCGCCATCCAGAAGATGGTCGAGGACAACGCCGCCTTCAAGAAGCAGGCGGAGGAGTTCGCCAAGCAGAAGGCCGCCGAGCTCGCCCGCATCCTCACCGACAAGGCCACGGAGGTGAACGGCATCAAGCTCATCGCCGTCGACCGCTCCGGCGTGCAGGGCGCCGATCCCGCCATGATGCGAGGCGCCGCCCTTGCCCTGCAGAAGCAGCTCACGGGCACGGCCCTCGTGGCCGCCTATGCCCATGAGGGCAAGCCCCAGCTCCTGCTGATGTACTCCGACGACCTCGTGGCCGCCGGCCGCAACGCCGGCAAGGACATCCGCGACGCCGCCCGCTTCATCCAGGGCGGCGGTGGCGGCCAGCCCGGCCTCGCCACCGCCGGCGGCAAGAACGCCGACGGCCTGAAGCAGGCCTTCGACGCCCTCGTCGAGACCGCCACGCGCCAATAACCCCCACACGCCGCAGGGATGAAGAAACTCGACCGCTTCATATTGAAAGCGTTCATCGGACCGTTCGTCGCGATCCTGATGGTCGTGGTCTTCATCCTGATGATGCAGACCCTCTGGCTCTACATCGACGAGCTGGTAGGCAAGGGGCTCGGCATCCGCACCGTCCTGGAATTCCTGTTCTGGGGCGTATGCAGCCTGGCCCTGCCCCTGGCCCTGCCGCTCGCCACCCTGCTCGCCGCCACGATGACCATCGGGCAGCTCGCCGAACACAGCGAGCTGATGGCCATCCGCGCGTCAGGCATCTCCTTCGGCCGGGTCATCGCCCCGCTTGCCGTGGCCGCGGCGCTGATCGCCGGCGGCACCTTCCTGGTCTGCGCCAAGCTGGTTCCCTACGCCTACAACCAGATCTACACCCTGCGCGACGACATCGCGCGCACCAAGGACGAGATCAAGATCCCGCCGGGGACCTTCTACGACGGCATCGACGGCTACATCCTCCGGGTCGGCGACCAGGACAAGGAGAGCAAGATGCTCTATGACGTGCAGGTCTACGACCACACGGCCCGCAAGGGCAACATCTCCGTGACCCTGGCCGACTCCGCCGTCATCAAGATGGCCAAGACCAAGGACTACCTGACCTTCACGCTGCACAACGGCTCCACCTACCTCGAGGACAACACGCTGCGCTACAACGACACGTCCCTGGTCCTCCAGCACATCGACTTCGTCCGGCAGGACCTGCTGATCCCGCTCAAGAACTACAGCTTCGAGAAGTCCGACTCCGCCCGGTTCGACGACCAGGTCAAGACCAAGCAGATGGGCGAGCTGCTCCACATGCAGGATTCGCTCGGCCACTACATGGACTCCCTGCACGACATGCACTACGAGTTGGTCCGCAAGAACCCGACGCTGATCCTGCTCAAGCAGCTGGACACGGCGACCCGCAATCCGGCCCGCCCGTTCTACGACAATCCGGACTACCTGACCTGGGCGAACGCGGGCGAGGAAGCCCGCGCCTACACGCAGGCCGGTGAGAACGCGCTGAAACTCTCGAGCGAGATCAACAACTACAAGTTCGAGACCTACGACCAGAGCTACAACCTCCGGCAGTCCGGGCTGTCCTACCTGGAGAAATACGCGGCGGGGCTCTCCTGCTTCCTGCTCTTCTTCATCGGGGCGCCGATGGGCTCGCTCGTGCGCAGCAAGAACGGCGGGCTCGGCGTGGGCCTCATCATCTCCGTCTTCTTCTTCGTCATCTATTACGTCATCAACATCTCCGGCAACAAGCTGGCGCGCGACGGGGCCGTGGAGACCCCGGTCGGCGTCTTCATCGCCTGTGCCGTGATCGCACCCATCGGCGCCTTCTTCACCTGGAAGGCGCTCCGGGACTCCGAACTCTTCAACATGGACCAATTCAAGATCTGGCGCCGGAGGGTCTTCAGCAAGATCCAGCGCCTGTTCCGCCCTACGCGCATCGTCTACATGGGTACGCCCGAATTCGCGGTGAAGCCGCTCGACACCCTCGTCAAGGCCGGCTACAAGGTCGTCGGCGTGGTCACGGTGGCCGACAAGCCCAGCGGACGCGGCCTCAAGGTCAATGAGAGCGCCGTCAAGCAGTATGCCGTGGCCCACGGCATCCCCGTCCTGCAGCCGGTGAAGCTCAAGGATCCGGAGTTCCTCCAGGCCCTGGCCGCCTGGAAGGCCGACCTGTTCGTCGTCGTGGCCTTCCGGATGCTCCCCGAGGAGGTCTGGTCGATGCCGAAGCTCGGCACCTTCAACCTCCACGCGGCGCTGCTGCCGCAGTACCGAGGCGCCGCCCCGATCAACTGGGCCGTGATCAACGGAGAGAAGATGACGGGCGTCACCACCTTCATGATCGACAAGGACATCGATACCGGCGGCATCATCCTGCGCCAGGAGTGCAGGATCCGCCCGGACGAGACGGCCGGCGAGCTGCACGACGAGCTCATGGAGATCGGCTCCGACCTGGTACTGCAGACGGTCGAGGGCCTGATCCAGCGCAACGTCGAGCTGCGCGTCCAGCGCTCCTTCATCCAGGGGTCCGAGGAGCTCAAACCGGCCCCGAAACTTACCAAGGAGCTCTGCCACATCGACTGGACCCGCCGCACGGACGAGATTTACAACCTCATCCGCGGCCTCTCGCCATACCCGGCCGCTTTCACTACGCTCCAGCGGGATGAAGAGACGACGACCCTGAAGATTTACCGGACGGAGAAGCGGCCCGACCTGCACGCCGCCCCGGGCACGGTCCTCTCCGACGGCAAGTCCTACCTCGCCATCGCCACGGCCGACGGCGCCCTGGAGGTCACCGACCTGCAGCTCGCCGGCAAGAAACGCATGGCCGCCGCCGACTTCCTCAAGGGCTGGCGCGAGCCGGAATCCTGGCGCGCCGCATAGCCTCCGCCCCGGAACGGGCAAAAAACGTAAAATTGGTAAATGAAACCGAAAAATCTGCAAAGGATTTTTCGTAGAATTGCCGTATATTTGTGCCCATTACACACCGTTTTTATCCGAATATGCTACGCAAAATCCGAATCGCCCTGGCAGCGGTCTTCTTCGTGGGGATCACGCTGCTCTTCGTGGGCATCGGCCAGGAGTGGTGGGGATGGATGGCCAAGCTCCAGTTCCTCCCTTCGGCCCTGGCCCTCAATTTCGCCGTGATCGCAGGCATCCTGCTGCTCACGTTCGTCTTCGGCCGCCTGTATTGCTCCGTCATCTGCCCGATGGGCGTGTTCCAGGACGTGGTCCTGTGGATCCGCCGCACCGGCGGCAAATGGATGCAGGACGCCCAGACCCGCCGCCTGAAGAAGCTCAAGGAGAGCGGATCCACGGAGAAACCCGTGGTGAAGCAGTACCTCAAGCGCTTCAGCTATGTGCCGGAACACAAATGGGTGCGCTACGGCGTGCTCGTGCTCTCCCTCGTCTCGATTTTCGTCAGCGGCCAGATGCTGATCGCGCTGATCGCGCCGTACAGCGCCTACGGGCGCATCGTGCGGAGCGTCTTCGGCGCCGCCTCCGGCTCCGTCGTGCCGGCCCTGCTCATCACGGGCCTGGTGACGCTGGTGGTGATCTTCTGCTGCGCCTGGCTCTGGGGCCGGGAGTACTGCAACACCATCTGCCCCGTGGGCACGACCCTGGGCCTGGTGAGCCGCTTCTCCCTGTTCCGCCCGACCATCGACCTGTCGAAGTGCACCAACTGCGGGCGTTGCGGCCGGGGCTGCAAGGCTTCCTGCATCGACACGCAGAACCACAGGATCGACTACTCCCGCTGCGTGGACTGCTTCGACTGCCTGGACAACTGCACGGAAGGTGCGCTGAAGTACCGTTTCGTGGGGTTCAAGGGCGCCCGGATCGAGGCCGCCCCCGCGTCTCCCGCCGCTCCGAAGTCTGACGGCGGACGCCGGGCTTTCCTCGCCACGACGGCGTTCGTGGGCACGGCCCTCGCCGCCAAGGCCCAGGAGGACCACATGCACGGCGGATTCGCCACGGTCATCGACAAGCAGAATCCCGAGCGCGGCACGCGCCTGGTGCCGTTCGGCGCCGGCAGCGTGAAGTCTTTCTACGACCACTGCACCGCCTGCCAGCTGTGCGTGAGCGCCTGTCCCAACGGCGTGCTCCGCCCCTCGTCCGACTTCTCCCACTTCCTGCAGCCCGAGATGGGCTACGAGAAGGGTTACTGCCGCCCGGAGTGCACCGCCTGCAGCCAGGTCTGCCCGGCGGGCGCCATCCTCCCCGTGACCGAGGACCAGAAACAGACGATCCAGATCGGCCTGGCCCACGTCAACCTCGAACTCTGCTTCGCCGCCCAGGGCAAGGAGAGTTGCGGCAACTGCGCCTACCACTGCCCGTCCGGCGCCATCCGGATGGTCAAGACCGAGGGCGCACAGTTCCCCGTCCCGACCGTCGCCGAGGCCCAGTGCATCGGCTGCGGCGCCTGCGAGAACCTGTGTCCGTCCCGACCGATCAGCGCCATCACCGTGCGCGGCATCTCCGTACACCACACCCAAAACGCGTAAGCCCTATGGACAGAAGAGACTTTTTGAAATCTGCAGGCATGGGCGCCGCGGCGCTCGGTGTTGCCGCCTGCGCCCCCAAGGCTGCCGAACAAGCGGTCGCCTCCGACTTCCAAGGCAACAAGGAACTCAAGGGAGCGATGCTCCAGAACTACCCGGGCATCGGCACGCTCGGCTACGGCTGCATGCGCTGGCCGATGAAGAAAGACGCCAACGGGCGCAATGTCATCGACCAGGAGGAGGTCAACCGCCTGGTGGACTTCGCCCTCGAGCATGGGGTCAACTATTTCGACACCTCCCCGGTGTACCTGGGCGGCGACAGCGAACGCGCCACCGCCGAGGCCCTCAACCGCCACCCGCGCGACAGCTGGAAGCTGGCGACCAAGCTCTCCATCATGAGCCCCAACAGCTTCGAGAACTGCATCAAGATGTACAAGCGGTCGTTCGAGATCTTCCAGACGGACTACATCGACTACTACCTGCTGCACTCCATCAAGGACATCAACGACTTCAACGGACGTTTCGGCGACAACGGCGTCACCGACTTCCTGGTAAAGGAGCGGGAGGCCGGCCGCATCAAGAACCTCGGCTTCTCCTTCCACGGCCACAAGGAAGGGTTCGACGCCATGATGGCCCTGCACGACAAGTACCATTGGGACTTCGTGCAGATCCAGATGAACTACGTCGACTGGCTGCATCCGTCCGGACGCAACACCCGCGCCGACTACCTCTATGAGGAGCTGGACAAGCGTGGCATCCCCATCGTGATCATGGAGCCGCTGCGCGGCGGCCGTCTCGCCAACATCCCGGCCGACCTCGCCGACCGGCTCAAGGCCCGCGAGCCCCAGCGTTCCATCGCCTCCTGGGCATTCCGCTACGTCGGCAGCTTCCCCCGCGTGATGTGCGCGCTGAGCGGCATGACCTACATGGAGCACCTGCAGGACAACCTCGAGAACTTCCTGGATTTCGAGCCGCTGACCGACGAGGAGAAGCAGCTGCTCTGGGACATCGCCGACCGCTGGGAGAACTACCCGCTGGTGCCCTGCACGGCCTGCCAGTACTGCATGCCCTGCCCCTACGGCATCAACATCCCGGGCATCTTCAAGTTCTACAACGACAACGTCACCGCCGGCACCTACGTGGAGAGCAAGGAGCAGAAGGACTACGCCCGGGCGCGCCGCCGCTACCTGCTGGCCTACAACGAAGCCATCCCGACGGTCCGCCAGGCCGACCACTGCATCGCCTGCCGCAAGTGCGAGAAGGAGTGTCCGCAGAACATCCGCATCCCGGACCAGCTGCGGCGCATCGACCGTTACATCGAGAGCCTGAAGCGCGAGACGATCGAATAGCGTGATCAGCAACCTGCTGAGAATCAACGAAAACTGAAATCTCTGGTATTTAATTTAGATACCAGAGATTTTCTTTAATTACTCATTATCAACATTTTACTCATCACGCGCCGCCGCTTCCTTCAATTTCTGCCGGCGGGTCTCGGCGGAGTCGTGGCCGAAGAGCAGGCGCGGCCCCTCGACGCTCCGCCAGTAGTCCGTGTCGAAGGTCCCCGCCTCGACCGGACTGCGGTACGGTCCGTCGTGGTCGATCACGAACGACAGGTACGTGATCGGGTAACCTTGCTCCAGGAACAACTTCTCATAGAACGTCTGCACCGACCGCACTTCCTCCGGGATCTCTGCCGGAGAGCCGACAGGCAGTCCCCTCCCGCAGACGTCCGGCTGCGCCGGACCCCACCGCTGCGCTTCGCTTGCGGTCCCCCCTCTTATGATGCCGAGGGTGGCACAGTCCGCGGGAGGGGACTGCCTGTCGGCTTGATCTCCGGCGGACATCCCGTACAGGTCAATCGTGCAGGCGAGGATGCGCAGGCCGTTGAGTTCGCAGACGGCGCGGGTATACTCGTGCAGGAAACGCGAATCGGTCTTGAGGTGGACGACGCCGCCGGGCTTCATGAAACTGCGGTAACGCTCCAGGAAGAGCGGCGAAGACAGCCGCGAGTTCTCGCTGCGGAACTGCGGGTCCGAGAAGGTCAGCCAGACCTCGGACACCTCGCCCGGGGCGAAGAACGCCGTGATGAACTCCACCCGCGTCCGCAGGAACGCCACGTTGGGCAGCCGGTGCTCCGTCGCATACTTCGCACCCTTCCACAGACGCGCTCCCTTGATATCCACCCCGATATAATCCCGCTCCGGATGCCGCTCCGCCAATGCGATCGTGTACTCCCCCTTTCCGCAGCCCAGTTCCAGGACGATATCCGTCCTGGCACCGGCAACGGCAGCAATCCGCGAGCAGGAATCGATATCATCTATTTTCGATTCCTGTACGGGCGGGGGCAGGGTCTCCCCTGCAGGACCGTGGCCGCCCGTGGCCTCGTGAACGGGAGGGGCCCAACCGTCAGGTTGGGAGGGATGAGCGCGCAGCGCGAAGTCCTGCAGGGGAGACCCTGCCCCCGCCAAGGAATCGAAAAACCGATTCCAATGCCCCTTGACGGCATGATCGCGAAGATTGAAATAACCGTCGGCCAGGAGCTCCTGCGCCGAAGGCTGAAGCAGGCAGGAGAACGTCTCGTTCTCCGCGAACTTGCGAAGCTTATCGTGTCCCATCTTGTCTCTTGCAAACAACCCCCAACCCCTGGAAACCGGCATCCACGCCCACCGGACGCACGCTCAGCTGCCAATCCCCCGCCTCGGCAGGCACCATCCCGCTACGGTACAGCTCCCGCGACCCGCGCGGATCCACGCGACGCATGTAGACCGTCTCGGAAAAACCGTTGCCCGAAGGCGCCAGCCACTGCACGTTGAGTTGGAGATTCTCGACCGGGCGACTATCCACCCGGCTGTAAAACCAGAAATCATAAGCCGCCGTGGTATCCGTCAGCGGCAACGAATACACATACACGCCGTCCCGGGCCGCATCGCGGCGCACGAACACCTCGTATCCGTCCGGCTCCGAACAGCCGGCCAGCGCCCACCCGCAGGCCAGCGCGGCCAGCAAGGCAAACCCACGGAAGGAGCGGCGCCCCATCACTGACCGGAAGAAGGTTTCTGCTGCTTCGGCGGCCGCTGTCCGCCGCGGCCGCCCTGGCGGTTGCGTCCGCGGCCCTGGCCGGCACCCTGTGCAGGCTTCTGGGCCTGGGCTCGGTTCTTGGCGCGGGAACGCTTGCGCTTCGGCGCATCGAAACGGCTGATGCTGTCGTCGCCGACCGCCGTCACGAACTCCGGCACGTAAGGCTCCGGCTCGCTGCGCAGCGACTCCGGCTTCTCGCCGTTGCGGTTCATCTCGATGATGTCCCAGACCTCGGCGGCGTCGAGCGGATAGAGCTGCGCATCGGAAGACTTGTCGTAGGAGAAATACATCACCTCGCGCAGGATGTCCGTCTTGCGCAGGTACGCCAGGCCGTCCTCGAAGGCGAGCGGCTCGCTGAGCTTGGGGATGCGCGACTGCGCATCCAGGTAATTGGCAACCTCGTAGTTGAGGCAGCACTTGAGCTTGCCGCACTGGCCGGCCAGTTTCTGCGGATTCAGCGAGAGGTCCTGGCAACGGGCGGCGGCCGTGGAGATGCTCTGGAAGGAAGAGATGTAGTTGGCGCAGCACAGCTCGCGGCCGCAGATGCCGAGGCCGCCGATGAGGCCGGCCTCCTGCCGCGCGCCGATCTGCTTCATCTCGATGCGGATGCGGAACTCCTCGGCGAACACCTTGATCAGCTGGCGGAAATCCACGCGCCCGTCGGCGATGTAGTAGAAGATGGCCTTGGAACCGTCTCCCTGGAACTCCACGTCCCCGATCTTCATCTCCAGGCCCATCTCCGCCGCGATCCGGCGGGCCTTGATCATCGTGTCCTGCTCACGCGCAATGGCCTCCTGCCACTTCTCGATGTCGCTCTGGCGGGCCTTGCGGTAGATCTTCTTGAACTGCGTGGTCTCGGGATCGATCCCGCGGCTGCGCATCTGGCGCCCCACGATGGGGCCCTCGAGCGTCACGATGCCGAGGTCCTGGCCGGTCACGGCCTCGACCACCACCAGGTCGCCAAGGCGGATGTTCTGCGGGGAGTCGTTGATGTAGAACCCCTTGCGGGTGTTCTTGAAACGCACTTCGAAGAGGTTGCGGAAGGTGCCGTCGCCGGCATCCTTGAGCCAGTTGTAGTCCCCGAGCTTGCAGCAGCCCGCCCGGTAGGTGCAGCGGGTCTCGCCCGTCTGCTCCTCGTGCGTGACCACGCAGCCGCGTGAACAGTCGTATTGGATGGTTTCGTTCGTCGTCATATCAATAAAAACATGCGGTCGGCCATGTCGGCGAAGAGGATCTTCAGGTTGACATTGCGGCCGATCAGGGTCTGGGCCCGGTCCAGCACCTCCAGGGCCTGGCGCGGGAAGGTTTTGCGGCAGGCGGCGGCCCAGCGGCGGGCCTGCGGGGAGATCTCCCCGGCCCCTTCGATCCCCTGCTGGCAGAGGAACACCTGGCGCAGCCTGTCCGCTGCAAAGATACAAAAAGCCTTGGCACTTTCGCGCGAAGGCAGGGCGGCGATCCGCTCCGCCACCTCCAGGGCGCCCAGGAGGTCCTTGCCCAGCAGGGCGTCCATCAGGTCGTCCAGCAGCTGCGCGTCGGAGAACACCGCTCCGGCGGCCGGGCCGGCCGGCTGGATGCGGATGCGCTGGCAGCGCGACGAGATCGTGGTCAGCACCTTCTCCAGCTGGTGCGCGATCAGCAGGAACTGCGTCTGCTGCGGGGGCTCCTCGATCATCTTGAGCAGCCGGTTGGCCGCCTCGGCGTTCATCCGCTCGGGCAGGTAGATCACCACGGCCCTGTAGCCGCCCTCCAGGGCGCTCAGGGACAGCTTCTCCAGCAGCCGGCGCGACTCCGACACGGCGATGATCGAGTTCTTGCCCTCGATGCCCAGCGCCTCCATCAGGTCCGCCTCGCGGAAGGAAGGGTTCTCCGCCACCAGCCGGCGGAGCGGCTCCATGTACTGCTCGGAGAGCACGCCCGCGGCCGTCGGGAAGACGAAATGCACATCGGGATGGATGAGCCGGCCGATCTTGCCGCACGAAGGGCAGCGTCCGCAGGAATCGCCTCCGCTGCGCTCGCGGCAATACAGGTACTGCAGGAAGGCCAGGGCCATCGGGAAGGCTCCCCCGCCGTCGTCCTCGTGGAAGAGGATGGCGTGCGGCACGCGGCCGGCGTCCACCATCCCGGTGAGCGCCTTCTTGACCTCGGTATTCCCCTGCACCTGCGCGAACGTCATACCTGCCTGCTGATCGTATAACGGGCGATGGTCCGGAGCGCCTCCTTCGCCGGACCGGGGTTGAATGCGTCGAGGGCCTGCTCGGCCCGCGCCACCCATTCCTCCAGCCGGCGGGATGCATACCGGATCCCGCCCCGCTCCGCCACAAAAAGGCGGATCTGTTCACAATATTCCGGATGGTCGGGGATCGCCCGCACCATCGCCCGGATCTCCGCCTCGCGCGGGGAGCCCTCCAGGGCGCCCAGCAGCGGCAGCGTGATCTTGCGCTCCCGCAGGTCCACGCCCACGGGCTTGCCGAGCAGGTCCGTGCCGGCATAGTCCAGGATGTCGTCCTGGATCTGGAAGGCCGTGCCGAAGGCGTCGGCAAAGGTGCGCGCGGCGGCTTCCTGCTCCGGCGTGGCGTCCACGGAGACGGCCGCGGCCTGTGCCGCGGCACAGAAGAGGGACGCCGTCTTGCAGTGGATGATGCGCAGGTAGTCCTGCTCGCCGGTATCGGCCGAGGAGGCCTTCTCCATCTGGAGCATCTCTCCTTCGGCCAGGTCCGTCAGGGTCTTGGAGAACAGGCGGACGGCCTTCTCCATGTGGCCCGACCCGAACACGAGGTCAACGGCCCGGGCCAGCCAGTAGTCGCCCACGAGCACGGCGGCGGAAGGCCCCAGCAGCGCGGCGACGGTGGGCCGCCCGCGGCGCTCGGCGCTCCCGTCGGCCACGTCGTCATGCAGCAGGGTGGCATTGTGGAGCAGCTCCGTCGCCGCGGCGTAGCGGATGCTGTCGTCGTTCGGGGCGGCGATCGCCCGGGCCACCAGCAGCGCGATCATCGGGCGGAGAAGCTTGCCGGAATTCGCCAGGATCCGGCCGTTGGTCTCCTCCAGCAGGGAGACGTCGGAATGCAGGTGCTCCCGGATCAGGGCCTGCGTGCGGTCCCAATCTGCACCGAGGAATTCCAGTATCTCCTGCCTGCTCACAATAGTCCGATCAAGGATTCGACCGTGTCCGGGAACTGGATCAGGCCGCGGGACACCGGGTCCAGCATGCCCTTCTCCACGTAGAGGTCCAGCTGTTGGCGCAACGGTTCGTAGAAGCCGTCCATGTTGAATACGATCACCCGTCCGGGATAGCGTCCGAGCTTGGCGAGGCAATAGGTCTCGGCCACTTCGTCCAGGGTCCCGATCCCGCCCGGGAGGGCGATGGCGAGGCAGGTGCCCTCGCGCATCGCATCCTTGCGTTCGGACATCCTGTCCGTCCAGATGCACTCCGTCAGGCCGGGATGCTCCAGGCCCTGCATGAAACGGGGCAGCACGCCGATCACTTTCACGCCGTACTGCAGGGCCTCATCGCAGATGTGGCCCATCGTACCGCGCCAGGAGCCGCCCGAGACGATATCGTATCCAGCTAAACAAGCTGCGCGGACTATCTGCCGCGCAGCTTCGTTGTAGGCCGGGTCGATGTCGTGACTGGCGGAACAATAGATGACAGCCCGCTTGTCCGGCATACCTTAGAAGAGGATGGCGACGGACGCAGCGATGCCGTTGCAGGTGCCCTCGCCGATGTTGATGTCGGCCAGCTTGACCTGCGTACCGTAGATGTTGCCCAGGTTCCAGAAGTACTTGACGGAGACCTGCACGTGCTTGATCAGTTCGAGGCCGGCGCCCAGGCTGAAGCCGTATTCCGCACGGGTCTTGACGTTGTCCCAGGTCTGCTCGACCGTCTTGGACGTACCGCCGGTGACCTGGTTGGAGATGGCGTATCCCACGAACGGCTCCGCAAAGCCATAGACACGGAAGGCATTGCCGATGCCCAGGCCCAGCTGCAGCTGGACGGGCAGCTCGAGGTAGCCGGTCTTGTAGTCCAGCTCCGCCGAGGTGTTGGCGATGTCCGCGATCTTCGTGCCCTTCATGTTGTAGATCAGGGAAGGCTGGATGGCGAACACGTTGCCGAAGCCGATCTTGTAGGTCAGACCGGCGTGGTACTGGCTGATGTTCTCGATATCGGCGGCCGCCGCCTCGATGGTGGAGGAGGACGAGGTGATGCCGGCGATCACGCCGAACTGGGCATGCGCACTCACTGCGATCAGCAGGGAAGCGACGATGACAAGGAGTTTCTTCATATCGGACGCGTTGGGTTACATGAGGTTCTCGAGACGGGAGATGATCTCCTGCTTGGAGATGACTCCGACGGAGCGGTCGGCCAGCTGGCCGTCCTTGAAATAGAGCAGGGTCGGGATGTTGCGGATGCCGTACTGCACGGCGATGTCCTCGCAGTCATCCACGTTGCACTTGGCCACGACGGCCTTGCCGTCGAGTTCGGCGGCCACCTCGTCCACGGTCGGGGAAAGGATGCGGCAGGGGCCGCACCAGGTAGCCCAGAAGTCGATCAGGACAGGCACGGGCGATGCCAGCACCTCTCCGATATTGTTCTCACTGATTACGATTTCCATACGGTTTGTCTTTAATTATGCGTGCCGGGTACATTTTTCGGCAACTACAAAGATAAGAAATTAATAGAAAGTTTCAATACCCCAGACGAAAGCGCGGAGCCCCAGGTCCGGCGCCTCCTCGTCCTTGGCCTTGAGGGCTTCGAGCAGCGGGGCCACCTTGTCATCCTTCATCATCACGAGCAGGGCGTGGTTCATCTCCGGCCACGCGTGGTTGCCGAAACGCGGGAATCCGTTGAAGTCTCCCTTGCCCTCGACGCCCTCCCAGCGGGTGAACCCCCGCTGGCCCTGGGCGGCCAGCAGCTCTACGATCTCTTCGTTGTATGCCTGGTTGTAGGCGATGAACATGGCTTTCATTTCTTGTTCCTCCTTCTTTCCATGCGGGTTGTGAATGCGCAGTAGACCGTCGGGATGAGCACGAGGGTGATGAGCGTGGAGACGGTCAGGCCCCAGCACACCGTGATACCCAGCGAGCGCCACATCTCCGAGCCCTCGCCCGTGCCGATGGCCATCGGCAGCATGCCGAGGACCGTGGTGAGCGTCGTCATGAGGATCGGGCGCAGACGGCTCTTGGCCGCCGTCGTGGAAGCGTCGCGGATGTTCATGCCGCGCTCGCGGCAGAGGATCGTGTAGTCGATCAGCACGATACCGTTCTTCACCACGATACCGATCAGGATGATGATGCCGATGATGGACATCACGCCGAGCGCCAGGCCGTGGATGCGCAGGCCGAGCAGCACGCCCACCAGGGCGAACGGCACGGAGAACATGATCACGAACGGCGCCATCAGCGACTCGAACTGCGAGGCCATCACCATGTAGACGAGCAGGATCATCAGGATGATCAGCATCAGCATCTGGCTGAACATCTCCTGCTGGTCCTCGAAGTCGCCCGCGATCACCGTCGACAGCGTGGACGGGATCTCCGTCGTGTCGATGATGCGCTGCGCGGCTGCGACTGCGTCGCTCAGCGCGGCGCCCTTGGCCACGATGCCCGTGACGGTGATCAGGCGGGAACGGTCCTTGCGCTCGATGGTCGGCGGGACCAGGCCCTCGACCACCTCACCGAGCTCCTTCATCATGACGGTGCCGCCCGTCGGCGTGGCCACGGCGATGTTCTCCATGTCCTCGACGCTGGTGCGGAACTGCGGCGCGTAGCGCACGCGGATGTTGTATTCCTCGCCGTCCTCGCGGTAGAGCGAGGCCACGGTGCCGCTCATCGCGGCGCTGAAGGCCGAGGCGGCCGTAGTCGAATTCAGCCCGTGCAGGGCCAGCTTGGTGCGGTCGAAGTCCATCCGGAGCTCCGGGGTGTACTCCTCGCGGCTGACGGTCACCTGCGTGTAGGCCGGATCCTCCAGCATCTTCTGGCGGAGGACCTGCGCCACGCGGTCGGTCTCGGCGAAATCATAGCCGTACACCTCCACCTCCACGGTGGAGGCACCGCCCATGCCGCCGCCTTCCGTGACCATGGCCTGGCGGATCTCCGGATACTTCGCGCAGATGCCGCGCACCACGTCCGCGATCTCGGCCGCCGTGCGCTTGCGCGTGCTGGACGTGCCGATGTTGATGTTCATCGAGAGGATGTGCGTGCCGTTGCTCTGCATGCTCGCGAAGGTATTGTCGGTGTCGGCCTGGCCGAAGGTGGCGTTGAGCACCTGGATCTCCGGGACGGCCTCGCGGATGTCGGCATAGACCCGCTCGTAGAGGCTGCGCGTCACATCCTGGGCCGTGCCCATCGGCAGGTTGATCGTAACCGTGAGGCGCTCGGAGTCGCCGCGCGGGAAGTACTCGGTCTTGAGGCCCGGCGTGAGCAGGACCATCGAGAGCACGAACACGCCGGCGAAGCCCAGGATCACGATCCGGCGGCGCTTGGTGGCCCAGTGGATCACGTGGGCGTAGCCGCGGGAGACCTTGTCGATCGCCTTGTTGATCGGCACGAAGATGGCGTTGTACAGCTTTCCGTGCTTCACGTCGCGCTTGAGCAAGCGCGAGCAGAGCATCGGCACGAAGGTCAGGGCGGCGGTCGTCGAGACGATCATGATGATCGAGACGATCCAGCCCAGCTGCTTGAACATGATGCCCGCCATGCCGCGGATCATCGTCAGGGGCAGGAACACGCAGAGCATGGTCAGCGTGGATGCGATGACCGAGATGCCCACCTCGCCCGTGCCGTGCACGGCCGCTTCCTTGGGCTTCTCCCCGCGCGCAATGTGCGTGGATATGTTTTCCAGGACCACGATGGCGTCGTCCACGACCATGCCGATGGCAATGGCGAGTGCCGACATCGAGATGATGTTCAACGTGTTGCCGGTGGCGTAGAGATACATCAGCGAGGCCAGCAGGGCCAGCGGGATGGACAGGACGATGATGATGGTGGACTTCCAGTTGCCGAGGAACAGGAACACCACGAGCATCACCACCAGGAAGGTGATGATGATGGTCTCGATCAGGGTGTGGATCGTGTTGATGATCTCCCGGGACCCGTCCACGATCGTCGTGATCTTCACGTCGGACGGGAGGGTCTTCTCGATCTGGGCCATCTGCTTCTTGATGCCGCGGATGACGTTGACCGTATTGGCGCCGCTCTGGCGCTGGATGACGATCCGCGCGGCGCGGCTGCCGTTGGTGTAGGACTCCTGCTCGCGCTCCTGCTGGCCGTCGGTCACGGACGCGACGTCACGCAGGTAGACGGCCCGGCCGTTCGCCGCGCCGACCACCACGTCCAGCAGCTCGGACGGGTCGGAGAACTCCTTCTGCACGCGGAGCGTGTAGGTCTCGGAACCGATGTCGATGTTGCCCGAGGGGAGGTTGCGGTTCTCCGCACCGATGACGGCGGCTATGGAGCTGATGCTCAGGCCGTATGCCTGGAGCTTGCTGGGGTCGCAGTAGACCTGGATCTCGCGGCTGGGCGCACCGCTCACGGACACCGTGCCCACGCCGGGCACGCGCGCCAGGGGCGTCGCGACCTTGTCGTCGAGGATCTTGTCCAGGCCCGCGAGGCTCTCCTCCGCCGTGGCGGAGAGCATCATGATCGGCATGTCGGAGGCGCTGAACTTGAAGATGACCGGCATCGACACGCCGTCCGGAAGCACGGAGTTCACCATGTCCAGCTTGTCGCGGACGCTGTTGGTCGCCGCTTCGATGTCCACGCCGTAGTTGAAGGTCAGGGTCAGCAGGGAGATGTTCTCCTTGGACTGGGAGTTCAGCTCCTTGAGGTCCTCGACGCCGTTGAGGGCGTTCTCCAGGACCTTGGTGAGGTTGGTCTCGATATCCTGTGCGTTGGCTCCCTGGTAGGAGGACATCACCATGATCGTGTTGGAGTCGAACTCCGGGAACTGCGCGATCGACGTCTGGGTCAGCGAATACAGACCCAGGATCGCCAGGGCGATGAAGAGCAGGGAGGTCGTGACGGGATGCTCGACCGCGGAACGGTAGATGCTCATTGCCGGACCTCCACTTTATCGCCGGACTTGAGGTTGGTGTGGCCGCCGGTCAGCACCTGCTCGCCTTCTTCCAGGCCGGAAAGGATCTCGTAGTTCGTGCCGAAATGGCGGCCGGGCTCCACCATGCGGATGGACACGGTGTTGTCGGCGCCCAGCACGTAGACGATGCGCTGGCCGGAGCCCTGCTGCTTGATCACGGCGGCGTCCGGGATGACGATGCTGTCGCTGGCGCCGAAGTCCACGGTCACGCGGGCGTACATGCCGGGGCGCAGCTGACGGTCCGCATTGGGCACGCGGACCTCCGCGTTGAAGGTATGCGTCGCGGCATCCATCGTCGGGTACAGGCGGACGATCGAGCCCGTGAAGGTCTTGCCCGGCAGGGCGTCGACCGTCAGGCTGACCTTGTCGCCGCGCTTGACGTGGGTGTAGTCCTTCTCGGAGATGGGCACGAGGAGCTTGACCGGGGTGATCTGCTGGACCGTGTAGATGGGCTGGGCCATCGCGTACATGTCGCCACGGTCGTAGTTGCGGGCCGACACGACGCCGCCCACGGGGGCGCGCAGGATGGTGTTCTCCAGCAGGTTGGCATAGCTGGTCTTGGACACGTTGAAGGCCAGTTCGAGGGCCTCGTAGTCCGACTGGGACACGCCGCCCTCGTCGAGCAGCTGCTTCACGCGGGCGAGCTCGGTCTCGTCGTTCTTGAGCTTGAGGGCCGCTTGGTCGAGCTGGACGCGATCCATCTCGGCGAGGACCTGGCCGGCGGCGACGAAGTCACCGACCTCGACGTTGAGTTTCTGGATGCGCCCGCCGCTCTGCGGGGCGATGTTGTTGACCACGTTGGCCTGGACCGTGGAGGAATACACGGCATCCTGCGGAACCTGCTGCCGCACGGCCGCGGTCACGGACACGACCGGCGTCGCGTTCATGGCGGCCATCATCGGGTCGACGGCGGTCTCGGAGGTCTTCTGCTGGCCGCAGGCGCACAGCAGGAGCGCGCCGAGGGCCAATCCCATCAATACTTGCTTATTCATCGGGTATACGTTTTATTCAGTTGGACGTTGCCGTCGGCGTCGATGAAGTCGGCGCCGAGGGTATTCTCAAGGTTCGCCTTGGCGGTCACGAAGTTGTAGACGGCCTGGTAGACGCCGAGCCGCGACTGGGTCAGGGCTAGCTGCGCGTCGTTGAGGTCGGTCAGCGTGCTGCGGCCCACGTTGTAGGACTTGGAGGCGATGTCGTAGGCCTTCCGGGCCGTCTCGGCGGCGCTTTCCGCGGAGCTGTAGCTCTTCATGGCCGTCTCCATCTGGTTGAGGTACTGGCGGATGGAGATCTTGAGCTGGCGCTCGGTATTGGTCCGCTGGATGTCCAGCTCGTCGGCTTGCACGCGGGCCTGGCGCACGGCGTTGAGCCGCTGTCCGCCGGAGAAGACCGGCACCGACAGGCTCAGGCCCACGAAGGAATACGGTGACCACTTGTACTCGCTGAACTTGAAGTCGTTGGTCATCGCGTTGATGCTGTAGTTGAAGCTCAGCGACAGGGTCGGCAGGAAGGCGTACTGCTGCGAGCGCACGGCCGAGGCCAGCTGCTCGGCCTGGATGGCGAGCTGGCGCATCGTGGAATTGTTCTCCAGCGACAGTCCGCTGCTCTCGCCCAGGTCGTAGAGCATGTGCTTCGCGTAATCGTCCAGCGAGCCGGACACGTCGATGTTCTCGTCCAGGTTCACGCCCATCACGGCCTTGAGCTGCCAGAGCGACAGGATGACCGAGCTCTCGGCGTCGTAGACGTTGGGGATGGCGGCGGCCAGGGTCGTCTTGGCGCGCGTGAGGTCCAGCTCGGACGCCTTCTGGGCGTTGTAGCGGCGCTGGATCTGGTTGAAATTCTCCAGCGCGTTCTCGTAGGCGGACTTGTAGACGGCGAAGGCCTCGCGGGCGAGCAGGCAGGCGAAATAGGCCTGCTTGACCTGGTTCACCGTCTCCAGGCGCGAGCTGCGCGCCTTCTCGACGGCGAGCTCGACGTTCTGCCCGGACAGGCGGATGCTCTCCCAGAGCTGGGCGTTGACCAGGGGCATCGCGGCATTGAGGCCGGCCGACCAGGAGTTCCAGCGGCCCACGGAGAAGCCTTCGTTGGACGAGGAAGAGGATTCACCTTCGTCAGGCTTGGCGGGCGTAGGGTACGGGACGTCCGGATGCTGGGCGTAGAGCGGCAGCAGGTAGGTGGCCATGGTCTCGGCCATCATGCTGGACATGTCGAATCCGCCGCCGTCCATGTACATCACCTGTTTCTTGATGGTACGCTGGTAGGAGGCGGAGCCGTTGATCTGCGGGAAAAGGGCGGCATAGGAGCCCTTGCGGGCGTAGCCGGTCCGTTCGACTTCCTTGTCCGCCACTTTGACGGAGGCGTTCTCGCTCAGCGCCACGCGGATCGCGTCCTCCAGGGACAGGAGGGTCGGGGCGGCGGTCGTGTCCGCGGCCTGCGCAAGCGCGATCAGGGGAAGGAAGATAGAAACTACTAACGATATCGATCTTTTCATACTACTAAAAACGCGCGCAAAGATATGCAAATTTTGCACCATTCAGGCAGTCTGTCAGCATTAATTCGTATATTTGCCCGGATAAAGGAATTATTTATGCTGAATCTGCTCTACGTGCACTGGCACGTCAATCCCATACTCTTCCACATCGGGTCCCTGGAGGTCCGCTGGTACGGCCTGCTGTTCGTCTCGGGATTCGTGATCGGCTGGTATCTCTTCAAGTGGTTCTTCACCCGCGAGAAGGTGGACACCAAGCTGATGGACCCCCTGCTCTACACCCTGCTGATTGCCACGATCGTGGGCGCCCGGCTCGGCCACTGCATCTTCTACCAGCCGGACTACTACTTCGGCTCCTGGCAGGGATTCTGGGAGATCTTCATGCCCTGGAAGGGCGGCCTTGCCAGCCACGGCGGCGCCATCGCCCTGCTGCTGGCGATGTGGTGGTTCGCCGCGCACTACGGCCGGAAGAATGATTTCGACTTCCTCTGGATCATGGACCGCCTGTGCATCACCGTGGCCTTCGCCGGCTGCATGATCCGCCTGGGCAACCTCTTCAACTCCGAGATCTACGGCGACGTCACCACCCTCCCCTGGGGCTTCATCTTCGAGCTGCGGGGCGAGACCGAGCCCAAGCACCCGACCCAGCTCTACGAGGCGCTCTCGTACCTCATCCTCGGCCTGGTGCTGGTCTGGGTCTACAAATACAAGCTCGACAAGGTGCACCGGGGCTTCTTCTTCGGGCTCTTCCTGATCGGATGCTTCGGCAGCCGCTTCCTGATCGAGTTCATCAAGGAGCCGCAGGTGGACTTCGAGCGCACGATGGCCCTCGACATGGGCCAGATCCTCTCCATCCCCTTCGTGATCGCCGGCGTGTGCCTGCTCGTCTATGCCGCCAAGGCGAAAAAACCGGCCGCGGTGGTCCACCAGCAGCCGGTCAAAAAGAAAGAGGAGACGCACTTCGCGCGTCCGCTCAACTGATCTAATCGTATTCGATGTTCTCTTCCGCCCCCACGAGGCGGGAGTCGCGGAACTCCGTGCCGGACTTGAAGAAGTCGGCGCCGGAGAGCGTCACTTCGTAGGACAGGCCTACCTCGCGGGCCGAGAAACGCCCCTTGCGGACCCGCTCGTCGACCACGAAATCCTCCACCCGATGCAGGGAGCGGTTGACCGCGAACCGGAACCGGTCCAGGCCGTCCCCGCGCTCCATATTGGAGAACGATCCGGTGAAATATTCCTCCAGCGATCCGTCCGTGTTGTAGCGGCTCAGAACGAAGCGCCAGTCGGGCGTCAGCTCCGCCTCGAGGGCGTCCTCGCCGTCCTGGGCCAGGAACAAGCCGTATTCGCTGAACTGCGGGACCTCCTTCCGGTCGCCGCGCGCATCCAGCGCGCAGACCGACTCGCCGTCCGCGACGACGCGCTCGAAGCCGACCACATCCTTGAAGTCGGGGAGCGGCTCGCTGAGCTCCGGTCCGCCGTGCAGCACGCTATAGAAGACCGTGCATTTCTTGAGGTCGCCGTTCTCCATCACCACGTACACCACGGGGTTGTAGTCCTGGCCGTACGTGCCGAGGAACACGCCCTTGCACAGGCCGTTGATGCCGGAGAACTCGTTCCGGCCTTCGGCCAGGGCGAATTCTTCCGCCGCGAATCCGATCTCCTCCAGCGGCTCCGCGTGGACCGTCAGCACGGGACGGCCCGCCTCGAGGCGGACGCCGATCCCGAGGTCCCGTCCTTCGAAGACGTCGGCGTAGCTGAAGGCCGTGTAGCCCTCCATCGGCTCCGGGAACGGCAGGGAGATGTCGCGCACGCCGCCGCCGGCCGTCAGCACCACGGCACCGCGCCCGTCGACGCGCGGCACGAACGAGACTTCCTTCCCGTCGGCATCCCGGCACACGACCTGCATGTCCGGGTCGTAATAGTTGCCGTAGACCAGCAGGGGCGCCCCGGGCTCGCCGTCATGGCAGAGCCGCGGGCCATCGTCGGAGCCCGGTTGGTCGTCCACGTAGACCGACAGCCGGGCCTGCGGATCGCGCGGGACCACGAGATAGATCTCGCGGCCCGCCCCGGCCTCGACCTGGTCGGCCTCGACGACCTGGGGGAACGCCCGGCTCAGCCGGATGAACGAAGGAGCGGCCGAGAAGGCGCCGAAGGAGTCGTAGTAGCCCAGGAAGGCGACGGCCGCCCGCTCCCCTTCCGCCCATTCGATCCGGACGGGTTTCTGGCGCTGGCAGCCGAAAAGGGCCGGCAGCAGCAATGCCACCAGCCCGATACGGAGCAATCTTCTCACTGCAAGGCGGATTTTAGCCGCGGATGGCGGCGATACCCGGCAGTTCCTTGCCTTCGAGGGCCTCGAGCATGGCGCCACCGCCGGTGGACACGTAGCTCACCTTGTCGGCGTAGCCCATCTGCGTGACGGCTGCGACGGAGTCGCCGCCACCCACGAGCGTGTAGGCACCCTGGGCCGTGGCCTCGGCGAGGTCTTCGGCGATCTGGAGCGTACCCTTGGCGAAGGTCGGCATCTCGAACACGCCCACGGGACCGTTCCAGAGGATGGTCTTGGAGCCGAGGATGACGTCCTTCCAGGTCTTGAGCGAACCGGCGCCGGCGTCCATGCCCTCCCAATCTTCGGGGATGGCGTCGGACGGGACGGTCTTGGTGTTGGCTTCGTTGCTGAAGTCGTCGGCCACCACGGTCTCGGTGGAGAGGTAGATGTTGACACCCTTCTCCTTGGCCTTGGCGAGGATCTCGAGCGCCTGCGGGATGAGGTCGTCCTCGTGCAGGGACTTGCCGATCCGGCCGCCCTGGGCCTTGATGAAGGTATAGCCCATGCCGCCGCCGATGATCAGGTTGTCCACCTTCTCGAGCATGTTCTCGAGCACGGCGAGCTTCGAGGAGACCTTGGAGCCGCCGATGATCGCGGTGAAGGGGTGCTGGGCATTCTTGAGGACGTTGTCGATGGCCTTGATCTCGCCTTCCATCAGGTAGCCGAACATCTTGTCGTTGGGGAAGTAGTCGGCGATGAGGGCGGTGGAGCCGTGGGCGCGGTGGGCCGTGCCGAAGGCGTCGTTGATATAGCAGTCGGCGTAGGAGGCGAGGGTCTTCACGAAGTCCTTCTGGCTCTCCTTGACGGCCTTCTTGGCGGCCTTCTTCTCCTCGTCGGAGGCATCCTCGGCGAGTCCGCGGGGCTTGCCTTCCTCCTCGGCATAGAAGCGGAGGTTCTCGAGCAGCAGGGCCTCGCCCGGCTTGAGGGCGGCCACTTCGGCCTGGGCCTTCTGGCAGTCAGGGGCGAACTTCACCGGAGCGCCGAGGCACTCGGCCACGTGATCCACGATGTGCTTGAGGGAGAACTTGTCCGTCACGCCCTTCGGACGTCCGAGGTGGGACATGATGATGAGAGAGCCGCCGCCGGCGAGGACCTTCTTGAGGGTCGGCATGGCGCGGCGGATGCGGGTGTCGTCGGTGATCTCGAAGTTCTCGTTGAGCGGAACGTTGAAGTCCACGCGCACGATTGCCTTCTTGCCGGCGAAATCGTAGGAATCGATGTGTTGCTGCATAAGATATAAGTAATTTAACGATAATCTGGATCGAGCTGCAAATTTAGCAATATTTTCCGTAACTCATAGCACCTCAACGCGTCATCCGGACGACGATGGACAGCGGCAGCGCCTTGCCGAAGCGGTCGTTCAGGGCCAGCTCGCCGCTCTCGAGGGCGCCGGCGGACATCGCCTGGCGGACCACCGTCTCGCCCAGCAGGGCGGAGTAGCCGTTGGAATAGAGGTTCAGGACGAGGAACGCGTCCGCCGGGGAAAGGATCTTCCCCACGGTGCAAAGCATGTCGAAGAGGCACTCGTCGAGCTTCCACTTCTCGCCGTCCGGGCCATGCCCGTAGGCCGGCGGATCGAGGATGATGCCGTCGTAGCGGTTGCCGCGCCGCTCCTCGCGGCGGGCGAACTTCATCGCATCCTCCACGATCCAGCGGATGCCGTCCATCCCGCTGTTCTCCATGTTGCCGCGGGCCCAGGTGACCACCTGCCGGACGGAGTCCAGGTGCGTCACGTCCGCCCCGGCGGCCTTGGCTGCGAGCGAGGCGGCCCCGGTATAGGCAAACAGGTTGAGCACGCGCGGGGTGCGGCCCAGCCGCTCGCGGAGCGCCGTCGTCTGCCGGTAGATATAGTCCCAGTTCGGGGCCTGCTCCGGGAACACGCCGACATGCTTGAAGGAAGTGAGCCCGAGACGAAGGTCCATCTTCAGCCCGTCAGCATTGGCATAGCCGATGTGCCACTGGTCATCCATCTTGCGGAGGCGGTTCCAGGTGCCGCTGTCCTCCTTGCCGGCCTTGCCGAATCCGGCACCGGGTGTGAAGCTCGTGTGCGCCAGCCGGCGCCACTCCGTCTCGGACAACGACTTACCCCAGAGCGCCTTGGGCTCGGGGCGCGCCAGCACGTAGGCGCCGAAGCGCTCCAGTTTCTCGCCCGCACCGCTGTCGAGCAGTTCGTAATCTTTCCAGGAAGCTGAAGGGTATTCTGCCATGTCAATCGGTATTTCAGGACGCTTCAGCGGCCTCTCCGGCCAGGTCCACCATGGACGTGAGGCCTTCGGTGAGCTTCTTCGCCAGTTCGGCGTCGCCCCCCTGCTTCATCACGTCGGCGAGGAAGTAGATGTACTGGCCCACCAGTTCGAACTCGTCCTTGGCCCAGTCGTAGAACTCGATGTAGAACCGGGCGCTCTCGAGCAGCTCGGCCCCCATCTGCGCGGCGAGCCGGCGCGCCTTGTCGGGCTGGCCGAGCTTGTAGTAATGCTCCACCAGCGAGACGACCATGTAGTCGTTGCCGGAGAAGCCGATGGGCACCGTCTCCAGCGGATAGTGCTGCATCACTTCGCAGCACTTGTCCACCATCTCGAGGGCCCGGTCGTTCTCGCCGGCCTTCATGAAGGCGTCGGCGCAGGTGACGAACAGGCTGCGGACGGACATCACGCCGAGATGCGTGTACATGTTCTGGTAGTCCCTGAAATAGTCTCCGCGCGCGAGCGCGTCCCATTTGTAGACCTGCGTCATCCGGTGATAGAGCGCATCGGTGTCCACGAAACCGGCTTCCGTGGTCGTGGTCTTGTTCTTGACCGGCACGAACTTGAAGGAGTAGCCGCAGAACTCGAGGTACTCCTTGATGCCGACGTTGAGGTCGCCGCCCATGTTGAGCAGGTGCAGCGGGCGGTCCCACTGGTAGCCGGAGAGCAGGTCGAGCAGGAACAGCTCGGGCTTGCTGAGATAGTCCTTGTCCTTGCTGATCGTGAAGACGATCGAGTCGGGGATCTGCTCCGCATACTTCGCGTCCATGATGCCGTACTTGATCACGTTCTCCCGGTTCACCGGGATCACGATCTTGCGGGAAGGGATGTAGTCCACCTTGCGGCCGCTGGTCATCGGGGCCTTGATCTGGGGGTGCTTGAAGACGGCCATCACGTCCTGGATGGACATCTCCCGCTCCTGGGTGTCGTAGATCGGGATCCACTCGTTGGTGCCGTAGAGATACTGCTCCTGGCCGACCGTGAGCGGAAGCGGGGCGGATTCGTTGACGGCCCACTTCATCTGGTCGATATGCCAGTCGGTGCCGAGCAGCGAGGTGTTGCAGATGCGGACGTCCCGGCGCACGTCCTCCACCTCCTGGGCGTACCAGAGCGGGAAGGTATCGTTGTCGCCGTGGGTCACGAGGATGCCGTTCTCCCCCACGGAATTCAGGTAGTTGCGCGCCATCTCCACCGCGGTGTAGCGGTGGGAGCGGTCGTGGTCGTCCCAGTTCTGGGCAGCCATCTGCACCGGCACGAGCAGGCACGCGCCCGCCACCAGGCCGGCGGTCAGCAGGCTGCCGCGGCCCTTGCGGGCGGCGTCGATCCAGCTGTACAGCGCCGCGACGGCGAGGCCGGCCCAGACGCTGAAGAAGTAGAAGGATCCCGCATACGCGTAGTCGCGCTCGCGCACCTGGAAGGGCGGCTGGTTGAGGTAGAGCACGATGGCGATGCCCGTCATGAAGAACATCAGGAAGGTCAGCCAGCAGCCGCGCTTGTCGCGGTCGAACTGGAAGAACAGGCCCAGCAGGCCCAGCAGCAGAGGCAGGAAGAAATAGTGGTTCTTGCCCTTGTCGTCCGCGAGGATGCCCGGGGCGTCGCTCTGGTCGCCCAGGCGGAGGTCGTCGATGAACTTCACGCCGCTCTCCCAGTTGCCATGGAAGATGTCGCCCGGGTTGGGGGCGTGGACCTGGTTCTGGCGCCCGACGAAGTTCCACATGAAGTAGCGCCAGTACATCCAGTTGAGCTGGTAGTTGAAGAAGTACTGCAGGTTGGCGCCCATCGTGGGCTTGCGCACCGTGGCGCCGGGGATCTTGTGGCCCTTGCCGCCGGTGTAGGTCTCGTAGAACTGCTCGTAGCTGCCGTCCGGGCTGGTGCTCCACATGCGGGGGAAGAGCATCTTGCCGGAAGCGGTATACCTGGCGTCGACCGGGCCGTCCACCTTCTTGTACTTGCCGTCCACCGGCGCCCAGTAGGGCGTGGTCTTGAGGTCATAGGGGGCGCCATAGTACTGTCCGTAGAGGAGCGGCGTGGAGCCGTACTGCTCGCGGGAGAGGTAGCGCACCAGCGTGAAGGCGTTGTCGGGCTGGTATTCGTTGGTCGGCGTCTTGGCGCACGAGCGGATGATGTCGATGCTGAACACGGAGAAGCCGATCACGATCGTGGTGACGCAGAGCAGCGCCGTGTTGAGGAAGACCTTCTCCTTCTTCAGGGTCCGGAACAGGCCCCAGAAGCAGAGCGCGAGGAGCGCGAGCAGGAAGAAGGCGGCGCCGCTGTTGTACGGCAGGCCGAGGACATTGACGAAGAAGAGGTCGCAGTAGGCGGCCAGCTTGGGCAGGTACGGGATGAACAGGAACACCAGCAGGCCCAGGATCACCGCCCCGACCAGCAGGATCTTGACCAGCTCCCAGAAGGTGAAGGGCTTGTCCTCGCGCCGGCGGTAGTAGTACATGAACACGAGGGCAGGGATGGCGAGCAGGTTGAGCAGGTGCACGCCGATGCTCAGGCCCATCAGGAAGGCGATCAGCACGATCCAGCGCAGCGCGTGCGGCTCGTCGGCGCGGTCGTACCACAGCGTCATCACCCAGAACACCAGGGCCGTGAACAGCGAGGACATCGCATAGACCTCACCCTCCACGGCGGAGAACCAGAACGTATCCGAGAAGCAATACACCAGCGCGCCCACCAGGCCGGAGCCGAAGATGGCGACGGCCTGCCCGGCGGTATACGTCCCGTCTGCGGACGGGCGTACCAGGCGCTTGGCGAGCCAGACGATGGTCAGGTACAGGAAGAAGATCGTCAGGCCGGAGCACAGCGCGCTCATCGCGTTGACGAGCACGGCCGCGTGCATGTTGTCGCCGAACAGGGTGAAGATCCTGGCGAAAAGCTGGAAGACGGGGTTTCCCGGCGGGTGTCCCACCTCGAGTTTATACGAAGACGCGATGAACTCGCCGCAGTCCCAGAAGGAGGCGGTGGGCTCGATGGTCAACAGATAGGTGACGGTCGAGACCACGAAGGCCGCCGCCGCACAGATCCGGTTCCAGAGGGTGAATTTCTTCTCGTTCATAACCTGCAAAGGTACAATTAAAAATCCTTATCTTTGCAAAAATTATCCCACCGATGGCACAACAGGATTGGAAAAGCCGGCTGGGGGTCGTCTATTCCACGAACCCCGACTTTCAGTACCGGACGGAGCAGGCGGCGCCGGAAGCCGACACGCTGCCGCCGCAGAAGCAGCGGCTCATCGTCCGCATCGACCGCCGCCAGCGCGCCGGCAAGCAGGTCACGCTCGTCGAGGGATTCGTCGGCCGGTCCGAAGACCTGGCCGCCCTGGCCAAGACCCTCAAGGCCAAGTGCGGCGTGGGCGGCACGGCCAAGGACGGGGAGATCACCATCCAGGGCGACCTGCGCGACAAGCTCGTCGCGCTGCTGACCGCCATGGGCTACAACGCCAAACGGGGCAACTAGGCGATGCTGGAGGAGGTCTTCAAGAGCGGCCGGCTGGAGATGTCCGCCACTCCCCTGGCGGACCTGGCGGGCGCCGGGGCCTGGGGAGACCTGACCGTCAACCGGATCCTGGCGGTCGTGGCCGTGGGCCTGATGATCCTCAGCCTGCCGGACCTGCTGCGGCTCGTGCCGCACCTGCTGTACAGCTTCGACCGCTCCCGCGGCTCCGTCGAGCTGGAGCACAGCCTCGGCACGGCGCGGACGCGCAACGTGGCGGCCCTGTCCTTCGCCCTTCCCTTCTGCCTGCTGCTGGACCGTTACGCGCTGGTCCGGCCCCGTTTCTGGGAGCACATCCCGGCCTCCTGGAGCGCGCCGGCCGTCCTCGGCCTGCTCGCCGCCTTCCTGCTGGTCCGCCTGCTGTGCTATGCGCTTTTCCGCCCCCGGCGGCTCGGCTCCGAGGAGTTCGCGACGCTCAAGCACCTGCCCTACAACTACTTCATCCTGATGGCGACCCTAACCCTGCTCACGGCCGGAGCCTGCTCCGTCTTCGGGGTCCCCGACGGGACCGTCCGGACGGTCCTGATGTGGGAAATCGCAGCAGTCTGGCTCTTTACGTGGGTCCGGTCCGGTCAATTTTTGGCCGGTCATGGTATCGGATTCCCAACATTTTTGTATCTTTGCGGGCTTGAAATTATACCGGCTGCCCTGTTGGTAGCAGTTGTTATGTTTATTTGATCAATTTGCCGCAAGATGAAGGTCCTGATATCCCAGCAAGTCCCGTCCAATCTCGCACCCTACGAGATCCTGCAGGAAAAATTCGGCGCAGAGCTCGATTTCCATCCGTTTTTCCTGATCGAGCCGCTCTCGGCCAGGGAATTCCGCGCAGAGCACATCAACCTCCCCGACTATACCGCCATCGTCTTCTCGTCCCGCCACGCCATCGACGCCTACTTCAAGCTGTGCGAGGAGATGCGTTTCAAGGTCCCCGAGACCATGAAGTACTTCTGCTCCACGGAAGCCGTGGCGATGTATCTCCAGAAACATATCGTCTACCGCAAGCGCAAGATATTCTTCGGCACCGGCACGCCGGCCTCCATCGCCGCGCTCGTCACGGCGAAGCACAAGGGGGAGAAGTTCCTGATCACCACGACCGAAGGTTCCAACACCACGCCGATCACGACCCTCTTCACGGCCGCGAAGCTGGACTACACCGTGGGCGTGCTGGTCAAGCCCGTCCCGCAGGACCTGCACGGCATCGACCTTGCGTCCTACGACCTCGCCGTGATGTGCAACCCTGCCGACGTGGCGTCGCTCAAGGAGAATTTCCCTGATTTCAAGCAGGGTACGCTCAAGATCATCTCTTTCGGCAAGGCCGTCGTGCGCTCGCTGGAAGAGGCCGGCTGCGAGATCGCCCTCCAGGCGCCGACCCCGGAAGCCACGTCCATCAGCAAGGCCGTCGAACTCTACCTCAAATCCCTGCAGTAGATGACTTCTCCGCAAGGCCATACCCTCCCCAAGGAGGAGCGGCTGTGCGGGAAGACGACCGTCGCCGCACTCATTTCCGACGGGAAATGGGGGACGACGGAGCACCTGCGTTTCTGCTGGGCCGCCGGGCGGGACACCGGACACAACCGCCTGATGGTCTCGGTGCCCAAGAAATTCTTCAAGCGCGCCGTCCGGCGCAACCTCCTCAAGCGCCGCCTGCGCGAGTCGTACCGCCTCCAGAAGGAACGGCTCGCCGCCACGGGCGTGGACCTGATGCTCGCCTATTCCCACGCGGAGGTGGCCGATTTCAGGATCCTCTACGCCGAAGTCGGCGAAATCCTCGACCGGATCACCCGCAAAATCACTGCCCAATGACCTTCGCCCAGGCCGTCAGGCGGGTGCTTTCGGCCCCGTTCATCCTGCTGATCAAGTTCTACCAGCTGTGCATCTCGCCGCTCAAGCCGCCGACCTGCCGCTTCACGCCCACCTGCTCGCAGTACGCCCTCGAGGCCTTCCGCAAGTACGGGCCGGTCAAGGGTTTCTGGCTGAGCCTCAAGCGGATCCTGCGCTGCCATCCCTGGGGCGGCAGCGGCTACGACCCTGTGCCGTAACGTCCCACGTCCCAGGCGGACCGTGCCCCGGCTCGGCTTCCATCCTCGCTTCCCGCTGCGCGGGAACCGGGTTCGACGCCACGAACCCTGCTGCGGCTGAGCTTTTGCCGGAGCACGGTCCGTCTGGGACGGATACATTTCTAAGGTCCGAAAGGCTGGTTTAGCCAAAATAATTGCTAAATTTGTAGACTATTGCAAATTATTAACTAATACCATACAGATTATGTCCAATCCGATCAGCGTCCTCAATCACGCAGCAGACAACATCCGCATCCTGGCGGCAGCCTCCGTCGAGAAGGCCAAGTCCGGCCACCCGGGCGGTGCCATGGGTGGAGCCGACTTCATCAACGTGCTCTACTCCGAGTATCTCAAGTACGACCCCAAGGATCCTTCCTGGGCCGGCCGTGACCGCTTCTTCCTCGATCCGGGCCACATGGCTCCGATGCTCTACAGCCAGCTCTGCCTCACCGGCAAGTTCACCCTCGACGAGCTCGCCAACCTCCGCCAGTGGGACTCCCCCACCACCGGACACCCCGAGCTCAATGTCGCCCGCGGCATCGAGAACACCTCCGGCCCCCTCGGCCAGGGCCACGTCCTCGCCATCGGCGCCGCCATCGCCGCCAAGTTCCTGGCAGCCCACACCGGCAACCCGACCTTCGCCAAGGAGACCATCTACGCCTACATCTCCGACGGCGGCATCGAGGAGGAGATCAGCCAGGGCGGTGCCCGCATCGCCTCCGTGCTCGGCCTGGACAACCTCATCGTCTTCTACGACTCCAACGACATCCAGCTCTCCACTACGACCGACGTCGTGCTGAACGAGGACACGGCCGCCAAGTACCGCGCCTTCGGCTGGGAGGTCATCGAGATCAACGGCAACGACGTCGAGCAGATCCGCTGCGCCATCGAAGCCGCCCAGAAGGTCCAGGGCAAGCCGACGATGATCATCGGCAAGTGCATCATGGGCAAGGGCGCCCTCAAGGCCGACGGCAGCTCCTACGAGCGCGACTGCAAGACCCACGGCGCCCCGCTCGGCGGCGACGCCTTCGTCAACACCGTCAAGAACCTCGGCGGCGACCCCGAGAACCCGTTCGCCATCTTCGATGACGTCAAGGAGCTCTACGCCAAGCGTGCCGAAGAGCTTGCCGGCATCGTCGCGGAGCGCAAGGCCGAGGAGAAGGCCTGGGCCGACGCCAACCCCGACAAGGCGGCCCAGTGCGCCGACTGGTTCAGCGGCAAGGCCCCGAAGATCGACTGGAGCAAGGTCGTCCAGAAGGACAATGACTCCACCCGCAGCGCTTCCGCCGCCTGCCTGTCCGCCCTCGCGGAGCAGGTGCCCAACATGATCTGCGCCTCCGCCGACCTGTCCAACTCCGACAAGACCGACGGCTTCCTCAAGAAGACCCACGCCTTCCAGGCCGGCGACTTCTCCGGCGCCTTCTTCCAGGCCGGCGTCGCCGAACTCACGATGGCCTGCTGCTGCATGGGCATGGCCCTGCACGGCGGCGTCATCCCCGCCTGCGGCACCTTCTTCGTGTTCTCCGACTACATGAAGCCGGCCGTGCGCATGGCCGCCCTCATGGAGATCCCCGTCAAGTTCATCTGGACCCATGACGCCTTCCGCGTCGGCGAGGACGGCCCGACCCACGAGCCCGTCGAGCAGGAAGCCCAGATCCGCCTGATGGAGAAGCTCAAGAACCACCACGGCAGGAATTCCGTCCTGGTGCTCCGCCCGGCCGACGCCAAGGAGACCACCGAGGCCTGGAAGATCGCCATGGAGAACACCACCACCCCGACGGCCCTATTGTTCTCCCGCCAGAACATCGCCAACCTCCCCGAGGGCAACGACTACAGCCAGGTGGCCAAGGGCGGCTACATCGTGGCCGGTTCCGACGAGAACCCGGACGTCATCCTCGTGGCCTCCGGCTCCGAAGTCTCCACCCTGGAGGCCGGTGCCAAGCTGCTCCGCGCCGACGGCAAGAAGGTCCGCGTGGTCAGCGTGCCGTCCGAGGGGCTGTTCCGCCAGCAGCCCAAGGAGTACCAGCAGAGCGTCCTGCCCACGGGCGTGAAGAAGTTCGGCATGACCGCCGGCCTGCCTGTCACGCTGCAGGGCCTCGTGCCTGAGTCCGAGGGCACCATCTGGGGCATGGAATCCTTCGGCTTCTCCGCTCCCTACAAGGTGCTCGACGAGAAGCTCGGCTACACCGCCCAGAATGTCTACGAGCAGGTGAACAAGCTCTTCTGAGACCGATGAAGAACATCCGGAACTTCTGCATCATCGCCCACATCGACCACGGCAAGAGCACGCTGGCCGACCGCCTGCTCGAACTGACGCAGACCCTGGGGGCGCGTGACATGGAGAACCAGGTGCTGGACGACATGGACCTTGAGAAGGAGAAAGGCATCACGATCAAGAGCCACGCCATCCAGATGGTCCACCGGTACCATGGGGAGGAGTACAAGCTCAACCTCATCGACACCCCGGGCCATGTCGACTTCTCCTATGAAGTTTCGCGAAGCATAGCCTCGTGCGAGGGCGCCCTGCTCGTCGTAGACGCATCGCAGGGCGTCCAGGCACAGACTATTTCCAACCTCTACATGGCGATCGACCACGGCCTGGAGATCATCCCGGTCCTCAACAAGATCGACATGGAATCCGCCCAGGTGGACGTCGTCACCGACGAGATCTGCGACCTGCTGGGCTGCGACCCGGCCGACGTCTTCAAGGTCTCCGCCCGCACGGGCGAAGGCGTGGCCCCCATCCTCGACGCCATCGTGGAGAAGATCCCCGCGCCGCAGGGCGACCCGGACGGGCCGCTTCAGGCGCTGATCTTCGACTCCGTATTCAACTCCTTCCGCGGCGTGATCGCCTACTTCAAGGTCAAGAACGGCAGCATCCGCAAGGGAGACAAGGTCAAGTTCTTCGCCACCGGCATGGACTACGAGGTGGAAGAGGTGGGCGTCCTGAAGATGAAGCTCGTCCCCACCGGCAGCATCGGCTGCGGGGACGTGGGCTACGTGATCACCGGCATCAAGAGCGCCACGGAGGTCAAGGTGGGCGACACCATCACGCACGTGGCGCAGCCCTGCGCCGAGGCCATCGCCGGCTTCGAGGAAGTCAAGCCGATGGTCTTCGCGGGCATGTACCCCGTCCAGGCCGACAAGTTCGAGGAGCTGCGCGCCGTGCTGGAGAAGTTCCAGCTCAACGACGCCTCGTTCGTCTACGAGCCCGAGAGCTCGCTTGCGCTGGGCTCGGGCTTCCGCTGCGGCTTCCTCGGCCTGCTGCACCTGGAGATCGTCCAGGAGCGGCTGTTCCGCGAGTTCGACATGGACGTGATCACCACCGTCCCCAACGTCTCCTACAAGGTCTACACGACCCAGGGAGAGGTCGTCGACGTCCACAATCCGTCCGGCCTGCCGGCCCAGACGCTCATCGACCACATCGAGGAGCCGTACATCCGCGCGCAGATCATCTCCAAGTCGGAGTTCTTCGGACCCATCATGAAGCTCTGCCTGGACCGCCGCGGCACGCTCATCGGCCAGCACTACATCACGGCCGACCGCGTGGAACTGACCTACGACATGCCCCTGTCGGAGATCGTCTTCGACTTCTACGACAAGCTCAAGACCATCTCCAAGGGCTACGCCTCCTTCGACTACCATGTGATGGACTTCCGTCCCGCGCGGCTCGTCCGCCTGGACATCCTCCTCAACGGCGAGCCCGCCGACGCCCTGTCGACGCTCATCCATGAGGACAACGCCTACACCTTCGGACGCCGGATGTGCGAGAAGCTCAAGGACCTGATCCCGCGCCAGCAGTTCGACATCCCCATCCAGGCCGCCATCGGCGCCAAGATCATCGCGCGCGAGACGGTCAAGCAGGTGCGCAAGGACGTGACCGCCAAATGCTACGGCGGCGACGTCACGCGCAAGCGCAAGCTTCTCGAGAAGCAGAAGGAAGGCAAGAAGCGCATGCGCCAGATCGGCACCGTGCAGGTGCCGCAGAGCGCGTTCATGGCCGTTTTGAAACTGGACTCCTAGACACGCAGGATGACACGCTTTCTCCAGGTAGCCGGGCTGACGATCGCCCTTGACCTGCCGGACGGACACCCGGTAGCGGGTCATCTGCACAATTACGATCCCTTCGGGATTCCGGGACCGGGCGCGGAGCCGCTGTTGTTCCGGCTGACCGTCGTGCCGGAAGCGCCGGCGACGCCGGGCGAGGTCCTGTACCGGGCCCCGCAGGAGTCCGGTGAGCCGGTCGTCAACCTGCTTCGCACCGAAGCAGGCTTCCGGGCTGAATTCGCCCCGATGCCCAAGACCCCCGTGGCCGGCGTCCTCGACTTCAGCCGGGATTTCCGCCAGGGATACCTCTACGCGCCGGGCGCACCGGCGACGCAGGCCTTCGCCGTCAACAACGCCATGATGCTGCTGTACACCTTCGCCGGGGCCTTCCGCTCCGCGCTGGAGATGCACTCGTCCGTGGTCATGCACCGCGGACGCGGCTTCCTGTTCCTGGGCCGCAGCGGTACGGGCAAGAGTACGCACAGCTCGCTGTGGCTCAAGTACATCGAAGGCACGGAACTCCTCAACGACGACAACCCCGTGCTGCGCATCGTGGACGGCACGGTGCGCGTCTTCGGCACGCCCTGGAGCGGCAAGACCCCCTGCTACAAGGCGAAGGACGTCCCCGTCGGCGCCATCGTCCGGCTCCGCCAGGCGCCGCAGAACACCATCTCCCGCCTCGGCATGGTCCAGGCCTACGCATCCGTCCTGTCTTCCTGCTCAGGCTTCCGCCCCTTCCGGGAAGTGACCGACGCCCAGCACGAGACCCTGTCCGCCATCGCCCGGGACATCCCCTGCTACCTGCTGGACTGCCTGCCGGACGAAGCGGCTGCCCGACTTTGCCAGACCACCGTCGATGGATAAGCGTGTCCTGCCCAACGACATCCTCCTCGGCGAGGTGACGGCCCTGCTGCGCGAGGGCCGGGACGCCGTCATCATCCCCAAGGGCAGCAGCATGCTCCCTACGATCCGCGGCGACCGGGACCGTGTCACCCTGCGCAGGCTGGAGGAAGTCCGCGACGGCGACATCGTCCTCGTCCGCACCGGAGGCCGCTACATCCTGCACCGGGTCATCGCCGTGGACGGCGACGCGCTCACGCTGATGGGAGACGGCAACCTGCAGGGCACGGAGCGCTGCACGACGCAGGACGTGTGCGGCACCGTCATCGAGATCCAGCGTCCCGGCGGCCGCGCGCGAAAGCCCGGCCCGGGCCGCTTCTGGCGCGCCATCAAACCGCTGAGACGCTATATTTTAGGCATTTACAGACGACTGATATGAAACTGAAGGAAGGATTTGTCATGAGGGAGCTCCTCGGACAGCACATCATCACGGGAGACGGACTCTCCCGGGTGGATTTCAGCAAGATCATCTCCATGAACGACACCGCCGCCTGGCTGTGGGAGCAGCTGCAGGGCAAGGAATTCTCGGAGGACGACATCGCCCGCCTGCTGACCGGACGCTACGACGTCACCGAGGAGCAGGCCCGGACCGATGTCGGGACCCTGACGGAGACCTGGCGCAACGCCGGCCTGCTCGCCGAATGATTCCTGTCCGGCAGATTCTCCGGGGCCTGCGCCCCATGGCGCGTCCTTCCCGCGGGAGGACGCTGCTCAGCATCGTCATCGGGCTGGTGCGGGTCGCCGCATCGCTCGGATTCGTCTGGATCTGCAAACGCCTGGTGGACATCGCCACGGGCGTCAGCGACGCACCCCTCGGGCTGCACATCGGCATCCTCCTCGGCATCATGCTGCTGCGGCTGGTCTGCTCGGTGAGCGCTGCGGCCTGGGAGAGCTACAACCTCGTCAAGACCGGCAACGACCTGCGCGCCGAGACCTTCTCCACCGTGCTCCGCAGCGCCTGGAGCGGCCGCGAGCGCTTCCGCAGCGGCGATGCCGTCAACCGGCTCGAAGAGGACGTGCGCGTGATCACCGACCTGCTGTGCACCCGCTTCCCCGACATGGTCATCACCCTGGTGCAGCTCGTCGCCGCTTCGGTGTACCTGCTGCTGATGGCCCCCAACCTGCTCTGGGTCCTGGTGGTCCTGATGATCGCCGCCATCCTGGGGTCCCGCCTGTTCTTCCGGGCGCTCCGCCGGCTCACCGAACGGATCCGCAAGCAGGACGCGGAGATCCAGCAGCTGATGCAGGAGAGCCTCCAGAAACGCATTGTCGTCCTGACCCTGATCGGCACGCAGCGCGTCATGGACCGCCTGGGCTGGCTGCAGCGGGACGTCTATGACCAGACCGTCCTCCGCCTGCGCTACAACGCCGTGGCCCGCGCCTTCATGCACTTCGGCTTCATGGGCGGCTACGCCGCCGCCTTCCTCTGGGGCGTGATCGGCATCCGCGACGGCGTCGTGACCTACGGCATGATGACCGCCTTCCTGCAACTGGTCGGCCAGGTCCAGCGCCCGATCGTCGAACTGGCCCGGCAGATCCCCGCCTTCATCCACGCCACCACCTCCGTCGAGCGGCTGATGGAGCTCCAGGCCCTGGAGCAGGAGCCGCGCGAGGAGCCGGTCCGGCTCGCCGGAGCGCCCGGCATCCGCCTCACGGACGTGACCTACGCCTATCCGGACCGGCCGGACACCATCCTGGACCATTTCTCCCACGACTTCGAGCCCGGCACGATGACGGTGATCATGGGCCCCACGGGCGCCGGCAAGAGCACGCTCAGCCGGCTGGTCCTGGGCCTGCTCCGTCCCGATGCCGGACGGGTCGAGATCTATGGGCCGGAGCGCACCTATAAGGCCGGACCGGCCGTCCGCGACAATTTCCTCTATGTCCCGCAGGGGAATTCCCTGCTCAGCGGCACCATCCGCGAGAATCTCCTGCTGGCCCGCGCCGACGCCACGGACGAGCAGTTGCGGGATGCCCTGCACACCGCCGTCGCAGACTTCGTCTTCGACCTGCCCCAGGGGCTTGACACGCCATGCGGCGAGGAAGGGACGGGCCTGAGCGAGGGACAGTGCCAGCGCATCGCCATCGCCCGCGCCCTGCTGCGCGACGGCGGGATCCTGATCCTCGACGAGGCCACCTCCGCACTGGACGCCGCGACCGAGGAGCTGTTGCTCGACCGCCTCTTCAGCCGCTTCCGCGGCAGCAAGACCCTTCTCTTCATCTCGCACCGGGATGCCGTCACGGCCCGGGCCGACCAGATCCTGCATTTCAGCTGATGGAGTGGCTCGAGAGTCTCGGCCTGCTGGGTCTGTTCCTCGGTAGCGCGCTGGCCGCTTCCATCGTCCCTTTCAGCTCCGACGTGCTGTACATCGCCATCCTGGCCACGACGGGCCAGAACCTCGGCTGCTTCCTGGCCGCGACGAGCGGCAGCTGGCTGGGCAGCCTGTTCACCTTCTCCCTGGGCTGGCTCGGCAAGTGGGAGTGGATCGAGAAATGGTTCAAGGTCACGCGCGAGAAACTCGAGCAGCAGCAGGAGAAGGTGCAGAAATACGGCGTATGGCTGGCGCTCTTCAGCTGGGTACCCATCGTAGGCGACCTGACGGTCCTGGCGCTCGGCTTCTACAGGGCGCCGCGCGGCTGGACCTTCCTCATGCTGCTGATCGGCAAGGCCATCCGCTATCTGTTCTGGAACGTGGTCGTGGGCTTGTTCTAGATGTACGCGATGATATAATAGAGCATCACCGCCGAGGCGATGAGCTTGATGCCCGTCCCGAACAGGAAGCCCAGGAATGCCCCCAGCGAAGATTTGAGCGAGGCCCCCGCATCCTTGCCGCCCAGGACGACCTCCGCGAGGAAGGCCCCGGCGAGCGAGGTGACGATCATCCCGCCGGGCAGCGGGAAGATCAACCCGGCGAGCAGGCCGAGGATGGCTCCCCACGCAGCATACTTGCTGCCGCCCGTCACCTTGGTGAACCAGGCCGGCACGAGATAATCCACCACCGTCACCACGATCGTCACGGCCAGCAGCACGAAGAGCAGGGTCTGTGACATCGGGTCCCCGCCGAAGAAATAGATCAGCAGGACGCCGATCCAGCTGAGCGGCGGTCCGGGCAATCCGGGGAGGATGCTGCCGACAATCCCCACGACGCCGAGGATGACGGCCAGGATAATCATGAATGTATTCATATTGTAAAGATACAAAGATTCCGTATACCGTTGCAATTCCGCAGTTTTTTGTACATTTGCCGAAACAACACTAAAAACAATCTCTCATGAGCGACGAACCCAAAAAGAAAGCGATGGACCTTGACGGAGACGGCAAGGTGACCCTCAACGAAGCGATCCAGTACACGAAGGACAAGGCCGGCGAGATCGCCGGCAAGGCCAAGGTCAAACTCGACGAACTCGGCGAAGAAGCCAAGGAAGAGTTCGCGGAACTGAAGGAAGAAGCCGCCGTGGTGGCCGGCAAGGCCAAGGAGAAATACGCCGAACTCAAGGAAGAGGCGAAGGACATCTACGGCGACGCCAAGGAGAAGGTCCAGGACTTCGTCGGCAAGAAGGAGAAGGAAGCCTAGTTCCCTCCGTCCGGCAACGAAAAACCCGGGGTCCGTGTTCGGACTCCGGGTTTTTCGTGCGGACCGCCGTGCCTAGAACATAAAGGCGATGCCGACGTTGAAAGTGTTGCTGTGGACGTCGCGCTCCTTGACCAAGCGGCTCATGCCGAGGGCGTAGCCCAGGCGGATCTGGACGGCCTCGGAGAAGGCTGCCGTCACGCCGAAATCCCACTGGATGCCCATCTGGGTAAGTTTGTGCATCGGGTCGGTAATGTCGGTGTTAGTCACGAACTTCTCCTTCGAGTAGACGTTGCCGCCCACGCCGATATTGAGGACCGGGCCGGTGTACAGGCCGAACAGGAGCTCCGGCGAAGCCTCGAACGTATACTTGATGTTCAGCGGCACGGCCAGGTAGGACATCTTCATGAATTTGGGATCGGTAGTGTACCCGCTCTTGCCGGAGTGATAGTAGAAATACAGGCCCGGTTCGAAGGTCAGTCCGGCCATGGTGGAGAAGTAGAACTCCTTGTTGATACCGATATAGAAACCGCTCAGGCTGTGCTCCTTGAGATAGTCGGAGCAATCGTCACCGTTGAAGGAGACGTTGGCGTAGCCGATGCCGGCGCGCCACTCGGTGGACTGTGCGGAAGCATTCGCGCAGGTAAGGAGCGCGGCCGCGGAAAGAAGGATGACAAGAATCTTTTTCACGATTGGGTTGATTTAATTGTTTAGTCCTTTTTGTCTATCATGCAAAATTAAGAAAAAAATGAAGATGTAGTACAATTTACTATTTTTGTAATATGTTTTCCCTGACCGAAACCCTGCTCGCCTGGTACGCGGACCACGGACGGGACCTTCCGTGGCGCCGCACCCGCGACCCCTATGCCATCTGGCTCAGCGAGATCATCCTCCAGCAGACCCGGATCGTCCAGGGGCAGGCCTACTGGGAGCGTTTCATGGCCGCTTTCCCGGACGTGGAGAGCCTGGCGGCCGCGTCCGAGGACGCGGTGCTGCGGCTCTGGCAGGGGCTGGGCTACTACAGCCGCGCCCGCAACCTGCACGCCGCAGCGCGGCAGATCGTCGCGCTCGGCGGGTTCCCGGACACGCTCGACGGCATCCGTGCCCTCAAGGGTGTGGGCGACTACACGGCGGCGGCCATCGGCTCAATCGCATTCGGACTGCCGGCCGCCGTCGTGGACGGCAACGTCTACCGCGTGCTGGCCCGGTATTACGGCATCGCGACGCCGGTCGGCACCACCGCCGCCCGGAAGGAATTCACCGCCCGGGCCCAGGCGCTGCTGCCCCCGGACCGGCCGGGCGACTTCAACCAGGCGATGATGGATTTCGGCGCCCTGCAGTGCACGCCGGTCTCGCCCGCCTGCCTGCTCTGTCCGTTGGCGGACGGCTGCGCCGCCCTGGCGACGGGCCAGGTCGACCGGCTCCCGGTCCGCCAGAAGGCCCCCGAAGTCCAGGTCCGCCGCTTCGACTATATCTACGTAAGGTATCAGGGCCGCACCGCCATCCGCCGCCGCGGTCCCGGCGACATCTGGCAGGGCTTGTTTGAGCCGCTGGTCACGGACCAGCGGCTCATCGGCGATGCCTATGACGGGGGAGGTTTCCCCCGAAACCCCCTCGGTCGCTCCGCTCCGACTGCCTGCGACCAAAGGCTCCCCGGCGATGCCTGCGATTGCCGTCATTCCGGGCTTGACCCGGAATCTCCTCCTCCCCAACTGCTGAAATCCGGCGTCAAGCACCAGCTGACCCACCGGACCCTGATCGTGGATTTCTACCTGTGGGAGCCGGCCGCGGAACCGGCCCTGCCGGAAGGTTACGTCTGGATCGAAGAAGCGGAGCTTGACCGCTACGCCAAGCCCCGCTTGTTTGAGTTGCTGCTCAAAGAGTTACCTACCGACTAAAGCGGACCGAACTCGGTCTGGCCGTTTGCGACGGGCTGCGGGGCCCGCTGCGCGGGACGGCGCGGCTCGATCGGGCAGGTGAAATCCTTCAACGCCGGCTTCGGGGCCGTCGGGTCGAACTCCGGCGTCTCGGGGAGCAGGTAATCCTTCAGGCCCAGGCCGTTGTCGCGCAGGCCCTGGGCGATCACCAGCGAGAACAGGTAGGCGCCGTAGTTGTCGGTGTGCGTGCCGTCGGAATAGGCCGCGAGGGCATCCTGCCCGAGGGCCTTCACGATCTCGCGGCTCGCGCCCCAGAGGTCAATGTAGGCGCATTCTGCGAGTTCCGCACCATGGCGAGCGTTGATGCCGTAGGGGGTCATCAGCTCCGTGGACGTGGCCGTGCGGCGGTCGATCTTGGTCATCGGCGAGACGATCACGGGGATGACGCCGTGGCGCTTGGCCTCCAGGGCCATCGTGGCGAGGCCCCAGACATAGTCTTTCTCCGGATCGGCGTGCGTGCGCACCCAGTCGCCGGCATGGTCCTCGGAATCCCACATCGGGTCGTGGCCGCGGGACTTCTCGTCGTTGGTGCCGAGCTGGATCAGCAGGTAGTCGCCGGGCTTGCAGCTCTCCATGATCTTGTCCCAGCGGCGGCCGAAGCGGAATCCCTTGATGGTCATGCCGCTCTCGGCGTGGTTCGCCACGACCACGCGGCCGTCGAACCAGCGGGGCAGGTACTGCCCCCAGGTGCCGCCGCCCTGCTGGTCGGTGACGGTGGAGTCGCCGATCACGAACACGGTCACGACATCGTCGGCGGCCGGCTCGATCTCCACGGCGCAGACCGCCGGGGCGCTGTCATGGAACTGCAGCGTCAGCTTGTCGTCCCAGGTGAAGGTCTTGACCTCGCCCGTGACGTAGTCCAGCTCGCGGGAGTTGAGCTTGATCTCATTGCCCTTGGAGAGCCGTGGCGTCCGGACATTCACGTTGAAGGAGACGGTCCTGACCTCGCCCTTGCCTGTCTCGAAGCTCTCGACGTGCAGGCGGCGGATCTCGGACTTGACCGTCGTGCGGGACGTGCCCTGGGTATCCCCCAGCGTCAGCGTCACCTTATAGTTGCCCTCCGGGAGCCTGACCGAGAAGCGGAAAGGGTCCGGCGAGGTCACGAAGTCGCGGGTCAGCGCCGTGCCCTTCTTGCGGACGACGAACTCCGGCTCGGAGCCGGGCTCGAATCCGTAGCCGCGCTCCGCGTTGTAGAGCACGGCGGAGCCGACGGCGGTGTAGCCATCCGCGGCGGTGGCGGATCCGAAATCAAACCGGCAGGTCTGCGCCTGCGCTGTCAGGGCCAGCGACAAGGCCGCCAGGGCAAGAAGCAATAATCTCTTTTTCATATACTTACGGATAAATAAATTGTCCGTCACGCATCGTCAGGCAGCGGTCGCAGAGGGCCGCCAGCTCCGGATCGTGGGTCACGATGACGATGGTCTGCCCCAGGCGCTCCCGCAGGTCGAAGAGCAGTCGGTGGATCTCCTGCTTGGTCGCGGAGTCCAGGTTGCCCGTGGGCTCGTCGGCGAAGAGCACGGCCGGGTCGTTGATCAGCGCCCGGGCGATGGCCACGCGCTGCTGCTCGCCGCCCGACAGCTCGGACGGCTTGTGGTCCAGGCGGGCCGAGAGCCCGACCTCGCCGAGCAGGCGCTCCGCCTTGGCCGCCGCATCCTTGCGGGACGTCCCGGCGATCAGCGCCGGGATCATCACGTTCTCCAGGGCGGAGAACTCCGGCAGCAGGTGGTGCGCCTGGAACACGAATCCGATGCGACGGCCGCGGAAGGCGGCCAGCGCATCGCCTTTCAGGCGCAGGACGTCCTGGTCCTCGATCCGCAGGCTGCCGCCGTCCGGCGTAGACAGCGTGCCGAGGATCTGCAGGAGGGTGGATTTGCCGGCGCCCGAGGCGCCCATGATGGCCACGACTTCACCCGCCTCGGCGCTGAAGTCGATGCCTTTGAGGACCTCCAGGGTCCCGAATCGCTTGCGGATGTCGCGGGCTTCGATGATCATACGAAGGATAAAGATAGGAATTATTCGGGAGAATTCACTAAATTTGCGCACACAATCGGGGTGTGGCGCAGTTGGCTAGCGCATCTGGTTTGGGACCAGAGGGTCGAAAGTTCGAGTCTTTTCACCCCGACGAAAAGGGGCCGCAACTCAACGTTGCGGCCCCTTTTCCGTATCGGAAGTCCGGTTACAGGTTCGGGTTGCACTTCTTCCAGTCGGCCACCGGCGGGATGATGCCGAGGTCGATGATCTCGTCACGCATCTTGCAGAGGTGTTCGTAGGAAGCCTTGAGGTCGGCGAGTTCCTCGGCCGTGCCGGCAGGGGCGCAGAAGTGGGCGCCGTTCTCGTCGATCACGGACGGCATGGCCATCATGACGTGCTGGTAGTCAGTATTGTTGACGTAGCAGCCGGCGGGCCAGGTGAACTTGTCGCCGCCCATCGCGGCCTCGATCATCTTGACGGCGTTGTAGGCCGGGCTCTGGAAGGAGCTGCGGCCGCGGAGCTTGATGATGTTGGAACCGCCCTGGATGGTATTGTGCTTGATCTCGGCCCACTTCTCGGCGGGGAGGTTCTTCTCGCTGAGCGGGGTGCCGTCGATGAGGGCCTTGGAGGCGAACACGGCCATCGCTTCGCCGTGGCCGCCGTAGGTATAGGCGCCCGTCACCTTGCTCTGCTGCACGCCGAACTCCTGGGCGAGGGCCTCCTGGAGACGGGTGGAGTCGAGGGCGGCGAGGGTGGTCACGCACTCGGGCTTCACGCCGGAGTGGAGCAGGACCACGAGACCGGTGAGGTCCGCCGGGTTGAAGATGACCACGATGTGCTTGACATCGGGGCAGTAGGTCTTCACGTTCTTGCCGAACTCCTCGGCGATCTGGCAGTTGCCCTTGAGCAGGTCCTCGCGGGTCATGCCTTCCTTGCGGGGAGCGCCGCCGGAGGAGATGATGTACTTGGCATCCTTGAAAGCGACGGCGGGGTCGGTCGTCCAGGTGATGTTGGCACCCTCGAAGGCGCAGTGGTCCATCTCGGCGACCACGCCGCGCAGACCCGGCTCGTACACGTCGTACAGGCAGACGTTCGGGGTGAGTTTAAGCATCAGGGCAGTCTGGGCCATGTTGGAGCCGATCATGCCCGCGGCACCGACGATGACCAATTTTTCGTTGGAAAGATAGTTCATATTGGATTGTAAATTGTCGTCTTTTTCAAAAAACACGCAAATATACAAAAAATCATTATCTTTGCGATGTTAAAAATATTTATGGCCCTATATCTCATCAAAGATCTCGATGACGACTACCACTCGCGGGTAGGCGTCTGGCAGATTACGGAGACCGAAGAAGAACTTCGCGCGCTCTCATCCATCCCCTCCGACGAGCTGGAGGAGATCTCCTACATCAGAAACGAATCCCTGCGCAAGCAGAAACTGGCCGTCCGGGCGCTGCTGGACGCGCTTTTCGAGGAGAAGGTGTACCTCAGCCACCACGACAACGGCAAGCCGTACATCGAAAACTCCGCGATGAATATCAGCATCACGCACACCAACCGCTACGTCGCCGTCATCCTCAACCCCACGGACGAGGTGGGCATCGACTGCGAGTCGCTCGACCGTGACTTCTCGGCCGTCAAGAAGAAGGCCCTCTCCGAGGAGGAGATCGAGGAAGTCGAGGAGATCGACGAGGACCAGCGCAACGAGCAGCTGGCCATCTACTGGTGCGCCAAGGAAGCCGTCTACAAGAAGATGTCGCAGTACAAGGTGGACTTCGCCGAGCAGATCGAAATCGAGAATTTCCGGATGCGGGGCGAAGGCGAGTTGGAAGCGACCTTCACCGACAAGGACGGATTCGAGGAGGAGCTGTCCCTCCAGTACATCACCTTCGACAGGCACGTACTCGTCTGGGTGGTCGGCTGATGCCGCCGCCTACCGTGGCCTGAGCCACAGTTCCGGATTCTCGGGATTCTTCTCTTTCCAGACCTCGAAATGCAGCTGGGTCTGGCCGTCGATCGTGTCCACGCGGCCCAGCGTCTGGCCCGCCTTGACCTTGTCGCCGGCCTTGACGCCCACCTCGCCCAGCTTGCAGTAGAACGTGAAATAGGTGCCGTGCTGGACCAGCACGCAGCGGCCGTAGCCCGGCATCACGATGACCCGCTTCACGTCACCGTCGAAGACGGCTGCGACCGGCGCCCCCTGGGACAGGCCGATGTTGACGCCGTTGTTGGCCGGCATCACGAGGGAGGTATAGACAGGATGGTTGTGCTTGCCGAAGCGCTCCACGACCGGCCCGTCGGCCGGCCAGGGGAGCTTGCCCTTGTTGGCGGCGAACTCGCCCGTGAGCTTGTAGTCGACCGGGGCCGCCTTGGCCTTGGACTGGGTCTGGGACGACTTGCCGGCCTGCGCCTGCTGCTTGCCGGCGTTGCGGGCGGCCTCTTCCTGCTTGCGCGCCTCCTCCATCGCCTGGGCGATGAGGCGCTGGATCTCCCGGTTCAGGGCCTCGACCTGCTGGCGTTTGGTGTTCAGCTGGCGCTGGTAGAGGTTCTTGTCCTTCTTGAGGCTCGCCACCAGGCGGTCGGAGCGGAGCTCCTCGCGCCGCAGTCCCTGCAGCTCCTGCTCATGGGCGGCCTTGACCGCCTCGGCCTGGCGCCGGAGCGTGTCGAGGTGCTGCATCTCGGCGTCCAGCTCGGCATGCAGCTCCTTCATCTTGCGCGCCTGCGTGTTCATCTGGGAGGAGAGGTCCCGCAGGTAGGCGAAGCGGCGCGAGGCCTGCCCCAGGTCCTTGCTGGAGAACAGGTAGGTGTACCAGACGCGCGCGTCGCGGTTCTTGTAGGCGTTGCGGACCAGGCGGTGGTAGTATTGCTCCATCGTGCCGATGCGCGCGCGGATGCGGTCCGCTTCGGCCTGCCGGACGGCGATGCTGTCCGCGATGCGTTTCACTTCCGCCTCGCTCTCCGTCACGAGGCTGCGCCGCGTGGATATCTGCTTGCGGACCAGGGTCAGTTCGTTGAGGGCGTTGGAGCTCTTGGCGGAATTCTCCTTGAGCTGCTGCTCCAGCTGGGCGATCTCCTTCTGGAGCGCGGCGCGGCGCGACTCCTGCGCAGCCGTATTCTGCGCCTGCAGCGCACCCGCGCTGCCCAGCAGGACGGCCGCGGCCGCCAGTATGCGCAGCCACCGCGTCATTTCTTCTGCTCAGCGAGATTCTTGTAATAGAGGGCCAGGTCGTCCTCGCCGAGGGCTTCCAGGACCTTGGAATAATGCTCCAGGACCGTGGCGCTGTCCTTGCCGCCGTAGAGCATCGCATGCTTGAAATAGGGCTTCGCCTCCTTGGGCCGCTTCAGCAGGTACAGCAGCCAGCCGTACGTGTCGAGGTACGTGGCGTTGTCGGGCTCGAGCTCGACCGTGCGGCGGCTCATCTTGAGCGCCTTGCGGAGCGACTTGCCCTCCAGGGAGAGGTAATAGGCGTAGTTGTTGAGAACGGAGGTCCGGTCGGGATCGGCCTTGAGCGCCTCCTCGTAGGTCTCGTAGGCCTTCTTCTTGTCCTGCAGCTGCTGGTACCAGACGTCGCCGGCGATCGACAGGGCTTCGGCCACCTGGTCCTTGTTGCCGGCCTGCCGGCCCATCCGCACCAGCACGTCGCACTGGTCGAGGACGGCCTGCCAGTCCTGCTTGATGTAGCACATCCGGAGCTTGAGCATCTGGATGCCGTAGTCGTCGGGGTGCATCTCCCGGTCGACGTCCACCAGGCGGTTGATCGTGTCGCCCCAGACCCAGTAGAACGGCGAATCGATGTTGTCCATCAGGGCCGTGAGGTAGTTGCTCTTGATCTCAGGCCGCACGGCATCGTTGCGGATGAACTCCTCCAGGCCGGAGAAGAAAGGGACGTAGCGCCCCATGCGGCGGAGCAGCTCGACGCGGCCGAGCTGCGCGGGCGCATACCCGGGCTCCAGCTCCAGCGCCTGGTCGTAGTAGCTGAGCGCCAGGGAGTCCTGCCGGGCCACCACCTTGGATTCAGCCACCATCGAGAGGGTGTTGGCGTTGTTGTACAGGGCGGGCTCCATCCTGACGAGCTTCTCGAGGTACTCGCCGGCCCGGACCTGGTTGTGGCGCGCGTCATAGAGCGTGGCCAGGGCATAGATGTACCAGGTATTGGCCGAGTCCAGCTGCGCCGCGGAGAGCAGGTGCTCCTCCGCCGGGTCCAGCTGGCCCAGGGCCATCTCGCAGAGGCCCAGGTAGTAGTTGACGGCATCGTCCGAGGGATCCTGCTCGTGCAGCTGCGCGAAAATTTCCTTCGCCTGCGCGTAGTTGCCCTCCGAGTAACCGGCGGCGGCGGTCAGGAAAAGGTCGGAACCGGAAGGCGCCTGCGCATGCAGCGCACAGCAGAGCGTCACGAGGAGGATATAGAGTACGGGCTTACGCATACAGGACACAAAATTATGTATTTTTATGAGAAAATTTGGCTATTTTCGCATGAAAAATTATTTCCGGCAGCAGGATGCAACTTTTTGGAAACAAAAAGCATCTTAACAATCGGGAAGCAGAATGGATCGAAGGGGCCAGGCGCGGCGAGCGCCGCAGCCAGAAAGCCATCTACGACCTCCTGTCCGCCAAGATGTTCGCAGTATGCCTGCGCTACATGGGCGACCGGGAAGCCGCCGAGGACATCCTCCAGGATGGTTTCGTGACCCTTTTCTCCAAACTGGACAGCTACTCGGGAGACGGTTCTTTCGAAGGCTGGGCCCGCAAGATCTTTGTGAACACTGCCCTGATGAGCCTCAGAAAGAAGGATGCGCTCAAGAACTCGGAGGACGTGGACGCCGCCTGGGACATCACCAGCGACGACCCCTCCGCCATCCAGAAGATCGGCTACAACGACCTCCTGAAGATGATCGCCTCCCTCCCGCCGGGCTTCCGCACGGTCTTCAACATGTATGTGATCGAAGGATTCTCACACAAGGAGATCGCGGAAGCGCTCGGCATTTCCGAGACCACCTCGCGTTCGCAGCTCCAGCGAGCCCGCGTACTTTTGCAGTCAAAGATCAAAGAAAGGTATTAAGATGCAGGACAAGCACACAGAAGAGTTCGACCTCCGGCTGAGGTCGATGCTGGCAGACGCGGAGGTGAAGCCTTCTCACCGCGTCTGGAAAGGCGTGTCCGCGCGTCTCGATGCCGACTCCGCCCCCGTCGCCGCCCCCTGGGCCTGGATGCGGTGGGCCGGGCTGGGCCTCGCCGTGGCCGCAGCCCTTGCGGCGGGCGTCTTCTTCCGCGGCACGCAGGACTCTATTCCAACCATTATTCATAACCAGGAGCAAGCCATGCTTGCACAGACCGGCGAGGCTGCCGGGGACCCGGCGCAGGCCGAGGTCCCGGCGGCCGGCACGGTCTCGGACGCGGCGGACCAGACCGCCGGACGTCCCGCTTCCCGGAGCGCCGCCGCGAGGCCGCTTTCCGGACAGCCGG
>JAFUWY010000044.1 GCA_017477245.1 Bacteroidales bacterium | reverse complement strand
TAAAGACAATGCCCAGGCAGAGCGAATCAACAACACAATGAAGAACGAGTTGCTTAAAGACAAGGTGTTCACTAATCTCAGTGATGTCATAGCTGCAGTAGCCGTTGCGGTCGACTTCTACAATAACCGAAGACCTCATATGAGCATTGGTATGGCAGTGCCTGCTGATATGGTCGATGCGACAGGAGATAGAGACATGAGATGGACTAGCTACCGGCTTATGGCAATAAAAGGCAGGGATAACTTGGATATCACTGAAAAAACTTTACCTTTGAGATCGTGTCTGGGGTTTCCTTCCGGCCTACAGCCTCCAGTCAACCCCAGACAGTGATAAGACTCGGATGGTAAACCCATCTTAGGGATAACGACGAATGGTCAACTTTTATCAGTAATAATCTATAACCCGAGTCAACCAAAATCAGGAAACGACAGATCCTTCTTTTTGCAGGCATTGTCCACAAAACAGCCCCGTTTCGTGGACGGGCAGCCCCTAGAGGAGCGGCTTCAGCGTGAAGCTGAACGTGCGCGGCTCCGCCTTGACGCGGTACTGCTCCCGCGGGAGCGCACCCCAGGACGTGATGCAGCCCAGGCCCATCTGGACCAGGTCCACGTTGACGTGGGTCAGGCCGTCCTCGCGCAGTTCGGGGGAGTGGCGCTGGTCGCCATGGTCGCTCCGGCCGCCGCCGGACACGGACATGTCGATGGCGCGGCGCCCGAAGGGCAGCGCGGAAGCGGAGAAGGTCTGCGGCGCGCTGATCTCGAAGCCGCAGCCGGCGGCGTCGGTGATGCGCATCCAGCGCATCCCCACGTGCGTGCCGGACTCCTGCGGACGGACGTAGCCGAAATGGTACTGGTCCGCCACGGACTGCTTCCAGACGCCGACCTGCGCGGCGCGCTGGCGGTCGATATAGTTCTCGAACGGCCCCTTGCCGTAGAATTCCAGCCCGTTGAAGGCACCCGGCATCGCGAATTCGACGCCGAAACGGAAGAGCTCCGGCGCGCCCTCGCGCACCTCGGTCATCCGCTCCGTCACGCTGATGCTGCCGTCCGCGCCGAGCGCATACTGCATCGCGACCGTGGCCAGGCCTTCGCCGACCTCGTACACGACCTCGACGCTCCCGGCATTACGCTCGACCGAGCGGACCTTGAAGGCGGGGTAGAGCCAGTCCTTCATGCGGGTCTGGAGACGGGCGCCCAGGTCGTTCTCCGTCACGGCCCGGCCGAAGCAGGGCATCAGCGGGGCGGCGATCAGTTGCTTGCCGTCCAGCTTGTAGGAGCAGAGCGCACCCGTGGCCGGGTCGAAGTCGGCCTCCCACTTCCGTCCGCGCAGGTCGGCGGCGGTGAGGCGGTACGGCGCCTCGCGCAGCAGGATCTGGTCGTGCGCCACCTCGCTGCCCGCAGGCAGCAGGCCGTCGGCGCGCCGAAGCACGTAGCTGACGTTGAGGAACAGCTCGCCCGGCACGGCGTCCAGGTCCGCCTTGCAGAAGCCCAGGTCGGCCGTCAGCGTCTGCTGCGGGGCGGCCTTGGGGGCGTCCAGCTGGCCGGCCAGCACGGGACGGCCGTCGGCGATCACCTCCCAGCGCATCAGGTAGCGGCCCAGGTCGATGAAGAAGTTCTCGTTGTAGACCTGCACGCGGCCGTCCAGGGCCTGCTCCGGCGTGGCGGAGGTTAGGATCGAGCGGTAGCCGTGCTGCACCTCGTAGGCGTGCGGGTGCAGGCTGCGGTCGGCCGCGATGATGCCGTTGCAGTTGAAGGAGTTGTCGGACGGGTCGTAGTCGTTGAAGTCGCCGCCGAACGCGTAGATGTAGCCCCAGCGCGACTTGGCGCTAGGCCAGCGGACCGCCTGGTCCACGAAGTCCCAGATGCAGCCGCCCTGCAGGGCCGGGTACTGCCGGTAGATGTCCCAGTAGTCCTCGAAGCCGCCCATCGAGTTGCCCATGGCGTGGGCGTACTCGCACTGGATCAGCGGACGGGCGGGGTTGCTCTTCGCATACTCGACGATGCGCTCGTATCCGGCGTACATCGGGCAGTAGATATCCGTGTTGCGGCCGAGCTCCGCGCGCTCGTACTGGACGGGGCGGGTCTTGTCCCAGCCCTTAAGCCAGTCGTAGGCGGCCTCGAAGTTGGGGCCGTTGCCGGCTTCGTTGCCCAGGCTCCAGACGATGATGCTCGGGTGGTTGACGTCGCGCCGGGCCATGCGCTCCACGCGCTCCATGTGCATCTGCGCATAGACCGGCTCCTTGGCCAGGGTGCGGTCGCCGTAGCCCATGCCGTGGGACTCGATGTTGGCCTCGTCGATGACATAGATGCCGTAGCGGTCGCAGAGGGCGTACCAGCGCGGGTCGTTGGGATAGTGGCTCGTGCGTACGGTGTTGATGTTCAGCTCCTTCATGATCCGGATATCGCGGATCATCTCGGCCTCCGTGACGAGGTATCCGCCCGTGGCGGAGATCTCGTGGCGGTCGGCACCCTTGATCAGGACCGGCTTGCCGTTGACCAGCAGCTGGCCGCCGGCGATGCGGCTCTCGCGGAAGCCGAAGTCCAGCTCCACCGTCTCGGCCTCACCCTTGCGGGGATGGCAGACGGCGCGGAGGTGGTACAGGTTCGGCTCCTCCGCGCTCCACAGGCGCGGCTGGTCCACCTTGCCGGTGGCCTCGACCTTCCGCTCGGGCAAGCCCGGGCCGGAGATATAATAGTCGATGCCCGCGGGCTTGCCCGCGACGGCGGTGGCGAATTCATAGCTTCCGTCCATGCCCGCCGTGACGCGGATCTCCTCGATGCGCACCTTGGGGCGCGCCTCCAGGTAGCACTCGCGGGCGATGCCGGCATAGCGCCAGAAGTCCTGGTCCTCCAGGTAGGAGCCGTCGCACCAGCGGAAGATCTCCATCGCGATCAGGGCATCCTTGCCGGGCTTGACGTATTTGGTGATGTCGAAACGGGCCTCCAGCTTGCTGTCCTCGCTATATCCCACCTCCTTGCCGTCGACCCAGACGCGCAGGTTGGAGGTGGCGGAGCCGATCGACAGGAAGATGTCGCGGTCCTTCCAGTCCGCGGGGATGGCGATGGTCCGGCGGTACTGGCCCACATAATTATGCTCGGTGGGCGGCACGGGCGGCTGGTTGCGGTAGTGGCCGCGCCAGGCGTAGCCCGCGTTGAGGTAGAGCGGGTCTCCGTAGCCGTTGAGCTCCCACATCCCCGGGACGTTCATCCGGCCCCAGCCGGAGTCGTCCAGACCGACCTTGTAGAAGTCGCGCGAGCGCGCGTCGGGCGTTTCGTACCATTGGAATTTCCAGATCCCCTCGAGCGACAGCCGCGGGCTGTCACGCTCCAGGGTGGCGGTCATCGGATAGCGGTTCCGCTGGTTGACGGACGGGTCCTGCCAGTCCTCGGCGGCGCGGGCGCCCGGGGCGAGGAGCGCCAGGGCGGACAAAAACATCAGAAATCTCTTCATCGGTAATCGTTTTAGCATTGCAAGATACGAAAAAAGCGGGAGAAATCCCGCCTTCCGTCTCAGAGCATCTTCTTGCGCTTGAAAATGATCCAGATGCTGATGACCAGGGCGGCCATCAGCAGGAACAGCGCGAGCCAGGCCCACCACTTCTCGGCGAAGGGCAGAGTGACGTTCATCCCGTAGAAACTCGCCACGAGCGTGGCCGGCATCAGCAGCAACGACACGAAGGTGAAGATCTTCATGATGTTGTTCTGGTCGAGGTTGATGATGCCCAGGACCGTGTCCTGCAGGTACTCCAGACGCTCGAAGGTGAAGTTGACGTGGTTGATCAGGGAGGCGATGTCCTGCAGGATGATCGACAGGTCGTTCCGCAGTTCGGGGTCCTTGGGGCCGCGCTTGCTCTTGAGGATGTTGGAGATCAGGCGCTGCTTGTCCACGACGTTCTCGCGGACCACCATGGCGTTCTCCTGCAGCTGGTTGATGTCGAGGAGGAACTCCTCGTTGATGTCTTCCTTCTGGTTGATGCGCTTGCTGAACTGGGACACGTCCTTGGAGATCAGCTCGACGATGTCGGCGTCGAGGTCCACGCGCTTGTCCATGATCTCCACGAAGGTGGTGAACCCGTCGGGGAACTGCTCGGGCAGGGCCTGGATCTTGAGCTGGAGGGTGTCGATGGAGCGCAGGGGGATCTCGCGCACCGTGGTGAGGATGCCGCCGGACAGGATGAAGGATACGGGATCCATCAGCATCTCGTCGTCGGCGGGGGAGAGGAAATTGGTATTCGCGAAGATGACGCCGTCCTCCTCGAAGAAGCGGGAGGAACTCTCGATCTCCTCCGCTTCGGCACGGCTCTGGATCTCCGTGCCCAGGAATGTCTCGACCGCCCTCTTCTGCTCTCCTGTGGGTTGCAGGAGGTCTATCCAGAGGACATTTTCTTTGCCGATAGCAGCAAACTCCGTTTCGGACTGGCTGACGACGATGTCGCGGCCGCGTCTGTAGAAAATCTTGATCATCGCTTCCTTCCTGGTTGGTCCCGGCGCACTTGTCGGAAGGGGTTAAACTTACGGGATAGCTGACGTTACGGAGAAGTCAGCCCGCAAATATAACAAAAACATTTCCAATTCACAACGGATCTGCCTGCCAAAGCTGTTCATAACGTCCCTGATTTGCGGACGATGTGCACGTTTCAGGCCTTTTTCGTGTACGACGTCCATAAAACCGGGACGTTGTGCACGGTGATCCGGGGTTCCGGGGATTATTGTTATCTTTGCGGCCATGTTCTGGTGGGAATCCATCCTGGTCGCGGTTTCGCTCTGTGCGGACTGTTTCGCGGTCTCGCTCTGTTCGGGCGTGACGCTGCGCAGCGTGCGCTGGCGTCCCGTCCTGGGAGTGGCGCTGGCCTTCGCCGTGATCCAGGCCGGCCTGCTGCTGGCGGGCTGGGCCTTCGGCTGGCTCTTCGTCGGATTCGTCGAGCGGGTCTCGCACTGGATCGGGTTCCTGCTGCTGCTCTATGTCGGTGGCTCGATGCTGCTGGAGGGCATCCGGGGGGATGAGGAGGTCCGCAACCTCGACGGGTGGCGCAACGTCCTGCTCGGGGGCGTGGCCACGAGCATCGACGCGCTGGCTGTGGGCGTGGCGCAGTCCATGGAGGGTTCGGACTGGCGGGCCTTCCTGCCGCTGCTCGTTTCCGTATTCGCCGTCACGGCCCTGTCCGTCGTGGCCGGCCTGCGCGGCGGGCGCGCCCTCGGCACGCGCTTCGGCCGCTGGGCCGAGATCGCCGGCGGCCTGGTCCTGATCGGGATCGGGGTAAGTTTCCTTCTTTAAGGCTTGAAAGGTTGTCTCGCGAGCAGCGAGCGGCCGAGGGTGAGGGAGTCCGCGTATTCGAGGTCGTCCCCGAAGCCCAGGCCGCGGGCGAGGGTCGAGACCTTCACGCCGAGCCCCTCGATCTGCCGGTAGATATATAAGGACGTCGTCTCGCCTTCGACATCGCCGCTCAGCGCCAGGATGATTTCGATTTTCGAAATCATCTGTTCCGTCGTGCGGATACGGTCCACCAGTTCCTTGATGCGGATGTCGGAAGGGCCGATGCCGTCGATCGGGGAGATGATGCCCCCGAGCACGTGGTAGACGCCGCGGTACTGCCCCGTGGCCTCGATGCTCATCACGTCGCGTACGCTCTCCACGACGCAGATCGTGCGCGCGTCCCGGGTGCGGTCGGCGCAGATCGCACAGGTGTCGGAATCGGCGATCATCTGGCACTGGCTGCAGTAGTGGACGTCGTCCGCCAGGCGGTTGATGGCGGCTGTGAACTGGTGGATGTTCTCCGCGGGCTGCCCCAGCAGGTGCAGCGCCAGGCGCAGGGCGCTGCGCGAACCCACCCCGGGCAGCGACCCGATGGCCTCGACGGCTTCCTGGAGGATTTTGGAGGGATATTTCTCGTTTGCGTACATTTTTGTCGAATCAGGTTCGCAAAGGTAGTGAAAATCAGAATTATTTGCTAACTTTGCGCGCCCGAAATCCGGACCTGCGTCCGGCGGGACAAGAAATAATGTTTAACTACTAGTTTGTTTCAATTACAAATGGAAGAAATCAAGAATGAAGTTCCTGTGGCCGAGGCTCCCGTCGTGGAAGCTCCCCAGGAGAAAAAAGAAACCAAGGCTTCCGGCGTCCGGATGAACGCATCCGTCGCTCCGGAGGACTTTGACTGGGATGCCTTCGAGGGTGGCGACGTCTACGGCACCACCGACAAGAAGGCCATCGATGACGCTTACAGCGCCACCCTCTCCAAGGTCGTCGAGAACGAAGTGGTCGAGGGCGAGGTCACCGCTGTCAACAAGCGCGAGGTCGTCGTCACCATCGGCGGCAAGAGCGAGGGCGTCATCCCCGTGTCCGAATTCCGCTATGATCCCGACATCAAGGTCGGCGACAAGGTGGAAGTCTATGTCGAGTCCGCAGAGGACAAGAAGGGTCAGCTGGTGCTTTCCCACCGCAAGGCCCGTACCCTCAAGTCTTGGGATAGAGTCAACGAGGCTTTCGAGAACGACGAGATCGTCAAGGGCTTCGTCAAGACCCGCACGAAGGGCGGTATGATCGTCGACGTGTTCGGCATCGAGGCCTTCCTGCCGGGCAGCCAGATCGACATCAAGCCGATCCGTGATTACGACCAGTTCGTCAACCAGAACATCGACTGCAAGATCGTCAAGATCAACCAGGAGTTCCGCAACGTCGTCGTTTCCCACAAGGCGCTCCTCGAGGCCGAGCAGGAAGCCAAGCGTGCCGAGCTCATCAGCAAGCTGGAGAAGGGCCAGGTCCTCGAAGGCGTGGTCAAGAACATCACCAACTACGGCGTGTTCGTCGACCTCGGCGGCGTGGACGGTCTCATCCACATCACCGACCTCTCCTGGGGCCGCGTCAACCATCCCGAAGAGGTGGTCTCCCTGGACGAGAAGATCAAGGTCGTCGTGCTCGACTTCAACGAGCAGCAGAAGCGCATCGCGCTGGGTCTCAAGCAGCTCACCCCGCACCCTTGGGACAACCTCGACGCCAACCTCAAGGAGGGCGACAAGGTCAAGGGCAAGGTGATCCTCATCCAGGATTACGGTGCGTTCGTCGAGATCGAGCCGGGTGTCGAGGGTCTCGTGCATGTGTCCGAGATGTCCTGGTCCCCGAGGCTGCACTCCGCCCAGGAGTTCCTCAAGGTCGGCGACGAGGTGGAGGCCCAGGTGCTTTCCATCGACCGTGAGGCCCGCAAGATCTCCCTCGGTCTCAAGCAGCTCACCCCGAACCCTTGGGAGAGCATCCGCGAGAAGTACCCGGTCGGCAGCAAGCAGAAGGCTACGGTCCGCAACATCACCAACTTCGGCGTCTTCGCCGAGCTGGAGGACGGTGTCGAGGGCCTCGTGCACATCAGCGACCTGAGCTGGAACAAGATCAAGCACCCCTCCGAGGTGGTCGCTCCCGGCGATGTGATCGACGTCCAGATCCTCGACTTCGACGAGCAGAACCACAAGCTCAGCCTCGGCCACAAGCAGCTCATCCCGAACCCTTGGGACGAGATCGAGGCCAAGTACCCGGTCGGCTCCACCGTGGAGGGCACCATCGCTTCCACGACCGACAAGGGCGCCTTCATCACCCTCGACGGTGAGGCTGAGGGCTTCGCCTTCACCCGCGAGCTCGTCAAGGAAGACGGCAAGCAGGCCGTCGCCGGCGAGACCCTGCCGTTCAAGGTGGTCGAGCTCCGTCGCTCCACCCGCCGCATCCTCCTCAGCCACCTGCGCACCTACCAGGAGGTCAAGGAGCGTGCCGCCGCCACGGAGGCCGAGAACACCAAGAAGGCCGTCAAGAAGGTCAACTCCAACATCGAGAAGGCTACCCTCGGCGACATCGACGCCCTGGCCGCCCTCAAGGAGAGACTCGAGAAAGGCGAGTAATCCTACCCGATGAACTTCACACTCACGATAATGGGCACGGCTTCGGCCATGCCCATTTCTGATAGGAATCCAAGCGCCCAGATGCTCGCCGTGCACGGGCGCTTGTTCCTCCTGGATTGCGGGGAGGGCACGCAGCAGCAGATGCGGCGTGCCCACCTGGCTTTCCTCAAGGTGGAGGCGATCTTCATCTCCCACATCCACGGCGATCATATGTTCGGCCTGTTCGGCCTGCTCAATACCATGACGATGTATGGCCGCACGGCCGACCTCTATATATATGGGCCGCGCGCGCTGGGCTCCGTGCTCAACTTCTACCGGAGTTTCTTCGGCGAGCACGAGAGTTATGAGATCAAGTTCGTGCCCGTCGACTGCCGGGAGCCGCAGCTGGTCCACACGTCCAAGTGGGTGCGCGTCAGCGCCTTCCCGCTCAACCACAAGATCGAGTGCTACGGCTACCGCTTCGACGAGATCGTCACGGACCGGCACTGGCAGGAGAATCCGGCCTATCATCCGAAGAGCTACGCATATTGCTCTGACACGACGCCCTTCCCGCAGCTGGCGGAATACGTGCGCGGGGTGGACCTGCTCTACCACGAGGCCACGTATCCGGTCGAGATGGCCGACAAGGCCGCCGAGCGCGGCCATTCCACCACGGCGCAGGCGGCGCAGTGCGCCCGCGATGCCGGGGCCGGCCGCCTGGTCATCGGGCATTATTCTTCCCGCATCAAGGACTTCGACGCCCTGGTGCAGGAGTGCCGGGAGGTCTTCCCGGAGACCGTCGCCGCGCAGGACGGCGACGTGTTCGACTTCTGATAAATGCGCACGGGATTTGCATTTTTGTCAGTTTGCTCGTAAATTCGCATCTGATGAAACGTTTATTGATCCTCATCGCCGCGCTCTGCCCGGTCCTCTGTGCCGGCCAGAATCCGCGCCAGGCATATATCGAGAAATATTCCGCGCTTGCCGTGAGCGAGATGCAGCGCACGGGCGTGCCCGCCAGCATCACGCTGGCCCAGGGCATCGTCGAGTCCGGCGCGGGGCAGTCCCCGCTGGCCGTGCACGCCAACAACCATTTCGGCATCAAGTGCCACAACGACTGGACCGGCAAGAAGTACTATAAGGACGACGAGCAGGTCCAGGAGTGTTTCCGGGCCTATGCGAGCGTCGAGGAGTCCTACCGCGCCCACTCGGATTTCCTGCGCGCCCGCGACCGCTACAAGGGTCTTTTCGACCTGGATCCGACCGACTATAAAGGCTGGGCCCGCGGGCTCAAGCGCGCCGGGTATGCCACCGATCCGGCCTATGCCACCAAGCTGATCGACCTCATCGAGGACTTCGGCCTCGACCGTTTCGACCGGGACGTGGCCGTCGAGGTGGCCCCGCCCAAGGAGCTCGAAACGCCCAGGCAGGTGGCTCCCGAGGCCCTGCGCGACACGCGCTACCGGGAGTCCGTCACCCTCTCGCTCGTCCGTCCGGTCTTCGAGCAGAACGGCGTCCGCTTCGTCCGTGCCATCGAAGGGGAGACCTACTCCAGCATCGCGGAGGATTTCGGCCTGTTCACCCGGGAGATCCTGCGTTTCAACGACGTGGACAAGGATGCGCTCCTGGATCCGGGCACGGTGGTCTACATCGCCCGCAAGAAGGCGGAAGCGCCTTACGGCATCGGCAAATACGTCATCGACCGCGAAGGGGAGACCCTCTGGGAGATCTCCCAGCGCTTCGCCATCCAGTTGGGCAAGCTCCGGCTCTACAACGCCTACCTCGGCGGCAAGCCGCTCGAGCCGGGCGACACGGTGCTTCTGCGGAAACTCTGAACATTCTGCATAGAAAATGTGGGTTGTGCAAAGTGAAACAATGGCGGAAACAGTATATTTGCATTGAACAACCCCATTTGAAATGAAGAAGATCCTTACCCTTTCCGCAGCTCTCCTGATCGGCCTTTCCGCCTTCGCGCAGCAGGCTCTGTTCGGGGGAGTCCAAGTCGAATCCCCCGTTATCAATCCCGACGGCACGGTGACCTTCCGCTATCGTGCTCCCAAGGCCGTGCGGGTCACCTTGTCCGGCGATTTCATGCCCGTCGAGAAGCGTGAAGTCGAGATGAACGGACGGAAGATGACCATCGAGTCCGCCGCCGTGGCGGAGCTCCGCGAAGGCAGCAACGGCGTGTGGGAATATACGACCCCCTTCGTCGTCGCACCTGAGATGTATACCTATACTTTCTCCGTGGACGGGCTGCAGACCATCGATCCCTCCAACGTTTTCGTCAACCGTGACATCGCTTCCCTGACCAGCGTGCTGCTGGTCCCGCAGGAGGGGGCGCGCAGCGACCTCTATGCCATCCACCGCGTTCCGCACGGGTCCGTGGCCAAGGTCTGGTACCCCAGCGCCACGGCGGGTTTCGACCGTCGCCTGACCGTCTACACCCCGGCCGGCTACGAGGACAATCCCAAGGCGAAATACCCTGTCCTGTACGTCCTGCACGGGATCGGCGGGGATGAGGATGCCTGGGTGACGCAAGGCCGCGCCACGCAGATCCTCGACAACCTGATCGCCCGCGGGCAGGCCCGGCCGATGATCGTCGTGTTCACCAACGGCAACATCTCCCAGGAGGCCGCCCCGCTGGAGAACTCCACCGGCTACAACCGTCCCACGATGTCCCTTCCCCAGACCATGGAAGGCACTTTCGAGACTTCCTTCCCGGAGGTTGTCAACTATATCGACAGCCACTACCGGACGATCGCGAAGAAGCAGTCCCGTGCCATCTGCGGCCTGTCGATGGGTGGTTTCCATACGCTCTACATCACGCTGAACAATCCGGACCTCTTCGCATACTCCGGCATGTTCTCCGCCGCCATCGGCACCGGTTCCGAGCAGACGGCCGCCCATAAGGAGATCTATGCGGACATGGACGGCAAACTCGCCCGCTATTTCGCGAAGAAGCCGTCCTTGCTCTGGATCGGTATCGGCAGCACGGACTTCCTGTACCAGTCCAATACGGAGTTCCGCCGCAAGCTCGATGCGGCCGGCTATCCGTATGAGTATATGGAGACCGACGGCGGTCACATCTGGCGCAACTGGCGCATCTACCTGAGTGAATTCGTTCCCAAATTGTTTAAATAGTATGAAAAGATTGCTTGTGATCGCAGCAGTTGCTGCGTTGTCCCTGACCGCCATGGCGCAGGAACTCAACAATTTCTCTTTCGGTCGCCAGGCTCCCGTCATCTCTCCGGAGATCCAGGGCGACAGCGTGACCTTCCGGCTCAAGGCCGACTACGCCACCGTCGTCAAGCTCAGCGGTTCCTGGATGCCCAACCCTTACGGCGGCACCATCGACATGGTCCGCGGCGAGAACAACGTCTGGTCCGTCAAGATCGCCCTTCCGGCTCCGGAGATCTACACCTACAATTTCGTGGTGGACGGCGTGGCCGTCAATGACCCGCAGAACATCTATGTGCAGCGCGACGGTACCCGTTACCTGCCGATGCTGATCGTCCCGGGTGAGCGCACCGAGAACTATGGCGAAGCCACGCAGCACGGCACGGTGAGCCATCCCTGGTACGACAGCAAGCTGCTGGGCTACAGCCGCCGCCTGACCGTCTACACCCCGTACGGCTATGAGGCCAATCCCAAGAAGAAGTACCCCGTCCTGTACCTCCTGCACGGCGCCGGCGGCGACGAGGAAGCCTGGATTTCGATGGGGCGCACCGCCCAGATCCTCGACAACCTCATCGAGAAGGGCCTTGCCGAGCCGATGATCGTGGTGATGCCGAACGGCAATCCCGGCCAGCAGGCCGCCCGCACCCTGGGTATCCCCGAGAAGCAGATGAACTGGCGCGCCCCGGAATTCCAGAACGTCTATGTCCGCAGCCTCTGCGAGGAGATCGTTCCCTTCATCGAGAAGAATTTCCGCGCGATCGCGAAGCCGGCCTCCCGCGCCATCGCCGGCCTGTCGATGGGTGGCGGCCACACCATCTCCGCTTCCATCCTCTATCCGGAGATGTTCGACTACATCTGCCCGCTCTCCGCAGCCGGACAGGCTTCCGCCGAGCAGATCGCGGCCCTCAAGAAGGCCGGCGTGAAGCTTTACTTCCTCGCCTGCGGCGATGCCGACTTCCTCTTCCAGGGCTCCCAGCAGCTGGACAAGACCCTCACCGAGCAGGGTCTCGACCATGTCTACTTCGTCTCCGACGGCGGCCACACCTGGTCCAACTGGAGACTGTACCTCAATACCTTCGCACCGAAGCTGTTCAAATAGGTTTCTCTGCGTTATGCGACAAGACGCCCTGCCGGCCTGTATGGCCTGCGGGGCGTTTTCATTGGATTATTGTCTTGAATTGCTTATTTTTGGAGTCATGAACCAATTACAATCGATCGTTATCCTGGCAGGCGCGGCCTTATGGCTCGCCGCCTGCTCCGGTCCCGCAGCTCCGCAGGACCGCCTGACAGCCAACGACAAGAAGATCGACGCGGTCATCGCCCAGATGACCCTCGAGGAGAAGGTCGCCATGCTCCACAGCAAGACCAACATGTCATCCGCCGGCGTCGAGCGCCTCGGCATCGCCGACATGCACTACGCCGACGGCCCCTTCGGCATCCGCGAAGAGGGCGTGCCCGACGGGTTCACGCCAGCCGGCTGGCAGCTGGATTCCGCCACGTATTTCCCGACCGGTTCGGCCCTGGCGGCCACCTGGTCGGAGGACCTGGCCTACCTCTACGGCACCGGCATGGGTATCGAAGCCCGCCTGCGCGGCAAGGATGTCATCCTCGGCCCGGCCATCAACATCCAGCGCCTGCCCGTCGGCGGCCGCACCTATGAGTACCTGAGCGAGGACCCGGCCCTGAGCGCCGCCCTCGCCCTGCGCTACACCCAGGGCGTCCAGGACAAGGGCACGGCGGTCTGCCTCAAGCACTACGCCGTCAACAACCAGGAGACCAACCGCGGCAGCGTGAACGCCATCGTGGACGAGCGCACCCTGCGCGAGATCTACCTCAAGCCCTTCGAGCGGGCCGTCGTCGAGGGCGGCGCGATGAGCGTGATGTCCGCCTACAACAAGGTCAACGGCGACTACTGCTCGGAGAACGAACACCTGCTCAACGAGGTCCTGCGGGGCGACTGGGGCTTCAAGGGCTTCGTCGTCTCCGACTGGGGCGGCACCCACAGCACGATGGGCGCCATGCTCCATGGCCTGAACGTCCAGATGACGGGCAGCCATTACCTCGGCCAGCCGGTGATCGACTCCGTCAGGACCGGCGCGCTGACGGAAGAACTCGTCAACGAGAAGGTCCGCCAGATCCTGCGCGTCCGCTACGCCATCGAGGCCATTCCGGACGACGTGGCCAACACGAAGATGACCTCCCAGCCAGAGTGCCAGGAGATCGCCCGCAAAGTGGCAGAGAAGTCCATCGTCCTGCTCAAGAACGAGGGCGGGATCCTGCCTGTCTCCCGGGACGTGAAGAAGATTGCCGTCATCGGCCAGAACGCCGTTCTCAAGACCCAGTCGGGCGGCGGTGGAGCCGGCGTCAAGGCCTTGTACGAGATCACGCCGCTCCAGGGCATCCGGACCCGGGCCGGAGATGCGGTCCAGGTCACGTATGCGCCGGGATACCGGAATTTCCCGGGCCGCCGGCGCGGCAACGCCCAGGCGGACCCGCTCGTGGCCGCCGCCATCGACGAACCGTCCGATCCGGCCCTGCTGGCTGAAGCCGTTGCCCTGGCGAAGGAAGCCGACCTGGTGATCTTCTTCGGCGGCACCAACAAGAGTATCGAGACGGAAGGGAGCGACCGCGCCAGCCTCCGCCTGCCCACCGGCCAGGATGAGGTGGTAAAGGCCCTGGCGGCCGTCAATCCCCGGGTGGTCACCGTGTTGATCTCCGGCGGTCCGACCGACCTGCGCGAACTCGAGCCGGTCAGCCCGGCCATCGTCCAGGGCTGGTGGAACGGCACCGAGGGCGGCACCGCCCTGGCCGAGGTCCTCTTCGGCGACATCGCCCCGTCCGGCAAGCTGCCTTTCACCTTCCCGATGCGGCTGGAGGATTCCCCGGCGTTCGCGCTGGGCAATTTCCCGAACAAGATCGCCGGGCAGGACCTCTTCATGATGTTGTACCGGGATGACCTGCAGAAGATGACGCCGGAGGAGCGGCGCGCCCAGATTGCGGCCATGCCTCAGCCGGAGTCCGTTTATTCGGAGGGCCAGCTGGTTGGATACCGCTGGTTCGATACCAAGGAGATCAAGCCGCTGTACGCCTTCGGGCACGGTCTCTCCTACGTGACCTTCGGCTATGGCGCGATGAAGGCTTCCGCCGGCAAGGAAGCCGTTCAGGTCTCGTTCGAACTCGCCAACGAAGGCGCGATGGACGCCGACGAGGTCGTCCAGCTCTACGTCCGCCGCATCGATTCGAAGGTCGCTTGGCCGGCCAAGGAGCTCAAGGCCTTCGCCCGCGTGAACGTCCCGGCCGGCGGCAGGCAGACCGTGACGCTCAGCATTCCTTATGACGACCTTCGTTATTGGGATGTCGACAAGGATGCCTGGGCGCTGGAGCACGGCCGGCTCGAGCTGCTGCTCGGCGCCGCCTCCGACGACATCCGCCAGAAGGCGGAAGTCTCGTTCTGATCCCCCTGCATATAATCATCGCGGCAGGCATCCGGAATCATGGGATGCCTGCCGCGGTCGTACATGCCGGGTTGGAACCGGATCAGCGGAAGAGGGTGGGGGCGAGGACCTGGAGGTCGGCCCGCCAGGTGGCCCAGCTGTGGCCCGCCTGGGCGTTCTCCATGTAGTTGAACTTGAGCCCGAGGCTTTCGAGTGCCTTGCGGGTGTTGAGGCAGTTCTGGTAGGCGATGTCCGAAGGACCGCCCTGCGTGAAGACGAAGGCCTTGTAGTCCTTGTTGATCAGGGCAAGGTTGTCCGCCACGGCGCGGCTCCCGGGCTTCGCGATCACGCGGTAGTTGGCCTCGACGAAGGGGATGATGTCCGTGAGCATATCCTGGGCGAAAGGCGGGACCTCGTTGGGCACGCCGGTGACGGTGCCGTTGGGCAGGTGATGATGGCCGGAGACGGCGAACAGGCCTGGAAGTGCATCCGGATCAGCGCACCCGACCTGGTCGTCAGTGACGTGATGATGCCCTACAAGGATGGCTACACGCTCTGCAAGGAACTCAAGAATGATCCGGAGTACTGCCACATTCCCATCATCCTGCTGACCGCGAAGGCCGATATGGAGAACCAGCTCCACGGACTCGACCTGGGTGCGGACGGTTATCTGGGCAAGCCCTTCGATCCGACCTATCTGACGGCCCTCGTCCGCAACCTGCTGGCGAACCGGCGCCGGCTGCAGGGGCTCCTGGCGGACCGTACGTCATCCTCGCCGGCCGAGGATCCGCGTCCTGACGGCCTGACCCTGCAGGACCGGGCCTTCCTGACCAACTACCGGCTCAACCGCGCGATGGAACTCCTCAAGACCGGGGAGTACAACATCAGCGAGGTGGGCTACAAGGTGGGATTCGGCACGTTGACGGGATTCTCCCGGTCCTTCAAGAACAAATTCGGGGTGCCGCCGAGCGCCATCTAGGCGCCGGACTGCTATTCCGCCCAGCTGCGGCAGGCCTCCAGGATGGCGGGCAGGTCTTCCGCGGTCGGGTTCTTGTGCTCCTTGAACCAGGCGTCGATGGCATCCTTGGCGCCGGGGAAGCACTTCTGGCAGTTGCGTTTGTTGAAGACGGAGAACTGGCCTCCGTGGAAGAGGTAGACCGTCTCGTAGAGCCGGTAGCGCTGGTCCTTCACCTGGTCAAGGTTGTAGAATTGCCCGCCGTTGGCGAAGTTGTCGTAGTTGTTGATGGCGGCGGTGCGCGTCTCCATGCCGAAGGCGCCGACCTTCACGTCCGACATCAGGTCCACCTTGCGCTGGACGACCAGGCTGGCCGACAGGTTGAGGGGATACTGGCGGACGAGGAAGCCGTCCCGCATGATGAAGGAGGCGTCCCCGATGCTGACGGCGGTCAGGGAGCCGTCGTCCTGGATGATCCGCTCCTGGCCGGCGGCGTCCTTGTAGCGGACCGAGCCGTCGATCGCGCAGATGTTGAGCTGGCCCGGGAAGGGGGCCCTGCCCTTGAAGAAGACGGATCCCTGGCCGAATTCCGGCATCAGGTAGAAAATGTCGGCGGGAATGGACTCACCCTCGGTCTGGCAGAGGGCGGAAGGCAGGCACAGGACGGCTGCCAACAGGCATAGCAGTGCTTTTTTCATGGTCGATACGGTTATTCTCGGGGTATTGCTGCAAAAAACGTACGCAATTATTTACGGTATGCGCGCACGCGCGCGTCGTCGATGACCCCGCCCCAGTCCATGCCGTAGGCGAAGTCGTAGCTGTGCCCGTCGGCATCGGTGTAGGGGCGCATGTCGCGGGGGACGTCCTCGCACTGCTCCTCGACCGTGCGCATGTCGGCGGGAAGTTGCATCGGGAGCAACCCGGAGGGCTCGACGAGCCGGCCCACGATGTCCAGCAGTACCTGGTTCTGCACGCCGAAGTGGGCGATCAGCACGTCGGCCAGGGGTTCGACCTCGGCCGGGACGAACGGCTTGGAGAGCTGCACGCAGACCACCACGGGCTTGCCGCCCATGGCCGCCTTGGTGTCTGCCACGAGGTCCAGGTCGGACTCGTTGGCGGTCCGGACGGTTTTGCCCTTGTAGGAGCGGTTGACGAAGGGCTCCTTCGGGTCGCCGCCGGCGATGGACTCGGCGCGGGCGTATTCGGCCGTGTAGGGCCGGTACTGCAGGGAGATGGGCACGTAGCCGTTGCCACCGCTCTCGCGGTCGGTCACGTCATAGCCGCTGCCGCCGTTCGGCCCCTGGATGAGCACCAGGGCGAAATCGGCCTCCGCCGGATCGTCCACCCATTCGAAATGGCGTCCGACCAGGGCCGTGTCCACGGGCCAGTCCAGGCGCGCCTCGCTGCCGCCGAAGCCGAACATGCCGCGGCTGCGCGGCTGCAGGCGCTTGGGGACGTAGACCTTGGAAGGCGGCGCCGGTGCCAGCTCGTCCGCTGCGGGATCCTTCTCGTGATGGACCGGACGCAGCTTGCTGTTGATCTGCTGGAGGGTCGCGCCATGGTTCTTGAGCAGGACCACGGACTTCTGCTGGGCGAGGTAGCCTGCCTCCATGAAGCCGGCATTGCCCACCACTTCGGCCGCGATGTCCGGGTCGGTGTAGGGATTCTCGAACAGCCCCGTGCGGAAGCAGTTGAGCAGCAGGCGCACGGCGGAGCGCTCGAAGCGCTCGCGGGCGCTCTGCTCGCCGAACTCCTCCGTCCACATGCGGTAGGCCTCGAGCACGGGTCCCTTGTCGTTGTTGCCGCCGAACTGGTCCACGCCGGCCTTGATGGCCTCGTAGTGGCGTTCGGCCTCCGTGAGCGTCTCCACGCCCCAGCATTTACCGTCGAAGGCCTCGATGGCGCGGTTGTCCTTGGTGATGTTCCAGTCCGTGCAGACGACCCCTTCGAAACCTTGCTCCTCGCGCAGCAGGCGGTTGATGATGAAGTCGTTGTAGCTGTTGCCGACATTGCGGCCCCGGGGGTCCTGGCCGTAGGAGATGGTGTAGTAGGGCATCACGGCCGAGGCGGTCTTGGTGCCGCCCTGGACGCGGAAGGCCCCTTCGACGAAGGGCCGCATGTGCGTCTTGAACTGGCCGCCGGGATAGACGGCGTATTTGCCGTAGCTGTAGTGGGCGTCGCGGCCTCCTTCCTCCGGACCGCCGGAGGGCCAGTGCTTGACCATGGCGTTGACGCTGCGCAAGCCCCAGCCGTCCTCGCTGTCCTCGGTGGTCTGGAAGCCTTCCACATAGGCCCGGGCCATGGCGATGTCGAGCTCCGGATCCTCGCCGAAGGTGCCGCCGAAGCGGCTCCAGCGCGGCTCCGTGGCCAGGTCGATCTGGGGGCTGAGGGCTGTGGCGATGCCGAGGGCACGGTACTCGGAAGAGGCGATCATGCCGAACCTGCGCACCATCCCCGGGTCGAAGGTGGCGGCGAGGCCCAGCGGGGTGGGCCAAAGGGAGATCTGGCCGCCGGAGCCGGCGTTGAACTCGGCCGTGGCGCGCGTCTCGTTGCGCGGGTCGGAGCTGTTGTTGGCCGGGATGCCGTGGCCGAGGGCCTCCACGAAGGCCTGGACGCGGTTGTTCCAGCGCGCGGCGACCTCGGGCGAGGCGACGCTCGTCACGAGCACGGCGCGCAGGTTATCCTCTTCGAGGAACTTGCGCTGGGCGTCCGTGATCGTGTCGGCCGGCACGCCCTGGTGGCCGCTGTAGAGCATCAGGCCGGCGATCTCCTCGATGCTGAGCTGCGCGGCCAGGTCCTGCGCCCGCTTCAGGGCGGGCTGGCGCCAGTCTTCGTAGACGTCGAGCGAGCCGTTGCCGTTGAGGTCCTTGAAGACTTTCCGGCCGACATGGAGGAGCGGGGCGGAGCTGACGCCGAGCGTCGGGCCGCCGCGCTGGGTGACCTGGCGGTAGTTGTCGATCTCGATTTCCTGCATTTTCGGCATGCAGGCGGCGAGCAGGAACAGGGTGAGGAAGGGAAGGATGTGTCTCATGTCTGGCGTTTTGCGCTAAGTTAGTTTTTTTTCGGCAAAAAAGGTAACTTTGTCCCTCCTTATGAAGAAAGCGACTTACATCCTCCTGGCCCTGGTCGTCCTCGTGATCGGTGCCGTCCTGGGCTTCAGCTGGCTGCGGGACAACAAACTGCCCAATTTCCGCAAGCAGGCCGAGATCTACGTCTACCCGGAGACCACGGCGGATGAGGTGTTCGAAATGATCGCAGACAAGGCCGCCGTGCTGAGCCGCCGGAGCCTGGAGCGTACCTTCCGCTCCAAGAAGGTGGCCGAATACCTCACGCCCGGCCACTATACCGTCTCGCCCTCCGACGCCTCGGTCTATGTCGCGCGCATGCTCAACAACGGCTGGCAGACCCCCGTCCGGCTGTCCCTGACCGGCAACCTCCGGATCAAGTCCAACATCGCCGCCAAGATCGCGAGCCAGCTGCTGCTGGACTCCGCCACCGTCCACAAGGCCCTGAACGACGAGCGCCTGCTCGCCGACTACGGCTTCACGCCCCGCACGGTCTTCTCGCTGCTGATGCCGGATACGTACGATATCTACTGGACCAGCACCATGGTGGATGTCCTGGACCGCCAGAAGGCGGCCTGGGATGCTTTCTGGACGCCGGACAACGAAGCCAAGGCCAAGGCCCTGCACCTGACCCGCCAGCAGGTCTCCACGCTGGCATCCATCGTGAAAGGGGAGTCCAACCACGAGCCCGAGATGCCGAAGATCGCCGGGGTCTACCTCAACCGGCTGAAGGTCGGGATGCCCCTGCAGGCGGACCCGACCATCGCCTTCTGCTTCGATTACAAGCTGAACCGGATCCTCAACCGCCACCTGACCGTGGATTCGGCCTACAATACCTACATCCACGCCGGACTGCCGCCGGGCCCCATCTGCGTGCCCACCCGGGCGGCCCTGGAGGCCGTGCTGAATCCGGACTTCGGCGGCACGTGGGGGAACGGCAACTTCTATTTCTGCGCCAACCCCGACTTCTCCGGCACACACGTCTTCGCCCGCACCCTCGCGGACCACAACCGCAACGCCGAGGCTTTCCGCGCCGAGCTGAACCGCCGCAGCCGCAAATAATGCGCCCGCCCGGGGCATAGACGCGCCCCAGTCCCCCCGGCAGCACGAAAAAACGGTTGCCAGGGGCGGAGAAAGGCCCCAGCGCCCCCGGCAGCACGAAAAACTGTTTGCCAGGGGTAGGGAGAGGGCCTGGCGCCCCCGACAGCACGAAAAACTGTTTGCCAGGGGCGGAGAAAGGCCCCAGCGCCCCCGACAGTAGAACAACGGATTGCTGAAGGCAGAACCGCCTGGACTTCAGCCGCCCCTTTCGTGCCCCCAACCCCTACCCGTAACCACCCTTCGGCCCCCACCCTTCGGCCCGTATAGGGGCCCTATCCAGCCCGAACCTCCTCCGGCCCGGATAAGGTCGATATGTCTTATCCTGAAAAAAGTTGACTCAAAACAAAGAGTTAACAATGTACCGATTACACACAGCGAAACAGCTAAAGTACTTTGACGAAGTTATTCGTCTGCACTATGAAGAAGGGTATGGTAAAGATCGAATATCACAACT
>JAFUWY010000017.1 GCA_017477245.1 Bacteroidales bacterium | reverse complement strand
CTTCCCAGGGTAGCCGCGCGGCCAGGGGCGGGACGCCCCTATGAGCGCAATATATATCCACAAACTACACCGTTGAATCGAAGTGATAATCTACTATACAACTTCTTTCCATAGCGCTTGGAAAATCCATAAGAATAGATATTGTTTTATTCTTTGATAATCAATAGGCCTTCCCGTTCATTCCTCGTTTGTCGAATGACTCCTGTGCGCCTCTGAATTTGCCTTGTCTTTTGTTTCTGCCACCTGGATTTATGCGGATTTGCAACCCATCTTCTTCCCCGGCAGGAATCGAAAAGATACGAAAAATCCCCGGCAGAACCGGGGATCGTTCGGAAAAACAACCGGGAGGGTTATTTCTTGTAGCGGTCGATGAGTTCCTGCGGGAGCTTGACGATGCAGATGTTCATCGAGCGGTTGTCCTCGGAGAGCATGGCGGACTGGATCTCGATCGCGGTGCCGTCCGGCTTGAAGGTCGGGTGGACGTGGTCCGCGGCCGTGGTCTTGTGGCCGGCGGTCAGCAGGATGCGCTCCTTGGTGTGGCGGTCGATGAGCCAGAGCTCGCGGGCGAAGTCGTCGCCGGCCACCCAGTGGCCGTCGGACGAACCGGCGACATGCCAGAAGTTGTCGCCGTCCACCTGGCCTTCCATGGTCAGTTCACGCGTGCGCATGTTGACCACGGCCATGCCGGTGGCATATTCCTTCGTGCCGGAGGGGCCCCAGTCCTTGGTGGTATCCATGTCGCGCTCGTTCAGGGCGATGCGGCGGTGGCCGAGGATGGCGATGACGAGTTCGTCCTCGCTGATCACGGCCTCGTGGGTCACCCAGTCATACTCGGTCTCACGGTAGATCGGGCGAAGGTTGGTGCCGTCGGCGTTGACCATCCAGGTACGCTGCGGGGCCTTGCCGCCGGTCTCCCAGCAGAAGATCACCTCGCCGGGATGCCAGGGATTGCCCTGGATGTGGCCCACCTTGAAATGGACGGCCACCACGGGCTCGCATTTGCCGGTGCGGAGGTCGATCTTGCCGATGCCGCCAGGGCCGGCGCCCATGTTGCGCGGGCCGAAGTTCGGGGCGATCGGCTCGGCGATGGGCATCTTGCGGGCATAGTCGGGCGCCAGGCGGAAATAGGCGACCTGCTCGCTGCCGTCCAGGGCCATGTCGCCCTCGACGCACAACTCAGCCGGGATGCGGCCGCAGATGCGCTCATAAGCGGCCTTGCCCTTGAGGGTGCCGGCCTCGGAATCCTTGAAGAGCTTGGCGAGGTCGATCTCGACCACCTGCCAGCCGAAGCGCGGGATCTCCACCTGTTCGCCGGCACGCCGGCGGGCCTGGAGGGCGCGCACTTCCTCTTTCTGCTGCTCGGTCATGTCCTGGCGCTGGATATAGAGGTGCATCGAATTGCGGGCCACGCAGAGCATGCCGCTGTAGCCGCCCTCAGTCACCTGGACCATCACGCCGGTCTCCTCGTTGACGGCCATGGCCTCACCGGGGACGCGGTTGGAGCGGAAGATGACCCATTTGCCGTCGGAAGTCCACTGGTTGTGGGTCTGGTAGATCTTGGAGTCCCCCTTGCCCTGCTGGCTGGTCAGGAAGACGAGTTCGACCCCGGTCTTGGGATCCTTGATGACTTTCCTTTCGGAAGGGAAGCGCCGGCCGATCTGGGCGGACGCGGGCGCTGCAGCCAGTACGGCTGCGAAGGCGCAGAGGGTAAGCTTGGCGAGTATTCTCATTTTGCTAACGGTTATGTATGTTACAAAATTAGGAAAAATCAGTGAATAAACACGCGGCAACGGGTCTGCAGGGTACAAAAAAAGGGAAAACGAGCGGCCCTTGTTTTTTGGACGGCTGCAGGGAGGATCTCATCCCTCCCTGCACATCCGTCACTCAAACCAAATCGTTTAACCCAACCAAATCTTTTCAACAACCAGGTATTTCTCCGTGTTGTCTGTTGCAAAGATATCATATACTTTTTTTTGCAAAGGTCTCCTTTTCTTGCAAAAAAGGTACGGGAATCGGTCAAGGGCACACTTATCGCGGATTCTTTGTAACTTTGCGCCAAAATCCATCCGCCCATGTTTTTGCTCCAGGTACAGAACCCCATCAACGAAGAAGAACTCATCCACAAGGCCGACTCTGCGAAGGCTGCGTTCCAGCAGTTTACCGAGATGCTGGCCGCCGATCCCGGCACCGCCCTGCAGAACCTCGGCCGCCAGGCCATCCAGTTCGGCCTCAAGGTGCTGGCTGCCATCGTCATCTACATCATCGGTGCCTGGCTCATCAAACGCATCAAGAAAGGCCTGCAGCGCCTGTTCGAGCGCAAGCAGACCGACCGGGCGATGGCTTCGTTCATCTCCAGCTTCGTCTCCATCGCGCTGACCATCATCCTCATCATCGTGACCATCGGCACGCTGGGCGTCAACACCACCTCGCTCGCCGCCCTGCTCGCCGCGGGCGGCATGGCCATCGGTATGGCCTTGAGCGGCACGCTGCAGAATTTCGCCGGCGGCCTGATGATCATGGCGTTCAAGCCCTTCAAGGCCGGCGACTACATCGAAGCGCTGGGCTACGCCGGCACGGTCACGGAAGTGACCATCGTGGGCACGCACCTGACCACCTTCGACAACCGCAAGGTCATCCTCCCCAACGGCGCCCTGTCCGGCGGCAACGTCGTCAATTACAGCTACTACCCCCTGCGGCGCATCGACATCACCGTGGGTGTGGAATACGGCACCGACGCCGCGGCCTGCAAGCAGAAACTGACGGAGATCGTCCTCGAGGACCCGCGCTTCCTGAGCGCCTCGACCCCGGGTGCCAAGGACCCCATCATCGCCATCCAGAAACTCGACTCCAGCTCCGTCAACTTCCTGATCCGCGCCTGGGTGCGCACGGAGGACTACTGGGGCGCCTGGTTCGACCTCAACGAACGGGTCTACACCGAACTCCCGCAGGCGGGCATCAACTTCCCGTTCCCGCAGGTGGACGTCCACGTCCGCAGCTAAGCGGGTTCAGGCCAGCAGGGCCGCCAGCCCGGCGACCGCGAGGAAGCCGTAAACTACTTTTCTGAACACGTCCGCGCGCAGGCGCGAGAACACGCGCGCGCCCAGCCACAGGCCCAGGAACACCCCGGGCAGGGCGATGCACCACATCCGGAGGACGGTCGGCGTGACCAGGCCGTTGCCCGCGCGGAACAGCGACATCGCCGCATTGCCTATCAGGAAATACCACTGTGTCAGGGCGATATACTCTTCCTTGGAGTCGGCGCAACCCAGGAAATAGATGACGGCCGGCGGCCCCTGCATCGCGAACAGGCCGCCCATCAGGCCTGAGAGCGCGCCCATCCCGGCCTGCACGTCCAGGCGCGGCGGCAGGCGGAAACGGCCGCTCACGCAGATGAAATACACGCTGACCGCCACCAGCACCCCGCCGAGGATGTGCCGCAGCAGGTCGCTGTCCACGCGCGTCACCAGCCGCACGGCGAAGAAGGACACGAGCAGGAAGACCGGCAGGATCACCGCCAGCTTGCGCCAGGGCAGCAGCCGGCGCATCCGCACGGCGGGCAGGAGCGCCGTGAAGACGGCCAGCAGGCCCGACAGGGCCGTCGCCTCCCCGTACGAAGGGAGCAGGTACGGCAGCACGGTCATCACGATGATGCCGAAGCCGAAACCCGTGACCCGCTGGGTGAAACTCGCCGCGGTCACGAACAGGAAGAGGAAAATCAGGGCCCAAACCGACATGGCAGGTACAAAATTACAGAATCTTTCGTATCATTGGTAACTTTTTGTAAACGCCCTCGTCTTTATAACGGATGACACCGGAAGAATTCACCGCACGCTTCCTCCCCCTGGGAGAAGGCCTGTACCGCATCGGCCTGTCCCTGCTGGAATCGCAGGAAGAGGCCCGGGATGCCGTCCAGGACGTGTTCCTCAAGATGTGGGCAACCCGGGACAGCCTGGACGCGATCCGCGACCCGCGGGCCTGGAGCTACATCCTGATGCGCAACCTGTGCGTGGACCGCGTACGGGCCCGCGAGAAGCTCCGCAAGGAGCCGCTCCCGGCCGGGCTGGCAGCCGATCCCCCGGACGAACCGCCGGAGAAGCTGACCCGGGTCCTCGCCGCCGTCAGGAGCCTCCCGGACAAGGACCGGCAACTCCTGCGGATGCGCCTGAACCAGGACCTCTCCTATGAGGAGATCGCGCAGCTGACGGGCCAATCGGAACTCGCGCTGCGGGTCGCTTTCCACCGGATCAAGAACAAAATCAGGAAAAAGATATGAAAACCCTCGAAGAGATAGAAAGGCTCAGCCCCGCTGACCTGGAGCGGCTGGCGGAAACCCCGCAGGCCGCCGTCACGGACGGGCTCTCCGACGCCCTGGACGAGCTGCGCTGCGCCGCGGCGCTCGCGGAGCGGGGCGCGGAGGCGCTCGACGACAAGCCGCGCCGCCGCGTCCCGCGCTGGACGCTGGCCACCGTCCCTGCCCTGGCGGCCGCCGCCCTGGCCGCCGTACTCATTTTCACCCGCCCGGCTCCGGTCTCCACCGATGCGGCGGTTGCCCGGATGGAGGAGGCTTTCAACGCGTTCTCCGAAGCCCTGCAGACCGGGTTGACCGTTTTCTCCGAACCCTTCCAGGAACCCGCACCCAAACCTTTCAACCCATGAAACGGACCTTGACACTCCTCCTTGTGGCCTGCCTGCTGCCGGCCCTCTCCGTCCGCGCCCAGGAATCCCTCAACGACGCGATCATGCAGCTTTCCGAGACCGTCCGGGCCATCTCCGCGAAAGGGGGCTTTCCCTCTCCCGGCTCCCTGACTGACGAAGAATGGGCGCGCATCCCCGCCGACCTCCGGCCCAAGATCTACGCCCTGCTCGAAAACAAGACTCCCAAAGGCTTGATCCCCATGGTCGAGGACGGCACGACCGTCATCGGCGTGCCCGCGAGCAGCATCTTCGTGCAGTATGCCCGGGACCGCGAGGCTCCCAAGGAAGGCAATTACGTCTACAGCCGCTGGTGCGACATGACGGACATCAGCGCCGCCTACATCTCTCCGGAGATGTTCTCGATCACCCGCCAGGTCCCGAAAATCGACATTCAGGGCCGCCAGCTCGACCTCACGCCCATCGTCCGGGATTTCAAGGGACTGTACATGCTGGACTTCGCGCAGTACCGCAAAGGCAACCGCAACGTCCGCTACAACCGGAATTCGACCTCCGGCGGCCTGCGCCGGGACATCCGCGACTTCCTCGACCAGGGGGGCTACGTCACCCTGATGGACCTGCGCAAGGACGGGTTCTACACCCGGGTCTACATGGCCGCCTCCGGCCAGGTGGTCACGGGATTCGTGCTCGTGCACCTCGACGACAACTTCGACTACGGCCGCTTCGTCTGCCTGGAAGGCAACATGGACCGGGCGGAGTTCGAGAAACTCATCGCAAAGGCGATAAAGTAGGTTTTTTCGGCAAAAGTTCGTAACTTGCACCGACTATAGCCGAAAAACCAATCTACTATCGCATAATGAAGCACCTGTTCCTTTCCCTTGCCGCCTGCGCCCTGATCGCAGGCGTGAGTGCCTGCGGCCCGCAGCAGCCGGCCGCCGAAGAGACCAAACCCGTCCAGAACGACTCCAACACACCGCTGCACCTGCTGCAGCCCGATTACGTCATTCCCTACGGCGTACCCACCAAGGAGGACATCAAGGCCGACCTGGACCGGATCCTCAAGTTCGTGGACAAAGAGACGCCCTGGCAGCCCGGTGAGGACGGGGAGATCCCCCGCGGCGCCTTCCGGCTCGCGAGCTATGAGTGGGGCGTGACCTACGCCGCCATGCTCACCGCCGGCGCCACCACTGGCGACAAGGCCTACACCGACTACACCTACAACCGCCACAAACTGCTCGCCACCCAGGCCGAGGAATACCGCGCCACGGGCGGCAAGCCCGCCCACAAGATCAGCGTCACGATGAACCCCCACGCGCTGGACGACTGCGGCGCCGTGTGCGTGTCCATGATCAAGGACCAGGTCGCCCACCCCGAGCTGAACCTCCGTCCGCTGATCGACCTTTATGCCGACTACATCATGAACAAGGAGTTCCGCCTGAAGGACGGCACCCTGGCCCGCAACCGGCCGCAGCTCAACACCGTGTGGCTGGACGATATGTTCATGGGCATCCCCGCCCTCGCCTGGTACGGCAAGCTCACCGGCGACCGCAAGTTCTATGACGAGGCCATCCGCCAGATCCGCCTGTTCAAGGAGAAGATGTGGGTCCCGGAGAAGAACCTCTTCCGCCACGGCTGGGTCCAGGAGATGGACGAGCATCCCGCCTACCACTGGGGCCGCGCCAACGGCTGGGCCATCCTGACGATGTGCGACGTGCTGGACGCCCTCCCCGAGAACTATCCGGGCCGCGCCGAGGTGCTCGACCTCTACCGCAAGCACGTCAAGGGCCTCGCCGCCCTGCAGAGCAGCGAGGGCTTCTGGCACCAGCTGGTGGACCGCAACGACTCCTACCTCGAGTCCTCCGCCACCGCCATCTACGCCTACTGCTTCGCGCACGGCATCTGCGAGGGCTGGCTCAATCCGCTCGAGTACGGTCCGGCCGCCCTGCTCGCCTGGGACGCCATGCACACCGTCATCGATGAGGAAGGCAAGGTAGGCGGCACCTGCGTCGGCACCGGCATGGCCTTCGACCCGGCATTCTACTACTACCGTCCGGTCAGCCCGTTCGCGGCCCACGCCTACGGTCCGGCCATCTTCGCCGGAGCCGAGATCATCCGCCTGCTGGACAAGTATCACCCGCGCATGAACGACAGCGCCATCCAGTTCTACTACGAGGACTACTCCGACAAGGGAGCCATCTTCTCCATCAGCAAATAACATGAAGAGAATCATGACATTGTGCCTGACCCTGCTGATCGCGGGGCAGGCACTTGCCGCTCAAGGGCACTCCTGGGAAGGCATCCACCGCGTCCCGCTCTCCGAAGCGGCGAAACAGTTCGACACCCCGCCCGCCGAGTTCGCCAGCCACGTGATCTGGGGCTGGGAAGGTCCGATGGACATCGAAACCATCCGCCACGACCTCGACTCCATCAAGACCAAGGGCTTCCGCTCCGTGATCTTCGAAGCCGGCTACCGGCTGCCGTATGAATACCTCTCCGAGCAGTGGTTCGAAGGCATCCGCACCGGCGTGATGGAGGCCAAGGCCCGCGGCCTGAAGGTCTGGCTCATCGACGAGGGCAAGTACCCCAGCGGCTTCGCCGGGGGCAAGTTCACGCGCGAGCGCCCCGACCTGCGGATGAAGGCCGTCGTGGCCGTGGATACGATCCATGTCGCGAAGGGCGCCATGCTGCGCGACCAGCCGGTCCCGCCCAAGGCCCTGAGCGCCGTGGCCGTCAGCCGCTCCGGCGCGCCCAACCGCATGGTGGAGATCAAGGATGGCAAGTTCAGCTTCACGGCCGGCCTGGACGAGTGGGACATCGTGTTCGCCGGCACGGACTACCGCACCGGCCAGACCCGCGCCGTCAACAACCCGACGGGCGGCAAGGACACCTCCAACTCCATCTGCGACTACCTCAGCCCGGAGGCCGTGCGCCAGTTCATCGACTGGACCCACGAGCAGTACAAGAAATACCTCGGCGAGGAGTTCGGCAAGACCCTGCTGGGCTTCCGCGGCGACGAGCCGGACTTCGCCTACACCCCCTGGACCCCGAAGATGGTCGAGGAGTTCCAAGCCCGCAAGGGCTATGACCCGACGCCCTGGCTCGCCAGCCTGCTCGCCCGCACGCAGACCGTGCGCGAGCGCCGCTTCCGCGCCGACTACTGGGACGTCTGGTCCGAGCTGTTCGCCACCAACTTCTTCCAGCAGCAGGCCGAGTGGTGCGCCGAGAACGGCCTCGCGCACATCACGCACCTCAACAACGACCACAACATGCCCGTCTGCATCCGCGCCGAGGGCAACTTCTTCCGCGACCTGAGCCGCGTGCAGGTTCCGGGCGTGGACGCCATCTGGAACCAGATCTGGCCGGAGACCGTCAACGACTACCCCAAGTTCGCCTCCTCCGTCAGCCACGTCTACGGCAAACCGCGCGCCTTCAGCGAGAGCTTCGCGGCCTACAACACGCCGCCGACCATCCCCACGGCCAAGTATGCGGTGGACTACCAGATCGTCCGCGGCATCAACTTCTTCGAATTCATGTTCTGGATGGCCGGCTCCGCCCGGGAGAACTGGATGACCGACCCGCGCATGAAGGGCCTGAACGACTACACCAACCGCGCCACCTACCTGATGGCGCTCGGCGAGCCGGGTGCCCGCGTAGCCGTGTACTACCCGACCATGACCTTCTGGCTCAACGACCAGAGCGTCAACCCCGACCTCGTGGCGATGGCCCAGATCCTGCTCAAGCACCAGTACGACTTCGACTGGCTGGATGACGACGCCTTCAAGGAGGCCGTCACGGTCAGCGGCGGCACGCTCGTCAACCGCAGCGGCCAGCGCTACCAGACGCTCATCATCCCGTCTTCGGACGTCCTCTCCGAAGAAGCCTTCGCCGTGATCAGCGACTTCGCCCGCACGGGCGGCAAGGTCCTCTTCTGGGGCCGCAAGCCCACGATGCTCGTGGGACGCAGCTTCCGGGATCCCAAGCCCCTTCCGGACACGCCTGACTGGCTCGAGGAGCCGTCCGTCAGCTGGACCGGCAACCTCACCGCGGCGATGCCCGCCGTCCCGGAGATGCGCATCCTGCCGCCGGCGACCACGGACCGGATGATGCGCAACAACCCCCGCGGCGGCGGTCCCGTGGAGGAGCCCGCCACCTATGCGGTCCGCTACACGCGCCGCGTGATGCCGGACGGCGTGGTTTATTTCCTCTTCAACGAAGGTGAGAAGGACGCCCTGTTCGAGGCTGAATTCGATGCGACCGGCATCGTGAAGGAGTGGGATGCCGAGACCGGCGAGGTCCGCACCCTCCCGGCCGAACTCGCCGGCGGCAAGGTCCGGCTCAAGCTCGACCTCAAGAAGTGGCAGAGCAAGATCATCTCCATCGAGCGCGGCTCCAGGGAGTATAACGTCAGGAAGTTCGGCGTCAAGGGCAAGGGCGTCGAGACCGCGGCCATCCAGGCCGTCATCGACCGCGCGGCGGCCGAAGGCGGCGGCACGGTCGTCTTCCCCGCCGGCAAGTACCTCAGCGGCGCGCTCTTCTTCCCGCGCGGGGTCAACCTGCGCGTCGAGAAGAAGGCCACCCTGCAGGGCACGGCCAATCCCGAGGACTACCCCACCGTCAAGACCCGCTGGGAGGGGAACGAGCGCGAGTGGCGCTGCGCCTTCCTCAATTTCGACAATTCGGAGAATGTCTCTGTCAGCGGCCAGGGCACCATCGACGGCAACGGCCTCGCCTGGAACAAGGTCCAGCGCCGCGACGCCTTCGGACGTCCGCGCCTGATCTGCCTGACGCGCTGCGACGGCGGCTCCCTCAAGGGCCTGCACCTGCAGAACCAGGCATCCTGGTGCGTACACGTGCTCTACACCCGGGGCTTCACCATCGACGGGCTGGACATCCGGGCCATCGAGTACATCCCCAGTTCCGACGGCCTCGACATCGACTCCTGCTCGGACGTGTATATCGCCAACTGCTACATCTACGTCCATGACGACGACATCTCCATCAAGTCCGGCAAGGACGAGGACGGGCGCCGCGTCGGCCGCCCGAGCGAGAACATCCTCATCGAGGACTGCCACTTCGCCTACGGCCACGGCGCCGTGACGATGGGCAGCGAGATCTCCGGCGGCATCCGCAACGTCACCTCCCGCCGCATCAAGGTGGACGGCGACAACTGGGGTCCGATCCGCTTCAAGAGCCAGCCCCCGCGCGGCGGGTGGGTGGAGAACATCACCTTCGAGGACTACGAGATCGAGAACGTGCGCAACATCCTGGATATCAACATGGACTGGAACACCCGGCGTCCCGCCGGCCAGCAGCCGGTCTACGCCGACCCGGTCACGCGCCTGCGCAACATCGTGATCCGCAACGTCAAGGCCAAGGGCAAGAAGCTCGGCACGATGAACGGCTTCCCGGTCGCTCCCTTCGGCGATGACGTCTTCCACTTCGAGAACTGCCGCTTCGAGGCCGAGACCGGCCTGACGATCGGCAACGCCGACGCCGTCAGCCTCGAAGGGGTGGAGCTGATCGTCCACGACGGCCCGACCTTCATCCCGGTGGGCCAGCGGCAGTAGGGTCTCCCCCAAAGCCAGCGCTGACTGTCAGCGAGTTACGAAATAACCTTCGGAGAAAACTCCGAAGGTTATTTCATAAATGGCTGATAATCAACTACCCCAACCGGCCGGCCAGCACTTCGCGCCCGGCTTCCTCGAGTTTGGCGGGAGAGCCGATGTCGATCAGGTGCAGGTCCGGGGCCAGCACGCCGCGGACCGTCCCGGCGGCGCACTCGCTGAGGTAGAAGTCGATGATGGAGAACTTGTCCGGCCAGGCGGCCATCTTGTCGAACACGGCGTCGGAGACGATGTGGATGCCGCAGAAGGAGTAGCGGCGGTATTTCGAAGGATCGAAGTCCGGCAGGTACGGGCTCTTAACCTCGCCCGTGCGGACGTTGGTCCAGCCGACGAGGCGCATGTCGTCGTCGAAAAGCAGGTAGCGGTCGGCCGGCGCGTCGATGAGCAGCAGCGTGGCGAGCGACGCGGGGTCGTCCTGCCGGAGGAACCATCGAACATCCAGGTCGCTGAGGATGTCGACGTTGTGCACGAGGAAGCGGCCCTCGGGCGAGGCGAGCAGCGGCGCGGCGTGCCGGATCCCGCCGCCCGTCTCCAGCGGCTCGGCGCTCTCGCGCGAGACGGCTACCTGCGCGCCGAAGCAGCCGTGCGCTGCCAGGTAATCCTCGATCTGCTCCGCGAAATGGTGGACGTTGACCACGAACGGGCCCAGGCCCGCGTCGCGCAGCTTGCACACCACGCGCTCCAGCATCGGCACGCCCGCCACGGGGACGAGCGCCTTGGGCATCGTGTCCGTCAGCGGACGGAGCCGGGTTCCCAGCCCGGCGGCGAAGACCAGCGCTTTCATAAGGCCACCTCCATGCCGGGGATGATCGTGCGGCCGTCCCACTCGCCGGCGAGGCGCTGCAGGACTTCCGTCAGGTAGGGATAGCGGCCGAAGGGCTCGGCCGTGAGCTCGCGGAAGCAGCCCAGCACCGTGGGGATGCAGTCGAGGAAGAGCTGCTTGCGCTCCACCAGGCCGCGGAAGCCGTAGGCGCCCGTCTCCTGGAGCAGGCGCACCAGCGTCAGCAGGCGGTACTGCCGGTAGAATTCCTTCTCGTCCACCGGCCGGAAGGCGTCGAGCGCGCGCAGGTAGACCTGCTCCAGCTCGCGGCGCAGCGGCGCGCTGAAGTGCGTCCCGGCGTTCCAGAGGAACGACGCGAGGTCGTACTGCACCGGACCGCGCCGGCCGCCCTGGAAGTCGATGAAGCAGGGCTCGCCGTCCCGGATCATCACGTTGCGCGCCTGGAAGTCGCGGTACATGAAGGTGTCCCCTTCGAAGTCGAGCGCGTCCGCGCGCAGGCGGTCGAAGTCGTCCTGGAGGCGGATCTCGTTGAACTCCAGGCCCGTGAGCTTCAGGAAATCGTATTTGAAATAATTGAGGTCGAAGTCCACCATCCGGGCGTTGAACTCCCGGTCGGGGAAGCAGACGTCCCAGTCCATGCCCTCCCCCACCTTGAACTGCACGGCGGGCAGCAGGGCCATCGTGTCATGCAGCCAGTCCCGTTGTTCCCGGGAGAAACCGCCGTCCGCGAGGGCGGGCTTCAGGAGCTCGAAGAGCTGGCCGCCGCCCAGGTCCTCCTGCAGGTAGGCCATCCCGTCGTCCGACACGGTATAGACCGCCGGAGCGTGCAGGCCGTGGTCGCAGAACTGCGCATCGATCGCGAGGAAGGCGCGGTTCTCGGCCAGGTTGGTGCCGATGCAGCCGATCACGGTCCCGCCGGGTCCGGACAGGCGGTAATACTTGCGCGCGCTGCCCGACAGGGGCAGCAGGTCGCACCGGTCCGGGACCTCCCCGGACCAGTCGCGGTAGAGCTGTTGGAGTCTTTGCATAACTACAGGCGAATTTACGCACTTTTTGAGAATCCCCCAAAACTCCTTATCTTTGTTGATTGTGAATTTATTCTCGCGCATACTGTTCCCTGTCGCCGTGACGGCTTTTGCCGCCGCGGGGGCGCTGGATTTCGGGAACAGCCCGTTCCGGGGGATTCCGGGTCAAGCCCGGAATGACGGAATAATCGCCCGGAATGACGGAATGGTCGCCGCGCCGGACACGGTGATCTATCCGCGCGGCGGCTACAAGCTGCGCCGCACCCTCTCGCTGGAGGAGATCACCGTACGCGACACCACGTCCGCCGGGCCCGAAGACTCCACGGCCCTCGCCGCTCCCAAGGACACCGTGGTGCACCTGAGCCCGCGCGACTCCTTCAAGGCGCAGCTCGACACCTCGCTCTGGAGCAAGCTCGACTCCCTGTGGATCGTCGACTCCACCGCCAGGGCCAAGGCCGCCTTCGAAGCCTGGTACGCCGGCCTGTCGAAGGAGGAGCGCAAGGCCTACGACATGGAGCAGAAAGCCCAGCTGAAGCTGGCACGGATGGATTCGCTGGCGAAAGTCCGCGAGGAGCGGCAGAACATCCGCGACTCCATCGCGGAGACCACCCCGCGCATCCTGGAGACCTACGCCCTGCCCGACTCGCTCTACTTCAAACGCATGGTCGCCTGGACACGCGACCCGGACTTCGGCAAGATGTCGCCGTACGTGCCGGACACCACCTACAACTACCATTTCCACGACTATCCCTTCCGGCGCCGCGACGTCAACGCCTCCTGGCTCGGCGTGGCCGGCTCGCCGGTGCAGTACTACAACTGGTTCCTGCGCCGCAGCGACGAAGGCGTGGAGTTCTACGACGCGATGGAGCCCTGGAGCTACTCGCACCGAACCCTGCCGCACTACAACACCAAGGTCCCCTACACCGAGCTCGCCTACTACGGCACCCTGCTCGCCAACCGCGACAAGGAGTCCGACAACCTCCATCTCTTCACCACCCAGAACATCACCCCGGCGCTCAATTACGCCCTGCTCTACGACCGCTTCGGCGGCGGGGGCATGCTCGCGGACGAGACGACGGCCAACAAGACCACCGTGGTCCAGGCCAACTACCTGGGCAAGCGCTATACGATGCACGCCGGCTTCATCCGCAACGTGGTGAACCACCAGGAGAACGGAGGCATCGTGGACGTGGGCTGGATCCGCGACACCACGGTCGATGCGCGCGACATCCAGGTGGCGCTCTCGAACGCCCGCTCCAAGATCAAGAAGAACACCTTCTTCCTGGACCAGCAGCTGCGCATCCCCTTCACCTTCATCAGCCGGATGCGGGCCCGGCGCGACACCTCCTTCCACTTCAACCCGGACAGCCTGGACCGCGACATCACCACGGCCTACGTGGGCCACAGCAGCGAGTTCTCCACCTACACCCGCGAGTACTACGACGCCATCACCGGCGCGCCCGGCACCGACTTCTACGACCTGTTCCGCTACGGCAACGCCAGCACCGACTCCATGCGCGTGGCGAAACTCGACAACAAGGTCTACATCCGCCTCCAGCCCTGGTCCGACGCCGGCATCGTCTCCAAGCTGGACGTGGGCGTGGGCGACTACATGAAGCAATATTTCGACAGCACGACGGTCCGCCCGACCAGGCACGTCGAGAACTCGGTCTACCTCTATGCCGGCGCCGAGGGCCAGCTGCGCGACAACGCCTACTGGGACGCCAAGGCCCGCTACGTTCTGCTCGGCCACGACTTCGGCGACTTCGGGATCGAAGCCAACGCGGAGTTCCGCTTCTACCCGTTCCGCCGGGCGCGCAAGAGTCCCGTCAGCCTCTCGGCGCATTTCGAGACCACGCTCCAGGAGCCGACCTATTACCAGCAGCACCTCAACCTCAACCATTTCAGCTGGGACAACGACTTCGGCAAGATCTCCACGACCCGCATCCAGGGCCGGCTCGACATCCCCCGCTGGCGGCTGGGCGCCGAGGTGGGCTACGCCCTGCTCGGCAACAGCCTCTACTACGGCACGGACGGCATCATCCGCCAGCACGGGCCCGCCATGAGCGTGCTCTCGGCCCAGGTCCGCAAGGACCTCAAGCTGGGTCCCGTGCACCTCGACCACCGGGCGCTCTTCCAGGTTTCCTCCGAACCGGAGGTCCTGCCGCTGCCCGCTGCCGCCTTCAACTTCCGCTATTACCTTGAGTTCGTGGTGCAGCGCAACGAGGCGCGCCAGAACGTCATGGTGATGCAGATCGGTGCCGACGCGTACTACAATACGCCCTGGCACGCTCCGGCGTGGAACCCCAACCTGGGCGTCTTCCACAACCAGACCGACCGCCTCTACACCAACGGACCCTTCTTCGACATCTTCGTCAACGTCCAGTGGAAGCGCGCCTGCGTGTTCATCAAGTACCAGAATGCCGGCGGCGGCTGGCCCCTGCGCAAGATGGACTACTTCAGCGCGGACCGCTACATCATCACCTCCAACGGCATGGACGGGCTCAAGCTCGGCATCTACTGGCCGTTCTACACCCAGCCCACCGGACGCCCCCGCCAGTAGCCCATGACCCGGAAAGAATCCATCGCCCTCGCCGTCACCGCCCTCCTGATCGCCTGCACGGGCATCGCGGCGCTCCTCGGGAAATCCCCCGAGGCACCCTACGAGCGCCCGGCGCACATCCGCTGCGTGCTGGAGCTCGCCCCGCTTGCCGACACGTCCAAGGCCCTTGTGACCGGCTACCAGTACGAACTGCTGCAGCGCTATGCCGCCGGGGGCGGCCAGACCCTGGACATCCGCCTCACCGGCCGCAACCGCTCCTACCTGGACTCGCTGCGCGCCGGGGCCGTGGACATCGTGGTCGTGCCCTTCGAGGACAGCCTGGCCGTCGACAGCGTGCTCGTATCCACGCCCGTAGACAGCCTCTGCCTGTGGATGATGCGCCATGACGAGCATGCCGGGATGCGCGACCTCAACGACTGGATCGATGCCTGGCACCACAGCGAGGATTATGCGCCCGTCCGGGCCGCCTACCTCAAGGACTACAACCCGATGCGCGGCGGCCGCCGCACGCAACTGAGCCCCTACGACAGCCTGATCCGCGCCCACGCCGACACCCTCGGCTGGGACTGGCACCTGCTGGCCGCCGTCATCTGGCAGGAATCGCGCTTCCACATCGAGGCGCGCTCCCCGCGCGGCGCCGCCGGCCTGATGCAGATGATGCCCGGCACGGCCGAGCGCTACGGGGTGAGCGATCCGCTGGACCCGGAGATGAACATCGCCGCCGGAGCGGAGCTGCTGGGCAACCTGATCCGCCGCTACTACAAGGTCGGGGACAACATGACCGAGCGCTACAAATACGCCCTCGCAGCCTACAACGCCGGCGTCGGGCGGATCGACGACTGCCTGCGCGTGGCACAGCTGCTGGGCACGGACACCGGCTACTGGCAGAACGTCGTCAACCAGGTCCTGCCCCGCATGCAGGACGAGACCACCCTGGCGACGGGGGCGGTCAAGGTCGGACCTTTCCGGGGGGAGGAGACGGTCTTCTACGTCGACAACGTCATTGCGATCTACGAGCGCTTCTGCCGTATATGTCCTTGACCAGGCGGTCGGCCAGCGGGTCGGTGAGGCTCATCATCAATCCGGGGAGGACCGCCAGCAGGAGCGTGCCCAGGCCGATGACGACCCCCGGCGTACGGGCCAGCAGGACATCTCCCAGCCCGGTCCATGCACCGGATCCGAAAGGATTGGAGAAGAACAGCCAGGCCAGGACGGCCGAGACCACCACGACCAGCGAATCCATCACGATCTTCACGCGGGAGAAGTCCTTGCGGAGCACCTGCGAGAAGGCCCCGACCGTCATCTCGGCCGAGAGCATCCAGGCATTGCCCGCCACTTCGAGGCTGACGCCCAGGGCGGTCACGGCGCCGGCGAGCACCGTCAGGGCGAGCCGCGCCCCGAAGCCCTCGGGCTGCAGCCAGCCCAGCGCCCACATCCACCCGTCGATCAGGTAGCCGAACAGGGCGGATGCCACGACCTGCATCAGGTACTTCGCCTTGAAGTCCTTGCGCAGCAGGGCCATCTGGAGCAGCATGTAGGAAATGTTGACCAGCAGGGTGAAGGTCCCGACCGACAGGGCCGGGATCCGCAGGTTCAGCACGTAGGCCGGACACGACAGCGGCGCCGTGCCCAGGTTGGAGATTATCGACAGCGCGACCCCCAGTGCCACCAGCACCAGTCCCACCGTCGCGATCCCGTAGCGGACGAGGATATCTTGGACTTTCGCGTTCATCACGGCCGCAAATATCGGAATTTTCGGGCAAACTCCGTATCTTTGCAGGTTGGAACTGAAAAATAGTATTCAAACCCAACCATATGAAAAAGATTTTTGCAATCATGATTCCTGTGATGATGCTGGCGGCCTGCCAGCCCAAGGAAGTGAAGGCGCCGGCCCTGGATCCGACCGACATGGACCTCAGCGTGAAGCCCGGCGACGACTTCTTCCTCTACGCCAACGGCGGTTGGATGAAGAAGAATCCCCTCAAGCCCGAGTACGCCCGTTTCGGCTCCTTCGACGTGCTGCGCGAGCAGAACGTGGAGAACCTCAACGCCCTGTTCTCCGAGATGACGACCCTGACCCCCGAGCCCGGCACGGTCGACCAGAAGATCGTCGACCTGTACAAGCAGGGCCTCGACTCCACCCGCCTCAACGCGGAGGGTGCCGCCCCGCTTAAGAAATACCTCGACGAGCTCTATGCCATCCAGGACAAGAAGGCGCTGGCCGCCCACCTGGGCAAGCTCAACCTCGTCGGCGAAGGCGGGTTCTTCGGCGGCGGCGTGGACGCCGACCTGATGGACAGCAAGAACCAGATCTTCTATCTGGGCCAGGGCGGCCTCGGCATGGGCGACCGCGACTACTATGTGGACCCGGCCAACGCCGCGCTGCGCAAGGGCTATGAGGAGATGCTCTGCAAGCTCTTCGCCCTCGCCGGCCTGGACAAGCCCGAGCAGCGCGCGGCCAATGCCGCCGGCATCGAGGACAAGCTCGCCGCCTTCTCCTGGACCAGCGTGGAGAACCGCGACTACACCAAGCAGTACAACCCGATGAGCTCCGCCCAGATCTACAAGGCCTATCCGGGCTTCGACTTCAAGGCGTTCGCCCAGGCGATGGGCCTGCCGGAGATGGACAAGGTCATCGTCCAGCAGCCTTCCTTCTTCCAGGGCTTCAGCAAGCTCTTCAAGGAGACCCCGATCGAGACCCTCAAGGACTACCTGGCCGCGCAGCTGATCAGCGGCGCCACCGGCGCCCTGTCCGACGACTTCTACAAGGCTTCCTTCGACTTCTTCAGCACCCAGATGAGCGGTGTGACCGAGCAGCGCCCGCGCTGGAAGCGCGCCATGAGCGTGCCCAACAGCATCCTCGGCGAGGCCGTCGGCCAGATGTACGTCGCGAAGTTCTTCCCCGAGACCTCGAAGCAGAAGATGCTCGACCTGGTGAAGAACCTCCAGGTCTCCCTCGGCCAGCACATCGACTCCCTGGAGTGGATGTCCGACGCCACCAAGGCCCGCGCCCGCGAGAAGCTGGCCGCCTTCACCGTCAAGATCGGCTATCCCGACAAGTGGAAGGACTACAGCGGCCTGAAGGTGGACCCGCAGCTGAGCTACTATGAGAACCTCCGCGCCGCCAGCGCCTGGTACGTGCAGGACAACCTCTCCAAGCTCGGCAAGCCCACGGACCCGACCGAGTGGGGCATGACCCCGCAGACGGTCAACGCCTACTACAACCCGACCACCAACGAGATCTGCTTCCCGGCCGGTATCCTCCAGCCGCCGTTCTTCAACCCGGATGCGGATGATGCCGTCAACTACGGCGCCATCGGCGTGGTGATCGGCCACGAGATGACCCACGGCTTCGACGACCAGGGCAGCCTGTTCGACAAGGACGGCAACATGAACAACTGGTGGACCGACGAGGACCGCGCCGCCTTCGTGGAGAAGACCCACGTGCTCGCCGACCAGTTCAGCGAGGTGGAAATCCTCCCCGGCGTCATGGCCAACGGAGAGCTGACCCTCGGTGAGAACATCGCCGACCACGGCGGCGTGTCCGTGGCCTGGACGGCCCTGCACAACGCCCTCGGCGACAAGGTACCCGCCCCGATCGACGGCTTCACCGCCGACCAGCGCTTCTTCCTCGGCTACGCCCGCGTGTGGGCCCAGAACATCACCGACGAGGAGAAGGCCCGTCTGACCAAGCTCGACGTGCACTCGCTGGGCAACAACCGCGTCAACGTGACCCTGCGCAACTTCGGCTTCTTCTTCGATGCCTTCGGCATCAAGGAGGGCGATGCGATGTGGCGTCCGGAGGCCGAGCGCGTCCATATCTGGTAATTCGATGCAGGCGGAAGGCTTCATCGCCGCACGTCTGCGTGTCAGGGAAAGGATGGCTGTCGTCGCGATAGCCATCTCTTTCCTTGTTATCATCGTCGCCGTCGCGATCTCCGGCGGGTTCCGCCGGGAGATCCGCAGCGGCGTTTCCGCGGTCACGGGCGACGTCCTGCTGACCAACGCCGCCGCCGACCTGACCGGCAGCGACGCTTCCGTCCCCGCCACGCCTTCCTATCTCCCGGAGCTGGAGGCCGTCCCCGGCGTGGAACGGATCGAGCCGGTGGTCTACCGCGCCGGCATCCTCAAGCTCGGGGACGACATCCACGGCGCCCTCTTCAAGGGCACGCGGGCCGACACGGCCGCACTCGGCGTACGGGTCCCTTCCACGCTCGCAGAGCGTTTCGGGCTCGGCGTCGGGGACGACCTGACGGCGTATTTCATCGGGGAGAAGACCAAGATCCGCAAGTGGCGGATCGTCTCCGTCTACGAGAATGCCATGGAGACGGAGGAGGGGCAGCTGCTGTACGTGCCCATCGGCGACCTGCGCCGCGTCGCGGAGTGGGGGCCGGACGAGGCTTCGCTGCTCGAGGTCACGCTCTCGCCCCGCCACCACAGCCGGCGGGCCATGGTGCAGGCCACGCAGGAGCTGGGCTGGCGCGCCACGCTCGGCGCGCGCGAGAACGAGGATCCGCTGCGCGCCGTCTCGGCGCAGGAGCGCTTCGCGCAGCTGTTCGACTGGCTGGACCTGATCGATTTCAACGTCTATGCGATCCTGCTGCTGATGACCATCGTGGCTGGGTTCAACATGATCTCCGGGCTGCTGATCCTGCTCTTCCGGCACGTCTCCACGATCGGCACGCTCAAGACCCTCGGGATGGGCGACCGGGCCATCGCCGGGGTATTCCTGCGGGTGGGGGCCCGGACCGTGGCCATCGGCATGGCCATCGGCAACGCCCTCGCGCTGCTCTTCTGCCTGGTCCAGGGCACGACGCACTGGATCAAGCTCAATCCCGTCAATTATTTCGTCTCGTTCGTGCCGGTGCACGTGAACGTGCCGGCCATCCTGCTGGCCGACCTCGCCGCCTTCGCCGGCATCCTTCTGTTATTGCTGATCCCGACGCTGTTCATCGCGCGCGTTGACCCCGCCAAGACCGTCAAGGCCGACTAGACCTTCGCTTCGCGGAAGACTTCCTGGATGGAGGGATACGTATTCTTCAGGTACGGCGGCAGGCTCGAGCGCGCCACCCATGCGGCGCGCGTGATGTCCTCCTCGCGCTGCGGGGTGAGGTTGACCGGGTCGGTGTAGAGCATGTCGTACCACCAGGTGTGCTTGAGGTGCCAGACGCCGCCGCGCAGGTAGCAGTGGTCCGTGATGCAGATCAGGTCCCGCAGGGCGAGCTGGTCCACGCCGGTCTCTTCCTGCACTTCGCGCAGGGCCGTGACGGCGATGTCCTCGCCTTCCTCGCGGTGCCCCTTGGGCAGGTCCCAGAGGCCGCTGCGCTGGATCAGGAGGTAGTCGCCGCGGCGGTTGGACACCAGTCCGCCGGCCGCGTCGACCTCGCGGAACTCGGCGCAGACGCGGCGGTACATCCAGGCGGTGTTGTCCGTGGGGATGTAGATGCGCGAGAGGGACTGCGAGGCTTCGAACATGTCCACGAGGGTGTGGATGTTGATGCTCTCCCCGAAGTGGAATTCCACGGCGTTGGGGTCGGAGAGCGCCTGCTCGTCGGGACTGCAGATGATGATGCAGCGTTTCTCGAAATATATCTTGTGCATCGGAAAATTGCTATCTTTGCAAACGGTACGACAAATGTAAGCATTATTTCCGACTATGACAGCACACTATAGCAGCAAGCACGGGCAGGTGGCCAAGCGCCCAGAAGAGCTCTACATGGCATTCACGGACCTGCGCAATTTCGCGCAGATGGTCCCCGCCGACAAGGTGCAGGCCGAGATCGAGGCCGATTTCGATACCCTCTCCGTCACGGTGCAGGGGTTCCGCATCGGCGTGCGCGTGGATGACCGCGAGCCCTACCGGCTGATCCGCCTGGGCAGCACGGATTCCCCCGTGGAGTTCGTGGGCGTGCTGCATTTCGAGCCGTCCGTGCTCGAGGGCCGGACCGATTTCTGGATCGACCTGGATGCCAACCTCAATTTCATGATGAAGACGATGCTCGGCGGCAAGGTCCAGCAGGCGCTGGACAAGCTGGTGGACGGTCTCGTGGACGCGTCCGAGGGCCGCATGCCGCAGATGCCGGACAATTGGCGCGGATAGGATGGAGGAAGCGTCCGTCTCGGTCCGTCTCAATCCTTTCAAGGGTCTCGCCGGTCCCGAAGGGACGCCTGTACCCTGGTCTCCCTATGGGCGCATCCTGCAGGAGCGCCCTGTCTTCACGCTCGACCCCCTCTTCCACGCGGGTTGCTACTACGTCCAGGACAGTTCCGCGATGTTTGTCGGCTATCTGTTCCGGAAACTATTGACCGGTTGCGCTTCGCTCCGCGGCAGCCAGCCTCTCCGGACGTCCGGCGTTGCCGGACCCCACCGCGGCGCTTCGCTTGCGGTCCCCCCTCTTACGATGCCGAGGGTGGCACGGTCCGGAGAGGCTGCTGCCGTCTCCGCTGCGCCGCAACCGGTTATTCGGGTTTTGGATTTATGTGCCGCTCCTGGTGGGAAGACGACGGATCTGGCAGCGTCGTTGCGCGAAGCATACGGGGATGCGTTCGTGCTGGTGGCCAACGAGGTGATGAAGGCGCGCGTGGGCGTGCTGGACGACAATGTGGCGCGCTGGGGCGACCCGAACGTGGTCGTCACGAGCGTGGACCCGGCGGCTTTCGCGCAGCTGGAAGGGTGGTTCGACATCATCGTCGCCGACGTGCCCTGCAGCGGCGAGGGGATGTTCCGCAAGGACGCCCGGGCCCGCGAGGAGTGGAGCCCGGCTGTCGTGGACCTCTGCGCCGCCCGCCAGAAGCGCATCCTCGCGGACGTCTGGCCCGCCCTGCGCCAAGGCGGCTGGCTGCTCTACAGCACCTGCACCTACGAAGCGGCGGAGAACGACGACAACCTCGACTGGGCCGCCGCCGAACTGGGCGGCGAGATCCTGCCCCCGGAAGACATCTTCGCGGAATACGGCGTGCGCCGCACCCCCCACGGCCACCTGCTGGAGGCCGGCGTGGTGCCGGGCGAAGGCCAGTGGGCCGGTGCGCTGCGCAAGACCGCCCCGCAGCGCACCGCCCCCAAGGCAGACATCTCCGCGCTGCGCCCCCTGCGCAGCGGGCTGCGCAAGGGCGGGACGAAGGGCCGGGACTTCATCCCGGACCCGGATTACGCGTTGAGCATAAAATTTGATAGCAAGGACTATCCGGCCGTGGACGTGGACCGGCAGACGGCCCTGCGCTTCCTCCACCGGGACGCGCTCGTGCTGCCGCAGGCCGCTCCCGGCTACCATGTGATCACTTACCTCGGCCACCCGCTGGGATTCGTCAAGAACATCGGACCCCGATGCAACAACCTGCTCCCCAAGGGCCGCCGCATATTGATGAACGTATGAAGATGAAGAGACTGATCGCCCCGCTGGTCGCGATCCTGACACTGACCTGCCCCGCCTTGGCGCAGGAGACCGCCCCCGAAGACTTCCAGGCCCGCTACGAACGCCTGGTGCGCAACGTCGGATACTCCGGCGTGGGTGTGGAGACCCTGCTGGACCGCTGGGAGGCCGCCGACCCGGACAACAAGGCCATCCCCATGGCCCGGTTCAACTATTATTTCGTCAAGTCCCAGCACGCGGAGATCGTGTCCAAGCCCGGCGTGCGCCGCTACCTGGGCAACCAGCCGACCTTCACCCTGAAGGATTCCGACGGCAACGATGTCAACTATTTCGAGGAGATCACCTACGACGAGGAGCTCTTCGGCGAAGCCATGAAGGTGCTCGACCGCCAGCTCGCCGCCCAGCCCGACGAGCTGCGCTGGCACTACCTCAAGATCACGGCCCTCACCGCCTATGAGAAGGAGAGCCCCGACATGGCCGCGGCGGAGCTCAAGGCGCTCATCGAGCGCGACGCCTCCGCCCACCCCGCCTGGACCCTGGACGGCGAGGCCGCCTCGTCCGAGACCTTCCAGCAGGGCGTCGGCGAGTACTGCGCCCTCTTCTTCCAGACGGCCTCCCCCGCCAGCTACGAGTATTTCCGCGAGATCTCCGAGCGGATGACCAAGCTCTTCCCCAAGAACTCGGTCTTCGTGGGGAACCTCGGCTCCTACCAGCAGGTGGTCAAGGGCAACGACAAGCAGGCCGTCAAATTCTACAAGAAGGCCCTCAAGCTCGATCCCGAGGACTACGCCGCCCGCCGCAACATGCAGCTCATCGAGCGCCGCCAGGCCCAGGCGAAGGCGAAGAAGAAATAACCGGCTCTCAGCCGCAGAACCGTTCATAACGTCCCACTTTACCGGACGTTATGAACGTTTTGGGCCCATATCGTGCATAACGTCCCTGATTTTCGGACGTTATGCACGCCCTGCCATTGTCTCACAGGGCATTGTCCGTCCCGATGGGTCCTATTATTTCAAGCAAGCGTATACTGTTATATAACCATTATATACCCGACATAACCTGTTATACCATTCCGGATATATGCAATCTAACTCTGTTAAACTGCATATATCTCCCCTCCGGCAACCGCCAGAACCGCCATCTTCGTTGCTGGATAAATATAACAGATTATGAACGTTAAAATCACCCTCCTCGCAGCCACCGCAGCAGCGCTGCTGTGCCTGCCCCAAGCAGCCTCCGCACAAATGAGGGCTGCCGACGAGCCCGCCCGTCCCTCGACGGACAGTTGGGCCCAGATCCAGTACGGGGAAGTTTCCCCGAGCCTCTACACCGGGACGGTGCACCTGTCCGTCCCTTTCTACACGTACAAGGACCCGGATTTCGAAATACCGGTCAGTTTCGATTATGCCTCCAATGGATGCCTGCCCAATGACCCGCCCGGAATCCTTGGGCCTGGCTGGACCTTGAATGCCGGAGGCGTTATCTCCCGCGATATTCGCGGCATCCCGGACGACGAGACTGTCTTGATAACGGAGAACTCCATGAGCACCCGTATGGTTCCCGGATACTATGCTTTCCACACCTCCAATCGGAATGCGTTCCCGGATGATGTCTACTGCGCGGATGCCTTTTTCGGTAACAGGAAGTGCATCTATGCCCTTTCTGGCAATGAATTGTTCGATGCCGAGCCGGACATCTTCCACTTTAATTTCCTGGGGCACTCCGGCTCCTTTCACCTTGGCCCGGAAGGCAAGGTTTTCGTATATGGGACTCCTCAGTCCCCGGATGGCTATAAGATAGAATTCGATTTCATGGTAAACAGTGTCCGCAGTGGAATCACGATTACGACCCCAGACGGATACAGATACATTTTCCTGGGATACCGGACCGGAGACCGGAACACGGAGATGATCTATTCTCCCATGACAATCCTTTCCTGGCATCTGAGCCGGATAGAAGCACCCAACGGACGGACCGTCACATTCAGCTACGACTCACCGGGTGTGTTGTACTACAAGGCGACAAGGCCCGGCGGGCTCTATTACAGCGTCTCTCAGATCGGAACGAATCCATATGGTACCGGTCTTGTCGGAGGCTCTGAGAAACATATCAATACGTGCGACGTGACAACGTCTTGCCTTTCTTCTGTCAAGGTGGATGGCACTGAAATCCTGTCTTTCTCTTATACTACCGGGAATGTCATCCGGTCCTACAAGCCGCCGTTCAACAACGACAACCTGTACAACGCCTATTCACCCCAATTGCTGCTGACCGAAGTTGACGTCAAATATGAAGGGAATGTTATCAAGCGTTGTTCCCTGGCCTTCGATGGTAATACGAAATCAAAAACCAGTTATCTGACCTCGCTCTCGATTGACGGAGTGGGGACATTCTCCATGGATTATTATAACAAACAAGACACTCCCTATGCCGGCAATTTCAAGATCGACCATTGGGGATACTATAACGGCTATTCCGGTGCTTCTACGAGATTCATGGATATCTCCACGCTTGATAGTTCCCTCGACGAAACGATCCTTGCCGGAAACCCCAGGGAGCCCAACGGGTCCTACGCCCAGTACGGCATCCTGACAAAACTGACTTATCCGACGGGGGGCTGGACCAGTTTCTCCTACGAGCCACACACTTATTCTTTTTCCGTAAAGCGCCTGAGGGTCAACTCTTTCAATCCTTCCATCGTGTCCCAAACTGGCGTTGCCGGCGGGGTACGGATCTGCAGCATATCACACTTCGATTCCGATGGTTCCTTACTGGATGCCAAGAGCTATTCCTACAGGACAGGGCCGACGAATGCTTCTCCCAGTTCCGGCATACTCGCATACATGCCTCGTTATAAACTGTCATATACCGTCACCTTCCAGGGTTATGTCTTTACGGAAACGGGAACCCTTATATCGAACAATCTCACGCACTACGGCAGCACTCACATTGAGTATAGTGACGTGTTTGAACAGGGGCGGGACGGCAGCCGGATTCACTATCATTTCACAACCAGCAAAGATCCCTCACTCATAGATTACGCCTATTCTTATGAGGATTTTATTCCGGACCGGGTCAGGTTATACGGCGAATGGGGCCTCGTGATGGCAGATCCGATCGGGTACCTTTTTCTGAATACTTCCCTTCAGAGGTTACGCGGGAAACTTTCTTCGAAGGAGTTCCTGAACGCATCTCTGGAAACCGTTGCTACCGAGCAGACCCAGTTTATAAAAACATCCGCTGAAGATGATGACTATGTCCCACGGTATTTGTTCTACTGTGTGGGATATGACCCGGTGTATATCGGCAGGGAAGATATAGGTCAAGCTACAGAGACCCACTCCTATGGTTCAAGCGAAATATCCAGAGAGACTTCTTACTCATATAACAGTTTCGCTCAGCGGATTTCCCAGACCGTCATCGGGTCCCGAGAGGAGCAACAGATTACCCGTTGGACCTACGTCTCCGACTATGCCATGGCTTCAGCAAGCAACATATACCGCAAGATGTATGATGCGGGGCAGATCGACCGGCCCGTAGTGGAAGCGGTTTATACCAAGGCCCACGGTGAGTCCGAAGTTCTTGTCTCAAGCCGCACGATGACTTACCTTCAGCCTGATGCCATCAACCACCCTGCTTTATTCTGCATCGCATCTGTCACGGAACACGACGGAGTGACCCATAAGAACCACGTCACCAATTACTCCTACGACAAGCTCGGACGGATTCTCCAAAAGACGGACCCTGCCGGCATCTCCACCGTCTACGTCTGGGGCTACAACGGACTCTATCCCGTCGCACAGATCGTCGGGGCCACCCTCACCCAGGTCAAGGCCGTCTCCGGCCTCTCGGGCATCGAGAACGCCCCGCTCTCCGGAGCACTCTCTTCCACACAGGTCTCCGCCCTGCGCGACATTCCCGACGCGGAGGTGACCTCCTGGGAGTACGCCCCGCTCGTCGGCCTCACCCAGGAGACCACACCCGACGGACGCTCCACCTCCTACACCTACAACGCCTCCGGCAAGCTCCACCAGGTCCTCGACGACCTCGGACGCAAGACCGCGGCCTACCTCTATTCCCCGGACAACAAACAACAATAATCCCTTACTGCCATGAGAACTTTTTCCAAACTCCTCGCACTCGCAGCAGCGGCGCTGCTGTGCCTGCCCGCAAGTCTGTCCGCTCAGAATATCTCCGTCAATACCACCTCCCTCACCTGGTCTGCCTCCGACACCTTCGAACAGGCCATTCTCGTCTCAGCAGACAACGAGGTTGCCTGGACCGTCTCCGTGTCAAACTCCGCTTTCATTGTAGACTCGTCCGATGGCATAGGCTCTGACTTTATCCACGTGGCGCCCGCCGCCCAGAACACGGGCTCTTCTCCTGTCACCGCCGTGCTCACGGTCAGCGCCGGCAGTTCCTCGGCACAGGTCTCCCTCTCCCAGTCCGCTCCCGAGGTCAATCCCACCGAGCGCATTGCCCTGCCCGGCAACTGGACCCTCACCCGTACCTACACCAACGCCGACGGCTCCGCCTCCTTCGAGGACATCACCTTCTACGACGGACTCGGATACGCCGAGCAGGTCGTCCAGGTCGGAGCCTCCCCCTCCGGCGGCAAGAACATCGTCACACCTGTATGGTATGATGTGATGCGCCGCTCTGATGCGAGGTCCTATCTGCCGTATGTCTCCACCAACAGCTCCCGCATGGAGGAAAGCACCTCCTCCGTGTTCACCAACCAGTCCGCCTGGTATAACAACAACGGCTGGTCCGGACAGGGCCCCTATGCCTTCTCCGAGCAGGAATACGAGGCCTCGCCTCTCAACCGCGTCCTGAAGGTACGCAAGCCCGGCAAAACCTACTCTTCCTCCGAAAACAGCTCCAAGGCCGTCCAGATCAGCTATGGCACCAATGCCGCCGATGAAGTCCGCAAACTCTCCGTAGGTAGTTCCGGAGCGATGTCCATCAGCGGCACCTATCCGGCCGGTACCCTCCACAAGGTCACCACCACCGACGAGGACGGTTCCGTCTCCATCGTCTGGACCGACGTGCTCGGACGCACCGTCCTCTCACGCACCCTGAAGGATTCCGGGAACGATCCCGAGGACGATCCCAACATGGATACATACTACGTCTACGACGACGCCGGGCACCTCTGCTGGGTCGTCACTCCGGAAGGAAGTGCCCTCCTCGAAACATCCGATACCTGGCCTGTGCCGACGTCGCCCAACGGGACATCCACGGAATCGGCCTTAGCCCAGGCGGCGGCTCGGTACTGCTACATCTACACCTGGGACGGTCTCGGGCGCCAACTCTCCCGCAAGATCCCCGGCAAGGCCGTCGAGTACTTCGTCTACGACCGGGCCGGACGGCTCGTCATGAGCCAGGACGGGCTCCAGCGCGCCGCCGGCCTCTGGGTCACCTGCAAGTACGACGATGCCGGGCGGCTTGTCCGCCGGACCCTGCTCTCCTCCACTCAGAGCCGCTCCACGTTACAGGGTCTCTTCGATGATGTCACTGAGGATCAGACGACCAGCAACCTGCTGTCCGCCGGAACCCTGCTTGAATCCTACGACTATGGTTCCTACGCCAACACCGATTCTTCCGGTCTGACGTTCTCCGCCGTCAGCAGCATCGTCGCCGACTCTGACGTGGACCAGACCCGCATCAAGGGTCTCAAGACCTACGAGAAGGTCGCCATCCTCTCTGGCACGGGGGTGCCCTCCACCTACGTCCAGCGCGCGTTCTACTACGACCAGCTCGGGCGTCTTATCCAGACCGTCGAGTCCAACACCATGGGCACCACGTCCCGTTACAGCACCCAGTATGACTTCCTCGGCAATGTCACCGCCTCCCGCGAGCAGCATGGATCCGACTACAAGACCAGCACCTTCACCTACGATCTCCGCGGACGCCTGCTCTCCGAAAGCACCGGCGTCAACGACAGCGTCACCGCCACCATGGCCTACGCCTACGACCCCCTCGGCCGTCTGAAGACTACCACCTCCGGATCGGGCGCCAATGCCGTCACCACCACCGACACCTTCAACATCCAGGGTTGGTTGACCGCCAGGTCTGCCATGAAGGGGTCCACCAACATCTTCTCCATGTCCCTGGGGTACTACACCCCGACCATCTCCGGAAACGGGACAAAACCCGACGCGCGCTATTCCGGCGACATCAGCAGCTGGACATGGACGCATGGTAACGGCAACTCCGCGGTCGTGAGGTCCTACGGTTTCACCTACGACGGCGCACACCGACTCACTGATGCACGGTACTACGCCGGTACCACCGCCGGCTCCATCACCAACAAACTCTCCGAAAGGGCCATCTCCTACGACCGGGCGGGCAACATCACCGCCCTCACCCGCTATGACAATAGCTCCTCACCCGTGGCAACCAGCCTCTCGTACGCCTACACCGGCAACCGCAGGAATGCCTATTCCTATGATCTCAACGGCAATGTGACCTCTGATGCCACCAATTCCTTGCAATCGTCCTACAATTTGATTAACTTGCCTGCACAGATCAAGTCCGGGTCCACCGTGAAAGCCAACTACTCATACCTCTCCGACGGGACGAAGACCGCGGCGTTCACTTCCGCAAGCGCCGGGAAGGATTATGTTGGTTCCTTCACCTACACCCGCGGAAACAATAATTCCCGCACCCTCGAGAGCATCGCCTTCGGCGGCGGGCGCATCCGCAGGACGGGGAACAACGCCTATGCAGTTGACTACCATATCACGGACCATCTGGGCAGCGTGAGGGCCATCGTCAATGCGAGCGGAACAGTGGTCGAGCAGAACGACTACTATCCCTTCGGCAAGCGCCACCCGAACGGTCTGACCCAACTCGCTGCGAACCGCTGGCGCTTCAGCGGCAAGGAGGAGCAGGATGCCGCCTTCGGCATCGCCTACAGCGATTTCGGCGCACGGTTCTACGACCGCTCCGCCGCCTGGACGGCCATTGATCCGATGGCGGAAAAGTACTTTGCGGTAAGTCCGTATGTGTATTGCAATAATAATCCGATACTATTTGTAGATCCAAAAGGGGAAGAAGGTATTAGATATAAAGATATAGACGGAATAAAAACCATTGAATCTAATATCGTTGTTTTACAAAGGCGAGAAATACCAATCCCGGAAAATGCCTCTCATCATAAAAGAAATAAGATCGAAAGACAAAATGCACAAATTAGAGAGAATAACGCTGCCGAAATCGCTCAAATACAAGAGACTCTTAACATTATCTTTAACGGCGAAACCTCGGGGCGTTTAAACACACTTGGAGAACACGTCCGCTTCAAGTTTAATGTCTTTGGCGTTGGCGCAGAAGATGTTACAAATGCGGATAATAATACTATATGGAATTTAGCACTTAATTATGGAATCCCAGCTCAGCGGTACGGGACTCCTTCTATTGCTCGAGCCCCTGTTGTTATGTGCGGATACACGGGTAATGCATATGGATATCATAAAGGGAATTCCATTGTAATTTCCTCTAATGCACCATATGGTACAATTGCTCATGAAGTAGGTCATTCGTTAGGTTTGCATGACAATTCAGGTGGTGGGTTAATGGATCATCTTAATTCTTTCTCTTTAACAAAGGAAGAAATAGATTACATTTGGCAACAAGCTTTAGATCGCTTATGAGAAAAATACTGTTTTTTGCTCTGTTCATGTGCACCCTTTTGAGCGCACAAGAAAAGCATTATTGTGTTGTTTCTTTTACAGAGAAAGGTCGTACATTTGAAAATCTTACACATGAGTACTGGTGGATAATCCCGTTGGACGAATTAGACACTTCTCTAATGGATTCAGTTCCGTTATATCCTTTTATCGTTGGAGAAGATGAGTTGATAGATGACTACAGGGTATGCAGAGGCAATTTCTACTGGTTAGACATCATCCATTATCCTGCAATGAGAAAAAAGGAACATCGCAGTGAAACCATAGTAAGGCAAAATAGGAAACTCATTCAATCTTTTAGTTATTCTATCCGAGAAAGGCGCAGGTATACTGTAAAAGTCTTTATTACACCAATAGTAGGAGAACTTGAGTCGACGGCTGATCCCCGAGATAATCAAACAATTTTTTATTCCAATAAGTTCCGTTACTGGGATGGTTTTTATCAGGATTCCGATTTGTTCGATTATATAAAGAGTTTACACCTGCTTTACATTCAGTACTTTACCCCTAAAGAACAAAGATTATCTTATTAGAATTGATTGAGGAAATGTTGGAAGGCGACCCATGTCTTTGGGGGTCGCCTTCTATTATTTGCTGGTGTGGCTCCACCACCAACGCCCTCTCTGAGAAAGGTATCTCCTACGACCGGGCGGGCAACATCACCGCCCTCACCCGATACAACAACGCAGGGGCGGCAACCACGCTCAACTACAGTTACGCCGGCAACCGTCTGTCTTCCATCGGAACCGCATCCTATGCGTATGATACTGACGGGAATCTGACCACCGATGGTCGCCGAGAGCTCTCATTAACCTACAACCTGCTAGGTCAGCCGGCAGGCGTTACTGCCTCAGTTGGCGGAGCGGCTAAAGCCAGCTATACCTATCTCTCGGACGGATCCAAGGCCGGCGTTGTGAACGGCTCCAACGGCTACTGGTATCTCGGATCTTTCGTCTATAACCGCAGCAAGGTCCTCGAGAGCGTTGCTTTCGGGGGAGGACGCATCCTCAAAAACGGCTCCGCTTTCCTGGCTGACTACCATATTTCCGACCACCTCGGCAGTGTCCGTGCCGTGGTCCGGAACGGCTCCGTTATTGAGCAGAATGATTATTTCCCCTTCGGTTCCCGACACGACAACGGCATGGCCTCACAGTCGACTCCGGTTGCCAACCGCTTCCGCTACAACGGCAAAGAACTCCAGACTACCGGCTCTCTGGGATATCTGGACTATGGTGCTCGATTCTACGACCCGGACATCGCAAGGTGGAATGCAGTGGATCCGTTGGCGGTGAAATACCTCTCCTTTGCTCCGTATGCGTATTGTGGTGGAAACCCCATCCGCTATTCAGATTACGAGGGGCTTGGCTGGTGGGACAAGGCCATTGGTTTTATTACCGGTATTGTAACGAATATCATCCCTGGTTCCTCTCCGCTTCGCGATGTGTACTCTCCCTCTGATGCCGCGGATTACAATTCCGGCTTACTGCAAGCTGATATTGCCACGATGAAAGCGGCCCAGGTGGGAGGACGGACGGGAACGGGCGCCATGGCGACAGGGGCCACTATCGCTGCCAGCGGAGCTGTCGCAGTTGCAACCGTTGGCGGAGCGCCTGTGGGTGCGGGAATCGGAGGCGTTGGGGCAACAGTTGCCACTGCTGGTGCGGAAATTGCAAGTGCCAGCATGTTACTCGCTGTTAATGCCAGTAAAAATATAAGCGAGGGATATGAGAGAGGGTATCTGGATGGAAGTACAGACAACCCAGAATCCATAACCTTCACTCAAGGAAGAAATGAGAATGCCCGAAAAGTCAAAGTATCAATTCCTGACGGTTATAAAAAAACTAAGTTTAAAAGCCATGGACAATCTGTTTATACGAATGGAAAAGATTTTATTTCTCCTGATAAAGATGGACATAATGGCGGAATATGGAAAAGAGCTAAAACACTCAAAGATTTAGAAAATAGAGAAACTCGTATGGGAACTTATGATGAGTTTTTAAACAGGATCGCTGATTAGGTTAATTTGGGAGGAGTTCCAATAACTCCTCCCAAAAATAGAAACAATAATGAATATCAACTCTACGTTTGTTTTAAACCGGTACAACAGTCTTCGTTGGTGCCAAGAATCACATGAGATTGCAAAGTACTCACCTGCATGTTACGATACACATGGAGTCTGTTCACGAAAAGATTGGTCTTCTTTCTATGACATTAATAAAAAAAACAGAGAAACAGTTCTTTCTATAAAAGAGTATCTTAAGGTTGAGAACAACTATGTAAAAACAGTGGTTGAAATTATTAAAAACAATCAGCTAAAGTATTTGACGATAGGGTATCTTGAGAAGAGTACTTTTCGTGCTGCAGTATTTGAGAATGATATATCAGACCAAGCAGAACTTAAATTATTCTTTAATGAATGCCATACCGGGATGCGTATTAGCGTCTGTGACAAAAAGCTGATTTTGCTTCTTAAACTATGTTTAAGGGAAAAAATGTGGTGCATTTTGGTGAATTTTGCAAAAAAGTTTGAGTTGTCCTTTGGATATGAGTATTATCTTATTCTTCATACAACCATTCCCTATGAAAAACTGAGAGAAATTGTTGAAAGGAATCATCTTTATCTGAATGCGCGTAGCGCTACTCGTTGTTTTAGTGGACGTCCCAATTTGTGTGTCTAAAGTAGACAATTGAAAAAGTTATCAACAATCGGCACCCGGCCCGTTGAAGGCCGGGTGTTTTTGTATATATTTGTACTTGGCATGGCAACAGGAAATGAAGAAACAGAATGCTTCAGAACAGTGTCACATACGGTCCTGCCAGGGCCGATATGGACAGATGCGCAGATGGGACTACCCGTACGCAGGCAAGCGGCGGGAACTCCTTGCCCGCACCTGAGGTTAATCCTGTCCCTGACGTCCCTTCGCCCAACTATCCGGAGGGCACCTTACTATCCTTACAAGTCCAGCAACTGGAGGCCAGGATCGCTGAGCTGGAGCTTTGCAACCAACGGTTTCAAGAGCAAGTCAGCATCCAAGCTGATTCCGCGAAGTACCAGCCTTTCCGGAAGGTCTGTTCCGAATTCCTCACGCCAGGGAAGATAGAATCGCCGGGGTACCTGTTTTCTTCCGCCGGACAGTCCGACGTATTCGTCGGCAATCCTGTCCCGGGATATTCTCCTTGTGGAGTTCGGGAGATAGATTCCCTGGCCCGATATCACAGTTGTCTCGGCCGCATTATCCCGTATCTCCAGAAAGATCTGTCCGATTCCTTCCGGATGGTCTGCCATGGGTTTATCATCGGCGAAGGCTCCGACTGCGATTACGAACGCATCTCCGGGGTCATCCGCTGCATGGAACATCTTTTCCATATCGCGGAAGCAAGCGGCAATGCTTTTCTGCGTGACATGTTGTTTTCCTATTTCGTCATCCTGGACACAACAGTTATGGCTGTGGAAGGGACCTATTGTCTCCGACGTCTCTGCTTTGAAAACGGGTGGCCGAAGGTGCTGTCCGGCTGTTATCCGACTGCACCCATGGCTTTTTGTCCCGCTCCGGCGTGCTCGATCCTGCTTCAGGATCTTGACGCCATCGTCAGCAGGGAAGAAACCCTTTGCCATACTTGCCGTATTCCGCACTGCCCGCTCCGCCGCTATCTCGGAGACAGGAGAGAAAGTATCCGGGCCGGGACTGGTATCCAATCCGTCGGTTCTACCCACCCGGACAGAAAGGCCAAGGTTGCACCACTCTCGGAAGCGGAGGAGAGAGCCATCGCCCCGTTCCTGAAGGCTCTTCGAGAGCAAGGCTTCCTGGACGGGCACAATCACTGGATCAAAGGGAAACACAAGAAGGCCTATGCCGGTTGGATCTCACGCGTGATCAGCTACAATATCGAAACCCTCTCCCAACTTCAGATCGGTGATTTGCTGGATGTATCCTACATCCTGAAAGCAGCCTCCGATGCAGATGGGGACATCCTGGTGTGCAATTCGGTGGAGAAGATCTTCGATGATGCCAGAATACCTTTCAGCAGGCCGCCGAGGCGATAGCTTTTTGGCAGGCCGCTCCCGGCTACCATGTGATCACTTACCTCGGCCGCCCGCCGCAACATGCAGCTCATCGAGCGCCGCCAGGCCCAGGCGAAGGCAAAGAAGAAATAACCGTTTACCGGCCTGCCGAGAGGTATTCCTTCAGCGCTTCCACGTACTTGCCGAAGGCTTCCTGCCCTGCCGGGGTGATCCGGCAGGTGGTGCGGGGCATCTTGCCCTTGAATCCTTTCTCCACCGTGATATAACCGGCCGACGTGAGCTTGTCGATCTGCACGCTCAGGTTGCCGGAGGTGGCGCCCGTCTGCTTCTTCAGATAGGTGAAATCGGCTTCATCGGCTCCGGCCAGGATGGACATCACCGCCAGCCGGAGCTCCGAATGAAGGATAGGGTCTAGTTTGGGGAACATGGCGGTCAGCGTTGGTTCTTGATGAGTACTCCCGTGAGTGCAAGCAGGACTCCGGCCACCGTGAAAATCAGCATCTGCGCTGCGCCCAGTTCGAGGATATAGTAAACCGCAAGGCCGCCGACGCCGACCAGGATTCCCCCGACGATGACCGGCCAGCTCCTGAGCGCGACTCCACAGATGGTCTCCGCCAGGCCGAACAGCAGCACCAGCTGGGCGGTCAGACCGGCACCGAGGACGATTGTCCCGAGCGGATCGGCCCGGAACTGGATGAACACGATTGTGAGAACGGACACCGCAACCGCGAACACACCATATGCGGACCAGATGCCGCTGAAAAGCTTCGTCAGCATGTTGTCAGGCAGGCCGGCGTCTCCCTTGCCGAGCAGATGGGCGGCCAGATAACCCACGACAGGCATGAGGAACCAGAGGAAATTCCACTGGGGATGGCCCGTGGTCTCCCACAGGATAAAGACCAGCAGGGAGAAGAAGGTAAGCAGACTCCCCCAGAGAAGGAAGTACTTGCCGCTGCGACGAAGGATGTCCTTCCGACTGTTGTTCATCGTTTCGCTGATGAGGGCCAGGCTTTCCTGCGCCGTCATTTCTTTGTTCTGTTCCATTGTATCAACCATTTAACTTGTTTTCGCGGCCCGGCGAAGCTGCGCAGTCTTCCCGAGTCACGGTGCAAATATAAACAAGTTTATGATATAAACCAAATTTGTCGCGATTTTTTTTCGCCGGCATCCGAATACCCTCTGTTTGGCCCGCCTGCAAGGACGAATCCACAAGTTTCGCAAAAATGTTTCAGGTTCCGTGAAACTTTTTGCGGTATCCTTCCGTATATAAAATTGCTTGTGTCAATACGGAACGTATGAAACTTTCACAATTCGACTTCGAACTCCCGCAGGAGAAGATCGCCACGGAGCTGATGCCCGTCGTCGACGGACACGTCCAGTGGCGCGACGAATGCAAACTGATGGTCCTCCACAAGGACACCGGCGAGATCGACCACCGGCAGTTCAAGGACATCATCGACTATTTCGGCAAGGGTGACCGGTTCGTCCTCAACGACACCAAGGTCTTCCCGGCCAAGCTCTCCGGCAAGAAGGAGAAGACGGGCGCCGACATCATGGTGTTCCTGCTGCGCGAACTCAACAAGGAGCAGCGCCTCTGGGACGTGATCGTGGATCCCGCCCGCAAGATCCGGATCGGCAACAAACTGTATTTCGGAGAGGACGAGAGCATGGTGGCCGAGGTGATCGACAACACGACCTCCCGCGGCCGCACGCTGCGCTTCCTCTATGACGGACCGTACGAGGAGTTCAAGGCCGCGCTCTTCGCGCTGGGCCAGACCCCGGTGCCGGAGTGGGTCAAGCAGACCCCGACGCCCAAGGACGCCGAGGAGTTCCAGACCATCTTCGCTAAGTACGAGGGAGCCGTGTCCGCCCCGGCGGCCGGCCTCCATTTCAGCCGCGAGCTGCTCAACCGGATGATCCTCCACGACATCGAGAAGACCTTCATCACCGTGCACATGGGCATCGGCCACTTCCGCACGGTGGACGTCGAGGACCTCTCCAAGCACCGCATGGACGGCGAACGCATCATCATCAGCGAGCAGGCGGCCGCCGAGATCAACCGCACCAAGCGCAGCGGCCACAAGATCTGCGGCGTGGGCGTGACCGTGATCCGGGCCCTGGAGACCTACGTGACCACGGACCACGAGGTGCGCGCCAACGACACCTGGACCAACAAGTTCATCTTCCCGCCCTACGAGTTCTCCGTGCCGGACGCCATCGTGTCCAACTTCCATCTCCCGAAGTCCACGATGCTGATGAGCGTGGCGGCCTTCGGCGGCTACGACAAGGTGATGAACGCCTACCGCACCGCCCTGGAGAACGACTATCGTTTCGGTCCCTACGGCGACGCGCTGCTGATTGTCTAGGAATCCGCACAGATATGCAGGAAATCCGGTTGACGCGCTCAGCCGGATTTTTTATTTTTGTCCCATGACACGTAAACGCTATGAGAAATGGACAATGATTCTGCATCCCTGGTGAGCGCGATCGCGCTCAATGCCATCTTCGGCAACGAACCCAAGTTCTCCCACAACCTGATCGACGCCCTCGGATCGGCCGAGGCCGTGTTCGCCCTGTCCGCGCAGGAGCGCCTGGAGCTGTTCGGCCCCTACCACAGCCGGGCAGAGCGCATCGGGCCGCAGGCCCTCGAGGCCGCCCGGGCCGAGTACGGGCGGCTCTCCGCGCAGGGCTGCCAGTTCCTGAGCATCTTCGACGAGGGCTATCCGGAGGCCCTCCGGGAATGCCCCGACGCGCCGCTGCTGCTCTACGTGCGCAGCGCCACGCCCGCCGCGGAGCTGTTCGGCGGGCGTCCCGCCGTGGCCGTCGTCGGCACGCGGGACCAGAGCCTGTACGGCCGCGAGGCCTGCCAGCGGATCGTGCGGGCGCTCG
>JAFUWY010000001.1 GCA_017477245.1 Bacteroidales bacterium | reverse complement strand
TATTTTCCTTTTCATTGATTATCAACCTATTAACGCTCACACTTCTTTGAGAGAGGAGGGGCAGGGTGTATGTGTACGTAACGAGGAGTGGTGAGAGGGTATGAAACTACGTGGATGTGTGGGAGAGACTATGCAGGGCGATTCACCGCCGCGCATAACCAGGCGCGGCGGCTCACTGCGAGTCCGGCTGCAGGGACTACCGTTTATATCATCGCATGGTACTGGGGCACCGCCGCCGCTCAATACGCAGAGCGGCGGCTGCCGGAGGATCCGGACGAGCTTTGGGGGCTCGTCCGGACCTCCGCCTGCCCGGGTCCGGCAGGATAGGGCCTGTATCCAGGCCGAAGGGTGGGTGGCGAAGGGGGGTCGGGCAGGATATCGACCTTATCCAGGCCGAAGGGTGGGTGGCGAAGGGGGGTCGGGCAGGATAAGGCTTGAATCCGGGCCGAAGGGTGAGTGACAGAGGGAGGGTGGCAGACAGAGACAAGGGCGGTCCATGCCGTAGTGTCGGGGCATGGACCGCTCTTGGGTGAAGTCGGGATTCCGGAATGGCGTAAGGCCAGGGCCGGGATGGGGAGGGGGCGGGGCTAGCGGGCGCCGCCGCCGAAGCCGCCGCCACTGAAGCCGCCGCCACCGCCGAAGGAGGTGCCACCGCCGAAACCGCCCCAGCCGCCACTGGAAGAGGTATGGGAGGTGACGGGCCGGACGTAGCTGGCGTTGGTGATGGCGCGGGCCAGGCTGTTGGTCATGGACAGGAGCGTGTCGAAGGTCGTGTAGTCGTAGACTACCGTCTGCTCGAAGAGCACCGGATCGATGTCCTTGAGCTGCTTGGCCACCTTGCCGGCGATCCCGAACAGGGAGCCGTACACCAGATACTCCTGCCAGAGCGCCACCTCGACGGTCTCGCGCTCGCCGGTCAGCGTGAAGTCCTGAAGGAATTTCTTGAGACCCATCAGCTTCCGGGCCTGCTCCTGACCGGATTCCGTATAGCGCCGGCCGGCATACCATCCATTAGACGTCAGGTTCTGGATACCCGCGGTATTGATGGCGCTGGTCCAGGCGATCAGACGCTTCTTGTTGCGGTTCGACCAGCGGGAGAACTCCTTGTCCTGCAGGATGGTATCGCTGCCGCTGGCCTCCCGCATCATCTCGTAGAGGTCGCGGGCGGTCGCTTCGAGCGCCGAAGGATCCTTGCTGCCGAAGGAGATCTCCACGCGCTCCTTGTCGTCCTTGCGGACCACGAGGTAGCCCTCGTAGATCATCCGCAGGATCAGGGCCGACGCCAGGGCGTTGTTCTTGCGGTCCTCCCCGAGCTTGGTCAGGGTCACGTCCGAAGCGAGCAGGTTGCCGCCGAACGGGATGTCGCGGTTCCAGTCCACCTGCGAGGGTTTGACGCCCAGGATGCGCTTCTTCTCGGCGTTGGACACGCGGCCCGCGCCGCCGAACCCGAAGACCGGCGCGATGAAGCAGAAGAGCATGAAGATGGTCGTGAACATACCGAACAGCGCGCCCAGGATATCCCCGTCATGTTCCTCCCCTCCGCCGAAGTCGGCTCCTTCGAGCGCCGTGTCCAGCACCTCCTGGAAGTCCCGCTCCTGTACGCTCGGAGACTGGAAGATGCCCTTGTCGAAGCGCAGCAGCGCGATCACGGAGCTCATGTACTGGAAGTGCTCCGTGGACTCGAACACGGCCGCGCCGTCCTCAAGGCCGGCCTGGCCGACGAACCCGAACCCCCAGAGCCGGGTATTGGTCGTGTCCAGCTGCACGCCCAGGTCCTCCTGCGGCCGGACGGCCACGCGGACGTGGGCCGGCGGGGACGACAGGCCGGGGCTGACCAGCTGCAGATGCATCATGTCATAGTCGTTCAGCGTCTTGACGGCGTTGCTCATCACGTACTCGACGATGTAGGTATGTGCGCCGTGGGAGCCCAGGCCCCAGCAGATCTCGCAGCCGTCCTGCGTGTGGACGATGCCGCAGCGGCCGGCCTTCTCGCGGATCGTGCGGTCGGTATCCCACTCTCCTTCATTGACATACTGGACGCCCTCCTCGTTGCGGACGCGCAGCCCCGAGATCTCGATGTCCCCGAGGTTCTTGCGCACCAGGTACCATTCGGTGCCCTCATCCACGTCCACGGACCAGACTTCCCGGATGAGGGCGGAACCGTCCCGCCCCAGCCGGACCGAGATGTCGACATCGGGAACGCGCGTGGCGTAAAGGGACGGCGCGACCGTGAGCGCCGCCAGCAGGAGGAAAAGGCGTAGAGCTTTCATATCTACAAATATAAGTTTTTTTCGTACATTTGGGAACAAACCCCGTCGCGCATGAAAAAATTGATCCTCACCCTGTCCGCCCTGCTGTGCGCCGCCGCGCTCGGCGCGCAGATGATGCCGGACTCCACCGTCCAGGTGATCGCCTACTGGGAAGTCGGCGACAAGATGGACTACACCCTGGTCGAGAAGGTCTTCGACCTGGATGCGGAAGGAGCTGAGACCCTGCGGACCTCCGCCTCGGAGAACGTCCATTTCGAAGTAGTGGCTGCGACGGACAGCACCTATACCCTGCAGGTCCGCGTCGACGAGCGTTCCGACCAGGGACCCGATGCAGCCCTTGAGTTCGTGACCAGCCACCTGGGCGCCTTCCTGTCCGGAGACGCCGCTTTCTCGTCGCTGCTGTTCTTCCACGGAGCACGGCTGGACCAGGACCGGTCTTACGCCCTGGAACTGCCTTACACCCAGATCCTCGGCAGCGGGACGGCGACCCTGGAGAACCGTTTCCAGGTGGACCGGGAGCTCACGGACGATTATTCCGTCGTCCTGCGGTCGGAGACCGAGGCCGACGAAAAACAGTTGCTACCCCTGGTCCGCAACCAGGCATTCGCCCTCCTGCAGGAGCGGGAAGGCCTGACGGACGAAGACTACAACGACTTCCTGGATGCCTTCGACGAGGAAATCCGCACCAAACCGGTCAAGGCCTATTTCGGGGAATACATCACCGAAGAGATCCACCTGGGCACCGGGTGGCCCCTCCACTGGGTGTTCGACCGTTATGTGGAGTTCTCCCAGGGGAAGACCTACCAGGGCGTGCACATCACCCGCGAGATCGTCCCCGAAGACAAGATCGGCGGCGAATAACGTGAATTTTCGTATCTTTACGATCCGATTGTCCCGACAAAACCAACAAACGATATGAAACGGTTAGTTATCCTCCTCGCGGCGGTCCTCGCCTGCAGCCTCGGCGCGCCGGCCCAGCAGCCCGGCCCGCGCCCGGTCCGGGCCCCCGGCCGCGCCAAACCCAACTACGACCTCGCCGCGCAGTTCTCCGCCAAGCGCATCTCGCAGATGGTCTTCTCCACCACCCTGACCCCCAACTGGTTCCGCGACTCCGACAAGTTCTGGTACGAGTGGAAGACCCCGGCCGGCACCCAGTACTGGATCGTGGATCCCGAGACGGGCCGCAAGACCCCGGCCTTCGACGTGGAGAAGCTCGCGATGAAGGTCACCGAGATCACCCGCGACCCCTTCGACGCCCAGCACCTGCCGATCCAGGGCCTCAAGCTCAAGGACGACAAATACTTCCAGTTCGACATCCAGGGCACGCAGGAAGTCCCCGACACCCTGGCGGCCAAGCGCGCGGCGCGCGCCCGCAAGGACGGTGACGACAAGGCCCCCAAGGGCCCCCAGACCCCGAAGATGACCAAGAAGGTCTGGCACTTCCAGTACGAGATCGCCACGGGCGAGCTCACGGAATACAAGCCCGAGAAGCGCGAGTACCCGATGTGGGCCAGCATCTCCCCGGACGGCGAGATCGGCATCTACACCAAGAACTCCAACCTCTTCTGGATGGACAAGGAGAACATGAAGAAGGCGGTCGAGGATGAGAAGGACTCCACGATCGTGGAGCACCGCCTCACCTCCGACGGCGTCCGCCAGTACGGGTTCGGCGTGGACAACTACTCCGGCAACACCGAGACCGACACCACGCGCCGCACGATGGCGCGCGGCGTCGTGTGGTCGCCCGACGGCAAGCATTTCGCAGCGGTCAAGACCGACATGCGCAAGATCAAGGACCTCTGGGTGATCAACGCCCTGAGCATGCCGCGCCCCACGCTCGAGACCTACAAGTACCAGATGCCCGGCGAGCCGGGCCCCTCGGAGGAGCTCTACGTGTTCTCCATGCCCGACGGCGGCCGCAAGCGCTACAAGGTCAACGCCTTCAAGGACCAGACCTTCGACATCGCCACGCGTCCGCGCAAGTACCGCGAGACCTATGACAAATACCGCTCGCGCGTGTGGCTGGGCGACAACGACGGCTTCTGGCTGACCCGCGGCTCCCGCGACCTCCACCGCATGGACGTCTGCCGCGTGGACCTCGCCTCCGACTCCACCCGCACCATCCTCACCGAGCGGATGAACACCTACATCGAGGACCGCCAGCTGCACCTGCTCGGCGGCGGCCGCCAGATCCTCCAGTGGTCCGAGCGCAACGGCTGGGCCAACCTCTACCTCTACAACGCCGACGGCACGCTGGTGCGCAACCTCACCGAGGGCGCATTCCACGTCGAGGACGTGCTTGCCGTCAACGAGCGGGAGGGCTACGTGCTCTTCTCCGCCTGCGGCGTCAACAAGGACGAGAACCCCTACCAGATGCACACCTACCGCGTGGCCCTGTCGGGCGGCCCGATCAAGCAGCTGGACATGGACGACATGAACGTGGACGCCACGGCCAGCGACGACGGCCGCTGGGTCGTGGGCAACTGCTCCCGCGTGGACTACGCGCCGGAAGCCTGGCTGATCGGCCGCGACGGCAAGCGCACGCAGCTCGACCAGGCCGACCTCAGCCTGCTCTACGCCGCGGGCTACAAGATGCCGGAGCGCTTCAAGGTCAAGGCCGCCGACGGCGTCACCGACCTCTACGGCGCCATGTACAAGCCCTTCGACTTCGACTCCACCAAGGTCTACCCCATCATCGACTACGTCTACCCCGGCCCGCAGGTCGAGGCCAACAACATCGCCTGGTCCAAGAACATGACCCGCGTCGACCGGCTGGCCCAGATCGGATTCATCGTGATCACGGTGGGCAACCGCGGCGGCCACCCCAACCGCTCCAAGTGGTACCACAACTACGGCTACGGCAACCTGCGCGACTACGGCCTGGAGGACCAGAAATACGCCATCCAGCAGATCGCCGGCAAGTATGACTTCATCGACGGGGAGCGCGTGGGCATCCACGGCCACTCCGGCGGCGGATTCATGTCCACGGCCGCCATCCTCACCTATCCCGACTTCTTCAAGGTGGCCGTCTCCTGCGCCGGCAACCACGACAACTCCATCTACAACCGCTGGTGGAGCGAGACGCACCACGGCGTGACCGAGAAGGTGGCCCAGAGCGACACCACCTTCGTCTACCACATCGAGACCAACCCGCAGCTGGCCGCCAACCTCAAGGGCCACCTGATGCTGGTCCACGGCGACATCGACAACAACGTCAACCCGGCCAACACGATCCGCGTCGTCAACGCCCTCATCCGGGCCAACAAACGCTTCGACATGCTGATCCTGCCGGGCCAGCGCCACGGCTTCGGCGACATGAACGAATACTTCTTCATGCGCATGGCCGACTACTACGCCGAGTGGCTGCTCGGGGACAGCGAACGCGGCCAGGTGGACATCCGGGAGTTGAACAACGACTGACGGGATGCCCTATACCTATGAATATCCCCATCCGGCCGTCACGACGGACTGCGTGATTTTCGGCTACGACGTATCCGAAGGGCTCTCGGTCCTGCTGGTCCAGCGCGGACTGGAGCCCTACAAGGGCCGTTGGGCCTTCCCCGGCGGCTTCATGAAGATCGACGAGGACGCCGATACGGGTGCCCTGCGCGAGCTCATGGAGGAGACCGGCCTGCAGCCCGGGACCGTGGAGCAGTTCGGCACCTTCACCCAGGTGGACCGCGACCCGCGCGAGCGGGTGATCACGATCGCCTACTACGCCCTGGTCCGCAAGGCGGACGTGCGGGGCGGGGACGATGCCGCCCAGGCCCGCTGGTTCCCGGTCACGCAGGTCCCCCCGCTGGCCTTCGACCACGACCGGATCCTGCGCGTGGCGCTGGGCAAGCTCAAGGAGAAGATCCATTTCGAGCCCGTCGGGTTCGACCTGCTGCCCGAGGTGTTCACGATGCCGCAGCTCCAGGCGCTCTACGAATCCATCCTGGAAGTGCGCTTCGACCGGCGCAACTTCGCCGCCAAGATCGGCAAGCTGGGACTGCTCACGGAGGTCGGCGAGCGCCCTGCGGGCACGGCCAGCCGCATCCCGGTCCGGTACTCCTTCAACCGGGAGAAATACCTGGAGATGAAAGGGAAGGGTTTCCGCCTCGAATTCTAGTTGAAAATGCCCATCAGGGCCGACAGGTCCGTCAGGCCGTCGAAGAAATGCCCCGCCACCACGATGAGGGCCTTGACGGCCAGGTAGACCAGGATCAGGTTCTCCGGATCGTTGATGCGCAGCAGCACATCCTCCTTGCTCATCTGGCGGAAGAGCGACTCCCGCCGGGGCGTGTGGTACAGGCAGACCAGGTAAATGGCCAGCCACCCCAGGATCAGCAGCGCGTCACAGACGATGAAATCCACCCGCCGTCCCAGGAGTCCGGCAGCCAACACCACGCCGATGGCGGCCAGCGGCATCAGGAAGTAGGACTTGCGCCGGCGCAGCAGGCGCAGCACGTAATAGATGGAGGTGAGCAGCGCGAACTCCCCGACGTACCCGGCCAGTCCGCCGATCACTTCGCTGGACTGGATGGTCGTGGCCCAGAGGAAGAAATAGGTCAGCAACGCGAACAGGCCCGTGAGCACCACCAGCGCCGCGATGAGCACGACACGCGTCAGCACGGGCAACTTGCCGTACTCGATCCCCTCCGCGTCCACGGCCGGCGCGGCGATGGCGGCGACCATCCGCTGCAGCGCCCGCTCAGGCCCCAGCTCCACCCAATCGATATACTGGACCGAAGAGAGGTAGAAGGCCACGGCTTCGTTGTAGTCCGAACGGTCCAGGCGCACCGGGATGATGCGCTTGCCGTCCGCGATGGCGGTGCTGATCTCGCGAAGGGTCCATGGCGAGGCGTTGGCGGCCTCCGAGGAGAGGAACAGGAAGATGTCGCAGGCCTTGATGTTGGCTGCGATGCGCTCGGCGAAGGTCACGCCGCCGCCTAAGCCCTCGCGGTCGATCCAGTAGCTGACGCCGGCTTCCTCCAGGGCGGCCAGCACGCGGCCGACCGGGCTGTCCGGGATCGCCGACCCGTCCGGGGCGATCCAGTCCGACTTGGAGTAGCTGATGAACACTTGTGCCATGGTCCTGCAAAGATAATAAGAAACCGGAGAGATTGTCGCATTTCTTTATTTTGCGTATTTTTTACACAGAATATTTGGAAAGCTCGATTCTTTGTCCTTTCTTTGCGTAAAATTAACACATAAAGAAATGGCAAAGATTTCCTCCGACAAACTTCTTTGGAAGATTATCCTGATGGCAGCCCTCTCCCTGCTGCTCATGATCCCGCTCGCCATGATCCGGGAACTGGTCAGCGAGCGCCAGCAGAACGCCGACGACAGCCTCGGCGAGGTGTCCGGCAGCTGGGCCTGGGCACAAACCCTCTCCGGCCCGCAGGTCTCGTTCTACCGCGAGCGCACGGAGCAGGAGAAGGCCGTCAAGGACGATGGCAGCCTGGTGTCCGTGTCCTTCTGTCCGGACCGGCTGACCTACGACGTGGACACCCGGACGCAAAACCTGCACCGGGCCATCTACGAAATCATGGTCTATACGGCGGACGTCACCGCCAGCGGCAGCTTCCTCTTCCCGGAAAGCTGCCGGGAGTACCCGGTCAAGACGGTTTTCTCCTTGGGATTGAATGATTTGCGCGGCATCGAAGGAGCCGTCAGCCTGTCGATTGGCGGCCGCGAGTATGCCGTGACGCAGGGCGGAAACGGGCAGGTCAGCCAGCAGATCGAGCTGGACCCCGCCTGCTTCGGCTCCGGCCAGCCCGTCCCGTTCGAGGTCCGTTTCCGGACCCGGGGTTCCCAAGGCCTCTATTTCAAACCGTTCGGCGACGTCACCGAGGTCCAGCTGCGCGGCGACTGCCCTAACCCTTCCTTCGACGGGGACTTCCTGCCCGCGGAGCGTGAAGTCCGCGAGGACGGCTTCTCCGCCAGATGGACGGTCTCGGCCATCAACCGCGGCCGGCCGGAGGATACGCATTTCGGCGTCAAACTGCTGCAGGGCGTCTCGCAGTACCAGCAGACCGAACGCTCGGCCAAATACGGGATCCTGATCATCCTGCTGGTGTTCCTGGCCGGACTGGCCGTCGAACTGGCCGGCAGGAGGCCCATCCACATCATCCAGTATCTCGTCATCGGCCTGTCGCTGGTGCTCTTCTACGCCCTGCTGCTCGCTTTCTCCGAGCTGATGGCCTTCTGGCTGGCCTACCTGCTCGCGGCCGGTATGACCACCTGCGCCCTCACGCTCTATTTCCGGGGCATCCTGAAAAGCAGGTCCGCCTGGCTGCTGGGGACCCTGGTGGCCGTCGCCTACATCGTCTGTTATATCCTGCTGCAGATGGAGACCTACGCCCTCGTGGCCGGCACGCTGGTGCTCTTCGTCATCCTCGTCGGCATCATGTACTTCACGCGGGACCTCCGCCCGGCGCTGGGCGGCGCGCCGGCCGAGGACACGGCACCAGCCGATCCGTCTTAGGCGAAGAGCGCCTTGACGAGCACGTAGACCGCGGGAACGAGCAGGGCGGGAATGTAGTTGAGGGTCTTGCAGTCCTTGAGCTTGAGCAGGGACAGGCCGGAAGAGATGATCAGCAGGCCGCCCACGATGGCCATCTCGTTCACCATCTCTCCCTGAAGCAGGGGGCTGGAGGCGGCGAATTTGCCCAGCAGGTAGAACATTCCCTGCCAGCAGAAAAGGATGGGCGCGGCGATGATGATGCCGATGCCGTAGGTCGTCGCGAAGACCATCGAGGTCACGAGGTCAAGCGTGGAGTTGGTGAACAGGAAGGTATTGTCTCCCGTGGTGGCGCTCAGAATGGGCCCGACGATCGAGAAGGTGCCCACGCAGAAGAGCAGCGTGGCGGTGATCAGGCCGTTGGCAAGGCCCTCGCCGCCGCGCTTCGCGATCAGGCGCTTGGTGCGGCCGTCGAGGTCGAGCGCCGTGCCCACGACGCCGCCGAGCGCGATGCTCAGGATGAAGAGCACCGGGAACTCGCTCTTCGGCATGTTCTGCACGAAGGTGTTGGCGCCGAGCGCCAGCGAGGCGAGTCCCATCGCGTTGTACAGGACGGTCTGGTATTTCTCCCCGAGGCCTTTCTTGAGGATGCTCCCCACCACGGAGCCGACGATAATACACCCGGTGTTGACGATAGTTCCTAACATAACACTTGCAAAGATATCAAGTTTTTCCTACCTTGGTACCTTGGTTAGAAGGAATCTACTAAAAATCATATCCATGGCAGTCAAATTCTATCAGCCTGAGAACCAGGTACCCCTGGAGATGCACAAGGTGCGTGTCGTCCAGAAATTGACCTTACTCCCCGTTGAAGAGCGCCTCAAGCGCATCCAGGAGGCGGGCAACAATACCTTCCTCCTCCAGAACAAGGACATCTACCTCGACATGATCACCGATTCGGGTGTCAACGGCATGTCCGACCACCAGGTGGCGGCGATGAGCATCGCCGACGACTCCTACGCCGGCAGCGAGACCTTCAACCGCGTCAAGGCAGCCGTCAAGGAAGTCTTCGGCACGGACAACGTCCTGCCCGCCCACCAGGGCCGCGCGGCGGAGAACATCCTGGCCGAGGCCTATGTCAAGCCGGGCATGTACACCCTGATGAACTTCCACTTCACGACCACCAAGGCCCACATCACCCGCCTGGGCGGCGAGGTGATCGAGCTTGTGGACAAGAAGGGCCTCATCCCGCAGACCGACGACCCGTTCAAGGGCAACTTCGACCTCAAACTCCTGCGCAAGACCATCAAGGAGCTGGGCCCGGAGAAGGTCGCCTTCGTGCGCGTGGAAGCCGGCACCAACCTCATCGGCGGCCAGCCGGTCTCGCTCGAGAACATGCTCGCCGTCACGGACATCTGCCATGAGTTCGGCGTGCGGAGCGTGCTCGACGCCTCCCTGCTGCAGGACAACGTCTATTTCATGAAGATCCGCGAGCCGCGCTGCAAGTTCATGACCACCAAGGAGATCTACCATATCCTGGCGGACCGTTTCGACATCGTCTACTTCTCGGCCCGCAAGCTCGGATTCTCCCGCGGCGGCATCATCACGGCCCACGACAAGAAGTTCACCGACGAGATGATGGAGTTCGTGCCCCTCTACGAGGGCTTCCTCACCTACGGCGGCATGGAGGTCCGCTCCATGGAGGCGATGGCCGTCGGCCTGTACGAGTCGCTGGACATGGAGTACATCAGCCAGGGCCCCGAGTTCATCGCCTACCTCGTGAAAGAGCTGGACGACTACGGCGTGCCGGTGATCAAGCCGGCCGGCGGCCTCGGCGCCCACCTCAACTGCTCCGAGATCGTCCCGGACATCCCCCACAACCAGTATCCCGCCGCTGCGGTGGGCGCCGCGCTCTACATCGCCGGCGGTATCCGCGGCATGGAGCGCGGTACCGTCAGCGAGCAGCGCGAGCCTGACGGCACGGAGCGCTACGCGGAGCTGGAGCTCCAGCGCCTGGCGATGCCCCGGCGCGTCTTCACCCTCTCACAGGTCAAGTACTGCGCCGACCGCGTCAAGTGGCTGTGGGACAACCGCCAGCTCATCGGCGGCCTGGAGTGGGTGTCCGAGCCCAAGGTCCTGCGCTTCTTCTTCGGCCGCATGAAGGAGATCGGCTACTGGCAGGAGGAGCTCGTCAAGAAGTTCCGCGAGGACTTCGGCGATTCGTTGTAGGCGGTTGCTGATTATCAGCACATTACAAAATAACCTTCGGATATTTCTCCGAAGGTTATTTTGTAACTACGTGATTTTCAATCTTCAACTACTCCGCGTATTCCGTGGCGAAGTAATTTCCCTTGCGGGCATACGGGATGCCGCTCTGCATCCAGACCGGCTCCGGAGCGCCCTGGAGGTAGTGGTCGAAGAACTGCTGCAGGCGGATCGAGAGATCCTTGCAGTTGCGCCGCTCCACGAGGTTGTGGGCCTCGTTGTTGTACTCCAGCAGCCAGGCGGGCTTGCCGAGGCGGCGCAGGCTCATGAAGAATTCGATACCCTGGTACCAGGGCACGGCGCCGTCGTTGTCGTTGTGCATGATGAGCACCGGCGTGGTGACGTTGGGTGCGTGGAAGACGGGGGAGTTCTCGATGTAGAGCTCCTGTCCGCCGGGCTCCCAGAGGGTCTTGCCGATGCGGCTCTGGCCGTGCTCATACTGGCCGATGCGGCTGCTGCCGGACTCCCAGCGGATGCCGCCGTAGGCGCTCGTCATGTTGCCCACCGGGGCGCCGGCGCCCGCCGCCGCGAACATGTCGGTGCGCGTGACGAGGTAGGCAGTCTGGTAGCCGCCCCAGCTCTGGCCCTGGATGGCCATCTTGGTCTTGTCGATGAAGGGGAACTGCGCGCACATCGCCTCGGCGCCCGCACAGATGCAGTTGTAGGCGCTCTCGCCCGGGTGACCGTCCTTGTAGACGATGTCCGGGATGAAGACCACGTAGCCGCGGCTGACGTAGAAGGAGATGTTGACGGTCGAGCGGCTCGGCGCCGGGGCGCGGTAGTCGTAGAGCGACTCGGAGTACTTCTCGTAGAAGTAGATCATCATCGGGTACTTACGGCCGGGCGTCATGTCGTCCGGGGTGAAGAGCAGGCCGTCCAGCGGCGTGCCGTCGTAGGCCTTCCAGTGGACGAGCTGCACGTCGCCCCAGCGGTAGTCCGCCTGCTGGGGGTTGATGGACGTGAGCTTGCGCTCGCCCGTCCAGTCGGCATTCGCCACGTAGAGGTCCATCGGATGGCGGAAGTCGCCCTTGAGGTAGGCGATCACGTCGGCGTCCTGCGCCTTGGTCAGCTGCGTGAAGGAGTTCTCCGCGAGGAAGCCCTGCGGGGCGGCCGGGCGGTTGATGTCCACGGTGGCGTAGCCGTTGCGCTTGTCCTTCTCGTTGAACGAGCTCAGGCGGAGCTGGCCCTTGACGGGATAATTGTTGATGTTCTGATAAAGGTACGGATCCGCCTTGCGGTCGAGGTTGACGGGACGGTACTGCACCTGGTCGCGGCGGCCCGCGCCGGCGGTCAGGCACTCGGCCTTCTTGCCGTCGGGCTGGATCTTCCAGACATCATACTTGTCGGCCAGGAGCAGGGCCTGGTCCTCGCCGATCCAGGAAGGCGTGCCCACCGGGGTGTAGCCCGTGAGCGGGTGGTCGTCATCCTCGTCCCAGAAGTTCACGCCCAGGCCGCCCGTGAGGTTGACCAGGGCATCCGTAGCAAGGTTCCAGCTGTACCAGTTGCCGTCCTCGGGGTTGAACCAGGCGACGTACTTGCCGTAAGGCGAGGGGAGCGCGTAGCCCGCCGCGCCCTCGCGGAACGTGCGGCGGCTGCCGTCGCGCAGGTTGACGAGCGAGATGTCGGCCCGGCTGTCCGAGGCCCACATGTTGTCGATGACGTACTTATCGGAGTTGGAGGAGAGGGCGTAGTCGGCGTCCGCTCCGTTGAAGAAATTGATGCGGTCGTTGGGGTTCTGCGACAGGACCACGAGCCGGCCGGGCTGGTCGAGGTTGATGACCGCCGTGCGGTTGCGGACGCGGCCGCGGCCGGCCTTGTCCATCGGGGGCACGGTCTGCTTGTCCCAGACCCAGATGTCCAGCTGGGCGGCCTCGAATTCATAGACCGTCGTGTCCTTGGCGGGCATGTACTCGGTGATGTTCAGCACCAGGCGCTTGGCGCTGTTGGAGAAGGACGGGCGGCCGGAGGCGGCGACGACCCAGCCCTCCGGGAGGTCGGCGCAGTCGGCGGCCAGCAACTCGGAGGTCTGCCACTCCGTGACGGCCGGGGCGCGGCGCGTGGCCTTCTTCAGGACCTTCTCCTGCGTCAGGAAGATGGCGTGGCGGGGCGTGCCGTCGGTCTTCTCCTCGTCGTCCGTGGCGGTGAAGACGACCTTGTCGCCGGCGTCGTCGAAGGCCACGTTCGCATAGGCCTTGCGGCCGGCGGACAGCGTGTCGACGCTGCCCTTCGCGAAATCATACAGGATCACGGCGTCGCGGGACAACGAGTCCTTGGCCTCCTTGGCCGCGATCACGGCCAGGCGGTTGCCGGACTTGGAAGCCTGGAAGCTGGACACGTTCTTGAGCGTGTCCGTGCTGCCGGTAGCCGTGTTGTACACCAGCAGGTTCTTGGACTTGCGGCCCTTGACGTCCTGCGCGGCGAAGAGGTAGGGCGCGGCGTCGTAGCCCGCGCCCGTGGTACCGGCCGCGCCGACCATCTCCCACTTGAGCGTGCGCAGGTCGATGCGCGCGAGGCTGTCCTTGGGCTGGTCGTCGGCCTTCTTCTTGTCGATCTTGGCCTGGCGGGTGGCCGCGAAGGGGGCCTTGACGGTGAAGAATCCGAAGCGGCCGTCGTGGTTCATCCTCAGCGCAGTGCCGCGCTCCACGGCGATCCCGGCGTCCGTGGTCAGATTCTTGAAATAGAGCGTGCCGTCACCCTCCTGGGGCGCTACCTCGTAGCTGACGAGGCTGCCGTCGGGAGTCAGCGTGACGGAGCGGACGGACTGCCAGCCGTCGTACACGCTGTGGTCGAGGGGTTTCTTCTGGGCCCACGCGGAGCCGCTCACTGCGCAGGACATAGCTGCGACAGTAATTAAAGCAATTGTGAATCTGTTCATATTCAACCGATTTTCGGGGTCACAAGGTACAAAAAAATCCTATTTTTTCCTTGCATTTCCAAATCCGTTTCCTACATTTGTAGTCGTATGATGTACCGCACGAATGCATATTGGTGGTGGCGCCTGTTACAACTCAAAGAAGTCGTAAGAGGTTGACGCTCCGTATGTGTATAAAATAATCATGGTACACGAAAAGGGCCCTGCCGCACTGCGACAGGGCCCTTTTCCGGCTTGTCCCCCCCAAGAAAACAAAAACACACAGTCAATATGAAAAGTTATCTGGCAGACCCTGAAGGTTATTACGGCGAATTCGGCGGCGCCTACGTCCCCGAGATCCTGCACCGGTGCGTGGAGGAGCTGCAGCAAGCCTACCTCCCCATCCTGGAGAGCGAGGATTTCCAGCGGGAGTTCCGCGCGCTGCTGCGCGACTACGTCGGCCGCCCGAGCCCGCTCTACCGGGCGCGGCGGCTCTCCGAGCGCTACGGCGCGCAGATCTACCTCAAGCGCGAGGACCTCAACCACACCGGCGCCCACAAGATCAACAACACCGTGGGGCAGATCCTCGTGGCCCGGCGGATGGGCAAGCGGCGCATCATCGCCGAGACGGGGGCCGGCCAGCACGGCGTGGCCACGGCCACCGTCTGCGCGCTGATGGACATGGAATGCGTCGTCTACATGGGCGAAACCGACGTGCAGCGCCAGCACATCAACGTCGAGAAGATGAAGATGCTCGGCGCCACGGTGGTCCCGGTCACCTCCGGCAACAAGACGCTCAAGGACGCCACCAACGAGGCCATCCGCGACTGGTGCTGCCACCCGGCCGACACTTTCTACATCATCGGCTCCACCGTGGGCCCGCACCCCTATCCCGACATGGTCGCGCGCCTGCAGTCGGTCATCAGCGAGGAGATCAAGGGCCAGCTGCTGGAGCAGACGGGCCGGGACTACCCCGACTACCTGATGGCCTGCGTGGGCGGCGGCTCCAACGCCGGCGGCACCATCTACCACTACATCGACGACGAGCGCGTGAAGATCGTGCTCGCGGAGGCCGGCGGGCTGGGCGTGGACAGCGGCAAGACCGCCGCCACCATCGCCCTCGGCCAGGTGGGCATCCTGCACGGCGCCAAGAGCTATGTCATCCAGAGCCCGGACGGGCAGATCGAGGAGCCCTACTCCATCAGCGCCGGCCTGGACTACCCCGGCATCGGCCCGATGCACGCCAACCTGGCGGCGCAGGGCCGGGCCCGCGTGATCCCCGTCAACGACGACGAGGCCGTGGCCGCCGCCTACGAGCTCACGCGCCTCGAGGGCATCATTCCGGCCCTCGAGAGCGCCCACGCCCTCGGCGCCCTCCCGAAAATGCAGTTCCGTCCGGAAGACCTCGTCGTGCTGACCGTCTCCGGCCGCGGCGACAAGGACATCGAAACCTACCTCAACTACTACAAGAAATGAGAACCACCTACACCTATACCCTGACCAGCCGGCCGCTGCCCGGCGACCTCCATACGCCGGTGTCGGCCTACCTGCGGCTGCGCGACGCCTCCACCCGCTCCATCCTCATGGAGAGCAGCGACTACCACACCGGGCGCGACGCCCGCTCGTTCATCGCGCTGGAACCGCTCGCCGAAGTCGGCATCGCCCACGGCACCGGCTTCTGCCGCCTGCCCGACGGGGCCGTGCGCGAGCGCGCCATCACCCGGGACTACCCCGCCGACCGGCTGATCCGGGACTTCATGGAGATGTTTTCCCTGGACCGGAAGAACGTTTATCTCTGGGGGTTCACAAGTTTCAACGCAGTCCGCTACTTCGAGGACATCCCTGTCAAGGACGAGACGCGCGCCGAGCACGACGCCCCGGACCTGCTCTACATCCTGTTCCGCTACACGCTCGAATTCGACCACTTCCGCAACCGGCTGACCCTGCACGAGCTGGTGCCGGCAGGGGAGGAGCCGCAGTCCGGGCGCATCGAGCGCCTGCTCGGCCGCCCGGCCGCCGCGCTCTACGACTTCCGCCCCGTGGGCGAAGTCAGCTCGCCGCTCACGGACGAGGAGCACCGCGCCAACGTGCGCCGCGGCATCGCCCACTGCCGCCGCGGCGACGTCTTCCAGGTCGTGCTGTCACGGCGCTTCGTGCAGCGCTACGAAGGGGACGATTTCCAGCTCTACCGGGCCCTGCGGGCCATCAACCCCTCCCCGTACCTCTTCTACATGGACTTCGGCGGCTACCGCATCCTGGGCTCCTCGCCGGAGACGCACTGCCGCATCGAGGGCGGGCGGGCGACCATCGACCCCATCGCCGGGACCACCCGGCGCACGGGGGACGATGCAGCCGACGCCCGCGGCGCGGAATTCCTCCGGAACGACCCCAAGGAGAACGCCGAGCACGTGATGCTCGTGGACCTGGCGCGCAACGACCTCTCGCGCAACTGCCACGACGTGAAGGAGGACTTCTACAAGGAGCTGCAATACTACTCCCACGTCATCCACCTGGTCAGCCGCGTCAGCGGCGAACTCGACGGAGGGGCCGATCCCATCCGGGCCTTCATCGACACCTTCCCCGCCGGCACGCTCTCCGGCGCGCCGAAGGTCCGCGCCATGCAGATCATCTCCGAGCTGGAGCCCCACAACCGCGGCGCCTACGGCGGCTGCGTGGGCTGCATCGGCCTCGACGGGTCGCTGAACCAGGCCATCACCATCCGCTCCTTCGTGAGCCGCTGCGGCGAGCTCTGGTTCCAGGCCGGCGGCGGCATCGTCGCCGCCAGCGACCCCGATTACGAACTCCAGGAAGTCAACAACAAACTCGGCGCGCTGCGCACCGCCATCGAGCGCGCCGCCCAACTCTAGCCGCCCTATGCGTATCGCCATCATCGACAACTACGACTCGTTCACCTATAACCTGGTGCACCTCGTGCGCGAACTCGGCGCGGACTTCCGCGTCTGGCGCAACGACCGCTTCCGCCTGGAAGAGCTCGAACCCTACGACAAGATCCTGCTCTCTCCGGGCCCCGGCATCCCGTCCGAGGCCGGGCTGATGCCCGACGTCATCCTGCATTACGCCGGCAGCAAGCCCATCCTGGGCATCTGCCTGGGCGAACAAGCCATCGGCGAAGCCTTCGGGGGGACGCTCGTCAACCTCGAGACCGTCTACCACGGCGTGCAGACGCCCTGCCGCCGCGTCGCGGACGACTACCTCCTCTCCGGCCTGCCGGAGGAATTCCCCGTAGGGCGCTACCACTCCTGGGTGGTCGACGCGGCCACGCTGCCCGGCTGCCTGGAGTGCACGGCCGTCAGCCCCGAGGGGCTGGTGATGGCCCTGCGCCACCGCAGCCTGGACCTGCGCGGCCTGCAGTTCCACCCCGAAAGCGTGCTCACCCCGGACGGGGCGCACATCCTATCCAACTGGTTGAATCATTAATCGTCAGTAGTATATGAAACAGTATCTGAACCAACTCATCGAAGGAGAGAGCCTCTCCCGCGAACAAACCCACGAGCTGATGCTCGGCATCACCCGCGAACAATACAACGACTGCCAGATCGCAGCCCTGCTGATGGCCCTGCAGGCCCGCGGCGTGACCGTGGACGAACTGCTCGGCTTCCGCGACGGCCTGCTGGAGACCGGCCGCCACATCGACATCGGCGACGCCAACACCCTCGACATCGTGGGCACCGGCGGCGACGGCAAGAACACCTTCAACATCTCCACCTGCTCGGCCTTCGTGATCGCCGGCGCAGGCTACAAGGTCACCAAGCACGGCAACGGCGCCAGCACCTCCGTGAGCGGCGCCAGCACGGTCCTGCAGGCCCACGGCGTCAAGTTCAGCGAAGACGCGGACGTGCTGCGCCGCTCGCTGGACGAGTCCGGCGTGTGCTACTTCCACGCCCCGCTGTTCGCCTATGGGATGAAGTTCGTGGGCCCCGTCCGGCGGGCGCTCGGCGTGCCGACCTGCTTCAACCTGCTCGGCCCGCTCGTGAACCCCTGCCAGCCGCGCAACTCCCTGCACGGCACGGCCACGCAGGCGCAGCTGCGCCTCTACGTCCGCGCCCACCAGAAGATCGGGGACAACTACGGCGTGGTCACCAGCTACGACGGCTACGACGAGATCTCGCTGACCTCCGGCTTCAAGCTCGTGACGCCCAACTTCGAGAAGGTCTTCACGCCCAAGGACCTGGGTCTCAACTACATCGAGCCGAAGGACATCTACGGCGGCGCCACGGCGGAGGATGCCCGGCGCATCTTCGACGCCGTGCTCGAGGGCACGGCCACGGAAGCGCAGAAGTCCGTCATCCTCGCCAACGCCGCCTGCGGCATCTCGGTGATCGACCGCAACCTCTCCGTGGAGGAGTCGATCGCGCTGTGCCGCGAGTCGCTGGACAGCGGCCGGGCCCTCGCCGCCTTCAAGCGTTTCATCGCCATCAACAGCTAGACCGATGGACATCCTCGAACAGATCATCGCCACGAAACGGCAGGAGCTGCGTTTCGATAAGAGAAGGTCTCTGAAGCAGGCGCTGCTGGCTTCAGAGACCGGCATCATCGCCGAGTTCAAGCGCAAGTCACCCTCGAAAGGCTGGATCCACGCCGACGCGTCGCCGCTGGAGGTCGTGCCGGCCTACGCGGCGGCGGGCGCCGCGGCGCTCAGCATCCTCACGGACGAGACCTATTTCGGCGGCAGCCTGGACTTCATCCGCCAGGTACGGCCGCTGGTGGACCTCCCCATCCTGCGCAAGGACTTCATCATCGACCCTATCCAGCTCGTCGAGGCCCGGCAGGCGGGCGCCGACGCCGTGCTGCTCATCGCCGCGTGCCTGGGCCGCGGCGACTGCGCCGCGCTCACGGCGGAGGCCCACCGCCTGGGACTGGAGGTGCTCCTGGAGATCCACGGCGCCGACGAGCTGGACTACGTAACCCCGGACATCGACGTGGTCGGGGTCAACAACCGGCACCTCGGGACCTTCGTCACCGACGTGCAGGCGTCGTTCGACCTGGCGCCGGCGTTACGGGAGATTCGCCGGTCAAGCCGGCGAATGACAGAGGAGGAGGGGACGCAGACGGAGGAGGAGGCCGGGCCGGTCTTCATCTCCGAGAGCGGGCTCGGCGACCCGGCGACCGTGCGGGCGCTGCGGGCCGCCGGCTTCCGCGGCTTCCTGATGGGAGAGCATTTCATGAGACAACCCGAGCCGGGCACCGCCCTCGCCGAATTCATCCAAGCCCTATGATCAACAACAAACTCGTCAAGGTCTGCGGCATGACCGATGGGGAGAACATCCGCGACATCGAAGCCCTGGGCGTCGACCTGATCGGATTCATCTTCTGGCCCGGCTCGCCGCGCTGCGTGCGCGAGGTCCCCTCCTACCTCCCGCGGCGCGCGGGGCGCGTGGGCGTCTTCGTCGACGCCACGCGCGAGGAGATCCTGCGCCGCCACGACTCCTTCCGCTTCGACTACGTCCAGCTCCACGGCGCCGAGACGCCCGAATTCTGCGCGCAGCTGCGCGAGCGCGACGGCCTGCGCGTCATCAAGGCCTTCGGCATCGCCAACGAGCGGGTGCGCAACACCGTCGCCGGCTACGAAGGCACCTGCGACCTCTTCCTCTTCGACACCAAGACTCCCGGCCACGGCGGCAGCGGCCAGCGTTTCGACTGGTCCATCATGGACGACTACGAGGAGAAGACGCGCTTCATCCTCAGCGGCGGGCTCGGGCTGGACACCGTGGAGACGCTCCACGACTTCATCTACCCCTACCTCGCCGGATTCGACCTCAACAGCCGCTTCGAGACGGCGCCGGGCATCAAGGACCCGGAGCTGATGGAAATCTTTTTGGAAAACCTGCAACGATAAGACCATGAACCGTATAGACAGACTCTTCAGCAGCAATCCGCAGCGATTGCTCTCCATCTACTTCTGCGCCGGCGCGCCCACCCTGGACGGCACGGCAGACGTCATCCGCACCCTCGCCCGGGAGAGCGTGGCGATGATCGAGATCGGGATCCCGTTCAGCGACCCGATGGCCGACGGCCCCGTGATCCAGGACGCCGCCACCAAGGCCCTGCGGAACGGGATGACCCTCGAGAAACTCTTCTCCCAGCTGGAAGGCATCCGCGCCGACGTGGACATCCCCCTCATCCTGATGGGCTACCTCAACCCCGTGTTCCGATTCGGGTTCGAGCGTTTCTGCCAGCGCTGCGTGGAGGTGGGTGTCGACGGGATGATCATCCCGGACCTGCCGTTCAAGGATTACATGGAGAGCTACAAGGCCGTCGCCGAACGCTACGGCCTGCGGTTCATCATGCTGATCACTCCGGAGACCTCCGAGGAGCGGGTGCGGCTGATCGACGCCAACACCTCCGGATTCATCTACATGGTCTCCTCCGCCGCCACGACCGGTGCGCAGAAAGATTTCGACGCGCAGAAGCAGGCGTACTTCCGGCGGATCGAGGACATGCACCTGCGTATCCCCCGGATGGTCGGTTTCGGCATCAGCAACCGCCCCACCTTCGACGCCGCGTGCGCACACGCCAGCGGCGGCATCATCGGCAGCCGTTTCGTGACCCTGCTCGACGAAGCCGGCGGCGACGCAGCATGCGCCATCCGCCGGCTCAAGGCTGACCTGGGGATAGCCTGACCGTTCCCGCCCTATCCTCGACCGGCGTAGCGTGCATAAGGGTCCAAACTTTGGGACGATATGCGCAAAAAACGCCTAAAACGCGCATAAGGGTCCAAACTTTGGGACGATATGCACGGTCGGCAGAGCATATGATACGGTTGCCCCAGGCCGAGAGTTCAAAGCATAGAAATTCTGAAAGATAAAAGTTTTAGTGCGAAAATATTTATTTTCCCGAATTTTTGCTACTTTTGCAAAAATGCCAGCCGATGAGGATTGTCTCGCACAGGAAACTGAAGGACTTCTATACCAGCCCGGAGCGGGAAGACGCCAAAGGGCCTCTGGAACGATGGTATTCCATCGCGGAAGAGGCTGCATGGACCGGTCTGACGGATATACGGAAGGATTTTGCTTCAGCTGACTATGTGGGCAATCAGCATTATGTTTTCAACATCGGCGGGAACAAATATCGCCTTGTCGTCGTGGCGAAGTTCGTGATGGGCTACCTGTTCATCCGCTTTGTCGGGACACACAAGGAGTATGACAAGATAGACGCTTCAACAATTTAGAAGATGGGACGTATCACGGAAATGCAATATCAGTATGCGCTGGAGCGCATCGAAGACCTGCTGCCCCTGGTCAGCGGAGAAGACCCCAATGAGGAAAAGGCCGTGGAGCTCTCCATCTATTCCGATATTGTCATCGAGTATGAGAAGGAGCATTTTCCGATCGAGAAACCGACGCCGGCCGAATTGATCCAGGAGTCTCTCATCGAAAAAAAGCTGACCCAGAAGGAGTTGGCCACAAAGATCGGAGTCAGTCCCTCCCGGATCAGCGATTATATCACCGGAAGGGCGGAGCCGACCCTGCGGATCGCCAGCCGGCTCTGCACCACGCTCGGCATCTCCCCAGCCGCCATCCTCGGACTCTGATCAGCGGTCGGCCATCGCGACGTATTCCTTCTCGTCGGTGACGCAGCGGTAGGCGGGGCGGATGATGCGGCGGCCTTCGAAGTTGAGCTCTTCGTTGCGGTGGGCGCACCAGCCCACGATCCGCGCCATGGCGAAGAGCGGGGTGTAGATCTCGCGCGGGATGCCGATCAGGTCGTAGACGAAGCCCGAGTAGAAATCGACGTTGGCGCAGAGGGTCTTGCCTTTGCCCTTGACGGCATAGATCGTCTCGATGGCGACCTTCTCGATGAGTTCCATGAACTCGAATTCCGACAGGCGGCCCTTCTCGATGGCGAGCTCGCGGGCCATCTCCTTGAGCAGGACGGCACGCGGGTCGGACTTGGTGTAGACGGCGTGTCCGATGCCGTACACGAGCCCGGAGCGGTCGAAGACCTCGCCGGCGAGCAGCTTGCGCACGCAGGCGGCGATCTCGGCCTCGTCGTTCCAGTCGCCGATCTCCTGCTTCATGAAGGCGATCATATCGCAGACCTTGAGGTTCGCGCCGCCGTGCTTGGGGCCCTTGAGCGAGCCGATGCCGGCGGCGATGGACGAGAACGTGTCCGTGCCCGTGGACGAAGTCACGCGCACGGTGAACGTCGAGTTGTTGCCGCCGCCGTGCTCGGAATGCAGGATCAGCAGCAGGTCCAGCGTGCGGGCGTCCAGCGACGTGTAGTCGGCGCCCTTGAGCATGTAGAGGAAATTCTCCGCAAGCGACAGCCCCGGCTGCGCGTCGCGGATGTGCAGCGAGCGGCCGTGGTGATGGTGCCGGTACATGTTGTAGGCGTAGGCGATCGTGGCCGGGAACTTCGAGATCAGCTCGATGCTCTGGCGCATCAGGTTGTCGCGCGACACGTCGTCCGGGTTCTCGTCGAAGGTGTAGAACTCCAGCACGCTGCGCGCCAGGATGTTCATGATGTCGTCGCCCTCCAGCTCGATGATGTGCAGGATGGTCTTCTGCTCCAGGGGCATGTTCTCGTAGACCAGGTCCTTGAAGGACTGGAGCTCCTCGGCATCCGGCAGGCGCCCGGAGAGCAGCAGGAAGCAGATCTCCTCGTAGCCGAAACGCTTCTCGGCCATGATCGCGTGCACCAGGTCCCGGACTTCGTAGCCCCGGAAATAGAGCCGGCCCTCGATGGGCTCGATGCTCCCGTCCGGCTTGCGGTCGTAGCCCACGACGTTGCCGATGTTGGTCAGTCCCACGAGCACGCCGGTGCCGTCCTCGTTGCGCAGCCCGCGCTTGACGTCCAGCTTCTTGAAGAGGGCGGCATCCATGCGGGTGCTGCCCTTCATCTCGTCGGAGAGCTTGTAGATCAGGTATTCCTTCTTGGTCTTCGTGGTCATAGCAGCGAGAGGATATGGTCGGTGAAGGCGCGGGTGCCGAGCGGCTTGCCGCCGGGCATCAGCCGCGCGAGGTCGGCCGTGGCGAAGCCCTCCGAGAAGGAGCGCTCCAGCGCGGCAGTCACGAGCGCACCGGCCTCGTCCCAGCCCAGGTGCTCCAGCATCATCACGCCGGAGAGCAGGTTGGAGCAGGGATTGGCGAGGTCGCGGCCCGCGATGTCGGGGGCCGTGCCGTGCGTGGCCTCGAACAGCGCGGCGCCGGTGTCGTAGTTGATATTGGCGCCCGGGGCGATGCCGATGCCGCCCACCTGGGCGGCCAGCATGTCGGAGATGTAGTCGCCGTTGAGGTTGAGCGTGGCGATCACGGAATAATCTTCCGGCCGCAGCAGCGCGTTCTGCAGGAATGCATCCGCGATGCAGTCCTTGATCACGAGGCGGCCGGAGGCGATCTCCGCCCCGAACTCTTCCTGCGCGAGCTCATAGCCCCAGCGCTTGAAGCCGCCTTCGGTGTATTTCATGATGTTGCCCTTATGCACGAGGGTGACGGAGGGGCGGCCGTGGTCGAGCGCGTAGCGGCAGGCGGCGCGCACGAGCCGCCGCGTGCCTTCGCGCGAGACCGGCTTGACGCCGTAGGAGGAGCTCTCCGGGAAGCGGACCTTGGTCACGCCCATCTCCTCGCGCAGGAAGCGGCCGAATCTCTCCGCCTCCGGCGTGCCGGCCTCCCACTCGATGCCGGCGTAGATGTCCTCGGTATTCTCGCGGAAGATGACCATGTCCACGCGCTCGGGGTGCTTCACGGGCGACTCCACGCCGCGGAACCAGCGCACGGGACGCAGGCACACGAACAGGTCGAGGCCCTGGCGCAGGGCGACGTTGAGCGAGCGGATGCCCCCGCCGACCGGGGTCGTGAGGGGGCCCTTGATGCCGATCTTGTGGCGGCGGAAAGCCTCCACCGTCTCGTCGGGCAGATAAGTGCCCATGCAGTCGAAGGCCTTCTGGCCGGCGGCGAGCTCCAGCCACTCCAGGCGGCGCTCCCCGCCGTAGGCTTTCGCGACGGCGGCGTCGAGGATGCGGCGCATCGCCGTGGTGACCTCGGGTCCCACGCCGTCGCCGGGAATATAAGGGATGGTCTGGCTGATCATTTCGAGAGGGTGTTGAGCGCGGAGCCCGCCCGGAACCAGGCGATCTGCTGCGCGGTGTAACTGTGGCGCGCCTGGATCGCCTCCTGCGTGCCGTCGGCGTGGTGCAGGACCACCCCGACCGGCCGGCCGGGCTCGATGCCGGCGCAGCGGACGTCCAGCGTGTCGCCGGCACGCACCTTGGCGTAGTCCGACGGGCGGGCGAAGGTCAGGGCAAGCACGCCCTGCTTCTTGAGGTTGGTCTCGTGGATGCGCGCGAAACTCTTGGCGAGCACGGCGCGCACGCCCAGAAAGCGCGGCTCCATCGCCGCATGCTCGCGGCTGGAGCCTTCGCCGTAGTTGTCCTCGGCCACGATGATGCTGCCGGGGCCGGCGTCGCGCAGCGCCTTGGCGCGTGGAGCGACGGGGCCGCTGCGGCCGGTGAAGGCGTCGATGGCGCCCAGCAGGAGGTTGTCGGAGATGTTCTCCAGGTGACCGCGGTATTTCAGCCACGGGCCGGCCATCGAGATGTGGTCCGTGGTGCACTTGCCCTTGACTTTGATCAGCAGGGGGAGCGCCTCGAAATCCCGGCCGTCCCACGGCGCGAAAGGCTTCAGGCGCTGCAGGCGCTTGCTGCCGTGCCGGATCACCGGATCGGGACTGCCGGCCTGCGGGGCGACGTAGCCGGACACGTCCGGCACAAAGCCCCTCGGGGGCAGTTCGCTGCCCCGCGGGGCGCGCAGCCAGACACCGTCCACGGTGTCGGAGCGCGGGTCGAAGTCCAGCTCGCCCGCAAAGGCGAGCGCCACCGCCAGGACCGGCGAGGAGATGAACGCGTGCGTATTGGGATTGCCGTCCGCCCGCTTCGCGAAATTGCGGTTGAAACTGGTCACGATCGTGTTGCGGCGCGTCGGGTCGTCCGCCTGCCGGTCCCACTGCCCGATGCAGGGGCCGCAGGCGTTGGCCATCACGGTGGCGCCGGCCTCCCGGAGGGTGTCCAGCAGGCCATCCCGCTCGGCCGTCGCGCGCACCTGGGCGCTGCCCGGGATCACGACCAGCCGGGCCTTCGGCTTCAGGCCGGCCTCCAGCGCGCCGCGCGCCACGGAGGCGGCCTGCGCCAGGTCCTGGTAGGACGAGTTGGTGCAGGAGCCGATCAGGCTCACCTCCACACGGTGCGGGAAGTGCTCCTGGGCCTGGCGGTCCTTCATCCCGCCCAGCGGGCAGGCCGCGTCGGGTGTGAAAGGACCGTTGATATACGGTTCGAGCTCGGACAGGTCGATGTGATAGACTTCGTCGTAGAACTGCTCGGGGCGCGCCAGGACGGCGTCGTCGGCGCGGAGCTCCGCGCTGACGCCGGACGCCAGCGCCGCCACTTCGGTACGGCCCGTCGCCATCAGGTACTCGGCGATATGCACCCCGAAGGGGAAGACGGAACTCGTGGCGCCCACCTCGGCGCCCATGTTGCAGATGGTGGCCTTGCCGGTGCAGGACAGATTCTCCGTGCCGGGGCCGAAGTATTCGATGACGGCGTTGGTGCCGCCCTTGACGGTCAGCATGCCCGCCAGCTTGAGGATCACGTCCTTGGGGGAAGCCCAGCTCTTGAGCGAGCCGGTCAGGCGCACGCCGATCACGCGCGGCATCCGCAGTTCCCAGGGCATCCCGGTCATCACGTCCACGGCGTCCGCGCCGCCCACGCCGATCGCAAGCATGCCCATGCCGCCGGCATTGGGCGTATGGGAGTCCGTGCCGACCATCATCCCGCCGGGGAAAGCGTAATTCTCCAGCACGATCTGGTGGATGATACCGGCGCCCGGCTTCCAGAAACCGATTCCGTAGCGCGCCGCGGCGGAAGAGAGGAAATCATAGACCTCGGCGTTGGTGCGGAGCGCCTCCGCGAGGTCCTGCTCCGCGCCCTGGCGCGCGCAGATGAGATGGTCGCAGTGCACCGTCGTAGGCACGCTGACGGCCTCGCGGCCCGTGCTCATAAACTGGAGCAGGGCCATCTGGGCCGTCGCATCCTGCATCGCCACGCGGTCAGGGCGGAACTCACCGAAATCCTCCAGCCGCTTCAGCGGCCGGATCGCTTCCGGATCGTAGAGGTGGGAATACAGGATCTTCTCCGAGAGGGTCAGCGGCCGCCCCAGCGCACGCCGGGCGGCTGCGACCCGTCTGCCATACTCGCCGTAAAAGGCTTTTACGGTTTCTGCATCGAACATAACGTTCTACTAACCTATAACACTACTAACTAACTGAAATGTCATTCTCCCGTCATCTGCCCTGCGGACCGGGAGCATGTCCGGTTACAAAGATAGTGAAATTTTTGATTAACAAAACATTTTTCGAAACTTCTTGATTCTCAGCAGCAAAATTATCTCTTCGAGACGTTATTCCATCATTTTAATTATACATTATCAGAATTAGACCCTTAATATCTTACAATTTCAAACCATTTTCCGTACTCCACCCCCGCAACGAAAACCATAACACCTCCTGCCACCCGCCAGAGCCACGCAATAATCTATCATCTCCGGCCAGGATAATCCCCCTATCTTGGCTGACACAGCAGCTCCCTCCCGTTTTAGGCACCGCGGTGGACCAGGTCCACTTTGAATGCCTGTACCAGGTCCACCGACCCCGCCCCAGAACCCCTTCAGAGCCACACTGGGTGTACCTGGTACACCCCCTGTAATCCGACCTCGTCCACCTGACAAGGAAGGCAACCACATTATCCCCCGCCCGGGACACCGCGGTCTTTCTCCGTCCCGGAAACAGGTTTTCCCATCCACCAGGGGCACCACGCCCCCTCTCCGCCCCCGCTAACCACTTTTCCTGTCCGCCCGGGGCGCCAGAGCCCTTCTCCGCCCCCGACAATAGGTTTTTCCTCCCACCGGGGGCGCTGAGGCCCTTCTCCGCCCTCGGCAACTGGTTTATTTCCTGCCAAGGGCGCAGAGCCGCTTCTCTGCCCCTGGTAACCGGGTTTTCTTCCCACCAGGGGCGTTATGGACCCTTCTATGTCCCTAGCAACCAGACTTCTTTGTCACGAGGGGCGCTGAAGTTCTTTTCCGCCCTCGGCAACTGGATTTTTTCCCTACCAGGGGTGCAGAGCCGCTTCTCTGCCCCTGGTAACCGGTTTTTCTTCCCACCAGGGGCGTTATGGCCCTTCTATGCCCCTGGCAAACCAGATTTCTTTGTCTCGAGGGGCGCTGAAGTTCTTTTCCGCCCTCGGCAACTGGATTTTTTTCCTGCCAGGAGCGCAGAGCCGCTTCTCTGCCCCTGGTAACCGGGTTTTCTTCCCACCAGGGGCGTTATGACCCTTCTATGTCCCTAGCAACCAGACTTCTTTGTCACGAGGGGCGCTGAAGATCTTCTCCGTCCCCCGGTAACCGGATCCTCCAACGGCTAAAGGTGCTGAGGACCAAAACGGAAAGCCGAAGGAACTGCCAAGCGTGCACAACGTCCGTAAAACCAGGACGTTATGAACGAAAACGGCCGAAATCGTGCATAACGTCCGGATAACAGGGACGTTGTGCACGGTGCGACAACGATTCCGCGTACTGAGTTCGGGAGCAGAGAGACTGTCGGAGGACATCTGCCGGAGGAAGTTCGGGTAGGTCAAGACCCTCCTCCAATCTGAACGTCAAGTAGCGTCAAGCCGAATGTCAGGCAGCATCGAGCCGGATTCCGGCCATTTCCTGCTCGACCTGCCATTTTTCTTTGGGGCCGAGCCGGATACCAGCCTTATCCGGCTCGAACTCCTTGTTTTCACCGAAGGTCAATTAGGAATTCTGCCCCCCATCCGACTCG
>JAFUWY010000016.1 GCA_017477245.1 Bacteroidales bacterium | reverse complement strand
CTGGAAAATGCAGCATAGTATGCCGCAGTAATAGGAATCAAAGCAGGTGCATGATAACCACTCCCTCCGGTGTCTTTCCCTCCTTCAATGATTAGAATCTCTGTCGGATCTCCATCCGGAGCAGGAATTGCCAAGCAAGGGAAGAGAGCAACAATCAATGCAATCAAACTAAAACGAATCTTGTTCATCTGTTTTTTAGGTTTTCAGGTTGTCCGGATGCAAACATAATAAAAAGCGGATTCAAAAATGCAGAAAAAACATCTAAAAAAAACGGACACATCCCCGTCTAATAACACTTTATAAATCGCTATTAACCAATACTTTACAAAGATTCTCCATTCTGTGTCAGATTCTACAATCTGACACAGATATAAAGCGCGATAGAAAAGTGGTAAATATCTAATTTACAATCAATTACTTATCGTGCCAAGGAACGCACAACTCTTTCTATTCATCTGTCCGGATCTTGAAGAGAATATTGTACTCCGGATTACCCAAGGCAGCTATCTTTTCCTTCATGCGGGAACGTTTCTTATAAATGGCGTCAACGGTTTTCTTGCCGAACAGATCGATTAGAACTTTGGGATCTATATCCAAGATGCAGCAGCACAGGAACAGGACCTCACGGGGCTTACCATGAAGATCCAGATCCGCGCGTAGCCGCGAGATAGCGCCATTCAGATCCTGGTCCATCCGACGGACCAACTCTTCTCCGTTTTTCTCCAAATGATGGATATAGAACAATTCTTCCCGCAACAGTTTCCAGGCCCGGTCATTGTCCAGCCTCTTCTTCTCGTGCTGTATAACGATGCTGGTCACTTCCCCGGCGTATTGCAGCCGGGCGATACATTCGCGGCGATAGGATTTCCGGGCAGCTTCGAGTTGGGCTGTCAATAGGTCTGTCTGTTCATTGTGCTTCGCTCGGGTATGTTGAAGCTCATCAGACAACGATGCGACTTGATCAGCTTGCAGATCGAGTTCCTGCCTCAGAGAGTCACATTCCGTCATCAAACGCTCCCGATCAGATTCGATTTTCCGTTTACGAAGCAGAATAATAAGATAACCACCTGTCAGAAGGAGCAAAAGCGTAGATGACAGCAACAATATAATCCGCCTCCGATCTCGCTCGCGGGATGCCTGTAGGGAATAAAACGATTGCAGCGTGGATGAGACAGAGTCTGTCAGGTCATCCTGAAGGGTTGAATCCTGTACCCGCCACATTTCCTGCAACAGAGACAAGGCCGTATCTGTTTTTCCGTCGAGAAGGGCCCGACGATACTGCCAGGGCAGCACGGAATTCTTGGAAACATCCATCCTCTCCAATTGTTGAAACAGGCCATCTGACAGTTTCCTGTCCCCCAGCAATGCAGCAGCATATGCATATGCCCCAGCCTCGTCCGGAGTCAGGGTGCCTCCGCTCAGGCGGCGTTTCTCATCCAGCAATGAAATCGCTCCCGATGGATCCTTATCCGGTTGAAGCACCTTCATCCTGGCATAGTTGGAAAGGTACACCTGACGGGCCTCCGGATAGGCTTCGGATCTCTCAACCCCTTTGCGATACAATGAATCAGCTTTGGACCATTCCTGACGGGAATGGTAGACAATGGCTTTCTGGGCAATCGCTGACGCGTACATGGGGTCTTGGGACTGTTGGAAGACATCAAGCGCTTTTTCGACATATTCCAGTTCTTTCTGCGTGTTATGGACACTATTATACAAACTGCCGAAAGCAAGATACATCAAGCCCAGGGCATGCCGATCTTTCACCTTATCGGAGAGCTTCTCCGCACGGGCATAGCCCATTGCTGCCCCTATCTTGTCTCCCCGGTCCTGAGCAATCCGGCCACTGTAGTGACAGGTCTTGAAACATTCATCCGCAGACCCATGCCGCTCGTACCAGTTTACCGCAGGATCCAGCAGCCCCGGCCGGGTGATATCTTCGAAGCATTTGTCCAGTGCCATCACCCGCAGTAGCGAGTACCGGGCCCGCAGGGCGCGGGTGTGCAGGGCGGTGGTGTCCACCGACCGCAGCACCGCCAGGGCGCTGTCGGGGTGGTCATTGATGTAGGACTCAACATCGTCCAGCGTAGCCGACACACGGCTATCGGATCGTGACCTCTCACAGGAGACCAGTAAAGCAGCGATAATCGCCACAGATACCATAATACGTGGCAAGCGGAATCGCACCATACCCATTGACTATATAAAGGAATATATGGAATATATACAAAGATAATAAATGATTCTCAAAGATTCACAAGTCGCCAAAATGTCGCCAAAAACAAAAGAAGATCGGCTCCAGAGATACTCTGAGGCCGATCTTTGTGCGCGGGATGAGACTCGAACTCACACACTTTTTACGGTACTAGCTCCTGAAACTAGCGCGTCTACCATTCCGCCACCCGCGCCCGAATGGACTGCAAATATACAACATTTCTGAAAAACCACAAAAAAAACTTACCACCGCAAGTTGCGCTTCGCAATCATCCGGCCAGCGCCCGCTGGAAAGGGTTTATTCTCATAGTCTAGTTGTATCGCGCAAAGGCCTGGTTGATGTCGCTCTTGTACTCGGGATAGTAGCTGATCAGCTTCTTCCGGAGCACGGAACGGTCAGTCACGTCCGACTCCAGGACCTGGAAAATCTTGTTGAAGGCCAGTCCGCGCTCTGCAAGTTGCAGCAGGATCTGGGGATGGAACCAGTAGGAAAGGCCGAAGGCCGGGGCGGATTCGCCGTACCGCTCCCGGTAGAGGAGCGTCTGGAGGGCATAGGCCCACATCTCCCCCACCTCGCAGTAGCCGTGGTCCTCCTCCGTCCCCACCCCGTAGGTCACGAAGCCGGACGTGACGTAGGACTTCATCACGAAGCGGGCGAAATGGTCCCAGTAGTCGCGCCCGGCCAGCATGAAGTGGCTGGCATGGGCGAACTCGTGGAGCGCCTCGGCATAGATCGAGGCATAGGTGTCCCGTCCCTTGAGGCCCAGCGTGACATCGGGCAGGAAGACTTTCACCAGCGCGAAATACTCGCCCATCAACTTGGCCAGCCGGCTCTCGTCCACCAGCACCCCCTGCTGGAGCATCATGGTGCTGCTGGCGTTCAGACGCTGGAAGAGCCAGATCCGCAGGTTGGACGGCGGCGTCTTCAGCGCCGGGCTCTCCGCAGCGCAGCGCTTGTAGTAGTCGTACCCGGCATTATTGACCGCGCAGCGGGAGAAGAGCCGGCGGTCGGAGTCCCGCGTGACTTCGTAGTCCAGCCCCGTCGCGTCCTGCTTGCCCAGCGTGGACACGGAGGCCGGGGTCAGCAGCAGGTTCAGCCCGATGCCGAATCCCGCCGAATTCCTGAACACCAGCCGGTAACGCGGCCGCGAGGCGAAACTCCTGTCCATCTGGTAGTTGCCCTCGGCATCCGTATAGGCGTGCGCGAACTTGACAAAGGAATTGCAGCTCACGCGCACGCCCCGGACGCCTTCCGGCACGCGTCCGGACGCGTCGTCCAGGATCGTGATCCGCCCGGCGGGCCGTCCGGAGCTCTCTCCGGCCTTGGTCCCGGCGACGGGGTCCAGCAAGGCGTCGTTGCCGGTCAGCCGGTAGGCTTCCCGCTCCACGGCCGCCCAGTCGACGCCGTCCTCGCCCTTCGTCCCGGTCCCCTCCTCCGGAATATGGCAGGAGTCCAGGACCTCGTACCGGATGCCGGCCGGGAAGCTGAAATCCTTCGGCACCACGCCGTACTGCCAGGTGATCCGGCCTTCCGGGATCTCCGGATCGTGGTAGTAATCCCCTTCCCGGACGATCTCATAGTCGACGGGATGGTCCAGCAGCGTCTGTCCCAGCCGGCGCTCCAGCAGCGCATACTGGGCTTCGTCTTCCGGCAGGAAGCGGACATACAAGTGCGTGGCGGGAAGCACCACCCGCCCGGCCTTGGTCGGATAGACCGACGCCAGCGCGGCGCTCATGTTCTCCACGGAATATGGATCCTCGAGCTGCCTGCCCAGCACGATCCGGTCGTGCCCCAGCGGATTCCCCTCCGCATCCCATCCATCCGTCCCCGGAGAAAGGCCCAGTCCGTCGCAGGCAGCCAGCAGGACCGGGACCCAGAAGAGTGCAATCATCCTTTTCATAGCCTTGTCGTTTTTGTGTCAGGGGCAAAGTTCGAAAAGGCTATCCGTTTTATTGCACGATTAAACGTTTAATTTCGAAAAAACCCCGTACGCATGCGTACGGGGCCGAAAAATGGCTATGATAAAAATTAAAAATCAGTCAAAAATCAGAAGAAATTGACGGTTTTTTGCTCAATCGCACTCATCAGGCTGTTGCCCAGCCGGCTCACGCCAAAGCGGAAATGGTCCTTGTCCATCCACTCCTTGCCGAGCACGGAAGCGCCGATGTAGTAGTAGAGCAGGGCGTCCTTGGCGTTGGAGATGCCGCCGGCGGCCTTGAAGCCGACCCGGATACCGGTCTTCTCGTAATAGGCCTTGATGCACTCGCACATCACGTATGCGGCGGTGGGCGTGGCGTTGACCTCCACCTTGCCGGTCGAAGTCTTGATGAAGTCGGCGCCGGCCTCCATCGCGAGGAACGAAGCCCGCGCGATGCGCTCCGGCGTCACGAGCAGGCCCGTCTCCAGGATGACCTTGAGCACGACCCGGCGGCCCTGGCGGGCGGCCTCGGCGTCAATGGCTTTCTTCATCTCCACGATCTCGCGCGAAGCGGCCTCGTAGTCCTCGGCCAGGAAGGCGTTGAGCGCCAGCACGATATCCACTTCGTCAGCGCCTCCGCGCACGGCCAGCACGCACTCCTGGACCTTGACTTCCAGGAAGCTCTGGGACGAGGGGAAGCATCCGGACACCGTGGTCACGTGCAGTTCCGGGGAGCAGCGGCGCTCCCGGACGACGGATGCGAAGTTGGGATAGACGCAGATCGAAGCGGGCAGCGGATAGTCCGGGTACTCCTTGACCAGCCGGTTGGTCTTGTCGACGAGCTTGCTGACCGAGGCCTCCGTGTCATTGGTCTTGAGGGTGGTCAGGTCCATCAGGGAGAAGCAGCGCTTGAGCACCTCCGGGGTGGCCAGTCCGTCCAGGTTGGCGGCCACCGCCTGGATGCGGGCTGCCAGTTCCTCTTCATTGGGCGTATAGCCGTATTTTTGCAGATAATCCATGATATAGCTTATTTTTTGATGGTTTCTTTCATTTCCTGGAGTTTGATGCCCGCGCCATCGCGGATCCGGCGCGGCCGGGGTTCTTCACGGGGCGCATCCGGCACCCGGGGCTTCAGGGACTTCATGGAGTCCACGGGCCGCGGGAGCAAGGTATCCGCACGGGCGGCCAGGGAATCCGCAGCCTCCGCCAGCGAATCCACCGCCAGCGAGTCCACGACCGCCAGGGAATCCACAACCGCCACCGAGTCGGAGGCGAACCCCAGCAGCTCCCTGACGGCCAGGGGCGCTTCGTGCCGGGGCCACAGGACGCCGGGCACCGCCCAGCGGAGCGAATCGTCCGAGAAGTCATGCGGCTGGTAGGCGCGCCGGAACACATCCAGCCGCGCCTCGCGGGCGCTGGCCGAATCCAGCGCGGCCTGCTTCTGCTCCCCCAGGAGCTTCAGGCGGTCGGCGGCCTCCGTCAGGATCTTGCTGTACTTGTCGGGATTGTCCAGGTAATAATGGACGCTCTTGTCATAGTCCGCAAAGGTGTAGCCGTAGCGGCGGAAGATCGGATCGAACACCAGCGTGGTGTCCGCGCCGGCCCGGGCCTCCGGGTGGTCGCGGAACCACTGGTCGGCCAGGTAGATCTCCGTGTAGATCCGCGTCATCGTCCGCTCCGGGATCACCCGGGCCCTCCGCTTGCAGCCGACCGTGCAGCAAAGCACCGTCAGCAGCGCGAGGAGGATGACCGGACGGACGCGCATCGTTTAGCGGAGCTGGGCGCCGAAGTCCTTCTGGAAGGTGGTGAGCAGGCGCTCCATCACGCGCTCCGTATCCTGGTCCGTGAGCGTGCGCTCCTGGTCCTGGATCACGAAACTCAGAGCATACTGCTTCTTGCCGGCCGGGATCTTGTCGCCGCGGTAGACGTCGAACAAGCCCACCTGGCGGAGGAGCTTCTTCGCCTGCTTGAAGGCGGCGGCGCGCAGGTCCGCATAGCTGACCTGCTCGTCGAGCAGCAGGGCGAGATCACGGCGGACGGCCGGGAATTTCGGCAGTTCGCTGAAGCTCACCTTGTCGCGCTTCACCAGCTCGAACAGGGCCGGCCACTCGATCTCAGCGGCGAATACCGGCTGCTTGATGCCGAACTTGCGCGCGAGGGCGGGATGGACCGTGCCGAGCGTCGCCAGTTTGCGGCCCTTGCCGGGCAGGCTGTAGACCATGCCTTCGGAGAAGATGTCCGCAGGGGCGGCCTCCGTCCACATCTGCTGGATATCGGCGCCGTAGCGGCGCAGCAGCAGCTCCAGGTAGCCCTTGAGCAGGAAATAATCGCTCTTGCCGGGCTCCTGGCGCCAGGACTTCTCCGGCGTGCCGGTCATCATCAGCGTGAAGCAGGTGTGCTCCTCGTAGCCGTCCAGGGTCTGGCCGGACTGCTCCGGGTCGCGGCGGTACACGCTGCCGTACTCGAAGGTACGCATCGAGGAGACCTGGCGATTGAGGTTGTACGCGATGACCTCCAGGCCGCCGAGGATCAGCGTCTGGCGCATCACGTTGAGGTCCTGGCTGAGCGGGTTCACGATGGTCGCGCAGCACTCGGCCGGGAAGGTCTTGAGGTCCTTGTAATAGTCCCCCTTGGTCAGGGAATTGTTCATGATCTCCACGAAACCGCCAGCCGCGAGGAAGTTGGACACGGCGTTGCGGACCGCCTCGGGATCCGGCTTCGGGGTGGCGCCGACCGACATCTTCATGTGGTGCGGCAGGGGGATGTTGTTGTAGCCGTAGATGCGGAGGATCTCCTCGACCACGTCGCACTCGCGGTAGACGTCCACCATGTAGGACGGAGCCGCCACGCGGGCGCCGCCGGGATGCTTCTCCAGGAAGTCATAGCCCAGCCAGGTGAGGATGTTCTCCATGGTCTCGAAGCCGATCGCCTCGCCGGCGAAACGCTCGATCCGGGCATAGTCCAGGTCGATCTCCTTGCGGGCGATGGGGTTCGGGTACGATTCGCGAATCTTGCCGACGACCTGTCCGCCGGCGCAGGCCAGGATCAGGGTCACGGCGCGCTTGAGCGCGAAGATGGGGATCTCCGGATCCGCGCCGCGCTCGTAGCGGAAGGACGCGTCGGTCTGCAGGCCCTGCGTCTTGGAGGTCCGGCGGATGGATGCCGGATCGAAATAGGCGCTCTCCACGAACACGTCCGTGGTGGCCTCGGTCACGCCGCTGTCCTCGCCGCCGAACACGCCGGCGATGCACATGGGCACCTGCGTGTCGGCGATGACCATGTCGCGGCTGCAGAGCTTGTGCTCGGCACCGTCCAGGGTCCGGATCACCTCGCCCTCCGCGGCACGGCGCACCACCACATGGCCGCCGATCTTGCCGGCGTCGAAGGTATGGAGGGGCTGGCCGAGCTCGAAGAGCACGAAGTTGGAAATGTCCACGATATTGTTGATCGGCCGCAGGCCGATGCCCATCAGGCGCTTCTGGAGCCACTCCGGGGAGGGGCCGACCTGCACGCCGCAGACCGTGATGCCGGTGTAGCGCGGGGCGCCGTCGGCGTCGCGCACCTCGATCCCGACACCCTCGCCTTCTCCCTCGCAGAAGCCCTCCACGGAGGGTTTCACGAGCTCGCAGGGGCGGTTGTTGAGCCGCAACCAGGCGTAGAGGTCGCGGGCCACGCCCCAGTGGGACGCGGCGTCGATGCGGTTGGCCGTGATCTCATACTCGATCACCGCCTCGGAGCCCAGGTGGAGGTATTCCTTGGCCGGCGTACCGACAACGGCATCCTCCGGCAGGACCATGATTCCGGCATGGTCCTCGCCGATGCCGAGCTCGTCCTCGGCGCAGATCATGCCGAAGGACTCGATCCCGCGGATCTTGGATTTCTTGATCTTGAAGTCGCCCGGCAGGACCGTGCCGATCTGGGCGAAGAGGACCTTCTGGCCGGCCGCGACATTAGGGGCGCCGCAGACGACGGTCAGCGGCTCGCCGGCACCGGCGTCCACCGTGGTGACATGGAGGTGGTCGGAATCCGGGTGCGGCTCGCAGGTCAGCACCTGCGCCACCACGACACCGGCCAGTCCGCCGGGGATCTGTTCCTGCTCCTCGACGCCGTCCACCTCGATTCCGATTGAGGTCATCGCGTCCGCCACCTGCTGCGGCGTGAGATCACACTTCAAATACTCTTTGAGCCAATTGTAACTGAGCTTCATATCTGTAAACTTTTATTTCAAATCTTCCGGGGCAAAGAGCTGCGCCACGAATTCCTGCTTGTCGAAGACCTTGAGGTCGTCGATCCCCTCGCCCACGCCGATGAACTTCACCGGGATGTGGAACTGGTCGGAGATGCCCACGACCACGCCGCCCTTGGCCGTGCCGTCCAGCTTGGTGACGGTCAGGGAGGTGATGTCCGTGGCCCGGGCGAACTCCTTCGCCTGCGCGAAGGCATTCTGGCCCGTGGAGGCGTCCAGGATCAGCATCACGTCGTGCGGGCCGTCGGGGACCACCTTGTGGATGACGTTGCGGATCTTGGTCAGCTCGTTCATCAGGTCGATGCGGTTGTGCAGCCGGCCGGCCGTGTCGATGATCGCCACGTCGGCGCCGCGCGCCACCGCCGCCTTGGCGGTGTCGAAGGCGACCGAGGCCGGATCCGACCCCATGGCCTGCTTGACGATATCCACGCCGGCGCGCTCGGCCCAGATGGTGAGCTGGTCCACCGCAGCGGCGCGGAACGTGTCCGCCGCGCCGAGCAGGACCTTCTTGCCCTGGCGCGTCAGCATCGCGGCCAGCTTGCCGATCGTCGTGGTCTTGCCCACGCCGTTGACACCCACGACCAGGATGATGTAAGGTTTCTTGCTGAAGTCGAACGGCTGCGTCCCGGCGTCCACCAGCGCGCTGATCTCCTCGCGGAGCAGCCCCACCAGCTCGTCGAAAGACATGTACTTGTCGCGCTCGACACGCTCCTCGAGGTTGTCGATGATCTTCAAGGTCGTCTCGACCCCCATGTCCGATTCCACCAGGGCCTCCTCGATCGCGTCGAGCGTGGCGTCGTCCACCCTCGACTTGCCGATGACGGCGCGGGAAATCCGCTGAAAGAAACTCATTGCCATAGTTTGCAAAGATACAAAATAATATGTAAAAAAGGGGGATCCCGACGGTCGGGATCCCCTCTCTTTCAACGGTCAGGAGAAATTATTTCTTGCTGGCGAAATAATCCTTGGCCTTGTCGGCCTCGACGAGCTGCTCAGCGAAAACGTAAGCGCCGGTCTTCGGGGACTTCTCCATGCGGATGCACTTGACCATGCTCTTGGCACCGGCCTTGGCTGCGAAGGTTGCAACGGCTTTCTTTGCCATATTCTAATCTCCTATTGATTATTTGATTTCACGATGGACGGTAACCTTCTTGAGGTACGGATTGTACTTCCTGCGCTCGAGACGGTCCGGGGTATTCTTCTTGTTCTTGGTCGTGATGTAACGGGACATGCCGGGCACGCCGCTGGCTTTCTGCTCCGTGCACTCGAGGATGACCTGCACCCTGTTTCCTTTTGCTTTCTTTGCCATAGTCCTAAAAATTAAACAAGGTTAACCAATCCTTTCTTCTTGGCATCGCGAAGGGTGGCCTCCAGGCCGTTCTTCTCGATGATCCGCATGCCCTTGCAAGAAACCTTGAGGGTCACATACCTCTGCTCCTCCTCGCTCCAGAACCGCTTGTTCTTGAGATTGAGGGAGAAGTCGCGCTTGGTGCGCAGCTTGGAATGGGCAACGTTGTTGCCTTTCATTCTCTTCCTTCCGGTGATTTGACAAACTTTTGCCATGGTTGTATCTTTTTTATTTCTTTTTCCTACAATGGGGTGCAAATATCGCTTATAATTTTCTGATTTCCAAATCGAAACCTAGAGAAACTTCAGGAATCTGCGCCACCTGATGCTGTTCGGGAAACGTTTCCCGCTGTCAGTGGAGAGCCAGATCACGGCCGGTTTCCCGACGATGTGGTCTTCAGGGACAAACCCCCAGTATCTGGAGTCGAGGGAATTGTGCCTGTTGTCTCCCATCATGAAGTAGTAATCCTGTTTGAACGTGTAGGAGCCCTCGCGGAGCGCCTGCCGGACGTCGCCGCCTTCGTAGGCGGAGATGATCCGCTCGTAGAGCGCGACATTGTCCTGCGTGAGCTTGACGGTCGCCCCCTTGCGGGGGATCCAGAGGGGCCCGAAGAAGTCCCGGGTCCAGCCGGAATCCTGCGTGAAGGGGAAGATCTCCAGCGCGCAGGCGGAGGGGTCGGTCTCGAGGTTGGGGGTCACGCTCTCGACATTGGGGAGGTTGCGGACCTGCTCCAGCATCTCAGCGGTCAGGCACAGGGCCGGATAACCGGGGAGGCTGGCATCGAACCAGGCCTCGGCCTGGCTGATCCCGAGTTTCTCCAACGTCTTGGCGTTGATCTTCTGGCCGGCCGTACGGACCTGGTAGCTGAGCTGGATGCCGGGGTAAACCGTCTGCTGCTCACCGTTGACCCACACCAGGCCGTCCCTGACCTCGAGGGTATCCCCGGGGACCGCGACGCAACGCTTCACGTAATGGTCTTTTTTGTCCATCGGGCGGACAATCTTCTCTCCCAGCTTGTCCACGGCGTCCTGGCCGAGGGTGCGCACCAGCATGTGGTAGTCTTCGACCGGATACTTGCGCAGGACGGTGTCTCCGTTGGGGAAACCGAACACCACGCAGTCGCCGCGGCGGACTTCCCGGAATCCTTTCAGCCGGCGGTAATCGTTCTGGATCAGGGTCGAATACGACTCGCGTCCGAAGATCACGTTGTGCGTGAAGGGGATCGTCAGGGGTGTCTGGGGGATCCGAGGACCGTATGTCAATTTGCTCACGAAGAGATGGTCTCCGGTATAGAGGCTTCTCTCCATCGAGGATGAAGGAATCTTGAAGGCCTGGAAGAAGAAGGTGTTGATGAAGGTGACCACGATGACGGCGAAGATGATGGCGTCGAGCCAGTCATTCCACGCGCTGTGCTTCTCCCCTTCCTTGTAGCGCTTCTTCCAGAAGTTCCAGCGGACCTTGCGGGTGATGAAGATGTCGAAGATCACCACCAGGCCGAAAAGCCACCAGAAATTGCCAAGCCAGATCACCCATGCGATGTAGAGCAAAGCCCAGAAACAGAACTTTGTCCAGCGGTTTTGGGTGAATTCCTTCAGGCTCATCTACACTATTTTACAGAATTGATGATCGCTTCAAAGGCCTGCGGGTTGTTCATCGCGAGGTCGGCGAGGACCTTGCGGTTCAGCCCGATGTTCTGGGCACCCAATTTGCCCATGAACTGGGAGTAGGACATACCGTACTGGCGGGCGGCAGCGTTGATACGCTGGATCCAGAGAGCGCGGAAGTTGCGCTTCTTGGCCTTGCGGTCACGGTAAGCATAGGTCAAACCTTTCTCGTAGGTGTTCTTGGCTACGGTCCAAACATTCTTCCTGGAAAGGAAGTTACCGCGGGTTCTCTTGAGAATCTTCTTGCGGCGCGCCCTGGAGGCGACTGAGTTGACTGATCTAGGCATAATTCAATACTTTTAGAGAACCAACATTTCTTTCACGCGCACGTAGTCCGCCTTCTCGAGGAGGGCGAAGTGGTCGAGATTCCTCTTGCGCTTCTTGGTTTTCTTGGTGAGGATGTGGCTGTGGTAAGCATGCTTCCTCTTGATCTTTCCCGATCCGGTAAGCGTGAAGCGCTTTTTGGCACCGGAGTTGGTTTTAAGCTTTGCCATTGTTTTAAATAATTAATTGTTAATAATATATGATTCCCTATTTTTTCTTGATAGGGGCAATCATCATCGTCATGCGCTTGCCTTCGAGCACCGGCATGTTCTCGGGGCGACCGAACTCCTCGAGCTCGACGGCGAAGCGGAGCAACTGCTTCTCACCCTGGTCCTTGAACATGATCGAACGACCGCGGAAGAAGATCGTGGCCTTGACCTTGGAGCCCTCCTGGAGGAACTCCTGGGCATGCTTGAGCTTGAACTGGAAGTCATGCTCGTCGGTGTTGGGGCCGAAACGGATCTCCTTGATCACGACCTTGGCGGCGTTGGCCTTCATCTCCTTGGCCTTCTTCTTGCGCTGATACAGGAATTTCTGGTAGTCGAGGATCCGGCACACGGGCGGGTCCGCCTTGCCGCTGATCTCGACCAGGTCAAGCTCGAGCTCCTCCGCCATCTGCAGGGCCTTGGCGATCGGATACACCCCCTGCTCGGGGATGTTGTCTCCGACCAGCCGCACCTGCTGCGCGGTGATCTGCTCGTTGATGTTCAACTCATTCTCGTCACGCTTCTGCATCTGACGAGGATCGGGTCTCCGACCGCCCGGTTTGAAGCCCGAGGGCTTCGGTCTGTAAGGTCCAGCGATGGTTAAATCCTCCTAATTTTTAAGTTCTTCAGCTACTGCTGCTTTCAAGTATTCCACGAACTGCTCCGCAGACATGGAGCCCTGGTCGACACCTTCCCTGCGCACAGAGACGGTACCTTCCGAGGCTTCTTTCTCGCCGACGATCGCAATCACGGGCACCCTGAGGAGGGAAATCTCCCGGATCCTCTTGCCGAGCGTCTCGTTGCGGGCATCTATGGAAGCGCGAATTTCGGAATTTTTCAGCAATTCGCAAATTTTTTCAGCATATTCTTCATATTTTTCGCTGATTGGCAACACCTTAACCTGGTCCGGCGAAAGCCAGAGAGGCAGGTGGCCGGCCGTGTGCTCCAGCACGACGGCGGTGAAGCGCTCCAGCGAGCCGAAGGGGGCGCGGTGGATCATCACCGGCCGCTTCTTGCTGCCGTCGGCGTCCGTGAACTCCAGCTCGAACCGCTCCGGGAGGTTGTAGTCCACCTGGATGGTGCCGAGCTGCCAGCGGCGGCCGATGGCGTCCTTGACCATGAAGTCCAGCTTGGGGCCGTAGAAGGCGGCCTCGCCGAGCTCGACCACGGTCTTGAGACCCTTCTTGGCGGCGGCGTCGATGATGGCCTTCTCGGCCTTCTCCCAGTTCTCGTCGGAGCCGATGTACTTCTCCTTGTTGGACGGGTCGCGCAGGGAGATCTGGGCCATGTAGTCCGTCATATTCAGCGTCTTGAAGACATAGAGGATGAGGTCGATCACCTTCTCGAACTCCTCCTGGAGCTGGTCCGGGCGGCAGAAGAGGTGGGCGTCATCCTGGGTAAAGCCGCGCACGCGCGTCAGTCCGTGGAGCTCGCCGCTCTGCTCGTAACGGTAGACCGTGCCGAACTCGGCGAAGCGGAGGGGCAGGTCGCGGTAGGAGCGCGGGCTGCTGCGGAAGATCTCGCAGTGGTGCGGGCAGTTCATCGGCTTGAGCATGTATTCCTCGCCCTCCTGCGGGGTGCGGATCGGCTGGAAGGAATCCTTGCCGTACTTGGCATAGTGGCCGGAGGTGACGTAGAGGTCCTTGCTGCCGATGTGCGGCGTGACGACCGGGAGGTAGCCCAGCTCCGCCTGCTTCTTGCGCAGGAAGTTCTCCAGGGTGTTGCGCATCACGGCGCCACGGGGCAGCCAGAGCGGCAGGCCGAGGCCCACGCGGCCGGAGAAGGTGAAGAGCTCCATCTCTTTGCCGAGCTTGCGGTGGTCGCGCTTCTTGGCTTCCTCGAGCATCTTGAGATACTCGTCGAGCATGCTCTTCTTGGGGAAGGTCACGCCGTAGATGCGGGTCAGCTGTTCGCGGTTCTGGTCGCCTTTCCAGTAGGCGCCGGCGATCGCGGTGAGCTTGACGGCCTTGATGTCATCCACGTGCTTGATGTGCGGGCCGCGGCAGAGGTCGGTGAAGTGTCCGTTCGTGTAGAACGAGATCGTGCCGTCCTCGAGGTCGCGGATCAGCTCGCACTTGTACTGGTCGCCCTTCTCGGTGAAGTAGGCCATTGCATCCGCCTTGGACACCTCCTTGCGCTCGAAGGTCTCCTTGGTGCGGGCCAGCTCGATCATCTTGTCCTCCACGGTCTTGAGGTCGGACTCGGAAATCTGCCTGCCGCCCAGGTCCACATCATAATAGAAACCCGTCTCCACGGCCGGTCCCACGCCGAACTTGACGCCCGGATAGAGCGCCTCGAGGGCTTCCGCCATCAGGTGGGCGGAGGAGTGCCAGAAGATGTGTTTCGCCTCATCGTCGTCCCAAGGACGGATGGTGCCATCAGTGAATGCAATCGTCAACATACCTTATTAATTTATTCAGCCTGCAAAGATAGGAATTATTTTTCGTATCTTTGTGCAGTATGGCTGAGAAGAATATCATTTGGGAGAGCGCCGGGAAGGCCGGCCTGGCCCTCGGGGGTGTTTCCATCCTCTATATGTTATGTACGATGCTGACCGGCAAGCTTGCCGAATCCGCCAGCGGGTTCGGCGTCGTGGCGGTGTCCCTGGGCAATTTCGTCCTGTGGGCCGTCAAGTTCGCCGCCTGCCTCTTCCTGATGCGGTTCTTCATGCTGCGCTTCTCGCAGGCGGACCCGACGGCCGACAACAACCGCGTGTTCAAGTTCGGGATGCTGACCGCGCTGCTCTCGGCTCTGATTTATTCCGCCTTCTACCTGGCGTACACCAGTTTCATCGCGCCGGATACGTTCGACACGGCCCTGGAGATCCTCCGGGACAACCCGTACATCGATTCGAATTCGATGGAGCAGGTGGAGGAGATGATCCCGCGGATGCCCACGATCGCATTCTTCATGAACCTGGTCTACTGCTGGCTCTTCGGTACCGTCCTCGCAGCCATCTATTCGCGCAACATCCCGTCGCAGAACCCTTTCAACGACCAGCAGTCCTAAGAAGAAGCCATGGATATCTCCGTCATCATCCCCGCCTACAACGAATGCGAATCCCTGCCGGAACTGTCCGCGTGGATCGCCCGCGTGATGCAGGAACATGGTTATTCCTACGAAGTGCTTTTCGTCGATGACGGCAGCACCGACGGCACCTGGAAGGTCATCCAGGGGCTTGCGTCGGAGGATTCCCGCATCCACGGCATCTGCTTCCGGCGCAACTACGGCAAGTCCGCCGCACTCTATTGCGGCTTTGCCCGGGCGCAGGGAGAGGTCGTGTTCACGATGGATGCCGACCTGCAGGATTCGCCGGACGAGATCCCGGAGATGTACCGCATGGTCATGGAGGATGGCTACGACCTCGTGTCGGGCTGGAAACAACAGCGCAAGGACAACGCTTTGACCAAGAATCTTCCTTCGAAGCTGTACAATGCCACGGCGCGCCGTATCACCGGCATCAAGCTGCACGACATGAACTGCGGGCTGAAGGCTTATCGCAAGGAGGTCGTCAAGAGCATCGAGGTCTACGGCGAGATGCATCGCTACATCCCGTATCTCGCCAAGAATGCCGGATACACGAACATCACGGAGAAGCCGGTGCATCACGAGAAGCGCAAGTACGGCAAGAGCAAGTTCGGCGTGGAGCGTTTCATCAACGGATTCCTGGACCTGCAGACGCTTTGGTTCCTGACCCGTTTCGGCAAGGATCCGATGCATTTCTTCGGCTATAGCGGCTTGCTGATGTTCTTCGTGGGTTTCGTGATGACCGTCTGGATCATCGCGGCCAAGCTGATCCACCAGGCCCAGGGACTGAAGTTCCGCGCCGTCACGGACCAGCCGCTCTTCTATCTAGCGCTCGTCACCGTCATCCTGGGCGTCGTGCTCTTCCTGGCCGGATTCCTCGGCGAGATGATCGCCCGTTCCTCTTCCGACCGCAACCGCTACAACATCAAGGACGAACTCTGATCGTTCGCCGGACGGCGGGATTCTGCTTTCTCTTTGCTGCGTTATCCCGTTTGCCGGTCAGTCTCGTTTCCGCTTTCTTTCCCGTTTGCCGATCGGCAGGGCTCTGTTTGGATATCGCTGCGTTATCCCGTTTGCCGATCGGGGAGGGTCCGGCTCGGCGTCCATCCTCGCTTCCCGCTCCCGCGGGAACCGGATCCGTTGCCAACGGATCCTGCTGCGGCTGAGCCTTCCCCAGGCCCTCCCCGACCAGCCGCACTCTCCAGATCAGCAAAAAAGACCTTCTATCCCCGAGAGTTTCTTCTGCCAGGGGCAAAATGGCCCCTCAGTGCCCCTGGCAAAGCAGAAATCAAGTTACCGAGGGCGGAAATACCCCTCTGCGCCCCTGGCAAAGCAGAAATCGAGTTGCCGAGGGCGAAAATACCCCTCTGCGCCCCTAGGATGACAATAATCCGCTTACCAGGGGCAAAAGAGCCCCTCAGCGCCCCTGGCAAAGCAGAAACCGGGCTGCCGAGGGCGAAAATGCCCCTCTGCGCCCCTAGGATGACAATAATCCGCTTCCCGGGGGCGAAAGAACCTCTCTGCGCCCCTGGCAATGCAGAAACCGGGCTGCCGAGGGCGAAAATACCCCTCAGCGCCCCCCGGAATCCTGGAAGTTGCTGACACGAGGCAGGTGGAGCGGAGCGAAGTCGGCATCAGCTGACCGACGCGGGGTAACTTCCGGTGGATGACCAACGGGAGTACAACGAAAGAAGCCCGGTCGAGTTGTCTCGATCGGGCTTCCGAAAAGCGGCACGGGGTCCCCGCTTGCGGGGCAAATCCTCCCCCTGACCAGGGGGACCGAGGGGGTTGGAGTTCCCGTAGGGCGCTGACGCAAAAAAAGAACCCCGGCTGACATTGTCAGTCGGGGTTCCGAAAAGCGGCAGCGGCCTACTCTCCCACCTGGTGGGGCAGTACCATCGGCGCTGGTGAGTTTAACTTCTCTGTTCGGAATGGTAAGAGGTGGTTCATCACCGCTATAACCGCCGCAGTATGTTACTTGAGAGAGATAAGGCTCAATGGTTTTCCATCGATTCCCGGTAAGTCAGTCTGGCTACTCAAAAGATCTCGGGCTATTAGTACAGGTCGACTGAACACATTGCTGTGCTTACATCTCCTGCCTATCAACGTGGTAGTCTCCCACGACCCTTAGGGAAGTCTCATCTTGGAGACGGCTTCGCGCTTAGATGCTTTCAGCGCTTATCCTGACCGAACGTGGATACCCGGCGGTGCAGCTGGCGCCACAACCGGTATACCAGAGGTTCGTCCGACCCGGTCCTCTCGTACTAAGGTCAGTCCTCCTCAAACTTCTTACGCCCACAACAGATAGAGACCG
>JAFUWY010000015.1 GCA_017477245.1 Bacteroidales bacterium | reverse complement strand
GATATAGGCCTTATCCTGCCCGAACCCCCTGCGGCAAGTACCCTTCGGCCTGGATATAGGCCATATCCTGCCCGGACTCCCTTTGACACCTACCCTTCGGCCCGGATATAGGCCTTATCCTGCCCGAACCCCCTCCGTCATCCACCCTTTGGCCCGGATATAGGCCATATCCTGCCCGAACCCCCTGCGGCAAGTACCCTTCGGCCTGGATATAGGCCTTATCCTGCCCGAACCTGGGCAAGCGAAGCCGGTGCGAGCTCCCAAAGCTCGCACCGAGCTTCGCTATCCGCCGCGCGGGGTTATGCGCGGCGGAGGTGCCCCAGCACTGACCGACCTCAGCTCCTATGATTCTTACGCTGGACCCGCAGAGAGCCGCCGCGCTGCGTATTGCGCGGCGGTGAGTCGCCCCCTCTCCTTCTCTCCGTCTCTCCTTCTCTCCGTCTCTCACTCATCATAACTAATTGACTAAATATACAACCACCCACACCTCCCCTGCATGAGTGTGATAAACAATCTATTGATATTGATTTTTTATGAAAATCCGTAGTTTCGAATGGACCACGGATCTTAAGTTTTGATTGTTGCTCAGCTGGTTCCTCATCACACTTTTGGGAAGAAAAGTAGAAGAAGATCTGATATGGGATAACAGAGGGCGAATCACAGCCGCGCAATACGCGGCGCGGCTGTTCCCTGCGGGGAGAGACCCAGCGTTGAATCTGTTTCTTTCTGGTTCTGCTGGTGCACCACCGCCGCGCATAACCCGGCGCGGCGGTTAGCACGGCTCGCCGGGAGCTTTGGGAGCTCCCGGCGGCCGCGCTTGCCCGGTGGCAGTATACTAGAAGATAACCATCGGCCCGGATACGAGCCCTATCCAGCCCGGACCCCCTCTGGCATCCACCCTTTGGCCCGTATAGAGGCCATATCCTGCCGGAACCCCCTCTTGCAGCTACCCTTCAGCCCGGATTTTGGCCTTTTCCTGCCCGGACCCCCTCTGGCAAGTACCCTTCGGCCCGGATATAGGCCATATCCTGTCCAGACCCCCTCCTGCAACCACCCTTCGGCCTGGATATAGGCCTTATCCTGCCCGGACGCATTCCCGGAGTCTGTCTGCCGGGGGCGCTGAGGGGTGTTTTTGCCCCTGGGGGTTGGGATTTTGGATTGCCGGGGGCGCTGAGGGGTGTTTTTGCCCCTGGGGGCTGGGATTTTGAGTTGCCGGGGGCGCTGAGGGATGTTTTTGCCCCTAGGGACTAGGATTTTGGATTGCCGGGGGCGCTGAGGGGTGTTTTTGCCCCTAGGGACTAGGATTTTGGATTGCCGGGGGCGCTGAGGGGTGTTTTTGCCCCTCGGGACTAGGATTTTGGGTTGCCGGGGGCGCTGAGGGGTGTTTTTGCCCCTGGGGGTTGGGATTTTGGGTTGCCGAGGGCGCTGGGGGGTGTTTTTGCCCTTGGGAACAGGGAGTTTGAGGAGTTGGTGGGGTGATTACCTGGGACCGGACTGGAGGTGCGGTTAGCGGTGGAGGGTGAAGTCGTAGCGGAGGCCGGGGTTGGCGTTGGAGGCGGTGATGGTGCCGCCGTGGAGGATGACGCCGTTCTTGACGATCGAGAGGCCGAGGCCGGTGCCGTCGCTGGCGCGGCTGCGGCCTTTGTCGAGGCGGTAGAAGCGTTCGAAGATGCGTTTGAGGTGCTGGGCGGGGACGCCGGGGCCGTTGTCGGCGACGGTGAAGTGCCAGTGGGTGCCTTCGAGGTGGGCGGTGACGGTGACCGTGGTGCCGTTGCCGGCGTAGGCCAGGGCGTTGTCGATCAGGTTGCGGAAGATGCTGTAGATGACGTTGCCGTTGCCGTTGATGTCGATGGTCTCGGGGGTGTTGTAGACCAGGGACATGTTGCGGGTCTGGAACGTGAGGGCGGTCTCGCGCTGCAACTGCGCGAGCGTCTGGGCGATGTCTATCCGGCCGAAGGGGTACAGGAGGGCGGCTTGGTTGTTGAAGGATTTGCCTTCCTTGCGGGTGGCTTCGTCGAGGCGGTTGAGCGCGGAGATGTCGCGCAGCAGGGTCGTGAGGCGCTGCGTCTGCGCCAGGCTGCGCTTGAGGAACTTCCGCTTGGTCTCGACGGGCATTTCGGGATTGGCGAGGATGGTCTCGAGGTAGCCCTGGATGCTGGCTACGGGGGTCTTGAGCTCGTGGGAGATGTTCTGGGTGAGCTGGCGGCGCATCTGTGCGTTCTCTTCCGAGGCGGCGCGGGCCAGGCTGCTGTCCATCTTGTGGGAGTACAGCAGCAGGACGACTACGAGGAGGACGGCGAGGCCGATGGCGAACCAGATGAAGATCGCGTCGTCGCGGATCACGGTGGAGAGGCTCTCGTCGAAACGCAGGTAGGCGACGAACACGATGACCAGGGCCACGAAGATGGCCATGATGCTCAGGAACAACCTGGTGCCGACGGAGAGGGGTTTCATGCCGTGGCGTCGTAGTAGTAGCCGAAGCCGGAGCGGGTGCGCAGGCGGTCGGCGTACGGGCCGAGCTTCTTGCGGATGCGTGTGATGTTGACGTCGACCGTCCGTTCGGTCACGATGACGTCTTCCGGCCATACGGCCGCGAGGAGGCTCGCCCGGGAGAAGATCTTGCCGGGGCTCTTGAGGAAGAGGTCGAGCAGCTCGTATTCCGTGCGCGTGAGCAGGATCGTTTGCCCGTCGATAATCAGCGCCTTGGCGGTGGTGTCGAGCGCGAGGGACGGGCCGACGCCGTGGTCCGTGTCGGGGACACGGCGGAGCACGGCCGCGACGCGCGCCAGCACCTCACGGATGGAGAAGGGCTTGGCGATATAGTCGTCGGCGCCCAGCTCCAGGCCGGAGACGGTGTCTTCCTCGGTGTCGCGGGCGGTGAGGAAGATGATGGGGATCGGAGCCGTGGCCGGGGCGGCCTTGAGCCGCTGGGCCAGCGTGAAGCCGTCCATGCCGGGCATCATGACATCCAGCAGGATGAGGTCGGCGTGGGTCACGCCGAACGCGAGCGCTTCGGATGCGGAGTGGGCCGTGTGGACGATGTAGCCGGCATCTTCGAGATTGAACCGGAGGATGTCGCAGAGGTCGGGTTCGTCGTCTACGACAAGGATGGTGTGGCGCTTGTCTGTCATGCCGTAAATATCGTAAAATTATTCGGTTTTCGCTTCGACTACGTTGATGACATAGTCGCCGCATTTCTCACATTCGGCCACGAGGTCCATGTAGATGGTGCCGCTGGCGTAGCTGTACTCGTGGAGGTCGACCGCGCGGATGTTGTCGAAGCGCAGGCGGTCGCGGCAGCCGTTCAGCTCGCCTTCGAGGCGCTCGGAGTCGCCGGCGCTCCCCTCGTCTTTCAGGACGAGGACCATCTGGTCGAGGCAGTGGCCGAGCCGGCCGTAGATCTCGGCGAGGCCCTTGTCCTGGGCTTCGGTGAAGGTCACTTCCTGGCTGCGGCGGCGGTCCAGGGTACGGGCGAGGTTGTAGCAGCTGTCGCCGATGCTCTCGAGTTCGGAGATCTCGCGGAGCATGGCGCGGATCCGCTGCTTGGTGTCGTCGGAGAGGTGGGCGTTGCTGATCTGGCCCAGGTACTTGCCGATCTCGTTCTCCATATTGTCGGAGATCTGCTCGTACTTGGCGATGCGGTCCTTGAGCTCGTTGAACTTGTCGGCATCGGTGGTGCCGGTCAGTTCTTCGACCATGCCGAACATGCGGCGCATCCGCTCGGCGAAGACCTCCGTCTCCTTCTGGGCCTGGAAGACCGAGATTTCCGGGGTCTTCATGATGCCGCTCTGGATGAACTGCAGGCGGAATTCGTCGTCGGCGGCCTTCTGCGGGATGAGCTTGGTGACGAGCTTCTCGATCTGCGGGATGAACCAGATGAGGATCAGGGTGTTGGTCACGTTGAACATGGTGTGGAAGGTGGCCAGCACGAAGGTGAGGCGCTCGGGGGCCTGCACGGAGGCGTCGGCGTCCACGCCGACGATGCGGCAGGCCGTGCGGACGAACGGATAGAAGACGCAGAGCACCCAGCAGACGCCGAAGACGTTGAAGACCAGGTGCGCGAGCGCGGCGCGGCGCGCCTGGGTGTTGGCCGACATGGCGGCGAGGTTGGCGGTGAGCGTGGTGCCGATGTTCTCTCCCATCACGAGGGCGATGCCCTGGTAGATGTTGAGCACGCCCGTGGAGCACAGGACCATGGTGATGGCCATCAGGGCCGCCGAGGACTGCGCAATGCAGGTCAGGATGGCGCCGATGAGCAGGAACAGCAGGATGGTGAGGTAGCTGCCCGAGTCGAAGGAGGCGAAGAAGTTGACCACCTGTTCGTTGTGCGCGAGGTCCAGCTCGCGGCCGGTGGCGTTGAGCGTGCCGAGCGCGAAGAACAGGAACGACAGGCCGAAGAGGAAGTCGCCGAGGTAGCGGTGCTTCTTGAACTGGATCAGGAAGATGGCCAGCAGGAAGACCGGCCATACGAGGTTGGCGATGTTGAAGGAGAATCCTGCCGACATGATCCACGCGGAGAGCGTGGTGCCGATATTGGCGCCCATGATCACGGAGATGGCCTGGGCGAGGGTGAGCAGGGCCGCGTTGACGAAGGAGACCGTCATCACGGTCGTGGCGGCGGAGGACTGGACGGCCACGCAGACCAGCATGCCGGTGAGCACGCCGGTGAAGCGGTTAGTGGTCATGGCGCCGAGGACGTGGCGCAGCTGCGGACCGGCCATCTTCTGGAGCGCTTCGCTCATCACCTTCATGCCGTACATCAGCAGGGCGATGGAGCCGAGGAGTTTGAAAACAATCAGCAGAGTTCCGTTCATTAATTCTGGATTTTTATTTGAGGGTCAGGTCTTCGGCGGTGAGCTTGGGGACGTAGTGGGTGCCGTCCTTGCGGTAGTAGCCGAGGTTGTCGCCTTCGTGGACGGGGACGAGTTCGATCCGCTCGGCGGGCTTGCCGACGGCGAGCACCGCGACGGGCTCGAACGGGAGCCCCAGCGCTTCGCGGACGGGTTCGCGGTCGAAGTTTCGGATGATCAGGCCGCCGAGGCCCATCTCCACGGCCTTGAGCAGCATGCTCTGCAGGGAGATGCCGAGGTCGATGTCGATGCCCGGATTCTCCGGGACGGTCGAGCAGACGACGATGAAGGCTTCGGGTTCCGTGCCCGGGAAGGGAAGGTGGAGTTCGGGCAGTCCCCTGCCCATGCGGATGTGGCGGCCGACGGCGTCGGCTTCCGGCCCCTTGACGACGGGGCGGAAGCGCAGCCGCTGGAGGTTGATGCTGGAGGCGACCTTGGGGTTGACGGCGATCATCGCATCAAGCTGGCGGCGGTGGACGACGTAGTCCTTGTCGTAGCCGCGGAAACTGCGGTTGCGGAGCAGCAAAGTGTCCAGCGAGGGACGGTGCGGCGCGCTTTTGCGCCCTGCGCCGTCCCGGCCGAACACTTCTTCGTAACGCTTCTCCAGGTAGTTGTCAGCCATGGAGTTGCGGGTTGTTATTGAATGCTCTCCACGAGGGCGAGGACGCGGGCCCGGTTGTCTTCGATCGTACCCTGGTCGCCGTTGCATTCGTAGTATTTGCCGGCGGCTTTGTAGTACTCCTTGAGGGGCTCGGTCTGCGCGTGGTAGGTGCGGATGCGGTTGGTGATGGTCTCGTCGTTGGCATCGTCGGCGCGGCCTTCGATGACGGCGCGGCCCTTGATGCGCGTGCGGATGGTCTCGTCGGAGATCATCAGGGCGATGACGGCCGTGACGGCCTCGCCGCGCTTCTCCAGGATCTTGTCGAGGTCGGCGGCCTGCGCAAGGTTGCGCGGGAAGCCGTCGAGCAGGAACCCGTCGACGCCCTTGATGGTGTCGAAGGCGGATTCGATCATGCCCTCGACGACGGCGTCAGGCACGAGCGAGCCGGCGTCGATGAGGGCCTTGGCCTGGCGGCCGAGCTCCGTGCCGGCGGCGATCTCGGCGCGGAGGAGCTCTCCGGTGGAGATGTGCTTGAGGTTGTACTTCTGGGCGATGGCACCGGCATGGGTGCCCTTGCCGGCACCCGGAGGGCCGAAGAGGATGTAGTACTTCATGGATTATTCGTCTATTACGTAGATATCGGGAATGTTGCGGCCGAGCTCGTTGTAGTCGAGCCCGAAGCCGACGATGAAGGCGTTGGGGATGCTCATGCCGACGTAGTCGATCTTGTCGGATTTCTTGTAAACGTCGGGCTTGAGGAGCATGGTGCAGATGCGGACGTCGGCGGCTCCTTCCTTGTCGAGGAGCATTTCCTTGAGGGCGACGATGGTGTTGCCGGTGTCGACGATGTCTTCGCAGATGATCACGCGGCGGCCGCGGACGCTGGAGGTGAGGCCCATCACATTGAGGACGGTGCCGGTGGACTGGGTGCCCTGGTAGGAGGACATCTTGATGGAGACGATCTGGCAGTTGAAGTCCAGGCGCTGGAGGAGTTCGCCGGTGAAAGGGATCGCCCCGTTGAGCACGCACAGGACGACGGGGATGTCCTGGCAGCCGCGGAAGTCGGCGTTGACGCGCTCGGCGACGCCTTCGATGGCTTCAATGATGCGCGCGTGCGGGATGTAAGGTTTGAAAGTCTTGTCGAAAAGTTTGATTTTTTCCTCCTTCATAATACACGTTGGTTGTTTGAATGCCGAATTTACGAAAAATTTTTGTAATTTGCGGCAAAACTTGTGTGCGACTATGAAAAGCTTATTGTTGCTTTGGCTGGCCCTTTCCGGGCCGTTGGGATTCCAGCAGGCTGTGCTGGTCCTGAGCGGCGCTTCCTGCGTCGAAGAACTTTCCGAGGATGAGATGGCGCGCTACCAGTCGCTGGCGGCGCATCCCGCCGACCTAAATGCGGCGGGGCGCAGCCGCCTGCTGGCCACGGGGTTGCTGACGCCGTTCCAGGTGGCGTCGCTGCTGGACTACCGGACCCGCAGCGGGGAGGTTCTGTCGTGGACGGAACTGGGCCTGGTGGACGGGTTCACGCCGGAGATCGTGGCGGCGCTGCAGGAGTTCTTCGTGCTGGGCGGGAGCGGCGGGGCGCCGGGGCAGCGGGAGGACCGGCGTGTGCGCCATTCCCTCACGCTGCGCGGCGGCGCCCGGGGGTCCTTGGCGGCGGACGGGACCGGCCTGGCCTTCGGCGCCCCGGCTGCCGTGGGCGGGTTGAAGTATGAACTGACGCTCGGCGAGCGGGTGGCATTGTATTATTCCAACCGGAGTTCTTATTCGGAACCGACGCCGGGCTGGGGCACGGTGAGCGCGGCGTATTACGGGCGCCGCGTGTTGGGGCAGCTGGTCGTGGGGCATTTCCAGGCGCGGTTCGGGCAGGGGCTGGTGCAGTGGAGCGGGTTCTCGCTGAGCGGATACAATTCGCTCGGCGCCTTCCGGCGCAACGGCACCGGGTTCGCCCCTACCGGTTCGTATTCGCCGTCGCTGTTCGGCGTGGCTGCGGATTGGCATTTCGGGGCGTGGAGCGTCTCGGCGGGGAATTCGCTTGGGAGTTCCCTGGAGGAAATCGCGGGGCGGATGAGGCCGGTGGTGGATGGGTCTGGTGTGGCGGATGGCTCCCCTGCTGCGCGATTCTTTGCGGCGACGCAGCCGATGGTCAATGTTTCGCGGAACTGGCGGAGCGCCTCGGCAGGCGTGACCGCGACCCGGGAGGCGGTCTCGCTGGAGGGGCGCCTCGCCCTGCCGGGCTGGGCGCTGTTCGGCGAGGTGGCCGGGCGTTTCCCGGGTGTCCGGGGGATGTCTGCTGGTACTTCCTCTGTGGCATCGTCCGAATCTGATGTGGAGCGCTGGATGGCGCAGGCCGTGGCCGGCGCCATCTGGGTGCCGGCCTACGGCCACAAGGCCGGCGTCGTCGGGCGCTGGCTGGGGCGCGTCAAGGAGTACAGCGGCCTCGCCCTCGGCTACGAGGGCCCGGCGCTGTCCTGCACCGCCGACGCCGCCGTGCGTCCGGACACCCGCGCCTTCCAGCTGAAATCCCTGCTGCAATGGCACCCGACCTACACCCTTTCCGGCCACTCCCCTGCTCCAGTGTCTCCAAAATCCTCATCTCCCTCTGATCCTGAGATCCATCGCGGGTCATCGTTCCGCCTCATTGATCATCCCATTACCCTTAAACCCCTGCTCCGTCTCCAGCTTCGCTACCGCCCCTCCGACGCCGTGCTGCCGAAAGCGGTCGCTACTACAGTTCCATACACCATCCTTCCCATTGACGAGGTTTATACCACCAAAGCCTCTTCATCCGATAGCATGTTCCCAATATCCAGAACTTTATCCTCTGGCTCTGCTGCATCCCCTTTTGCCAGCGCTTGTCCTATGATGCCCACCTCCGGAGCCATGTCCCCATTGGCGAGTGCTGTGTCTTCTAATTCTGATACGGCCTTCCCCTTTGCTGGCGCTTGTCCTGCCACGACCTCCCCTGAAGCCCTTTCCCCGCTGGCAAGTGCTACATCTTCCAATTCTGATACGTTCTCCCCTTTTGCTGGCGCTTGTCCTATGATGCCCACCTCCGGAGCCATGTCCCCTTTGGCGAGTGCTGTGTCTTCCAGTTCTGATACGGTCTTCCCTTTTGCTGGCGCTGGAGTGCGGTTGGATATTCGAGGGATGGTGACGGCAACCTTTGGCCCTTGGAGCCTCGCTGGTCGGTATGATGCCGTGTTGGGCCGGGGCTTCGCCTGGAATTGGTATGTTGAACTGGGCTGGAAGCCATCTGAAGCCTTTTCTGTCTACGGGCGCGGCGGGATCTTCAAGGTCGACGACTGGGACGACCGGATCTATGTCTATGAGCGGGATGCACCGGGCTCCTTCACAGTGCCAGCGCGCTACGGACGGGGCTGGGACGCCGCACTCTACGCGGCCTGGCGCCCCGCCCGCCGCCACTCCCTCTGGCTCCGCCTCGAAACAGTTCGCTACCCCTGGTCCCTCACCCCCAAAGACGGCCGCCTCGAACTCCGCCTCCAGTATCGCTACCAACGCTGATCCCTCCCACCCACCGCCACTCTCCCTCCGGCAACCACCCCTCGGCCCGGAGAAAGGCCCTATCCTGCCCGAACTCCCTTTGGCAACCACCCTTCGGCCCGGATACAAGCCTTATCCTGCCCGAACCCCCTCTGGCAACCACCCTTCGGCCCGGATACAAGCCTTATCCTGCCCGAACCCCCTCTGGCAACCACCCTTCAGCCCGGATATGGGCCTTATCCTGCCCGAACCCCCTCTGGCAACCACCCTTCGGCCAGGATACGGGCCCTATCCTGCCCGAACCCCCTCTGGCAACCACCCTTCGGCCCGGATACAGGCCTTATCCTGCCCGGACCGGGCAAGCGAAGCCGGTGCAAGCTCCCAAAGCTCGCACCGAGCTTCGCTATCCGCCGCGCTTGGTTATGCGCGGCGGAGGTGCCCCAGCACTGACTGACCTCAGTTCCTAAGGTCCATAGGTCGTACCCGCAGTGAGCCGCCGCGCCGCGTATTGCGCGGCGGCGAGTCGCCCTCTCGCCAGGAGTGTGATGGTTAAGGGATTGAATATCAGTGTTTACGCCTCAT
>JAFUWY010000014.1 GCA_017477245.1 Bacteroidales bacterium | reverse complement strand
TACTGCTCTGTGCGGAGATTATAAGCAACCATTACGAGATAATCTCCACAAACACTTATCGAATGTATATAGTTATACTCGGACAGTTCACACAATTGCACTGGCGCTATTGCCAATTCTTGTTCAAAAACAGGCATCCGATAATCCGATTCCCTGCGAGGCACGCACCCGTAAAGAATCGAAATCAAGCAAAGGATTACAATGCTTTTCTCTAAGGTGCAACCTGGCCGCATACACTACAGACTCCGGAAACATTATAACCTTTGAATATTCTGTCTATCTTCTTTGGGAGAACGACAGTAGCTCCTATCATCTCTTTCAATTGTGCACGAAGCTGTGCCCTCTTGCAGCCGGTTGAAGCGAGGGCAAGAAAGCACAAGGCTATCAAAATTAACCAATTATATTCTCTTTTCATCATCTTTACAAAAGTATTTTTTATTCTTCAGTATCGCAAATCCGAATCCCAAATAATAAGTGTCAAAAACCAAATTATCGTGTCGAATCCCAAATATTGACAAAAGATAGAATAACTTCCCCCTTCTCCCCTGACTGAAAACAGAAAAAAAGGTTCATCTGCGAAGTTCCGTATTTCAATCATGATGGAGTGGTTGGAAAACGGAGCGGCGCTGCTGATTATCAATGTTTTACACAATGACCTTCGGAAAATCTTCCTGGAGTCAAAATGTAACTTATTGATAGTCAATGGTAGCTTCTGAATCAGGCTGCCGCCGGTGGTCCAGGGATAGCGCGCAGTTTCTTCCGGGGCGGGAGGGCGTGTGTATCCCATTTTGAAAACAGATTAACATAAAATCCGATTCTCACGCGTTTTGTTTGTTAATCTCTGCCCGGATACGGGCGGTCGAGGCAGAAAACCAGGGGAGAAGTACACGCAGAGAGCCCCCAGTTGGCGTTTATTTGTAAATCTGTCCCGAAGAGCCGATGTTCCGGCTCAAAGGAAACCCCTCTGTCGGTGGTTCATGCAGATCTCCGGCCAGTTGCCGAACACGGAACTCTGCAGATGACCCGAAAAAAATGCAAAAAAGTTTGGAAGTTTGAAAAATTGTCGTACCTTTGCGGTGTACTATTGAACTAATACACTACAAAGTTATGATACAAATCGACAAACTTGCCTTCAGTTACGGCACCAAGGAGGTCCTCCGCAACATCTCGATGGACCTCGAGCCCGGCCGGATCTACGGCCTGCTGGGCGAGAACGGCGTCGGCAAGACGACGCTGCTGACCCTCCTCTGCGGTCTCAAGAAGACCCAGTCCGGCACGATCTCCGCCGACGGGCACGACCCCTACAAGCGGGAGCCCGTCCTGCTCCAGGACCAGTACTACCTCCCCGACGAGGTGGCCCCCATCAACGACAAGGCCCTCGCCTGGGGCCGCGCCACCGGCAAGTTCTGGCCCCGCTTCTCCGCAGCCAACTTCGAGACCATCCTGAAGGAATTCGAGGTAGACCCCGCCCAGAAGATGAACACCATGTCCGCCGGACAGCTCAAGAAAACCTACATCGCCTTCGCCCTCGCCTCCGGCGTCCGCTACCTCTACCTCGACGAGCCGACCAACGGCCTGGACATCCCGTCCAAGGCCCAGTTCCGCTCGGCCCTGATGAAGTACACGGCCGAGGACAGCACCATCGTGATCTCCACCCACCAGGTGCGTGACCTGGAGAACATCATCGACCCGATCATCATCCTGGACCGCCAGGACGTCCTGCTCAACGCCACGCTCGAGCAGATCGCGGACAAGCTCTACTTCGATTACGGCACGACCCTGCACCCTGAAAGCCTTTACTCCGAGCAGCTGCCCGGCGGATTCATCCAGGTCTACCCCAACACGGCGAAGGCCGACAGCAAGGTCAACATCGAAGCCCTCTTCAACACCGTCCACAAGCACAAGGAACTCGTCAAAAACCTCTTCAGCCATGAATAACATTTTTGATATCAAGCGCTTCTGCCAATATTTCCTGTACGACCTGCGTCGTGCCTGGAACAACTACGGGCTCAGCCTGCTGCTCATGGGCCTGATCCCCATCATCCTCTATGTCGTCTACCAGTTCATCAGCCTGGTCAGCGGACGGGGCACGGACCTGATGCCCGATCCCATGAAGTTCGTGGCCCTCTTCGCCGTCCTGTGCGTGGTCATCCTCGGCGCCGGGGTCAAGCTCTACGGCTTCGTGACCGAGAAGCGCGCCGGATCCGACTTCGTGATGCTGCCGGCCTCCACCACCGAGAAATGGCTCTCCCTGGCCCTGATCGTCTGCATCGTCCTGCCTGTCGTCCTGTTCGCGCTGCTGTTCGTCTCCGACGCGCTGATGTCCCTGGTCTTCCCGCTTACGTACGGGAGCCGCATGCTCGACCGGGATTTCATGGGTGGCCTGGTGGCCGGCGTCCTGGAAGAAGAAGGCGTCAGTTTCAACCTGCCCGCCGTCCTGTTCTGCAACTGGTGCGAGAGCATCCTGGTCTTCACCCTCGGCGCCATCTGCTTCAAGCGGGCGAAGGTCGCCAAGACGCTGCTCTGCCTGTTCGGCTTCAGTATCGTGCTCTCGATGCTGATGGTGCTCATCTTCGGCACCAGCCACATCGACACGGAGCAGCTGGAAACCTTCTTCGAAACCCCCGACAGGGTCTTCAGCTTCCTGAACTGGACCGTCAACATCGTCTACACCGTCATCATCGGCGGCCTGCTCTGGGGCATCTGGTACCGCCTCCGCACCCTCAAACACTAGGAAGCCATGGAATTCGACGCCAACAAACCCATCTACATCCAGATCGCGGACAATCTCTGCGAAAGGGTCCTCTCCGGGGAGTTCAAGCCCGGTAGCCGCATCCCCTCGGTGCGGGAATGGGGCGCCACGATCGGGGTCAACCCCAACACCGTGGCCCGCTCCTACGAGCTCCTGACGGACCGCAAGGTCATCTTCAACCAGCGCGGCATCGGCTTCTTCGTCGCGGGCGACGCCATCGACGTGATCCGCGAGACGGAGCGCCGCAAGTTCATCGACGAGGAACTCCCCCTCATCCGCAACCGCGCCGCCCTGCTGGGCATCAACCTCAAGGAATTCATCGACTGACAAAGCATCCGACCATGAAAAAGATACTCACCCTGCTTGCAGCAGCCACGCTGCTCCTACTCCCCTCCTGCCGTTTCATCCGCGTCAGCGACGACCTGATGGAAAGCCTGAAGGACGGATTGAGGGAAAACGGTAAAACCATCGTCGTGGACGAGGACGGCAAGACCGTCATCGCCAGCGAAAATCTGGCCACTGAGTCCCGGGAGACCGGCACCTACGACGCCATCCAGTGCAGCATTCCCTGCAATATGACCTATACGCCCGGCGATTTCGCCCTCTCCATCACCGCGCCGGACAATATCTTGCCGCACATCCAGGTCCTCAACGAAGGCAGCCGGCTGCTCATCAAGAGCGACGGAGCCAATTTCCGCAATGTCAAGAACATCAACATCCGTCTCTCCACCAACGCGTTGAAGGAAGTGACCTTCAACGGCGCCGTGGACTTCGACGCCCCCAAGGGCATCTCGGCCGGCGACTTCGCGCTCACCGTCAACGGTGCCGGCGACATCGAGATCGACGGCCTGCAGACCGGCGACGCCTCCATCATCGTCAACGGTGCCGGCGACGTAGACGTCAGCGGCATCGCCTGCAAGCGGCTCTCCGTCGAGATCAACGGCGCCGGCAACGCCGTCGTGTCCGGCAATGCCGACAGGGCGGACCTGCAGATCAGCGGCGCCGGCAGCATCAACGCAGTCGAACTCCGCGCCGGCGAGCACAGCAGCAAAGTCCGGGGCATCGGCAAGATCAAGACACCCAAAAACGACTGATAAACAATATTCTATGCGGAAAGCGGGGACCCTGTGACAGGATCCCCGCTTTCTTTTACTCCGACCGGGTCTCCAGCCGGACCACGCGCGTAGAACCGCGCTGCTCCTCGGTAATGGACGGACAGAGGCCCTGCAGGAGCATCAGCGAGATCTCGTCCGTGCCCTCGCGTCCCACGATCTGGCCCGTGAAGCGCTCCTGTTCCATCTCGATCGAGACGTCCCGGGACATCTCCTTGCAGTGGATGCAGATGTGGATCGGCCCCGTGAAGGGCATCATCTTGGTGAGCATCTCCTCCACGATCAGCTCCAGCGAGACATAGCGCCGGCCCAGGGAATTGCGCTGGCAGAACCACTCGATCTCCGCATTGAGCTTGTAGAGGTCATAGTGCGGGGTGTCGATGTTGAACACCAGGCTGCGCAGGTTGTTGACGAAGACCTGCGTGAGGGTATGGGAGGGGTGGTCGAAGATCTGCTCGGGCGCCCCTTCCTCGACGATCACGCCGTGGTCCATGAACAGGACGCGCGTGCTGATATCGCGCGCGAACTTCAGCTCGTGGGTCACGATGACCATCGTCCGGCCCTGCTTGGCCAGCTCGCGGATCACGCTGAGCACCTCGGACTTCATGGTCGGGTCCAGGGCGGAAGTCGCTTCGTCGAAGAGGATGACCTCCGGATCCATCGCCAGGCAGCGGGCGATCTCCACACGCTGCTTCTGGCCGCCGGACAGCGAGTCGATCCGGGCATGCAGTTTCTCGCCCAGACCCACCATCCGGAGCAGCCGGACGGCTTTGTGCTCCGCCTCCTCCGCAGGCATCCGCAGGATCTTGAGCGGCCCGAGCGTCACGTTCTCCAGCACGTTCAGGTGCGGGAAGACGTTGAGTTCCTGGAAGACCATCCCGACCTTGCTCCGGATGGCGGGCAGGTCGGCCCCGGGCGAGAAGATGTCCTCGCCGTGGAAGAGGACCCGGCCGGAGTCCGGCCGTTCGAGGCCGTTCAGGCAGCGCAGGAACGTGCTCTTGCCGCATCCGGAAGGACCGATCACGGAGACGATCTCGCCTTGGCGGATCTCGCAGTCGACACCGTTCAGCCCGTGGACGGCGCCGAACTGCTTGTACAGGGATTCTATTTTGAGCAGCGTCTTTGTCATGGTTATTTCAGCAGATGGTCCCCCAAGCGGTCCACGACCCAGCCGATCAGCTTGGCCAGCAGGAAGTAGAGCAGGCCGACGACCACCAGCGGGATCAGCGAGTTGTAGGTCTGGGTGCGGATGATGTCGGTTACCTTGGTCAGGTCCTGGATGGCGATGAAACCGACGATGGAAGTATTCTCGATCAGGGCGACGGCCTTGCCCTTGAAGAGCACCAGGATCTGGCGGGCCGCCTGGGGCAGGACCACGTAGCGGAGGGTCTCCCACTCCCGGAACCCGAGGGCGGCGCCCGCTTCGTACTGCGAGCGCGGCACGCTCTCGAGGCCGTTGTGGAAACTCTCGCAGGCACCCGCCGCGAAATGCAGGGAATATGCGATGATGGCCACGATCACCGCCGCCACGGGCGTCGAAGCGAAGACCACATAGAACATGAACAGCAGCAGGACCACGATCGGGATCCCCTCGATGAAGTCGCAGTAGCCGTGGGCGAACTTCCGGAGCGCCGGCGGTCCGTACAGGAGCATCCAGCACAGCCCGGCCCCAAGGATGCTGCCCAGGAACTGGGAGCAGAGCATGATGAGGAGCGTGTACCACAAACCCCGCAGGATCAGCAGGTAGCGGCCTTCTTCAAACAGGTTCTCACGGATGGCGCTCCCCAGCGTCCTGTGCTGGCGCACCGCCTCGGACTCCGGCACGCGGGCCACCAGGTGGAGCCGGCCCCGGTAATAGGGATCCGAGAACAGCACGCTGCGGCTGCGCTCCGGCGTGGGCGCGATGGCGTCCACGAGCGCATCCACGCGGCCGGACACCAGCGCAGGGATCATCCCCGTCCCCGTCATCTCGACGAAGCGGACGGGCACGCCCATGTGGTCCGCGAACCGGCGCATGAGCTCCGGCTCGAAGCCGGTCTCCTCCCCGTCTTCCATCACGGTCAGCCCGGACTGGCCGACCTCGATCCCCACGCGGAAAGGCACCCCCTCCCGGACGTGGCTGTGATAGAACGTCCGCGGCGCGTCGGGGGCGAACCAGTTGGCCTCCATCCCGGCCAGCGTACCGTCCTCGCGGATCTGCCGGAGGAAGGCGTTGAAGCGGCCCGCCATCTCCGTTTCGGACAGCTGGAAGGCCACGGCCACGGAATCCCGGACCTCAGCGAAGGGCAGTTCGGTCAGGGAAGGATTGCTCCGCAGCAGCTCCGCCAGGCCGGGCTCCCGGCACACCAGGGCGTCGATCTTGCCGTTGCGCAGGGCCAGGCACAGGGAGGGGAGCTCCTCGTAGTGCAGGAACTCCGCCCCGGGGAAAGCCGCCTGCAGCTGCTCGTGGTGCCCCATCGAGGTCAGCACGCCGATCCGAGCTCCGGAGAGATCCTCCGCGGAATGGACTTCCACATGGCGGACGCAGCCTGCGGCGGGCAGGAGCAGCATCAGGAACAAAAGGATACGAAGTATGTTTCTAGACATATTTCTGCAGGGTCAGGATATTCTTGCCGTCCCGGCGTTCGTAGGTGACGATGTCCATGATCGTGCGGACCAGGAAGATCCCCAGGCCGCCGATCGGCCGCTCCTCGACGCCGAGCGTCGTGTCGGCCTCCGGCGCGGCCGTGGGATCGAACGGGATCCCGGAATCCGTGACGACGAAGGTCAGTTTGCCGGGTTCCAGTACGGCCGCGACCTCCACGAGCCCCTCCTGCCCGTCCGGATAGGCGTACAGCATGACATTGGTCACGGCCTCTTCCAGCGCCAGGTTCAGGCTCATGACCAGCCCCGGCAGCAGGGAGCCCGCTTCGGCGATGGAATCCACCCAAGCGGTCAGCTCCGGGACCTCCCGGACATCGTTATGCAGGACGAGCGTTCGTTTCATCCCTTAAAGATAGGCATTATCCGCCGAAAAACAAAGCGGACTACCCTCACGGGTAATCCGCCAAAATCCGGAGCTTGTTGTTAATAAATTGTCTTACGGCTGCAAACATACGAAAACCGGCCCGAAGACGGACCGGTTTTTCGACGAACGGGCTGTTTTCTTCGACGAACGGGCCGGACTACTCCTCGGCCGGCTTCATCGTCGTGTAGACGTTGGTAACGTCCTCGTCATCCTCCAGCATGCCCGTCAGCTTGTCCAGGGTGGCGCGCTGCTCCTCGGTCACCTCCTTGAGGTCGACGTTGGGGATCTGCTCGAAACCACCGGAGATCAGCTCGTAGCCGTTCTCCTCGATGTACTTCTGGATCTGGCCGTAGGCGCTGTACTCACCGTACATTACGATGACGGGGGTCACGTTGCCGTCCTTGTCCTCCTCTTCCTGGCGGAAGAGCTCCTCCACGCCGTAGTCGATGAGCTCGAGCTCGAGTTCCTCGAGGTCGACGCCCTCCTTCTCCTTGACGCGGAAGGTGCACTTGCGGTCGAACATGAAGCTCACGGAACCGGTGGTGCCGAGCGAGCCGCCGCACTTGTTGAAGTAGCTGCGGACGTTGGCGACCGTGCGGGTATTGTTGTCCGTGGCGGCCTCCACCAGGTAGGCGATGCCGTGCGGGCCGAAACCTTCGTAAATGATCTCCTTGAAGTCGCCCTGCTTGCTCTCGGTCGCCTTCTTGATGGCGCGCTCGATGTTCTCCTTGGGCATCTGCTCGCTGCGGGCCTCGGCCATGAGGGCGCGGAGGCGCGGGTTGCCGGTCACGTCGGGACCGCCCTGCTTGACGGCGATCGTGATCTCCTTGCCCAGCTTGGTAAACGTACGGGCCATGTGGCCCCAGCGCTTCAGTTTGCGCTCCTTGCGGAATTCAAATGCTCTTCCCATGGTTATTCGGCGACTCTGGCGATGTTCTTGGCGATCTCATAAGCCTCGAGGGACTGCGGATAGTCCTCCTCGATGGTCTTGTAGCAGGCAAGGGCCTCCGCCTTCTGGCCGAGGGCCTCGTGGGCGGAGCCTTCCTTGAGCAGGTAGGCGGCGGCGAAGACGTTGTCGGCGCGCTGGGCGGCAGCCTTGTAGCTGCGCACGGCGGCGGCATAGTCGCCCAGTCCCACATAGGCGTCACCCTCGCAGGCCAGGGCACGGGCGGCCAGGATGGGCTCCTTGCCGCTGTACTTCTTCAGGTAGCCCAGGGCAGCCTCGTAGTTGCCGAGCTGGAGCTCGCAGATACCGGCGTAGAGGTACACGGCCTTGCCGGCCTTGGCACCGTACTCGGAGATGATGTCGGCGAAGCCCATGTTGTTGCCGTCGCCGTTGAGCGCGAGCTCATACTCGCCGCCCTGGAAACTCATCTCGGCCGGATAGGCCTGCTGCATCGCCTCGACGCATTTGGGCTGATAGACGAACTTGTGGTAAGCGAGGATCCCGAGGCCGATCACGAGGATGGCGGCCACGATACCCCAGATCAGTTTCTTGTTCTCGTTGTAGAACTGCTCGGTAGCGGAAACGGTCTGCTCGATGTTCTCCTGCCGGGCTGCTTCCTGCTCCTTGAGGTTTTCTTTCAGATTTTTCTGAGCCATATTTTCGTTGTTTTAATTTCTCAACCAATTAGCCCGCAAAATTAGAAAAAATACTTTAACTTTGCAAGAAAGCATTATGCCGACGCTCCAGAAAATAGTCATCCAGGATTTCCGCAACATCCGGCTGCAGGAGCTCTCGTTCTCCCCCAACATCAACTGCATCAGCGGGGGCAACGGCGAGGGCAAGACCAACCTGCTCGACGCCATCTGGTACCTGTCCATGACCAAGAGCGCCTTCTCCGCCTCCGACCGCTTCAATTTCCGCTACGGCACCTCCGCCTTCGCCCTCTCCGGCACCTATGACATGGAGGGCGGGCTCCCGGCCCGCTTCAGCATCAAGGTCACGGACGGCGGTGAGAAGAAGGTCCGCCGCGACGACAAGCCCTACGCCAAGATCTCCGAGCACATCGGCGTGCTGCCCATCGTGATGGTATCCCCCGCCGACATCGCCATGGTGAGCGAGTCGGGCGAGGAGCGCCGCAAGTTCGTCAACGCCGTGCTCTCCCAGATGGAGCGGCCCTACCTGGCGGACATGCAGCAGTACAACCGCTTCCTGCTGCAGCGCAACAAACTCCTCAAGGCCGGGGTCGGCGACGAGGACCTCCTCAGCACCTTCGACGAGCGGCTGGCCGCCCTGGCGGAGCCCATCTTCGCGCGGCGCACCGCCTTCTGCGACAGCCTGATCCCCGTCGTGCAGCAGTACTACGCCGAGATCTCCGGCGGCCGGGAGCAGGTCGGCATCGAATACCGTTCGGACCTGCAGAAGGGCGACCTGCGCGAGACCCTGCGCAGCCGCCGCGACCGCGACAAGGTCTTCAAGTTCACCACCGCCGGCATCCAGCGGGACGACTTCATCTTCACGATGAACGGCTATCCGATCCGCCGCTGCGGCTCCCAGGGGCAGCAGAAGTCCTTCCTCGTGGCGCTCAAGTTCGCGCAGTACGAGGTGATGAAGTCCGCCTACGGCTACCCGCCCATGATGCTGCTGGACGACCTCTTCGACAAGCTCGACATGAACCGCGTGGCCAACCTCCTGCGGATGGTGGCCGACAAGGAATTCGGACAGATCTTCCTCTCCGACTCCAACAAGGTCCGCACGGGCTCCATCGTGGACACCCTCACCTCGGACCGCAGCTATTTCGAGACGGCAGGAGGCGTCTTCACTCCCGTCAATGAGTAGAGTCGCCCGCAAGACCGCCGCCCCGCTTTCCGACCTCATCCGTGACTGGCTCAAGTCCGAGCACCTCACCGCCAGCCTCAACACGCAGCGTATCTTCGCCGCCTGGGACGCCGCCTCGGGCGCCGGACGCTACACGGTGCGCCGCTATTTCCGCGACGGCCGGCTCTACATCACCGTAGACTCGTCGGTCGTGCGCAGCCAGTTGTATTTCCAGCGGGAGGCGCTGGTCGACAAGATCAACGCCCTGCTCGGCCAGGACGAACTGTTCACCCGCGACGACGCCCGCGTCGGGCTCGTCCAAGAACTGATCCTCAAATGAAATTCGTCATCGACAAGGCCATCCCGTTCGTCGAAGGGGTCTTCGAGCCCTTCGCGGAGGTTATATATAAGGAAGGTCCCGACATCGCGCGGGAGGACCTGCTGGATGCGGACGCGCTGGTCATCCGCACCCGCACCCGGTGCGACGCCGCCCTGCTCGAAGGAACCTCCGTCAAGATCATCGCCACGGCCACGGTCAGCATGGATAACATCGACCTGGCCTGGTGCAAGGACCACGGCATCTTCGTCCGCAACGCCTCCGGCTGCAACGCCGGCGGCGTGACCAACTACGTCTTCTCCGCCCTGTACGGGACGGCCGCCCGCAAGAGCATCTCCCTGTCCGGCGCCACCCTGGGCATCATCGGGCTCGGCTCCGCCGGCTCCCGCGTTGAGGAGATGGGCCTTGCGCTGGGGTTCAAGACCCTGCGCTACGACCCCTGGCGGGCCGCCAAGGAAGGCCCCTCCGAGTTCTGCGACCTGGACACGGTCCTCGCCGGGGCGGACGTCGTCACACTCCATATCCCCGTCAACGACAGCACCCGCGGGATGGCCGATGCGGCCTTCTTCGCCAGGATGAAGCCCGGCGCCTTCTTCATCAACACGGCGCAGGGCGAGCTCGTCGTCGAGGAGGACCTCATCCGGGCCATCCCCCGGCTCGGTCCCGTGGCCCTGGACACCTGGTGCCACGAGCCCGACATCAACCGCACCCTGCTGGACCTCGTGGATATCGCCACGCCGCACATCGCCGGCTACACCCTCCAGGGCAAGCAGATCGGCACGTCGCTGGCCATCCGCGCCGTGGCCCGCTTCTTCGGCCTGTCCGGCCTGTACGACTTCTTCCCCACCACGGAGATCATCGAGTACCAGGCCGTGCACATCGACGCCCACGACAAGACCCAGGGCCAGATCGCGTCCGTGATCCAGTACAACTACCCGATCTTCACGGACGACTTCATGTTCCGGATGGCCCCGGACCGTTTCAGCGAGATGCGGGCGAACTACAGTTACCGGCGCGAATTCTATTTCTGACACAAACCAAACCCCATGAATAACACTATGGACAAAGCCACCATGAATGCGCAGATCGAGCGCTTCCGCAAAGGTTTCCCCTGGCTGGAAATCGTCGCCCCCGCCACGCCGGCGCGCGGCATTGAAGTACTGAGCGAAGAGCAGCAGGACGAAGCCGTCCGCTACGCCGAGCAGGCCGAGGTCCACGGACGCTGCAAGTTCGTGCCCGCCTCCGGCGCCGCCTCCCGCATGTTCAAGGACATCTTCGCCGGGATGGACACGCCCAACGCTTCCACGGAGAAGCTGGCCGCCAACCTGGAGAAATTCGCCTTCTACTCCCCCGACGTGTTCGGGACCGCCCCCTTCGACCCCGCCGCGACGGCCCGCAAGCTCCTCACCGACGCCGGCCTCGCCTACGGCAGCAAGCCCAAGGGCGTGCTGAAGTTCCACCGCTACCCAGGCGAAGTGCGCACCGCCCTGGCCGAGCACTTCGTGGAAGGCCAGGCCTACATGCGCAACGCCGACGGCAGCGTGGACCTGGTCGTCACCATCTCCCCGGAGCACCGCGCCCTGTTCGAGGCCGCCGTGGAGGACATCCGCGCGGAGTATGAGGCCCGCTACGGGGTCCGCTACAACATCACCTTCACCTACCAGTCCAAGGACACCGACACCCTCGCGGTCGACGCCGAGGGCAAGCCCTTCCTCAAGGAGGACGGCAGCATCCTCACCCGCCCCGCGGGCCACGGCGCGCTCATCTACAACCTCAATGAGCTGGACGCCGAACTCGTGAGCATCAAGAACATAGACAACGTCTGCGTGGAGCGCATGCAGCCGGCCACCTACCGCTGGAAGAAGGTCCTGATGGGCCGCGCGCTGGAGCTGCGCGACCGTATCCACGGCTACATCTTCGCCCTGGACCAGCTCACGCAGATGCGCAAGGAGATGGCCGACTTCTCCTATGTGCCCGTGTACAACATGAACCAGGACGACCCCTTCGCCACGCCCGAATGCCAGGAGCTCTGCAACGAGATCGAGGCCTTCCTGCGCGACGAGCTCTGCATCGAGATGCCCGCGGCCAAGGACAGCCGCGACCGCGCCCAGGCGCTGCGCGCCAAGCTGGACCGCCCGATCCGCGTCTGCGGCATGGTCAAGAACCTGGGCGAGCCGGGCGGCGGCCCGTTCATCATCCGCGCCAAGGACGGCTCCACTTCCCTGCAGATCCTCGAGGGCGCCCAGATCAACCCGGACGACCCGCAGGCCGTCGCCTGCCTGAAGGCCGCCACGCACTTCAACCCGGTGGACCTGGTCTGCTGCCTGCGCCGCCACGACGGCAGCAAGTTCAACCTGCTCGACCACGTCGACGAGGAGACCGGCCTGATCAGCGCCAAGAGCTACCAGGGCCGCGAACTGCGGGCCCTCGAGCTCCCGGGTCTCTGGAACGGCTCCATGTCCGACTGGAACACCCTCTTCGTCGAGGTCCCGATCGAGACCTTCAACCCCGTCAAGGTAGTCCTGGACCTGCTCCGGGAAGCACATCAATAGCTTATGGAACAGGAACGCAGCATCGACCGGCTGGCCCGGCTGATCATCGGCACGGCCATCTTCACCATCATCGCCTTGCTGTGCTGGTATTTCCGCAGCGTGCTGGTCTACATCATCGCCGCCTTCGTGGTGTCGCTGATCGGCCAGCCGGTCGTGCGCGCGCTCCGCAAGGTCCGGATCAAGGGGCGCACGGCCCCGGACTGGCTGCTCGCCGTCCTCACCCTCGTCATCATCTTCCTGGGGCTCATCCTCGTCGTCACGCAGATCATCCCGGTGGTGTCCGGCATCATCCGCGAGGCGGCCAGCGGGAGCCAGTTCCTGCCGCAGAACAGCATCCTCGAGAACATCAACGAATGGCTCGTCGCCACGTTCCCCTTCCTGGGAAAGGACTTCGACGGCGTGGCCCTGGTGGTCGAGAAGCTCAAGGAGATGACCAGCTTCTCCGCCATCTCCGGCATCCTGGGCTCCGTGGCGTCCACGGTGGCCAACTTCGCCGTGGGGGCGTTCGCGACGGTCTTCATCTCCTTCTTCTTCATCAAGGATGAGCAGCTGTTCGGCAAGATCGTCGCCGCCCTGGTGCCCGACCGCCACGAAGCCACGGTCGGCACGACGATCCTGGAGATCGAGGGCCTGCTGTCCCGGTACTTCATCGGCCTGGTGATCGAGATCCTCGGCGTGATGCTCGTGGACTTCCTGCTGCTCTGGCTCGTGGCGCGCATCGGCGCCGCCAACGCGCTCGGCATCGCCTTCATCGCCGGCATCCTCAACGTCATCCCGTACGTGGGTCCGCTGATCGGCGAGGTGGTCGGCGTCATCCTCAGTATCATCCTCAAGTACACCACCGGCGTCGGCCTGGCCGTGAACTTCTGGTGGTTCGCCCTGATCGTGCTGGCGCTGATGCTCACGGCGCAGCTGGTGGACAACTTCATCTACCAGCCGCTCATCTACTCCACCTCCATCAAGGCGCATCCGCTGGAGATCTTCATCGTCCTGCTGATCGCCGGCCACATCGGCGGCGCCGTCGGCATGCTCGTCGCCATCCCCGCCTACACCGTCGTCCGCGTGATCGCCAGCCGCTTCTTCTACCACTGGAAGCCGGTCCACAGGCTGATCCCCGACCGGGAGACCCTCGGAGACAGCGACGAAGAAGAGACGGAAATGGGCCGCTCCTGAGATTTTTTGCCTCGAAAGGATACAATTCTAAAAAAATTGTCTATCTTTGCAATCCCTTTCGAGGGCATCTGGGTGTGGCGCAGTTGGTAGCGCACCTGGTTAGGGACCAGGAGGTCGCTTGTTCGAGTCAAGTCACCCAGACAGAGAAAGCCGCAGGATTCAACCTGCGGCTTTTTTTCACATTTCCGGCGCTTGGCGCAACCCGATACCTCATAATCAATCAGTTACGAATTAACCTTCGGAAGTTTTTCCGAAGGTTAATTCGTAACTAGCTGAAAATCAATGTGGAATAACCTTCTTGGTGTGAGCGATAATCAAATGGACGCGAAATCTGACAGGATGTCCTGGCAGAGGCGCTGGCATGTCTTTTGACGAAAGGGATAAGGCTAACAGCATTCAGATATGAGAAAACCATTCGCATTGTTCGCAGCGGCGGTCATGATCACGGCCTGTGCTGGAAAAGGGACCGTCTGCCAGCGGATCGCACCGCTTCCCGCAGGATACTCCACCGAAAACCTCTCCGACTGCACGTTCCCCGCCGCCTTCACGGCGGATGACTTCAACTGGAGGGGCAGCAACCTTACCCTCACGCTGTACGAGGAGGCCTTCTATGACGCCGCCCGGATCGGCGGCATGAAGAAAGGCGACACGCTCGTGTTCGATGCCAGGGACATTGTCGTGGAAAGCATCGTCAGGGACGGAGACTATCTGACGGTGAACGGCGGCGTGGAAGAAGGCGGGGCGTACCTGCAGGCCGGCAAGGACGGCACCTGGCGCGGCGCCACCTTCGACGACCATTCCATCTATCGTGAAATGGGAGAGGTCGAGCTGATCCTCGATGACGGTTTCAGGATCATCGACTGCGGCACGGAACCGACCGACCCCGTCGACACCATCACCTTCGTGAAGCCCCACATCGACGCCCTGGAATCATCCAGGCGCGTCTTCAGCCCGTACAACACCAGGGTCCGCACCGAGAACGGACGCATCAAGGAGATCGTCAGAAGGTGGATCCCCTAGCCCGCCGGGGATTATCAAGATACCGGAACGGTATCCGGTATTCCGGGTAAATGCGTATCTTTATGCCAACAAAACGTAATCCCATGAAGAAATTGTTATTTGCGTCTCTTGTCGCCTGCCTGGCTCTCTTCACATCCTGCGGGGTGTCCAACGTCAAACATACCGGAGATTACACAGGGTCCATCTACGGTGTCTGGGCGCTGGAGTCCAAGAACCAGGTCGATTATTCCGGCGTCCACTTCTATCTCTCCCTGAGCGAGCCCCGCATCGCCCTGGCCAAGAAAGGAAGTTTCACGCAGTTCGACCTCAAGGACGTGGATGTCGACGGAGCGCAATTCTCCTATAATGCGTCCAGGAAACAAATCAGTTTCACGAAGACGCTCTGGCTCACGCAAGGTCTCCAATATGAAATGCGCCTCTCCGGGACATACCAAGTCCTTGAAATGACCCGCACGAAACTGGTCCTCCAGAAAGCATCCGTGGGCATCCCCACCACCTATACCTTCCGTCGCTACAGATAACCGGTGACCAGATAGCCTCAAGTGTGCATATGGGTCCAAACTCGGGGACGATATGAGCAAAAATGGCCAAAATCGCTCATATGGGTCCAGCGGATGGGACGATATGCACGCCAAGGGAAGGTTTTGGCCAGTCGTGGGATAATCGTATATTTGGGAATATGAAAAGATCACGATTCCTCCTCCTGCGGGCAGCGCTCCTCGCGCTCCCGCTGCTCGCCGCCTGCTCGCAAGAGGCGCGGATGGGCGCCTACCTCTTCACCTACTTCAACGACCCGACGCACTCGCTGTTCATGGCCCTCAGCTACGACGGCTACGAGTTCACCGCCCTCAACGACGGCCAGCCCATCATCGACGGCAAGGACATCTCCGAGCAGGGCGGCATCCGCGACCCGCACATCCAGCGGGGCCCGGACGGGACGTTCTACATCGTGATGACCGACCTGCACATCTACGGGCAGCGGGCGGGGTTCCGCGACACGCAGTGGGAGCGGGACGCCTACTACGGCTGGGGCAACAACCGTGGCCTCATCTTCATGAAATCCAAGGACCTGATCCACTGGACCCACAGCATCGTGCGGATCGACCGGCTGTTCCCGGAGCGCTTCGGCGAGCTCGGCTGCGCCTGGGCGCCGGAGACCATCTGGGACCCGCAGGAGCGGAAGATGATGGTGTATTTCACCATCCGCCAGCGGCCCGAGGGCGAGCACGTCGACGGCAGCCGCACCAAGCTTTACTACAGCTACGCCGACGAGGATTTCACCACGTTGGTCACGGAGCCCGCGCTTCTCTTCGAGTATCCGGATCCCCGGATCCAGGTGCTGGACGCGGACATCTGCCCGATGCCCGACGGGCGCTGGTTCATGACGTACGTGGCGCAGGAAAACCCGGGCGGGATCAAATACATGGTTTCGGACCGGATCAACCACTTCGAGGCCTACAACGACGCTCAGATCGACAGCGAGCCGGGAGCCTGCGAAGCACCCAACACCTGGAAGCGGATCGGCGAGGATAAATGGGTGACGATGTACGACATCTTCAGCATCAATCCCCACAACTTCGGTTTCGTGGAGACCACGGACTTCAAGACCTGGACGCCCCTGGGACGCTTCAATGAAGGCGTGATGAAAGCGACGAACTTCACCTCGCCCAAGCACGGCAGCGTGATCCCCATCACGCGGCGCGAAGCCCGCAGGCTGGAGAAGCACTACGCGAAGTCCCGGTAAGACAGGGCTGGTTGCCATGCCTTCGGGTCTTTGGATTCCGGCAAACGATTTGTAAATTAGCGGACAAAAGACACTGTTATGCTAACCATCGGAGATATAATGCCGTCCTTCGAGGTCCTGGACCAGGACGGGAACGCCGTGAAATCAGCGGATTTCATCGGCAAGGGAAAGAAAACCGTCATCTACTTCTACCCCAAGGACAATACCTCCGGATGCACGGCGGAGGCCTGCTCCATCCGGGACAACTGGGAGGCCCTCAAGGCCGCCGGCTACAACGTGGTCGGCGTGAGCAAAGATTCCGGGAAATCCCACGCCGGATTCGCGGCCAGGCACGCGCTGCCCTTCACGCTCCTCGCGGACACCACCCGGCAGATGCACGAAGATTTCGGCGCCATCGGCGAGAAGAAGATGTACGGGAAGACCGTCCTGGGGACGCTTCGCCGTACCTTCATCTTCGACGAGGACGGCATCCTGGAGCGCATCATCGAAAAGGTCGACACCAAGAACGCCGCCAAGCAGATCCTGGAAGGAGCGCATTCCGTCTAGGGAAAGACGGCGAACGGCGGGTATGCGTTTTCCGGGTAAATGCGTATCTTTGCCCATCAATGCATTTCGTATGGAAGTCATTCAAAGCTTTACAATCGACCATACCCGCCTCAAGCCCGGCATCTACGTGTCGCGCGAGGACAAGGGATTCACTACGTTCGACCTTCGGATCACGGAGCCCAACCGGGAGCCCGCCGTGGCGCCGGCAGCCATGCACAGCATGGAGCACCTGATGGCCACCTGGTTCCGCAATTCCAGGGCCAAGGAGGATGTCGTCTACGTCGGCCCCATGGGCTGCCTGACGGGCATGTACATCATCATGCTGGGCGGCTACACGGCGGAAGACATGCGCCGGCTGACCATGGAATGCCTGGAGTGGATCCTCACCCAGGACGAAGTCCCCGCCACGCAGCCCGAAACCTGCGGCAATTACCTGCTGCACGACCTGCCCATGTGCAAATGGGAATGCGCCCGCTACCTGGACCGGCTCCGGAACGATTTCCACAGTGAATACGCCAAGCTCCGGATCACCCTCGAAGACGGCAAGGTCTTCGCCGACGCCTGACCCGTCCGGTGCACCCGGCCGCCCGCTCCGGACCGGCAGCAAAAGGGTATAGGAATTGCGCGAAAAAATGATTAATTTTGTCCGATTATTCGCATTTCAGAATTATGAGTATCCAACAAGATAAAATCCAGGAATTGGTCGAACGCCGCGCCACAGCGAAACTCGGCGGCGGACAGAAGCGCATCGACGCCCAGCACCAGAAAGGCAAGCTCACCGCCCGTGAGCGTCTCGCCATGCTGCTGGACCCGGGCAGCTTCGAGGAGTTCGACATGTTCGTGCAGCACCGCTGCACCAACTTCGGAATGGAAGCCTCCCATCCCGACGGCGACGGCGTCGTGACCGGACAGGGCACGATCGACGGCCGCCTCGTCTTCGTCTTCGCGCAGGATTTCACCGTCAACGGCGGCTCCCTGAGCAAGACGATGTCCGAGAAGATCTGCAAGGTCATGGACATGGCCGTGCGCGTGGGCGCACCGGTCATCGGCCTCAACGATTCGGGCGGAGCCCGCATCCAGGAGGGCATCGACGCCCTGGCCGGCTACGGCGAGATCTTCGAGCGCAACATCCTCGCCAGCGGCGTGGTGCCCCAGATCAGCGGCATCTTCGGCCCCTGCGCGGGCGGTGCGGTGTACTCCCCCGCCCTCACCGACTTCACCCTGATGGTGCAGGACACCTCCTACATGTTCCTCACCGGCCCGGCGGTCGTCAAGTCCGTCACGGGCGAGGACGTGGACCAGGAGAGCCTCGGCGGCGCCGCCGTCCACGCCTCCAAGTCCGGCGTGGCGCATTTCAGCGCCCCCTCCGAGGAAGAAGGCATCGCCACCCTCAAGAAGCTCCTCTCCTTCCTCCCGCAGAACAACCTCGAGGCCGCGCCCGAGCGTCCCACCAACGACCCGGTGGGCCGCGTGGACGACGCCCTCAACGACATCGTGCCCGACAGCCCCAACAAGGCCTACGACATGTACGGCGTGATCCGCAGCATCGTGGATGACGGCGAGTTCTTCGAGGTCCACAAGGACTTCGCCAAAAACATCATCGTCGGCTTCGCCCACATGGGCGGCAAGAGCGTGGGCATCGTGGCCAACCAGCCGGGCGTGCTCGCCGGAGTGCTGGACATCAACGCCTCCCGCAAGGGCGCCCGCTTCGTGCGCTTCTGCGACGCGTTCAACATCCCGCTCGTGACCCTCGTGGACGTCCCGGGCTTCCTGCCCGGCACGCAGCAGGAGTACGGCGCCATCATCACCAACGGCGCGAAGCTCCTCTTCGCCTATGGCGAGGCCACCGTCCCCAAGGTCACCGTGACCCTGCGCAAGAGCTACGGCGGCGCGCACATCGTGATGAGCTGCAAGCAGCTCCGCGGCGACGTCAACTACGCCTGGCCCACGGCCAACATCGCCGTGATGGGCGCCGAGGGAGCTGTCGGCATCCTCTACGGCAAGGAGATCAAGGCCGAGACCGACCCGGCGAAGCAGTCCGAGATCGCGGAGGCCCGCAAACAGGAATACAACGACCTCTTCTGCAACCCCTACCAGGCGGCGCAGAAGGGCTACATCGAGGATGTCATCGAGCCGCGAAACACCCGCTTCCGCGTGATCCGCGCCCTCGCCGTCCTCGAAGGCAAACGACAGGAAATCCCCGCGAAGAAACATGACAACCTTCCTCTTTAGTCTCCTCCTCACGGCAGGCGGCGACCGGATGGCCCAGATCGACCCGCACGGCTGGACGCTGACCCTCATCAGCGTCAGCACGGTGTTCGCGGCACTGATCGTCCTCTATTTCATCTACAATTTCTCCGGCAACATCTTCTCCGGCAAGTACAAGCGCAAGCCCAAGGCCCCGAAGGCCCCCAAGGGCGCGGTGAGCGGAGAGGTGGCGGCAGCCATCGCCCTCGCCCTGCAGGCCGACGCCGGCTCGGAGACCGAGGCAGCCATCGCCACGGCCCTGCACCTCTACCTGTCCGACGCCGTCCACGACGTCGAGCCGGGCATCATCACCCTGCGCCGCACCCCGTCCGCATGGGACAACAAGCAATCCAACTTCAGAAAAACACCCCGTAAATGAAAGCATACAAATTCAAGATTGGCGGCAACCAGTATGATGTGACCGTCAACGGCATCGAAGGAAAAATCGCCGACGTGACCGTCAACGGCGTCAACTACCAGGTCGAACTCGAGAACGAGGTCCCGGCCGCCGCCCCTGCAGCCGCTCCCGCAGCGGCCGCAGCCCCGGCTGCCGCGCCGGCCGCCGCACCGAAACCGGCAGGTGCCGGCAAGAAAATCGGCAGCCCGCTCCCCGGCGTCATCATTTCCGTCGACGTGAAGGAAGGCCAGGCCGTCAAGCGCGGCCAGAAAGTCGCGGTCATCGAGGCCATGAAGATGGAGAACGAGATCCTGGCCGAGTGCGACGGCACCATCACCGCCATCCATGTGTCCAAGGGCGACTCCGTGCTCGAAGGCGCTGACATCGTAACGATCGGTTGATGGAAAACATTATAGACAGCCTCCAGCAATTCTGGCAGTTCACGGGATTCGCGAACTGCACCTGGCAGCACCTCCTGATGATCTGCATCGGCCTGGGCTTCATCACCCTGGGTATCGTCAAGCACTGGGAGCCGCTGCTGCTCGTGCCGATCGGCTTCGGCATGCTCATCGGCAACATCCCCCTGTTCTTCGATCCCGAGACCGGCATGGGCCTCAAGATCGGCCTCTACGAGGAGAACTCGGTGCTGAACATCCTCTATCACGGCGTGAAGAACGGCTGGTACCCGCCCTTGATATTCCTGGGCATCGGGGCCATGACGGACTTCTCGGCCCTGATCTCGCAGCCGCGCCTGATCCTGATCGGCGCAGCGGCGCAGCTGGGCATCTTCGGTGCCTACCTGCTCTCGCTGCTGCTCGGCTTCGCCCCGAATGAGGCGGGTGCCATCGGCATCATCGGCGGCGCGGACGGCCCTACGGCCATCTTCCTGAGCTCCAAGCTCGCACCGGAACTGATGGGCGCCATCGCCGTGTCGGCCTACTCCTACATGGCCCTCGTGCCCGTGATCCAGAAGCCGATCATGCTCCTGCTCACGACCAAGAAGGAGCGCCTGATCCGCATGAACAAGCCGCGCACGGTCAGCCAGACCGAGAAGATCATCTTCCCGATCGTCGGCTTCCTCTGCACCGCCTTCATCGTGCCCTCCGGCCTGCCTCTGCTCGGCATGCTGTTCTTCGGCAACCTGCTCAAGGAGAGCGGCGTGACCAAGCGCCTCGCCACCACGGCCAGCGGTCCGCTCATCGACATCGTGACGACGCTCATCGGCCTCACCGTCGGCGCCTCCACCCAGGCGGACGTCTTCCTGACCGGCCGCTCGGCCCTCATCTTCGGCCTCGGCCTCGCCTCCTTCGTGATCGCCACCACCTTCGGTGTGCTCTTCGCGAAATTCATGAACCTGTTCCTGCCCGAGGGCAAGAAGATCAACCCGCTCATCGGCAACGCCGGCGTGTCCGCCGTGCCCGATGCCGCGCGCGTGTCCGAACAGGTGGGTCTCGAAGCCGATCCGTCCAACCACCTGCTGACCCACGCCATGGCGCCCAACGTCGCCGGCGTGATCGGCTCCGCCGTGGCCGCCGGTATCCTGCTCGGTTTCCTCGGATAGGCCCCCCGGTACAAACCTTGAAAACGCCGCCCGTAACGAGGCGGCGTTTTTTATTACAAAAAAGCAACAATCCCACGCAAAAACACGGTGACAATGAAAAATTTTGCCGGATTTTTGTTAGATTTGTATGACGTGCCCATACGTCCCGTAACCGACTAATAACTAAAACCTCGATATGTCCAACAAATTACAGGAACTCACCGAGAAGCTCTACAACGAAGGGCTCTCGAAAGGCAAGGAAGAAGGAGAACTGCTGCTCGCCCGTGCCCACGAAGACGCAGAAAAGCTCCTTGCCGACGCGCGGCGACAGGCCGCCGACATCGTAGCTGCCGCCGAGAAGCAGGCCGAAGACCTGCGGGACAAGACGGCCTCCGACCTCAAGATGGCCTCCGCCCAGTGCCTCCAGGCCACGAAGAAAGACATCGAGAACCTGCTGGTCGGCGCCGTCAGCGCCGCACCGGTGGACAAGGCTCTCTCCGACCCCGATTTCCTCAAGAAGATCATCCTCTCCGTCGCCGAGCGGTTCAACGCCACCGAAGCCACGGACCTCGCCCTGGTCCTGCCGGCCGCGCTCCAGAAAGAGCTCGAGCCCTGGCTGGGCGGCGAGCTCCGCAAGGCCCTCGGCCGCGACGTCAAGGCCGACTTCAGCAAGAAGGTGGGCGGCGGCTTCTCGATCGGCCCCAAGGACGGCAGCTGGTTCGTCAGCCTGACCGACGAGACCTTCCGCGACCTGATCGCCGAGTATCTCCGCCCCGTGACCCGGAAGCTCCTTTTCGGCTAGGCGATGGACAACTACGAATACATCGTCGCCAGCCTGCCCGTACTCCGGCCGGAGGATTCCCGCAGCGACAACGTCAACGCCGAAGCGCTCATCGCGGAGATCCGCGAGCAGCTCTCCGGACGTGACCAGACCGTGCTCGACCAGTTGCTGGCCGGGTATGACGACGAGCAGCTGACCGAAGACTTCTACCGGCAGATCCTCCGGCACAAGAACCGCTTCCTGCGCGAATGGTTCCGCTTCGACCTGGACCTGCGCAACGCCACGGTGGGCTACCTCAACCACCAGCTCCACCGCGCACCGGACCACGACAAGATCCTGCTCGAGGAGCGGGAGGTGGAGGAATTCCCCGAACTCGAGGCTGCCGAGCGCATCCTCCGGGGCGCTGACATCCTGCAGCGCGAGCGCGGGCTGGACGAACTGCGCTGGCACAAGGTCGACGAGATCACGCTGCTGGACTATTTCGACCTCGAGACCCTGCTGGGCTACGTGGCCAAGCTCAAGATCATCGACCGCTGGCTCCAGCTCGATCCGGATTCCGGCCGGGCCCTGTTCCGCCGGATGGTCGAAGAAATCCGAACCACATACGACAACAAAAAACAGAATATCACGATATGAGCACTAAAGGAAAGGTAACGGGCATCGTCTCGAACCTGGTGACCGTGACCGTGGACGGCCCGGTGGCGGAGAACGAACTCTGCTACATCACCGTCGGCGGCACGCAGCTCCTCGCCGAAGTCATCAAGGTGACCGGCGACAAGGCGTCGGTCCAGGTCTTCGAGAGCACCCGCGGACTCAAAAACGGCGACAACGTCGAATTCTTGGGCAAGATGCTCGAGGCCACCCTCGGCCCGGGCCTGCTCTCCGGCATCTACGACGGCCTGCAGAACAACCTCACCACGATGACGGGCGTCTTCCTCAAGCGGGGCGAATACACCGACCCGCTCGACCGCAAGGTCCTCTGGGAGTTCACGCCCCTCGCCAAGCCCGGCGACAAGGTGATCGCCGCCGACTGGCTCGGCGAGGTCCAGGAAGGCTGGCTGCCCCACAAGATCATGGTTCCCTTCTCGTTCCGGGGAGAATTCACCGTCAAGGAGATCGCCCCCGCCGGCAGCTACAACGTCGACCACACCATCGCCGTGCTGACCGGCAAGGACGGCGAGGACGTCCCCGTCACCATGACCCAGAAATGGCCGGTCAAGGTGGCCGTCAAGGGATACAAGGAGAAGCCGCGCCCGACCCGGATCATGGAGACGGGCGTGCGCGTGATCGACACCTTCAACCCGATCGCCGAAGGCGGCACCGGATTCATCCCGGGGCCGTTCGGCTGCGGCAAGACGGTCCTCCAGCATGCCATCGCCAAGCAGGGCGACGCCGACGTCATCGTCATGGCGGCCTGCGGCGAGCGCGCCAACGAAGTCGTGGAGATCTTCACGGAGTTCCCCGAACTGGTGGACCCGCACACCGGCCGCAAACTGATGGAGCGCACCACCATCATCTGCAACACCTCCAACATGCCGGTCGCCGCCCGAGAGGCCTCCGTCTACACGGCCATGACCATCTGCGAGTACTACCGCGCGATGGGCCTGAAGTGCCTGCTGCTGGCCGACTCCACCTCCCGCTGGGCCCAGGCCCTCCGCGAGATGTCCAACCGCATGGAGGAACTTCCCGGCCAGGACGCCTTCCCGGTGGACCTCTCCGCCATCATCTCCAACTTCTACGCACGCGCGGGCATGGTCGTGCTGAACAACGGCCGGACGGGCGCCGTCACCTTCATCGGCACGGTCTCCCCTGCCGGCGGCAACCTCAAGGAGCCCGTGACCGAGTCCACCAAGAAGGCCGCCCGCTGCTTCTACGCCCTCGAGCAGAACCGTGCCGACCAGAAGCGCTACCCGGCCGTCAACCCGATCGACTCCTACTCCAAATACCTCGAGTACCCCGAGATCCAGGAATACCTCAAGGAGACCATCGACAAGCAGTGGGTCGACAAGGTGCTGCACGCCAAGAACCTCGTGCGCCGCGGCCGCGAGATGGCCGACCAGATCAACATCCTGGGCGACGACGGCGTGCCGATGAGCTACCACGAAGCCTTCTGGAAGTCCGAGCTGATCGACTTCGCCTTCCTGCAGCAGGACGCCTTCGACGCCGTCGATGCGCTCTGCCCGCTGGAGCGCCAGGAATACATCCTCGACCTGATCCTCGGGATCTGCGACCGCGAGTTCGAATTCGAGAACTTCGAGCAGTGCCGCGGTTTCTTCAAGGACCTGATCAACACCCTGCGCCAGATGAACTACTCCGAGTTCAAGGGTCCCAAGTTCCAAGAATACGAGCAGCAGCTCCGCAACCAACTCTCCTAGTACGGCCATGAAAGCATTCCAACGCACCTATACACAGCTCCAGGCCATCACCAAGGCCACGGTCACCCTCAACGCCAAGGGGGTCGCGAACGACGAACTGGCCACGGTGGACGGCCGCCTCGCCCAGGTCGTCAAGACCAAGGGCGACAGCGTCACCCTGCAGGTCTTCTCCGGCACCGAAGGTGTCCCGACCAATGCAGAAGTCTCCTTCCACGGCGCTCCGCCGACCCTGCGCGTGAGCGAGCAGCTCTCCGGCCGTTTCTTCAACGCCTACGGACACCCGATCGACGGCGGCCCGGAGGTCGAGGGCGAGGAGCGCGAGGTGGGCGGCCCGTCCGTCAACCCCTACAAGCGCCGCCAGCCCTCCGAGCTGATCCCGACCGGCATCGCCGGCATCGACCTCAACAACACCCTGGTCTCCGGCCAGAAGATCCCGTTCTTCGCCGACCCGGACCAGCCCTACAACAAAGTCATGGCCGACGTGGCCCTGCGCGCCGACGTGGACAAGATCATCCTCGGCGGCATGGGCCTCTCCAACGACGACTACCTCTTCTTCCGCCACGAGTTCGAGTCCGCCGGCGCGCTGGACAAGATCGTCTCCTTCGTCAACACGACCGAGGAGCCGCCGGTGGAGCGCCTGCTCATCCCGGACATGGCCCTGGCCGCCGCCGAATACTTCGCCGTGGACAAGAACGAGAAGGTCCTCGTGCTCCTCACGGACATGACCCTGTATGCCGACGCGCTCTCCATCGTGTCCAACCGCATGGACCAGATCCCGTCCAAGGACTCGATGCCGGGCTCGCTCTATTCCGACCTCGCCAAGATCTATGAGAAGGCCGTGCAGCTGCCGGACGGCGGCTCCATCACGATCATCGCCGTGACCACCCTCAACGACGGCGACATCACCCACGCCATCCCGGACAACACCGGCTACATCACCGAAGGCCAGCTGTTCCTGCGCGCGGATCCCGACTCCGGCAAGGTCATCATCGACCCGTTCCGCTCCCTGAGCCGACTCAAGCAGCTCGTCCAGGGCAAGAAGACCCGCGAGGACCACTCGCAGGTGATGAACGCCGGCGTGCGCCTCTATGCCGACGCCCAGAACGCCAAGACCAAGCTCGAGAACGGCTTCGACCTCTCCGACTACGACCTCCGCTGCCTGGACTACGCCAAGGAGTACGCCACGCGCCTGCTCTCGATCGACGTCAACATCTCCGTCGAGCAGATGCTGGACACCGCGTGGGAGATCTTCGCCAAGTACTTCTCGCCCGCCGAGACCGGCATCAAGCAGGCCCTCGTCGACAAGTACTGGAAAAAACAGCAAAGCTAGAGACAGCATCCGCCTTAAAGACTCATGGCAATAAAGTTTCAATACAACAAGACTTCTCTGACGAATCTTGGCAAGCAGCTCAAGGTACGCCAGAACGCCCTGCCGACCCTCAAGAACAAGGAGTCGGCCCTGCGTTCGAGCGTCCAGGCCGCCAAGGCTGAGTCCGAGCGGCTGGCCGACGAGTTGGAAGCTTCCCTGCAGAGATACGACTACCTGGCGGCTCTCTGGAATGAATTCGAGCCCGGACTGGTCCGGATCAAGGACGTGGAACTGAGCGTTGCCAAGGTGGCGGGCGTCAAGACCCCGCGCCTCGACAGGATCCACTACGAACTCAAGCCCTTCAACGCCTTCGTCAAGCCGGCCTGGTACGCCGACGGCGTCGACATCCTCAAGGAGCTGTCGCGGCTGGGCATCGAGTCCGAGATCTTCGAGCAGAAGCGGCAGATCCTCGAGTTCAACCGCAAGAAGACCACCCAGAAGGTCAACCTCTACGAGAAGGTCCAGATTCCCGGCTACAAGGAGGCCATCCGCAAGATCAAGCGCTACATGGAGGACGAGGAGAACCTCTCCAAGGCCTCGTCCAAGATCGTCAAGACCCGTCACGCTGAAGAAGAGGAGGCCAGCCTATGATCGCCAAGATGACCCAATACTCCTTCATCCTCCTGCATGGGGACAAGGAGGAGTTCCTCTCCGGGCTGCAGCAGCTCGGCGTCGTGGACATCACCCGTTCCACCAAGCCGGTGGACGCATTCTCGCAGAGCCTGCTCGACAACATCGCGACGCTCCGCCAGGATATCGACTGCACGCTCAAGGGGTCCGACCCCACGCTCGTGGAGCTCCAGGGCCAGCGGGACGCCATCCTCAAGGAGATGGCGGACGTGACCCCCTGGGGCGAGTACGACCGCGAACGGCTGGCACCCTTCGGGCTCCACTACTACTCGGTGGCGACCAAGAAATACGACCCGGCCTGGGAGGAGCGTTACGCCATCCAGGTCGTGAGCCAGTCCGGCGGCCTGACCTGGTTCGTGGTCGTGGGAGACAACGAGGGCTTCCCCCTCAAGGAACTCCCCGCTCCCACGCATACGCCGTCCGAACTGCGTCCCGCCCTGGAATCCGTCCGGGACAAGATCGCCATCCACCGGGAGATCCTCGAAGCCCGCAAGGCGGAGATCCCCAAGATGGAGCAGCACATCCTCAACATACAGGCCGACCTCGACCGGTACCTCGCCGGCGTGGCCGCCGTCCCGGCTGCGGAAGATACCATCGACACCCTCATCGGCTTCGCCCCCAGCGAGAACGATGCCGCCGTGTCCGCATACCTCGACCAGCACGGCGTCTTCTACCTCAAAGATGAAGCGAAGGTTGAGGAGAACCCTCCCATCCAGTTCAAGAACAACAAGTTCGTGAAGATGTTCGAGGTCCTGACCGACATGTACGGCCGCCCGGCCTACAACGGTTTCGACCCCACCCCGTTCATCGCGGTCTTCTTCCTGCTGTTCTTCGCGCTCTGCATGGGCGACGCCGGCTACGGCCTCGTGCTCATCCTCGTCGGCCTGCTGCTCAAGAAGGTCGACAGCTTCAAGGACATGGCCCCGCTCGTGGTCACCCTCGGCGTCGCGACCGTGTTCGTGGGCTTCTTCCTGCATACCTTCTTCTCGATCGACATCGCCCAGTGGAAATGCTTCGAAGGTATCCGCTGGATCTTCCTGCCGGACGAGATCGCCGGGTATGCCGGTGGCATGGTCCTGTCGCTCGTCGTCGGTGTGGTCCACCTCTGCCTCGCCATGGTCGTCAAGGCCATCAACTGCGTGAAGGTGAACGGATTCGCCGCCTCGCTCGGCACGCTCGGCTGGACGCTCCTCATCGTCGGCGGCGTCATCGTCGGCGCCATCGCCCTGACCGGGGTGCTCAGCTCCGAGGTCACCAAGTGGGTCCTGATCGTGCTCGGCGTGGTCTCCGCCCTGGGGATCTTCGTGTTCAACGACCCCAAGCGCAACAAGCTGGCCAACGTCGGCATGGGCCTGTGGGACACCTACAACACCGTCACCGGCCTGATGGGCGACGTGCTCAGCTACCTGCGCCTCTACGCCCTGGGGCTTGCCGGCGCGATGCTCGGCATGGCCTTCAACGACATGGGCAAGATGGTGCTGGGCGACGGCTCGAATCTCGTCCTCTGGATCCCCTTCATCCTGCTCGTGCTGATCGGGCATACCCTCAATATCGCGATGTGCGCCCTCGGCGCCTTCGTCCACCCGCTCCGACTCAACTTCCTGGAGTTCTTCAAGAACTCCGGCTACGAGGCTGCGGGCCGCAAGTTCAACCCTTTGACAAAGTAAACAAAACAAATAAAATCAAACGATTATGGAACAAGTTCTCGGTTATCTCGGATTGGGTCTCGTGCTGGCGCTCGCCGGTATCGGCTCCTCCATCGGTACAACTACTGCCGGCAATGCCGCCGAAGGTGCGCTGAAGCGCAAGCCTGAGGCTTCCGGAAGCTACATGGTGCTTTCCGCCCTCCCGGCCACCCAGGGTATCTACGGTTTTGTGGCCTTCTTCATCCTGCTCGGCAAGTACACCGCCGGCACCATCACGGGCGCCCTCTGCTTCGGCATCGGCGTGTCCGTGGGCGCCGCCTGCCTGCTGTCCGCCATCCGCCAGGGCCAGGTCTGCGCCAACGGTATCGTGGGCGTGTCCCAGGGCCACAACGTGTTCACCAACACCCTGATCTACGCCGCTCTCCCGGAGTTCTACGCGATCCTCGGTCTTGTAGGCGCCATCATGGCGCACTAGCGTGCGCTAGTGACCGATGATTGGGGGAGGTTTCCCCCAAACCCCCTCGGTCGCTTCGCTCCGAACTGCCTGCATCCAACGTAAAAGGCGGAACGCAAAAAAAACGTTCCGCCTTTTACTTATTACCCTTTCTATTTCTCCTACTTACTTTTCTGTTGGATTTCTTTATTCCGCCGGAGGGAAGGTGACTGTTACCGTGCAGGCAGCAAAATGCCTGCCCGGCAACAGCACCTTCCCTTTACCGGCTCGCAGAGAATAATAGCATTAGCGCAGCTGGAGGATGGTGGCGTCGAAGGGTGGGACGGTGGCCGTGACTTGCTCCGGGAGGGCGGCGGGGGCGGCGGCGCGGAGCTCCGGCGGGAGCGCCAGCCGCATCGTCGCCGGGCTGTCGGAGAAGTTGCAGGCCACCAGCCAGGCTTCCCGGGCGTCGTAGCGGACGAAGGCGAAGTGGCGGTCCGGGTCGTAGCCCGGCGCGGACTCGTTGCAATAGGTCAGGTCCCAGGTGCCGCCGGCGGTGAAGGCCGGGCGGCGGGCATGCTTCAGCAGCTCGCGGTAACGCTTGAGCAGGGCAGTTTCCGGGCGCCTGAGCCGACCGGGGCCGTGCAGGGACCGGTAGAGGTCATGCAGGCAGGCAGGGTCGCACCAGTTGAAGATGGAGGTCCGGCCGGCAGCGCCCTCCCGGGCATCCTCCCCCACCTCCTGCCCGAAATAGAGCATGAAGGGAGCCGTGTTGAAGAGCAGCGAGCAGGCCAGCGGGGCCAGCCCCTTCCGCGCATCGCCCAGGAATTCGGGCGAGGCCAGGCGCTGCTCATCATGGTTTTCCAGGAAGTTCAGCACGCGGGACTGCAGGTCCCCGAGCCACTGCCAGTTCCAGGTAATGCCCCGCGCCGTGGCGCCGCTGCAGCACACGGCCCGCAGGGTATCGTAGAGTCCGGACTTGTCGTAGAGCAGGTCGAAGCCGACCTCGTCGAGATAGCGGCGGTAATTCTCCTTCAGGTAGACCTCCGCCACGAAGAGCAGGTCCGGGTAATCGGCCTTCACGGCCGAAATCAGCGCCGTCAACGCCTCCGGGGGGACCAGCTCCACCATGTCGCAGCGGAAGCCGTCCACGCCCCGGGAAGCCCAGAAACGGAGGATCCGCAGCATCTCCGCGCGCGTCTCGGGCGCACTCCAGTCGTTCTTGCGCGTATCCGTCCAGTCGCCGTCGCACCAGTCGTGGCGGCGGATGGCGCCCGCATAGTCCGGCGCCACGTGGTTCGGGATATAGTCGATGAGGACCTTGAACCCGGCCGCATGGGTGCGCGCCACCAGCGCGTCGAACTCCTCCATCCGCCGCGCCGGGTCATCCGCCAGGTACGGGTTGACGTCGTACCAATCCGTGACGGCGTAGGGCGACCCGGGATCGCCCTTGACGAAGTCCTTGCCCGTCGCATGGCGCGGGATACCGGTATACCAGATATAGTCTACCCCCAGGGTATCCAGGTACTTGAAGGTGGCGGCATCCCAGTCCGAGAAGCGGCCGTGGCCCCAGATCCGGGGAAGTGCTTGATAGATGATTTTCTTGGTCATGTCAGAAAGGATAACCCACGCCGAAGTGGATGGCCGAGGCGCGTTCCCTGAACCAGCCCGCGGGCCCCACCCAGCGGTCGCCCGCGGCGCGGGCCGGGTCATGCACCCGGAAACCGGCGTCGATGCGGAGCAGGATGAAATCGAGGTTGACCCGGACGCCGAGCCCCCAGTCGCCGGCGATACTGCCCACGCTGAAGCGGCTCAGTTCGTCTTCCTGGCCCATCTCCCACACGTTTCCGGCCTCGGCGAACAGGGCTCCCTCGAGCTTCCAGAACAACGGGAAGCGGTACTCCATGTCGGCCTCCAGCTTGAGGTTGCCGGTCTGGCTGGGGAGCACGAAGAAGGAGCTGAGCGCCTCATGGCCCGGGCCCAGGGTACGGGCCTGCCAGCCGCGCATGCTGCTGGCGCCGCCGCAGTAGAACTGCCTTTCGAACGACAGGGCATACGAATTGCCGTACGCCCACCCGGCTCCGGCCACGAGATGCAGGGCCAGGGCCTGGTCCTGCTCCCAGCCGAAGCGGAAGACCTTGCCGAGGTTCAGCTCGGCGCGGACATATTGCTTGTACGGCAGTCCGAGCAGCAGGCGCTGCGGCCGGAGCCCGGCGTCCGACAGGGGCAAGACCGAATTGAACAGGGAGATCAGGTTGCCGGACACGTTGAGCGAGAGCCGGCCGTAATGGTAGGCCGTCTTGGGGACCACGTCCGCGTCGGTCGTGTAGTAGAGCATCCCGCCGACGCCGGCGTCGATATGGTTCTCGAAGGTATCCCACAGGTAGGGATACTCGATCATGACCTGCTGGAAGTCCTCGCTGATCGCGTAGAGGCGGGCCAGGTTCAACTGGAAAGGATTGATCTGGTAGAAGACCCGGCGCCCCATCTGGCCGGTGAAGCCGTAGTTGAGCGTCGCCAGGCTGCGGCGGTATTCCGGCCGGTTCTGGTAGTTGAACGAGGCCGAGATCTCGGTGCGCGGGATGTTGACGCCGCGGATCCGCTCCATCGGATAGCCCAGCAGGCGCGGGAAGCTCAGGCTGGAGGAGATACCGAATTCCGTCGAATGGGCGCCGGAACTGGGCATGAACTGCCAGTTGCCCGAGAAGCCGAGGTTCAGCCACTCCCCGCCGTGGAAGAGGTTCTTGTGGTAGAAGCTGATCTGCGGCGAGAAGCCGAGCAGGCCGGAGGCATTGGTGGAGGCCTCCATGTTGGCCTTGAACCCCATCATGTCCGAGCCGCCCAGCCGGATGTCGCAGTCCACGGTCGTGCTGTCCGTGGGCATCATCTCGATGCTGACGTTGTTGAAGACCTTGAGGGCCGAATAACGGTTGTACGTCGTGTTGACCATCCGCTCGCTGTAGGTCTCCCCCGGGCGGATCGTATTGAACTTGCGCAGCAGCTCCTCCCGGAAGCGGATCTCGCTGGGGTGCGAGATGCGCACGTTGCCGATGCGGTACTTGCGGATCGGGGCATCACTGGCCGCGGTCTCGTTGCGGGTGTAGCCCCGGATCCGGTAGTAGAGCGTCGTCCGGTCCGTCAGCGTGTCCGCCTCGAAGAAATAATGGTTCTTGTTGAAGTCGTAGTAGCCGAGGTTGCGGAACACGGACGCGCCGCGCACCGTCTCGGCCTCCAGGTCCTTCTCCGAGAGGAAGTCCCCCACCTTGACCGTCACATGGGCGCTGTCGGCGCGGAATTCCTCCCCGAACGTGCCGCCGGGCACGTCGAAGACCAGGCTGTCGATCCGGAAACGGTGGCCCGGCTCCACGATGTACTTCACCCGGGCCTGGCGGCCGGCATACGCCACGTGCGCATCCACCTTGGAATCGTAGTATCCGAGCGTCCGCAGGTGGTTGACGATGTTGGTGCGGGAGCTCTCCATCAGGGACGGGTCGAAGACCACGGGCGCCTCACCCAGTTTCTCCCAGAAACGGTTGATGCCCTCGCCGCTGCCGTTGGACCAGTTGTATACGTAGAGGAAGGGGTTCCATCCGAACAGGATGCTGGAGTTCGGTTGCTGGCGGATATAGGGCGAGACTTCGGAAGCGCGGAGCTTCTCCTTGCCCGCGAACTCCACCTTGTTGGAGGCCAGGCGGTAAGCCCCCTCTGGCAGAAGCTTTGTAGTGCTGCATGAGATAACGAGCAGCAACAGGGTGAGCATCAGTACGAACCGCTTCATCTTCTCCGGAATTCAGAAAGCGTGACGGCCGTAGCGACGGCCACGTTGAGCGACTCGGCGCCGGACCGGCCGAAAGAAGGGATCAGCAGACGCGCATCGACCTGGGCCGCCACTTCCGGACGGATGCCGGCGGCTTCGTTGCCCATGACGACGAGCCCTTCGGGCGAAAGCTCCCTGCGATACAGGTCCGTGCCGTCCAGGAACGTGCCGTAGACGGGCCTGCCGGCTTCGCGGAAGCGGCGTGCCAGCTCCGGCAGGTCGGCCGTCGCCGTGCGGACCCGGAAGATGGAGCCCATCGAGGACTGGATGACCTTGGGATTGTAGGGCTCGACGCAGTCGGCCGAGAGATAGACGGCCTGCACGCCGAACCAGTCGGCCGTGCGCAGGATCGTGCCCAGGTTGCCGGGGTCGCGGATGCCGTCCAGCGCCAGGCAGAGCCCCGGCTCGGGATCCGGCATGGCGGCCTGCGAGGGCCGCGCCACGACGGCGAGCACGGGAGAAGGCGTCGACAGCTGGCTGATCCGCGCCATGGCGGCTTCGCCGATCTCGTCGCGGCGCCAGACCCGTACCACTTCGAAGGCGGAATCAAGCGCCTCCCGGACCATCTTCTCCCCTTCGACGACAAACAGGCCGTATTCGTCGCGGAACTTCTTTTCGCGCAGCGAACGGATCTGCTTGATTTCTGCCTGGGTGATGCTCATATCGGGCAAATATACGAAAGAAAAGCCGGATTTCCGCAGGGAAATCCGGCTTCCTGAAGATTCCGGGCAAGATTAGTCGAGCTCCTCGACGACCGGGGACTCGGGAGCGTTGCGCATCACGGATGCGATGCCCTGCTTCATGGTACGCTCGGAGGCATACATCTGGCTGGAGCCGACGACCTGGCCGTTGGAAGCCTTGAGGTTGAAGAAAGGCTTGCCGTTCTTGGCGACCTTGATCTCGTAGCGATCCTCGATGGGGCCGTTCTTGCGGACGGACTCGATGCCGTTGAGGCAGGCGGCTTTGGTGGTGTAGCCTTCGCTGGTGAGGATGACCTGGCCGTTGGTGGCCTTCAGGTTAAACTGGAACTCGCCGTTCTTGCGGAGAGAGACAACAAATTTTCCCATTGTTTCAGTGTTTAATAAATTAATGGTTTTCGCTAAACACAAATATAGCAATTTTATCGTGCGATGTACCCCGGATCCTTTATTTTTTTGTCACACATGCGATATAACAAAATTGTTATAGCTCTTAACTTCTATGTTTTATCCATTATTTATCAACTGATTATATGATTTTTAGCCAACTTGACAGCAACCTGCCCCAAACCCGCGTTTTTTTTGTATATTCGCAATGATAAAACCTGAGAGCCATGGATAGTTACCAGATCCGGCGCGAACTCTACGACGCCGCTTCCCTCTACGAGGGATTCGATCCTTCAGACAGCAAGTCTTACGACCGCTGCTACGACGGACAGGCCTACGCTGACTACTGCTTCCATGGCCGGCGGAGCAACGACTTCCAGGTCACCCTCGCCCGGACCCTGCACGACCATTCCGTCAGCGAGGCGATGCACCGCTTCCTGCAGGGCTACGATCCCGGCCAGGTCGTCGGCGTGATGGGCGGACACGCCATGCGCCGCTCCGATCCCGCATTCCGCAACGTCGCCTACATCTCCAAGCAACTGACCGAACGCGGCAAGCTGATGGTCTCGGGCGGCGGCCCCGGCGCCATGGAGGCGACGCACCTCGGCGCCTGGATGGCCGGGCGCCCGGACAGCGAGCTTGACGGCGCCATCCGCCAGCTCGTCTACGAAGCCGACACCTTCCGCGAGCCTGACTGGCTCGGCTCCGCATTCCGGGTGATGTACCGGTATCCCCAGGGAGCCTGCGAGAGCCTCGGCATCCCGACCTGGCTCTACGGCCACGAACCGGCCACGCCGTTCGCCACCCGCATCGCCAAGTTCTACGAGAACAGCATCCGCGAGGACAGCATCCTCTCCATCGCCGTGGGCGGCCTCATCTTCACGCCGGGATCGGCCGGCACGGTGCAGGAGATCTTCCAGGAAGCCGCCCAGGACCACTACGTCACCTGCGGCGTCGCCAGCCCGATGGCCTTCCTGGGCCGGCAGTTCTTCTCGGAGGAGATCCCCGTCTATCCCTTCCTGGAGGACATGGTCGCCCGCGGCAAGTACAAGAACCTCCTGCTCTCCCTGACCGACGACCCGGACGAAGTGATCCAGGAGATCATGAAGTTCCGCCCCGATAATTCGATAAACAAACAATAACAGTATGAAAATTAATTCTATAGGAGTTCTCACCTCAGGTGGAGATGCACCTGGGATGAATGCAGCGATCCGCGCCGTCACCCGCGCCGCCATCTACGAAGGATGGAAAGTCTTCGGCATCTACCGCGGCTGGGAAGGCCTGATCATGGGCGACATCAAGGAGTTCACCAGTTCCAGCGTCAGCAACACCATCCAGCGCGGCGGCACCATCCTCAAGACGGCCCGCAGCGAGGAGTTCCGCACCCCGGAGGGACGCGCCAAGGCCTACGAAAACGTCAAGAAGTTCGGCATCGACGCCCTGGTGGTGATCGGCGGCAACGGTTCGCTCTCCGGCGCCCAGGCGCTGGCCAGCGAACACGACATCCCGGTCATCGGCCTGCCCGGCACCATCGACAACGACCTCTACGGCACCGACCTGACCATCGGCTACGACACCGCCCTCAACACCATCATGGAGTGCGTGGACAAGATCCGCGACACGGCCAACAGCCACGACCGCATCTTCTTCGTGGAGGTGATGGGGCGCGACGCCGGCTTTCTGGCGCAGAACAGCGCCATCGCCGCCGGCGCCGAGGCGGCCATCATCCCCGAGGACCAGACCGACATCGACCAGCTGGCCGCCTTCATCGGCCGCGGCATCCGCAAGAGCAAGAACAGCAGCATCGTCATCGTGTCCGAGAAGGACGGCGGCGCCATGCACTATGCCGAGCGCGTCCGCCAGGAGTATCCGGAATACAAGGTGAAGGTCTCCATCCTGGGACATCTCCAGCGCGGCGGCTCCCCCACCGCCCAGGACCGCATCCTAGCCAGCCGGCTGGGCGTCGCCGCCATCGACGCGCTCAAGGAGGGCCAGCGCAACGTGATGGTCGGCATCAAGAACGACCAGATCGTCTACGTCCCGATCTCCCGCGCCGTCCACTACGACAAGCCGATCGACAAGGAGCTCATCAACGTCCTGAGCATCCTTTCGATCTGACGGACGCCGGCGTCAGCCGGTCCGTCAGCACGGCGGCCACCACATTCCCGGCTACGTTCAGCAGCGTGGCCGGGATATCTATCAATGTACTGAAGACCATCAGGATGGCGGCCATTTCCGGCGCATAGCCGAACAGCGTGCAGACCAGCAGTTCCCCGGTCATGCCGCCCGTGGGGACGGCGCCGATGACCATGCCGACCAGCAGTCCCACGCCCACGACCTGGAACAGGTCGCCCCAGGTCGGCGCCGCCGCGCCGAAAACGCCCAGCAGGAACACGACCTTCACCACGCCGACCATCGTAGAGCCGTCCTTGTGGATGTTGGTGCCCAGCGGGATGACGCTGTCGGAGACCAGCGGCCGGACGCCCATGCCGGTGGCGGCCGCCATGCCGAGCGGGAGGCATACGGCGCTGGAGGCCGTGGCCACCGCCATCAGGGACGGCGGGACGATCCTCCGCCAGTAGCTCCGGAGGCGGCTCTTCCCGCCACAGAGCATCACCCAGCCGGAGTTGACCAGGAAGAATACGACCAGGGCCGCCACCCCGTAGACCAGCACGGCATCCGCGTACCCGCCCAGGACCGTGCGTCCCAGGCTTCCGACCGTCCAGGCGAAATAGCAGCCCAGGCACACGGGGGCGGCGTACATCACCACCTGCATCGTCCGGACCGTCAGCGCCGAGGCCTTGTCGAGGAATTCCGCTACCCGGCGGCCTTTCTCCCCGAACAGGGCGATGACGACCCCTGCCAGGACCGAGGCGCCGATCAGCGGCAGGAGCGACGCCGCCACGGCCGCTTTCAGCGACACCCGGCCGCCGCCTCCTTCGGGCTCCAGCCCGGACAGGAAGGTCGCGGGGTCCGCCGCTTCGAAGGGGTGCCAGAGCATCAGGAGGACATAGGTCAGGACGGCCGCCACGACCGACATCAGCACGAACACGCCCAGGGTCGTCCCCAACAGGCGCCAGGCCATGCCGCTGCGGCAGACCTTGACGGCTGCCGACGACATGCTGAATACCACCAGCGGCACGATCAGCACGAACACCACGTCCAGGAACACGTCTCCGACCGGCCGCACCACAGCCGTCCCCTCTCCCCACACCAGTCCGCACACGGCTCCCGCAGCCAATCCCGCCAGCAGCGCCAGCGTAAATCCGTAATTCTTCCAGAACCCCATACTGCAAAGATAGCATTTTTCCGCTCCGTTGTTCGTGTCTCCCGGCCACAGCGGGCCTCGATCGTATCGTTCAGTGGGGCAGGAGTCGGAGGCCGAAGGCCGACAGAAGGGGGACGGCGAAGCCGTGCGGGGGAAACCTTTCCCCCGTATGAGCGGAGCGGATACTCCACGAAAAAAGTCCGGCAGGCTTGCCGGAAGGAGTCGGAGGCCGAAGGCCGACAGAAGGGGGACGGCGAAGCCGTGCGGGGGAAACCTTTCCCCCGTATGAGCGGAGCGGATACTCCACGAAAAAAGTCCGGCAGGCTTGCCGGACTTTTTTGTGGAGTATAGGGGGGTCGAACCCCTGACCTCTAGATTGCGAACCTAACGCTCTACCAACTGAGCTAATACCCCGTTTGCGGATGCAAATATAAACATTTTTTTTGAAAAACATTAACTCCCCTCTTTCTTCCGGTTTTCCGCCCGGTAATCCCTCGGGGAGGCGCCCAGGCGCGTCTTGACGAATTTGCCGAAGGCCGAGAGGCTCGTGAAGCCGTAGTCGGCCGCGATCTCCTTGACGGAGCGGTCCGAGCCCCGCAGCTGCCGGGAGATCCCTTCCAGCGTGTATTCGTGGATCCACGACAGGACGGAGCGGCCGCTGGACTTGCGCACGCAGGCCGACAGGTATTTGGGCGAGATGCAGAGCGCCTGGGCGTAGTCGGCCACGGTCCGGCGCCGGCCGTCCGAATCGGCCAGCATGGAGAGGAAGGACTTGAAGATCCTTTCGTGCTGGCGGACCGGGCCGGAGCCGGCCGGGATCATGTTGCGCTTGATGATCACGCTGATCTCGTAGAAGGCCGTCACCATCAGCGACTGCATCACTTCCTTGTAATAGAAATCCTGGGGCCCGGACAGCTTCTCCTGGAAAAGGTGGAAAATGTGCGAGCCGATGCGCATCTCGGCGTCGGTCATGTGGTAGACGGGATGCTCGCGCGCATACATCATCACCGACCAGAGACTGTCGTCCGCCCCCACCGTCTTCTGGAACTTCGCGTACGACATGCCGAAGATCAGGCCCCGGAAGTCCGGACTGCTGAAGATGTTGTCCAGCACGGTCCCGGGCGGGCAGATCAGCATGTCGTGCGCGCGGACTTCCGTCGGGACTCCCCCGATGTCGATCCGCAGGCGCCCGTCCACGACGATGATGGACAGGATCATGCCGGCCTCCGTGGTCTCGACCTGCTGGAAATCAGCCAGATTGTCGAGGATCACCATGTCGCCGTCCGAATAGTGTACTTGGAGTGGTTCCATACGCGTATAATTTTCTACAAAAGTAGAAAAAATAACACAAAAACTACGCAATACTTCCTCATTATTTGCACATCTAAAGAAAAATGGAGTACTTTGCCGCCGAAAACAGAACAAAAGACATGGAATTCACATCCGTCAACCTTCTCCTCCAGGAGAGCTTCCGCAAGCACTGGGACCGTCCGGCCCTGTCCAACTACCAGGGCATCACCCTTAAATACGGGGACGTGGCCCGCCGCATCGAGAAACTGCACATCGCCTTCGAGCAGTGCGGGCTGCTCCGGGGAGACAAGGTGGCCATCTGCTCCCGCAACCAGGCCAACTGGGGCGTGAGCTTCCTGGCCGCCCTGACCTACGGCGCCGTGCCCGTGCCCATCCTGCACGAATTCAAGCCCGGCAACATCCATTACCTGGTCAACCATTCCGAGGCGAAGGTCCTCTTCGTGGACGACGTGATCTGGGAAGGACTGCTCATCGACGAGATGCCCGAACTTCAAGTAGTCGTACAGATCAATACCTTCAAGTTCCTGTATGCCTGCACGGAAGAGCTTCGCAGCATCCGGGAGCATCTCAACGAGAGCTTCGGCCGCAAATACCCCGACCACTTCGGTCCGGAGGACCTGGACTACTACGTGGACAGCCCGGACGAACTGGCCGTCATCAACTATACCTCCGGCACGTCCGGATTCTCCAAGGGCGTGATGATCCCCTATCGGGCGCTCTGGTCCAACATCGACTTCGCGCACAACTACGCCCTGCCCGAGCTCGGCTGCGAGAGCACCGTCGTCTCGATGCTCCCCTCCGCGCACATGTACGGGATGATGTTCGAATTCCTCTTCGAGATGACCGTCGGCATGCACGTCCACTTCCTGACCCGCGTACCGAGCCCCAAGATCATCATGCAGGCCTTCGCGGACATCAAGCCGGACATCATCATCTCCGTACCGCTGATCATTGAAAAGATCTATAAATCCAAACTAAAACCTATCCTGGACAAGCACCGGATCCTGTTCGGCCTGCCGATCGTGGACCAGTTCCTGCAGAAGAAGATCTGCAAGGAACTGGTAGCCACGTTCGGCGGCAAGTTCGTGGAGGTGATCATCGGCGGAGCCGCCTTCAACCCGGAGGTCGAACGCTTCTTCCGCAAGATCGAATTCCCCTTCACGGTCGGATACGGCATGACCGAATGTGCCCCCATCATCACCTACGCCCACTTCGACAAGACCAAGCTCTTCTCCTGCGGCCAGGCTGCGCCCCACATGGAGATCCGCATCGACTCCGAAGATCCCGCCCGCATCCCGGGCGAAGTGCAGGTGCGCGGCGCCAACGTGTTCCTGGGCTACTTCAAGAACGAGGAAGCCACGGCGCAGTCTCTGACGCCCGACGGATGGTTCCGCACCGGCGACATGGGCGTGCTCGACGCGGACGGCTACCTGTTCCTGCGCGGCCGCTCCAAGTGCATGATCCTCGGGCCTTCCGGCCAGAACATCTACCCGGAAGAGATCGAAGGCGTGCTCAACAACCTGGCCTATGTGGTGGATTCACTGGTTATCGAGGAAGACGGCGGCCTGACCGGCCTCATCTACCCGGACTGGCACAAGGGCGAGCAGGACGGCATGAACAAGGATCAGCTCGAGAACCTGCTCAACGCCAGCCTGCCGGTCGTCAACAAGGAACTCCCCAACTATGCGCGCCTGCGCAAGCTCGAATTCCTCCCGGAGGACTTCGAGCGTACGCCCAAGCGCAGCATCAAGCGCTATCTCTACCAGCGGAAATAATCCCTATTCCGCGAAGCGCATCTCGTCGAAGAGCCAGGTGGCATGGCCGATGTGCTCGACGACGAAGAGCAGGTAGCGGATGTCCAGGGAGATGTTGCGGCAGAAGTCCGGATCGAAGGCGAGGTCGCTCATCGTCCCTTCCCACACACGGTCGAAATTGATGCCGATGAGATGGCCGTCGGCATTGATCACCGGGCTGCCGGAGTTGCCGCCCGAGGTGTGGTTCGTGGCCAGGAAGCAGACCGGCTGGTCGTCGTGGCCGCCCTCGGCATAGATGTCACGCAGCGCCTGCGGGATGTCGTAGTCGAAGATGTTGGGATCATCCTTCTCGATGATGCCCTTGAGGGTGGACACCGGAGAATAATAGACCGCATCCGAAGGGCTGTAGCCGGCGACCTTGCCGTAGGCGACGCGCAGGGTCATGTTGGCATCCGGATAGAAGGCCTTGTCGGGCTGGAACTCCATCTGGGCCTTCATGTATTCGCGGTAAGCCAGGTTGATGTCCCGGGTCACCTCCGTGATCACGGGCTGAAGGTCGGCGCGGTACCACTGATAGAACGCGTCGTACATCTCCCAGGCCGGGTCGGCGTCGATCTTCTTCAGGTCGTCCTTGGTGAGCGCCAGCACCCGGGCCTTGTCCGTGAACAGCGAACGGGCGTACAGGTCGTCGCGCCAGGCGGCCAGGCTGCCGTAGGCGGCCAGTTTGTCCTTGAACCAGGCCGGCTTGAAGGCCGGATCCATCTGCTTGTCGAAGGCATCCATCACCGCCACGAAGATCTCCTCGTCGATCGGCTGGAAGTAGTCCTTGAAGAAGCGCTCCGCCACGTCGGCCACGGGCCGGCCGGCCGTGAGGGCCGTGCGGACGTTGCTGGCGAACGAGAGCAGCTCGATGGTGCGGACCGTCTCGGTGTAATACTCGTAGGCACGGTAATAAGGATTCCGCTTCTCGTACAGGGCGGAGATGCGGTCCAGCAGGCCATCATACTGATTGGTGCGCGACCAGGCGCGGAAATAGCGCTCGAACTCCTTCTTGGAGGCGACGGTGCCGCGGCGCGCGAGCCCCTTCGCCTCGCCCTGCCATTTCTTCCAGGCGTTGGAGACGGAGGCGTTCTTGGAGGAGTACTGGATGCGGACGGCCTGGTCCTGGGACATGTACTTCTTCTGGATGTCCAGGCGCAGGGTGCGCAGGGCGATCTTCTGCGGGTCGGAGACCTCGCCGACATAGCGGACCTCGTCCGAGGTCACGTACTCCTTGGTGCTGCCCGGGCAGCCGTAGACGAAGGTGAAATCCCCTTCCTTGACACCGGCGCGGGAGATGGTGAAGAAGCGCTTCGGCTGGTAAGGGACATTGTCCGGCGAGTAGTCGGCCGGCTCGTTGTCCTTGCCCGCATAGATGCGGAAGATGGAGAAGTCGCCGGTGTGCCGGGGCCACATCCAGTTGTCGGTGTCACCGCCGAACTTGCCGATCGAGGAGGGCGGCGCGCCGACCAGGCGGACGTCGCGGTAGACCTTGTAGACGAACAGGAAGTACTGGTTGGCGTAGTAGAGGGCCTCCACATTGGCGCGGATCCCCTTGTCGGGATTGACGATGCTCTTGGTGATCGCGGCGGAGTTGACGCGCACAATCGAGTCGCGCTGCGCTTCGCTCATCGAGGGCTCATATCCCTTGAGGACCTGCGCGGTGACCTCTTCCATCCGCTGGAGGAAGCTCACGGTCAGGCCCCGGTTGGGAAGTTCTTCCTCCCGGCTCATCGCCCAGAAACCGTCCTTGAGGTAGTCGTGCTCCACGCTGGAGTGCTGCTGGATCTGGCCGTAGCCGCAATGGTGGTTGGTAAAGAGCAGGCCGTCGCGCGAGACGACCTCGCCCGTACAGCCGCCGCCGAACAGGACGACGGCGTCCTTGAGGGATGCCTGGTTGACACTGTACACGTCTTCGGCGGTCAGCCGGAAGCCGTGGGCCTGCATATCCTCGATCCGCTGGGAGATCAGCACCGGCAGCCACATGCCTTCGTCCGCCCGGAGGACCGGGAAGAAGGCCAACAGGGCCAGCGCGCACACAATAATTCTTTTCATATTGATAATAAAATGATTTAACAAATAAGTTCTACACAATAATAACCAACAAGCCCGGTTTCGAATCCCAATATACGAATTATTTTGACTCCATCCGTTATTTGTCGTACCTTTGCGCACGATGGACAACCGGACAGACGATATCCGCACGCTCTTCAGCCGCTACTACCGGCCGCTGTGCCTGTACGCGCTGCATTATCTCAAGGATGCGGCAGCGTCCGAAGACGTGGTCCAGGACAGCTTCGCCGCCCTCCTGGAGAAGCCGGCGGATCCCGCCTCGCAGAAAGCCTACCTCTACGCCATGGTGCGTAACCGCTGCATCGACCGGCTCCGCAGCCTGGGGCGGAAAGAGGCGCCGGTCCGCCCGGAAGATCTCGAAGGGGAGATCTCCGACGAACAGGCGATCGAGCGCTCCGCCCTGGAAGCCCGCCTCTGGGAGGCGGTCGGGAAACTCCCCCGCGGCCGGCGCGAGCTCCTGCTGATGAGCAAGCGCGACGGCATGACCTACGAGCAGATCGCCCGGGAGAAGGGCCTGTCCGTCCATACGGTCCGCAACCAGATCAGCCGGGCGCTGCAGGCGCTGCGCGCCGAAGCGGACCGGATCCTGGATTTCCTCCTCTTCTTCTTCACCCTGCCTGCCGTATGATTTTTTCGGGAGAAGGCAGTGGTACTATTTCGGGACCTTTCCGTCTTGGATGCAGAAAATGATTTGAGAGATGAAAGAAATCCAAGACGGACAACTCGCTTTCGTGGCCCGGTTCTTCCAAGCCGGGCGATTCGACACGGCCAGCGCCTGGCGGCAGTTCAGCCGGGCCCACGGCCTGCGCCGGCGCGGTCGCATCGGCGGCCGCCGCTATCCGGCCCGGCCGGCCGGCAGACCGGTGACCTGGGGCTACGCCCTCGCCCTCACCGGCGCCTTCGCCGCACTGGCACTCGGCATCTTCCTTTTCGAGCGCAGCGCCTGGACCACGGTCCCGCAGGCTGCCGCCGCACAGACCATCATCCTGCCCGACCGCACGGAGGCCACCCTGGCGCCGGGCTCCACCCTCCGCTTCCGCAGCCGCGGCTTCGGCCGGAACGGGCGCACGGTCCGGATGGACGGCAAGGTCTACTTCGCCGTGGAGCACGATGCGGACCTGCCCTTCGAGATCACGGCGGCACAAGGGCTCGTGCGCGTCCTGGGCACGCGTTTCCAGGTGGAGACGACGGCGGACGGCACGGCCGTGGACGTCGTGGACGGCCGCGTGCTCTTCGCCCATGCCCCGGACGGCCGCAGGCAGGGCCGCGGCCACCGCAAGGGACTCCCCGTCCGCGAGCAGGACGGCATCGTGCTGACCCGCGGCATGCACGCCGAACTCGCCGCCGGAGCGGCGCGGCCGGTCCTCTGCGAGCCGCAGACGGCCAATCCCGCCGCCTGGGCCTCCCACCTCTTCCGCTACGAGGACACGCCGCTCTCCGCAGTCCTGCAGGAACTCTCCGCCCAGTTCGGCAAGGATCTCTCCACGGACCAGCCCGACCGGCGCCTGACCGGCGAATTCGAAGGCACGGACCTTCGCGAAATCCTCGGACTCATCGAGGAAGCCCTTGACCTCACCATCTACATCAAATAACTTAAGCTATGAAGAAGATAATAAGCATTTTCATACTACTATTGCATCTTGTCGTATCCGACCTGTACGCCCAGACCGCCCCCGACGCCGCCCTGGCACGGCTCCGCGACCGCTACGGCGTGCGCTTCGTCTACGACGCCGCCCTGGCCGATGCGGTCGGGCGGGAGACAGCCGGGGTCGAACTCCCCGCTACCCTGTCGCTCGAAGAGGCGCTCGACCGGATCTTCACGGACAGCGGCATCGCCTGGCAGGTCCGCGGCCGCAGCGTGATCCTGAAAGCCGCACCTGCATGCCAGGCCGCTCCCCGGGTCCGCCGCGTCACCCTCAGCGGCCACATCACCGACGCCGCTTCGGGCGAGACCCTGATCGGGGCCGGCATCCTCACCGGGACGGTCGGCACCGTCACCAACGAATTCGGTTTCTATTCCCTGACGCTGCCGGCCGGCAACTACCAGTTCAAGGTATCGCATCTGGGCTTCAGTCAACAGGATATAGCCATTGACCTGCAGCGGGACTCCACCCTCAATTTTGCCCTTTCCGGCAACAACGAACTGGCGGCCGCCCGCATCGTTGAACGCAAGGACGCAGGCCTGCAGTCCGTCTATGCCGGCTCGCTGGAAGTGCCCCTGCGTCGGATCCTGGACACTCCAGCCTTGCTGGGAGAAGCCGACGTCCTGAAGAGCCTTCAGTTGCTTCCCGGCATCCAGACCGGCATGCAGGGTTTCACCGGACTGCACGTACGGGGCGGCGGGGCAGAAGAGAACCTCGTGATGCTCGACGGCATCCCCCTCTACGGGATCGACCACATGCTGGGACTCTTCTCCATTTTCCAGCCGGAAGCCATCAAGGACGTGACCCTGTACAAGGGATCCTTTCCCGCCCGCTACGGCGGCCGGATCTCCAGCGTCCTGGACGTGCGAACCAACGAAGGCAACCTCCGACAAACGGAAGGATCCTTCACCATCGGCACGACCAGCGAACGCTTCCACCTCGAAGGCCCGATCATCCGGGACCGGCTCAGCTATTCGGTCAGCGCCCGTGCACTGCACTCCCTGCTGGTCAGCCCGATCCTCGCCCTGGCACTCCGGAACCAGGAAGAGAAGGTCAACTTCTTCTATTACGACCTGAACGCCCGGCTCAACTGGATCCTCGGGGACAGGGACCGGATGCACCTGATCCTGTACCACGGCAATGACCACCTCGTCATGGATGGCCGCTATGAGATGAACCTCCACGCGGGAGACACCTTTACCACCCGCGAAGACCATTCCGCCCTGCGCCTGAACTGGGGCAACACCGTCGCAGCGCTGCGCTGGAACCACCTGTTCGGCAGCCGCCTGCATGCCAGCACCACCGCAGCCTTCAACCGTTACGGGACGGGGCTGCACTTTGACAGCGACGAGCTGGTCCGCCCGGCCATGGATCACCCGTCGGTCTTCTCCCTGCGCTACGCCTCCGGCATCCGGGACTGGAGCCTGCGGACTGACTTCGACTGGACGCCGGTCCCGGAGCATCTGGTCCGTTTCGGCGCCGGCTGGACCCACCATCTCTACCGCCCTGCCGTGATGGATGCCACGCAGTATCAGGAAGGGACGGAGCCGCAGGCCTACCGCCTGGTGGACAACGACGATTATCCCGGCACCGAGAGTTTCGTGTACGCCGAGGACAACATCGCGCTCTCCGAGCAGTTCTCCGTCAATCCCGGACTCCATCTCGCGTGGTTCCGTACCCGAGGACGGGATTATCTCTCGCTGCAGCCCCGCCTCTCGCTTCGCTATGCCCCGGGCGAAGGCTGGGCCGTCAAAGCCGCCTATACCCGGATGGCCCAGTACGTCCACCAGCTGACCGCCTCCACCCTCACCCTGCCCCTGGACCTGTGGGCCCCGGTCACGGAGGACATCCCGCCAGTGACGGCGGACCAGTATACGCTCGGGCTCTACTGGGACGGCCTGCCAGACTGGGAGTTCTCCATCGAAGGATACCTCAAGCGGATGGACAACCTGCTCGCCTACCGGGACGGTTCGCTGCTCATCCTCAACAACAACCGCTGGGAGGAACAGGTCTCCATCGGCCAGGGCCGCGCCCGCGGCATCGAGTTTTATGCCGCGCGTACGCGCGGCAAGACCACCGGGTCTCTCTCCTACACCCTCGCCAGGAGCACACGCATTTTCCCGGACGGCAGCATCAACCTAGGACATGAGTTCCCGGATAAATATGACCGCCGCCACACGGTCAGCCTCTCCGTCAGCCACCGCTTCTCCGAGCGTTGGGACATGACCGCCAACTGGACCTTCGCCACCGGCGGGGCGGCGTCGCTCCCCCTGCGACAGACACAGATCCCTGACTATGATTCATCGGGGCCTCGCAACCACGGCGATTATCTGTGGAGGCATACCGTAGAGACGGTAGACTATACCCAGGGGCGTAACAATTTCCGCCTGCCACCTACACATCGGCTCAACCTCGGCCTCAACCTGCACCGCCGCACGCGCCGCGGCAACGAAGCCTGCTGGACCTTCACCCTGTACAATGCCTATAACGCCAGGACACCCGACCTGGTCGTCCTCTGGCAGGACTACCAAGATGGCGAGCAGACCCGGCAATACCTCAAGGCCATCACCTACCTTCCCATCCTGCCTTCCGTCAGTTATACCTGCAAATTCTGAAACAATGAGAACAAGCATCCTCCCCATATCACTCCTGTTGCTGACAGTCCTGTCCGCCTGCAGCCGGGAAATCCCCTTCCCCAAGACGGAAGGCGAGCTGATCATCCTCAATGCCCTTCTCTCCACGGATGAGACGGAGCATACCATATACCTCGCCATCTCTTCCCCGCAGGAGGGCAACCGGCCCCTGAACGGAGCGCAGGTCCGCTGCACGGTCGGAGACGGTTCCGCCATCCAGGCCCGGGAAGAGACCGTCCGGGACAATTCCGCACTGTACCATTTCGAAGCCTCCATCCAACCCGGCGACCGGGTGCGGATTGAAGCGGAAGGAGAAGGGCTCCGCGCCGTAGCGCAGGCCGTCGCCCCGCCGGCTCCCCTCCCCGCGATAGTGGACACCCTCACCCGGAACGGCCGGATGTATTTCACACTGCATGTCCAGGGGCGGCCGGACCAGCCGGACTACTGGCAGCTACGGCTCTCCTACCGGTGGCACGAACAGATCGATTATTACTGGCGGGAGCAGAATCCGTTTCCCGAAGACCCGGACTTCGATTTTACCCCTGGCATGTATATTGACACGTACGAGAACGTCTCCGGACAAGAGCTGTCCCTTGATCCGGGAGAAGATCCTATCCTGAATGACGGCTATACGCCGCAGTCCGTGATCGACCGCTATTACAACACGAATGCAGGCTTCCTCTTCGAATTCTCCCCGGTGAACAAGACAAGGATCTTCTCCGACCACCTCTTCACCGGGAGCGGTGCCGACGTCCGCTTTTCCACAGACGCGGAGCCGCTCCGCTGGATCGACCGCGGGGGTGGCGGCGATGATGAATGGAACCGCCGGCACTACCACTGCACCCGTACGCTCACACTCCGCCTGCTGGCGCTGGATGAGATGGCCTGGACCTATCTGGGCGCCGTCAACCGGCAGAAGAACCGCAACGGGTTCAACTACCTGCTCGTGGAGCCGGTCACTTTCCCGTCCAACGTGGAGGGTGGGCTCGGATTCCTCTCCGTCGCCTCCGCCACCCCTATCGAGATCGACTTCCCGGAAATCGACAGGCCGGACTGGTAACGGGCCGGCATTGATTGTCAGGCATTTACGAAACAACCTTCGGAGAATTCTCCGAAGGTTGTTTCGTAACACGCTGATGATCAGCGATCGCTTAGAGCGCAGGGATGGCCTGCTTCGGGGCGAGCACGTCGTGCACCGGCCAGGACTTGGCTTCGGCGAGGGTGAAGGGTACCGTGGCGCGCAGGTCGCGGCTGCTGGCGCCGAAGGCGACGGCGTAGTCGCCGGCAGCGGCCTCCCAGGCGGAGGTGGCTTCGTTGAAGGAAGCCAGGCCGTAGGCATCCACGTGCAGGGTCAGGGTCTGGGTCTCGCCCGGCTTCAGCTCGCGGGTCTTGGCGTAGGCCTTGAGTTCGCGCACCGGCTTGTCCAGGCCGCCCGCAGGGGCGGACACGTAGAGCTGGACGACTTCCTTGCCGGCGACGGCGCCCGTGTTGGTCACCTCGACGGTGGCGTCGAATCCGTCACCGGCGGGCTTCACGGCTGCATTGGCATACTGGAAACTCGTATAGCTCAGGCCGTAGCCGAAGGGATAGGAGACGTTCATGCCCTTCTTGTCGAACCAGCGGTAGCCCACGTGGATGTCCTCGGCGTAGACCGTGCGGTCCACGTCCTTCTGGCCGATGTCCTCGCGGCGGTTGATGAAGTACACGCCCGTGTCGGCATCGATCGGGAAGTTGGCGGAAGAGCCGGCGTCCATCAGATTCACCGGGAAGGTCATCGGCAGGCGGCCCGACGGGCTCTTGCGGCCGGTGAGGATGTCGGTCACGGAGTTGCCACCCTCCTGCCCGGCCTGCCAGGCCAGCAGGATGGCGTCGGGGATGTTCTTCCAGGAAGCCGTCTCGATCACGCCGCCGATGTTGAGCACGACGATGACCTTCTTGCCCTGGCGATGGAAGGCGGCGGTCACGTCCTGCAGGAGCTTGCGCTCCTTGACGGAAAGGGCGAAGTCGGCGCTGGTGCGGTCGAAGAACTCGCCGGAATTGCGGCCGAAAGTAATGATCGCCAGATCGTTGGCCCGGGCGGAGACTGCCAGCTCGGGTGCAGGGATCAGCATTTCGGACGGACGCGGGACCGGATAGAAGGCGGCGTTCTGGTCGTCCGGCATGGAAGCCTTGAAAGCAGCCGCTTCGTCGGCGATGTGCCGCAGGTACAGACCCTTGTAGGACTCGTCCACGGTGAAGCCGGCGTTCTTGAGACCGTCGAGCAGCGACACGGTGTAGGCCCGGTTGACGTTGCCGGAGCCGGTGCCGCCCGGAATGAAGTCGTACGAGGTGCATCCGAAGAGGGCCACCTTGCCGGTGCCCTGCAGCGGCAGCACGCCCTTGTTCTCGAGCAGGACCATGCCTTCTAGCGCGCTCTGGCGCGTCACGGCGGCGTGGGCCTCGAGGTCGGGCTTGTTGCTGTAGGCATAGCCCTTCATCTTGGGGCTGCGGAGTACGAGCTCCAGGCAGCGGCGCACGCAGACGTCCAGCTCAGCCTCGCTGAGCGAGCCGTCCCTCAGGGCCGCCATGATCTGCTCGTACTGCTTGTCCGTGCCCGGCTGGAGCATGTCGTTGCCGGCCGCGATCTGTGCAGCACCGTCGTCACCACCGAACCAGTCGGTCATCACCAGGCCCTCGAAGCCCCACTCGTCACGCAGGATGGTGGTCTGCAGGTCCCGGCTCTGGGAGGTGTAGGTGCCGTTGATCTTGTTGTAGGAGGACATGACCGTCCAGGGCTGGGCTTCCTTGACCGTGATCTCGAATCCCTTGAGGTAGATCTCACGCTGGGCACGGCGGCTGATCACGGCATCGTTGGCCGTGCGGTTGGTCTCCTGGTTGTTGTAGGCGAAATGCTTGATGGACGTGCCCACGTCGTTCTTCTGGACGCCGCGGACATAGGCGGCAGCCGTCTTACCGGCCACGACCGGATCCTCGGAATAATACTCGAAGTTGCGTCCGTTCAGCGGGTTGCGGTGGATGTTGAGGGCCGGGGCCAGGTAGACGTCGGCGCCATACTCGTGGACTTCCTCCCCCATCGCCGTTCCGACCTCCTCGACAAGTTCCTGGTTCCAGGTGGAGGCGAGCAGGGTCCCGATCGGGAAATGGGTGCAATAATACGTGGCGTCATCCCCCTCGCGGGTCGGGTCGATGCGCAGGCCGGCAGGGCCGTCGGCCAGCACGATGGACGGGATGCCCAGGCGCTCGATCGGATACGTGGTGCCGGCGGCGCCGGGCACGATCCGCTTGGTGGCGCCGATGACGGCATTGTCTCCGGAAGCGCCGGCCATGCCGGTGCCGATCACGAAATGGACTTTCTCTTCAAGCGTCATGGCTCCGAGGACCTTGTCCACGGAGGCCTTCCCCAACTGAGGTTCGCCGCCCTGGCAGGCGGCGAACAACAGTGCGGAAGAAGCCAGCAAAACAGCTTTCTTCATAGTAGTAGTGTGTGATGTTTATTTTCTCGTGACGGTGATCTCCTCCAGCGGGACATTGAGCTCGAACAGGTTGTTCGTCTTCCAGCTCTGGGCCTTCCGGAGGGTGTAGACGGCCGAAGCGCGGACATCCTCGACGTTGGAGGCGAAGTGGACGGCGTACACGCCGGCGGGAGCCTCCCAGGCGGAGTTCGCCTCGTTGAAGGAGGCGATGTCGTAGTTGCGGACGGTCATCGTCAGGGTCTGGCTCTCGCCCGGTTTCAGTTCGCGGGTCTTGGCGAAGGCCTTGAGCTCGCAGGCGGGCTTGGCGAGACCGGCCTCGGGGGCGGTCACGTAGAGCTCGACCACTTCCTTGCCGGCCACGGAGCCGGTGTTGGTCACGGTGACGGTGGCGGTGAAGCCGTCAGCGGTCGCCTTGACGGAAGGCTTGGTGTAGGAGAAGCTCGTGTAGCTCAGGCCATAGCCGAACGGATAGGACACCTGCACGCCGGCGGTGCTGAAGTAGCGGTAACCCACGTAGATGCCTTCCTCGTACTCGGTGTAGTCCACGTCCTTGACCGGCTGCTGGGGACCGCGGCCGAAGCCCTGGTTCTGCTGGCGGACGTAGTTGAACGGGAAGTTGGCGGAGGACGGGTGGTCCATGAAGTTGACCGGGAAGGTCATCGGGAGCTTGCCGGACGGGTTGACCTTGCCGGTCAGCACGTCTGCGACGGCGTTGGCACCCTCCTGGCCCGGGGACCAGGGCAGCAGGATGGCGTCCACGAGGTTCTTCCAGGAGTTGGTCTCGATCACGCCGCCCACGTTGAGCACCACGATCACCTTCTTGCCGGCTGCATGATAGGCCGTGCTGACATTGCGGACCAGGTCGCGCTCGATGTTGGTCAGCTCGAAGTCGTCGACCATCCTGCGGTCGGCACCTTCGCCGGCGTTGCGGCCGATCACGATGACGGCCACATCATTGTTGCGGGCGCCGGTCTGGATGGCGTTCTCGGGGATGGCAATCTCGGCGAGCTTGCGGCGGCTGAACCAGTTGCTGACGGCGCCGGAGAGGGCCTGCTGAGCCTTGTCATAGGCGATGAAGGACTTGTAGTAGTCGGAGAGGGTCTTGTCCAGGGTGAAACCAGCCCCGGTCATCGCCTCCTCCATGTTGACGACATAGGCCTTGTTGACGTCGCCGGAACCGGTGCCGCCGGCCACGAAGTCGAGGGCGGAGACGCCGTAGAGGGCCATCTTCTGGCCACCCTTGAGCGGCAGGACACCCTCGTTGCGCAGGAGGACCATGGCCTCGCCGGCGGCGCGGCGCGCCACGGCGGCGTGGGCCTTGAGGTCAGGCTTGTTGGAGAACTTGTAGTTCTTGAAAGAAGGGGTCTTGACGATGTACTCGAGCATGCGGCGGACATTGCGGTCCACGTCCTTGATGTCGAGGCTGCCGTCCTGGACGCCCGCGACGATGCGGTCGATCTCGTTCTGGTTGCCCGGCTCCATGAGGTCGTTGCCGGACCAGGCGGACTTGACGGTGCCGGCCTTGTTGCCCCAGTCGGTCATGACGATGCCCTTGTAGCCCCACTCGTCACGCAGGATGGTGGTGAGCAGGTCCTTCTTCTGCTGGGTGTACTCGCCGTTGAGCTGGTTGTAGGAGGACATCACGGTCCAGGGAGCGGACTCCTTGACGGCGATCTCGAAGTTCTTGAGGTAGATCTCGCGCAGGGCGCGCTCGCTGACGCGGGCGTCGTTCTCGTTGCGGTTGGTCTCCTGGTTGTTGACGGCGTAGTGCTTGATGGAGGTGCCCACGTCGTTCTTCTGGATACCGCGCACGTACGCGGCGGCCATCTTGCCGGAGAGGAGCGGGTCCTCGGAGAAATACTCGAAGTTGCGGCCGCAGAGCGGGTTGCGGTGGATGTTCATGCCCGGGGCGAGCAGCACGTCCACGCCGTATTCGTGGACTTCCTCACCCATGGCGTTGGTGACTTCCTCCACGAGGGCGGTGTCCCAGGAGCTGGCAAGGAGCGTACCCACGGGGAAACCGGTGCAGTAGAAGGTCTGGTTCGCCCCTTCGCGGGTCGGGCTGATACGCAGGCCGGCAGGGCCGTCGGCCAGCACGGTGCCGGGGATGCCAAGGCGCTCGATCGGGCGGGTGTTGCCGGCGGCGCCGGGCACCTGGTGCGCCGTGCCGGAGGTCACGCCGTTGACGATCGCGGCGCGGGCGCCGCCGACCAGCAGGGTGGCTTTCTCTTGGAGGGTCATTGCGGCAAGGACCTCGTCGATGTTGTCCTTGCTGAGCTGCGGCTGGGCCAGGGCGGACAAGGTCATCAGTCCGGCGGCTGCCATCAAGAATATTCTCTTCATGAAAAAATTGGTTTATAGTGTTTTTGCAAATATACTCGTTTCTTGCGGGATGGAATCTACTTTCCGTTCACAAATTGTTCCGGATGTTCAATTGCGGGCTTTCAGCTCGTTCCGGCCGCCGTGCAGAGGGTATTCCCGGCCGGCCCAGCGGAAGATTCCCTCCACGCCGGCGGGCAGGGAGACCTCCGCCTGGAGGGTCCCGCCTTTCAGCTGGTAACGGACCGACGCACCGCCGTCAAGTTGCCGGCCGACGAGAAGCCGGCTATCGCGAGGGTGCGCACGGTCATTGTGAGTGTATGCTTCATCATATCTGATTTGTGGTTTTTTGTCGCAATTCCAGCTATGACAAAGGTATTCCGTTCTGTCAGCAATCCTTTTGCATTATTTTTTGAATAATGTGCAGAATCTTCATTTTTGCCGCGCCCAGGGCATCACGAGCGCTGGAGCCAGGTCCTGCGCCAGGAGCTCGCGCATCTTCTGCATGTACGGAGCGGTATGCTTGAAGAAGAGGCTGTAGCCTCCGCACAGGGCATTCAGCCCCGTCTCGCCGGACTCCGTGCGGTTGAAGCGGTGCTTCGGGCACTCGCCGTGGCAGAGGTGCAGCCACTCGCACGCGCGGCACTTGCGCGGCAGGCCCGTGCGCTTGGCGATGCCGAACTGCACCATGGCGTCGGACTCCATCATGTCGGCGATGCTCCGTTCGCGGATGTTGCCCAGCAGGTACTTCGGATACACGAAATGGTCGCAGGGATACAGGTCGCCGTTGTGCTCGAGGCTGGCATTGTCCCCACAGGTCTCCCCGTAGACGCACAGGCCGGGGCGCACGCCGCACCAGCCGGCGAGGGTCGCATCGAACAGATTGACGTAGTACGCCCCCACGTCCTGCCGGACCCACTCGTCGAAGATGTCGCACATGAACTTCCCGAAGGCGATGTCGCTCACCGACCAGCGCGCGAGGCTTGCACCCGGGGTGTCCGGATCCACGATCCAGGGCCGGCCCTTGCGGTTCTCCTTCCCGTTCACCAGGGGGTATTTCACGTGCTCCACCACCGGCATGAACTGCATGTAGTGGCTGCCGATGCCTTTCAGGAAATGATAGACCTCCAGGCCGCGTCCCTCGCAGCAGGCGTTGACCGTGGACATCGTATTGAACGGCACACCCTCGGCATAGAGCTGCTCGATGCCGCGCAGGACCCGCTCGAAGGTCGGCGCGCCGCCCTTGTCGCGGCGGAACCGGTCATGGACGTCCTGCGGGCCGTCGATCGAGACCCCCAGCAGGAAGTCATTCTCCTTAAAGAAACGCGCCCACTCGCGCGTGATGAGGGTGCCGTTGGTCTGCAGGCTGTTGTGGACCGTCTTGCCGCCGGCGTATCTGTGCTGGAATTCCAAGGCCTTGCGGTAGAAATCCAGGCCCATCACGAGCGGCTCGCCTCCGTGCCAGACGAACTGCACCTCCGGCACGTCGTTGGCCGCGATGTAGTCCCGCACCACCTGCTCCAGCATCTCCAGACTCATCCGGGGCTCCCGGCCGCCGTAGATCTCCGCCTTGTCGAGGTAGTAGCAGTAGGCACAGTCGAGGTTGCAGAGCGACCCGGCGGGCTTCATCATGATGTTGAACGCCCGCGGCCCGGTCAGCTTCTGCGCATCACCCAGGGTCAGTGTCTGTTTGAATGTATCAGGCATCGGCTCGGGTCAATAGAACCAGCGCAGGATCTCCTCCGCAACGATGGCGTGGCCACGGGCGTCGGGGTGGTTGACCTGGGCCATAAATGAGGCCATCTTCTCCCCCGCCTCCGCTTTGGCGCGGAACACGGCATAGGAATCGGCCAGTCCCACGTGATACTCGGCGGCCAGGCGTCGGATCATCTGCGCATACGCCTGCAGGGGCGCCTGGTCGGAGCGGATGTCCTCACTCAGATCGGGGGTCGGTGTCAGCAGGATGACCTTGACGCCCTTCGCCAGAGCGGCCTCGATCATCGAGCGCCATGCCTTCTCGCTGCGCTCGAGGCCGATCGTGCGGTCATTGAGCGCATAGTCGATAAAGAGCACGTCCGGGCGGTGCGTCAGCACTTCCGCCTCAAAGCGGGCCGCGCCCTGCTCTGACTGTTCGCCGCCGATGGCCGTGGTGATCACGTTGACCACCGCCATCCCGAAGCGGTCCTTGAGGCCGCAGAGGACCCGGTGGGGGTACGCCTGGAGCGTGTTGACGGCCGGGGTGCGGGCATACCCGGCCGGAACGCTGTGGCCGTGGAACACGAGGTTCACCGTCCGGCTGTCCGGCCAGCGCTTGCCGAGTTCGGCCACGATTTCAGACAGATATCCGGCCCGGTCGGCGACCTGGGCACTGAGGGCCATCCCCTGGAGCAGGAGCGGCAGCAAGAGCAACATGATCCGTTTCATCGTATCAAAGATAGGCAATTATTCCAGAACGCACAACCGGGGATCCTTCACAGGGTCCCGGTGCAAAACCAAATCAACCAATTATCTTAACCGTTTAACCAATTATCTATCGTTTCGATAAGACTTATCCGTTAACGTTTCTGGTTGCAAAGGTAAGGGGGACGGACGGAAATCCCTTCTCCAATTCTTCAAGTCCCGTTGCAAATTCTTCAATTCATGTTTCAAATCACACTGTCCCAACCATTTTACCGGCAATTCGGTCTCATATTCCCAAATATAGGCAAAATGCCCCCAAAACCCAAACACAAAAACCCGGGATTTCTTATATTTGTAGGAGAAAGACCCCCCCTATCATGAGAAAGTTACTCGGACTCCTTCTTGTATTTTCCGCGCTCCAGCTCTCGGCCTACGAGCGCGAGCCCGTCTGGCCCAAGGGCAAGATGCCCGATGTCCAGGAGCGGCAGATCGCCGCGATGACCAACGAGATCCGCACGCCGGGCTTCAACCCCGACAACTACCGGACCCCCTACCTCGAGTGGTATGAGACGCCCGACGCCTCCGTGCGTAACGGCACCTGCATGATCCTGATCTCCGGCGGTGCCTACAACGGCACCGTGGACGTGGGCCACATCGACCGCTGGCACAAGGAGCTGACCGCCGTCGGCATCCAGTGCGTCAACCTCGTCTACCGCACCCCCCGCCCGGAGGGTCTTCCTTACTGGCAGACCGCCTGGGAGGACGGCCAGCGCGCCGTGCGCCTGGTGCGCAGCGAGGCAAAGAAGCGCGGCTTCGACCCCGAGAAGATCGGCGTGATCGGCATGTCCGCCGGCTCGCACCTCGCCGTGCTGCTCGCCACCAGTTCCCTGACCCCGGCCTACGCGCGGGTGGATAAATTGGACGACATCCCCTGCCACATCAACTTCGCCATCGCCAACGCCCCGGCGTACGTCACCACGGACGCCGACGAGCTCGGCATCCCCGCCGCCCGCGAGGGCTACGGCGCCGACGTGGGGCTGAGCAAGATCTTCAAGTTCGACGAAAAGACCTGCCCGATGAGCCTGCACCACGGCGGGGCGGACCCCTACTCCCCCAACGGTTCCACGCAGATCTACAGGCAGTTGCGCCGCATGGGCATCCCCGCCGAGCTGCACCTCTACCCCAACCGGGGCCACGGCGCCTACGGCCTGGACCGCGCGATCGAGTTCCTGCGCCAGATGGAGTTCCTCGGCCCGCTGGAGCCGCAGGTCCCGCTGATGAGCCGCTTCCCGGAGGAAGTCCCCGGCGTCACGAAGATCCGCGAGGATGTCTGGCCGGAGGGCAAGATGCCGGACTACCGCGAGGCCCAGTGCAAGCCTTTCCTGGAATGGTCCATCCCAGCGGAGCTGAAGAGTCACGCCATCCAGATCATCGTCTCGGGCGGATCCTATAAGGCCACGGACGAGAACGGCTTCGAGGTCGGCGCCGCCCGCCGCTACCTCAACGCCCGCGGCGTCGCCGTCGTGACGCTCAAGTACCGTACACCGCGCCCGGAGGGCCTCGCCAAGCACACGACGGCCTGGGAGGACCTGCAGCGCACCATCCGCATCGTGCGCAGCGAGGCCGCCTCGCACGGGCTCGATCCCAACCGGATCGGCCTGATGGGCTCTTCCGCCGGCGGCCACCTCACCCTGATGGGCGTCACCTCCTCGCGCCACCGCTCCTACCTCGCGATCGATGCGATCGACCGCGTGCCCTGCAACCTGCAGTGGGGCATCGGCATCTATCCGGCCTACGGCCTGACCGACGGCCTCAACGGCGGCAATGCCCACGGCGGCAACGAAGACACCGACTACCTGGCTCCAGAGTTCACCTTCGATCCCGACACCTGCCCGATGCTCTTCATGCACGGCGACGCCGACAGCATCTCCTCGATGCTCTCCGTCAAGACCTGGGAGAAGATGCGCGCGATGGGCATCCAGAGCGAGCTCCATACCCTCGCGAAGCGCACGCACTGCTTCCAGCGCGAAGCTTCGCCCGGTACGGGCAGTTACAACTGGCTGGACCACCTCTACGAGTACCTGCAGCCGTACCTCGCAGACCCTGGGGAATAGGTCTCTGTTTTACGCAACGCACTGACCCATAGTGCTTTATACAAATATGCCGTATCGAATTCGATACGGCATATTTGTATAGGCTGCTGACTGACAGCTTGTTGCAAAAAACACTAGATCTTGGCGACCAGGTCCTTGATCCGCTGCATGTGCTGCGGGATACTGATGTGCTGCGGACACTTCGGCAGGCAGGCGTTGCACGCGACGCAGGCGTCGGCACGCGTGCCTTTCTTCTGGGCGTTGTAGAGCTTGAGGAAAGCCTTGCGCTTGTCGCGGATCTCCTTGTTGCCGGTGTCGGACGACAGCAAGGCGTCGCTGGCGCTGTTGAAGACGCGGAAATTGCCGGGGATGTCGACGCCGGCCGGGCACGGCATGCAGTAGGCACAGGCCGTGCAGGGGATCTGTCCCTTGGACTTGTAGAGGTCGGCCACTGTCAGCATGAAGGCCATGTCCTGCTCGTCGAATGGCTTGAAGCCGGTGAACAGGGAGACGTTCTCCTTGAGCTGCGCCATGTTGGACATGCCGCTCAGGGTCACCATCACGCCCGGGAGCGAGCCCACGAAGGTCAGGGCATTCGCCGCCGGAGAGAGGTCGGGATGGCGCTCGCGCATCAGCGCGCCTACGCCGTCGCTGACGTTGGCCAGCGCGCCGCCCTTGACGGGCTCCATCACCAGCACGGGGATGCCCTTGCCGACGAGATAATTGTACAGGTACTCAGAGTTGGTCTCGCTGGACCCGCCGGCGCCCCAGCCGCGAGACATCTCCTTCCAGTCGACATAGTTGAGCTGGATCTGCACGAAATCCCAATCGTAGAGATCCACCAGCGGCGGGAGGTCGGCGTTGGTCCCATGGAAGGAGAAGCCCAGATGCTTGATGCGGCCTTTCTTCTTCTGCTCCAGCAGCCAGTCGAACAGGCCGTTGTCACGGAAACGGGTATTGTAGCTGCCGATACCCTGCAGGTTGTGCAGCAACAGGAAATCCACGTAGTCGGTCTGCAGGTTCTTCAGGGAATTCTCGAACATCTGCTGGCCGGCCTCCAGCGTGGCGCGGCCGCCCATGTTGGAGAGTTTCGTGGCGATCTTGTAGGCAGATCGGGGATGGCGGCTCAGGGCCTTGCCCGTGACAACCTCGGACTCACCGTAAGCAGGAGCCGTATCGAAATAGTTGACACCGTGGGCGATGGCGTAGTCGATCATGGCATTGACGGCCTCCTGGTCCAGGCGGCGCGAGCCGCGCTGGGTCGGCAGGCGCATGCAGCCCAGACCGAGCAGGCCCAGGGTCTCCCCCATCTTGTCCCAGGTGCGGGTATCGATCTTGGTGCCGTCCGGAGCTTCGTCCCAGGGACCGGACATGCCGGCGGCCCTGGCGCTTTCGGACTTAAGCAGCGGGCCGCCGACGGCGAGCCCCATGCCGGCATAGAACAGGCCCCGGAGGGCCTCGCGGCGGGTCATTTTCTCATCCATGGCTGATTCAGTTCGTTGGTTTCTTACAAATATAGTGTTTTTTCTTTTTATCTTTGCCGCTCAAATCATTTACGCGTATGGCCATCTGGATTGTCCTGCCCATCCTGATCCTCCTGATGTTCGACCTCGGGCTTTCGCTCCGGTTCGATGATTTCGCCCGTGTCGTCAAGCAGCCCTGGCCGGTGGCCGTCGCCCTTTTTGGCCAGCTGGTACTGCTCCCGCTCATCGCCCTGGGACTGGCCTGGGCCTTCCGGCTGCCGCCGGTCTTCTTCATCGGACTGGTGCTCATCGCCTGCTGCCCGGGAGGCAGCTCGTCCAACGTCTTTTCGAAGCTGGCCGGAGGCGACGTCGCCCTGTCTGTGACGCTGACGGCGCTCAGCAGCGTCGTCACGCTGTTCACCATCCCCTTGATCATGAGCTGGGCCACGGACCTGGTCGGACAGAGCGTGGGGATCAGCCTGCCGGTCGGCAACCTCATCAAGCAGAACCTGGTGCTGATGCTCCTCCCCGTCCTGCTGGGCATCGGGCTGAACTATGCCTGGCCCCAGGTCGCGAAAAAGGTGGACAAAGTGCTCTCCAAACTGGCCTTCCCCCTGCTGCTGGTCCTCATCACCGTCTTCTATATCCAGCATCACCGGACCATCCTCGAAAACATCGGCGTGCTGGGCCTGTGCGTCACGGCCCTGATTCTCGTCGCCATCGGCTGCTCGTCGCTCCTGTCGCGGCTGGTGCGGACAGACAACAGGCAGCGCCGGACGGTGATTATCGAAGTAGGGATGCAGAACGCTGCCCAGGCCATCGCGATCGCTTCCAGCCCGATCATCTTCGCCAACGAGCAGATGGCCATACCGGCCATCCTGTATTCGCTGATGATGAATATCGTCCTGCTGATCTACGTCGGGGTGGTCCGGCGTCACAGCACCGACAGGACCACCCGCGCGTAGCGGGTCAGGGCGGGTTCTCCGCCGTCCGTCACCTCGCAGATGAAATGCAGGGTCGTCCCGGAGGCGGCCGCCTGCGGGACGCGGATCTGCGTCTCCGCCTGGCCGGGCGCAACGATCTCTGCTTCCAGCGGGCAGGTGCCGGCTTCCCGGTATTGCCACCACCGAAGGGTCAGCGCATCTCCATCGGGATCGGTCGCCGCCACGCGGACGGTGACGCTCTCCCCCGGCTCCGCCGTCACCTTGAAGGGTGTTTCCAGTTGCACGGCCGGCTGATGGTTGGCCTCCTCCGGCGACAGGACGGTCCAGCTCATGCGGGCCGCGAAGTCATTCTGGAAGGCCTGCGTCCAGCGGGCCATGGGCCGGAAATAAGCGGCCACCTGCTCCTCCGTCGCGGGAATCACCCCCTTCAGCGTCAGCCGTCCCCAAGTATTGGCGCTGGATATGCGGCCTTCGGGATACGTCCAGGTGCTGTCCGGCACCGGGTCCATCCACACATTTCCACGCACACGCGTATAGCGTCCGCCCCAGCTGCCCCAGTCCGGGTGCTCCGGGTCATTCATTCCCGTCGGGATGACGTACATATAGGAAGGCGAATCCCCCTCCGAGCGGAAATCCCCTTGCACGACGGGGAAGGAGGCATCGGTCTGGCGGACACCGGAAACGTTCGTCGGGTTGAACCATTCGCCGTCCAGGCAGGCCCGGTACGTGGCGCCCAGGGGCCCGACGCCGAGGATCCAGCGCTTCATCCAGGCGCTCTCCAGCCAGGGCCAGTTCTCCTCCGGCTGGGCCGTATGCCAGCGGTAGGCGATGGCCTCGAACTGGTCGCTCACGATGACCAGCATCCCGAGCGGCTCCCAGCGGGGCCGGATATAGCTCTGGTAGGTAGAATCCTGCTCCCAAATGTTGTAGAGGCGGAGGCGGTCCGCCACCTCCTGCATCCGGTCGGGATGCTCCTCCTCGATGGTCCGGAGCGCCCGGGCGAGCGTGTTCACCCCGCCCCAGGCCTGGATCCAGACCGGGCGCGGATCGCTGCGGTCCAGCAGAACCTCCACGATGCGCTGCGAGCCCGGCGTGACCTGCTCCATCTCCCCTTCCGCGTCCACGTTGCCCAGATAGCTGCGCGAGCGCAGGAACTCCGGCGACGGGTAGCGGGTGTCGTGCCTGACCAGGTTGGGGTACACCTGGGCATAGGCGCCCATCACGGTGTCCATCCAGTCGTCGCCCGCCCACTTGTGGCCGCGCCAGTGGTACTGCGAGCTGCTGGTGATGATGGTCTCCACGTCCCACTCGTTGCAGTAGAGCAGGAAGCGCACCAGCGAGCATTCGTCGTCGATCTCTCCGTCCGTCGTCACGATGACACGGGGGCGTTGTGGCTCCTGCGGGACAGGAGCGGTGCATCCTGCGCCGCACAGCAACGCAAGGCACCCAAGAAAGACAAGGCCCTTGTTCATCAGGTCCCTAGAACTTGATCACCTTCGCGGGAGCCGTGAAGGAGGAGATGGTCGCCGTGGCGTTGCGGCAGTAGAGGACGATCGTGTTGTCGTCATCGGCCTTGTACATGCCCTGCAGGGACGGGTTCTTGTCCAACATGTCCTGCTTGGCTTCGATGCGCTCGTCGGGGATCAGTTCGCACTGGATGCGGATCCATTCGTTGCCGTCGAAGCCGCAGATCTCGGCCCTGGGGTCGGCGAGCAACTGCTTGTAGACGTTCTTGACCTTGCCGGTCTGGATGTAGAGCTTGCCCTCGAAGATCTCGGCGGTGCCGAAGGGGCGGACGCGCGGCTGGCCTCCCTCGGTGGTGGCGAGGTAGTAGGTGCCGCATTTCTTGAGGAACTGCTGCGCGATGGCGGCGTTCTCGGGATTGGGTGTGGTCTGTTCGATCATCGGAGTCTGGTTTTCAGTGGTGGTTTCACTCTGTTTGGGGGCGCAGCCGGCGAGGATGGCGGCAGCGAGCGCGAAAGTCAGGATCTTTTTCATTTCGGGTTGTTTTTGCAAATATAGCTTGGTTACGCTCAGGACGTCTGTCCCGGGTTGCATTTTTCTTGACAATTTCTTCAAATCGGGTAGATCCCGGCATCGATATAAGCCACGAGGTCCCGGGGATCGAGCTTGAGCTGCAGGCCCCGCTGGCCGGCGCTGATGTAGATGTAGTCGTAGAGCAGGGCGGATTCGTGGATGAAGGTCGGGAAGGGCTTCTTCATCCCGATCGGGCTGCAGCCGCCGCGGATGTAGCCCGTCGTCGGGAGGAGTTCCTTGAGGTGGAGCATCTCGCAGCTCTTGTTGCCGGAGATGCGCGCAGCGACCTTGAGGTCCACCTCGAAATCTCCCGGGATCACACACACGAAGCAGCCCGTGCGGTCGCCGCGCAGGACCAGCGTCTTGAACACCTGGTCGATGTCCTCGCCCAGCTGGGCCGCGACGTGCTGTGCGGAAAGATCGTCCTCCGTATATTCGTAAGGTATTAATTCATAGCGGATACCGGCGGCATCCAGCAATCTTGCGGCATTGGTCTTGATCATTTTGGCACGGTGCTTGCTATATGTTGTGTCGAATAGATTTTCATTGGTTAATAATTTTGGTTAGAATTGAGAAAAGGCTGCGATGTGAATCGCGGCTTTTTTCGTTCCCGCCTGCCAACTTTTTCTATCCGCATACAAAATTAATGGATTTTTTGCGTATCTTGCAAGCCGCTATTTTGGTTAGAAGTCATCATGATCCTTTTCGAAAGCGATTATCTGGAGGGATGCCATCCCAGCATCCTGGACGCCCTGCGGGAGACGAACCTCAAGCAGACGCACGGCTACGGCTCGGACCCCCATTGCACCAAGGCGGCGGACATGATCCGCTATATCTTCGACTGCCCCGACGCCGAGGTGCATTTCCTCGTGGGCGGCACGCAGACCAACGCCACCGTCATCTCTTCCCTGCTCAAGCCCTACCAGGGCGTCGTATGCGCCCAGAGCGGCCACATCAACGTCCATGAGACCGGCGCCGTGGAGCATACCGGCCACAAGGTCCTCGCCCTCCCCCCGCACGAAGGAAAGATCACGGCCGAGCAGATCGACGCTTTCGCGCAGGCGCACTACAGCGACTTCAGCTTCGAGCACATGGTCCAGCCCGGGATGGTCTACCTGTCCCTGCCCACTGAGCTCGGCACCCTCTATACCAAGCAGGAACTGCTGGACATCAAGGAAGTCTGCCGCAACTGGGAGATGCCGCTCTTCATCGACGGCGCCCGCCTCGGCTACGGCCTGGAAGCCTCCGGCTGCGACATCCTGCCCAAGGACCTGCCGCAGATCGCCGACGTCTTCTACATCGGCGGCACCAAGCAGGGCGCCTTGTTCGGCGAGGCCGTCGTCTTCAGCAACCCGGCCCTCGCCCAGGACTTCCGCTACAACATCAAGCAGAACGGCGGCATGCTCGCCAAGGGCCGCCTGCTGGGCATCCAGTTCGAGACCCTGATGAACGAAGGGCTCTACTTCAAGCTCGCCCGCCACGCCGACCGCATGGCCGACCGTGTCCGCGATGCCTTCCGGCAGAAGGGTTTCCCCTTCCTCGTCGAGAACACCACCAACCAGGTCTTCCCCATCCTGCCCCACGCCGCGATCGAGCGCCTCTCCAAGGACTTCGGATTCGAGTGCTGGCAGCATGTCGATGCGGAACATGACGGGGTGCGCTTCTGCACCAGCTGGGCCACGCCCGAGAGCGCGGTCCGTGCGCTGGAAGACGCGGTCAGAGATTTGTAAACCATTTATTAACACAATATGAAACAGAAAAGATTCATCCTCCCCGAGAGCGAGATCCCTACCCAGTGGTATAACATCCAGGCTGACATGGTCAACAAGCCCCAGCCGATGATCCACCCGGGCACCAAGCAGCCCATCAAGGCCACGGACCTCTATCCCCTCTTCGCCGAAGAGTGCGCCAACCAGGAAGTCAACCAGACTGACCGCTGGATCGACATCCCCGAAGATGTCCGCGAGAAATACGCGTACTACCGCTGTACCCCGCTCGTGCGCGCCTACGGACTCGAAGAGGCGCTCGGCACGCCGGCGCATATCTATTTCAAGAACGAGAGCGTGAACCCGCTGGGCTCGCACAAGCTCAACTCCGCCATCCCGCAGGCCTACTACTGCAAGCAGCAGGGCGTGACCAACGTCACCACCGAGACCGGCGCCGGCCAGTGGGGCGCCGCCCTCTCCTACGCCGCCAAGCTCTATGGACTGGACTGCGCCGTCTACCAGGTCAAGATCAGCTATGAGCAGAAGCCCTACCGCCGCTCGATCATGCAGGTCTTCGACGCGCTCGTGACCCCGTCGCCGTCGATGTCCACCCGCGCCGGCAAGGATATCCTCACCGCCGATCCCAACCACCAGGGTTCGCTCGGCACCGCCATCTCCGAGGCCGTCGAGCTGGCGATGACCACGCCGAACTGCAAGTACCTGCTGGGCTCCGTGCTCAGCCACGTCTGCCTGCACCAGACCGTCATCGGCCTGGAGGCCGAGAAGCAGATGGCGATGGCCGGCGAGTATCCCGACATCGTGATCGGCTGCTTCGGCGGCGGCTCCAACTTCAGCGGCATCTCCTTCCCCTTCCTGCGCCACAACCTGCTCGACGGCAAGAAGACGCGTTTCATCGCCGCCGAGCCGGCCTCCTGTCCCAAGCTCACCAAGGGCAAGTTCACCTATGACTTCGGCGACGAGACGGGCCTGACCCCGCTCATCCCGATGTTCTCCCTGGGCCACGACTTCCGTCCGGCCAACATCCATGCCGGCGGCCTGCGCTACCACGGCGCCGGCGCCATCGTCTCCCAGCTGCTGAAGGACGGTCTGATCGAGGCCGTGGACATCCGCCAGCTCGACTCCTTCGCCGCCGGTACGCTCTTCGCCAAGGCCGAGGGCATCATCCCGGCTCCGGAGTCCTGCCACGCCATCGCGGCCACCATCAACGAGGCCCTCAAGTGCAAGGAGAGCGGTGAGGCCAAGACCATCCTCTTCAACCTCTCCGGCCACGGCCTGGTGGACATGACCGCCTACGACCAGTACATCGCCGGCACGCTCGCCAACACGGGCGACTGATCCCCGGGGATATGCAGAAAAAGCCCGCCGGCCGATGGGCCAGCGGGCTTTTTTGCATCCGGAACCGTTCCTACCAGTTCAGGATCTTCTTGAAATCGTAGGCCTCGGGATCGGCGACATACTTCTTCGCAGCCTCGTAGTCCGCCGGGGTGATGTAGTGGCAGATGTGGCTGTAGTAGTTCTGGGCGATGCCGCCCTCGATCTCGACGCGGCGCGGCGGGATCTTGCCTTCCTCGTTCTGCAGGTCGTGCAGGTAGAGCGGCTTCGCCTCGCCGAAGGCGTTGACGTACACCATGCAGCCGGTCTCGCCCTTCTTGAAGAGCTCGTACACGCCCATGGCGAGTTCGGTGCAGTAGGTCAGGTCGTAGCCGATCGGATCCTGGCAGCGGACGTCGTAGCCGATCTCCACCGGACGGGTCTTGGCCTTGAAGCCGATCTTCTTCATCTCCTTCTCCAGCAGCTCGTTGAAGAGGACGGCCTTGGAGATCTTGCCGAGCTCGGGGTGGCCGTGCTCGTCGTAGGTCATGCTCACGCCGGCGGCCTTGATGTCCTCGGGGGCGAGGTCATGGAAGACGCCTTCGGCGACCACCACGGTACCGTACGGGATGCCGAGGATGCGGCGCTTGATGAGGGTGGAGAGGGTGAGCTTGATGATCTTGTCGATGCTGATGTCCGTCTTGTTGAACATCTCCGGGATGATGGTCATCGGAGCGTGCGTGGCCTCGCCGATGCCCAGGGCCAGATGGCCGGCGCTGCGGCCCATGGCGCTGATGAGCAGCCAGTTGCCGGAGGTGCGGGCATCCTCGTACACGGTGCGGGCGATGTGCGCGCCCTCGTCCTTGGCGGAGTTGAAGCCGAAGGTCGGGGTGTTGTCGGGCAGCGGAAGGTCGTTGTCGATCGTCTTGGGCACGTGGATGTTGGCGATGGGATATTTCTTCGCCTCGAGGAACTTGGCGATGCGGTTGGCCGTGGAAGCGGTGTCGTCGCCGCCGACGGTCACGAGGAGCTTGATGTTGTTGTCCTTGAACAGGGGCAGGTTGAAGTTCTTCTCGAAATCCTCATCCGTGGGCTTGAAACGGCTCATCTGCAGGTAGGAACCGCCGCGGTTGAAGTAGGCGTCAGCCTTGAAGAAGTCGAGGTCTTCGGTGCGGGGGTTGGGGCTGAAGAGGCCGCTGTAACCGCCGTGAAGGCCGATGACACGATAACCGCCGGCCAGGAAGGTCTTGGCCACGGAGCACACGACGGTGTTCATGCCCGGTGCCGGGCCGCCGCCGCAAAGGATGATGATGGAATCTTTCATTTTGTGTGAAATACTATAACTAACTTTTGGATTTTCAAGAAATCCCGCGAATTTACTCATTCCCCCCGACAAAAGCAAACACCCCTCCCTTTCCTGCCTCCTTTTCCTGCCTCCCTTTCCTGCCTCCCTTTCCTGCCTCCCTTTCCTGCCTCCCTTTCCCGCCAACCTTTCCCGCCAACCTTTCCCGCCAACCTTTCCTGCCAACCTTTCCTGCCAACCTTTCCCGCATCCCGTTCCCGCCCGCCTGCTCCTGGCTGCCCCGGGCTCCCTCTCCTCCCTTCCAACCTCTCCCCTCCCGTTCCTCCCAAGGGCGCTCGCGACCCCTTCCGCCCCTGGCAACTGCTTTTCTCCGCCCCCAGGGGCGCTGGTCATCCTCTCCGCCCCTGGCAACCGCTTTTCTCCGCTCCCAGGGGCGCTGGTCACATTCTCCGCCCCCGGCAACCACTTTTCTCCACTCCTAGGGGCGCTGACTGTACTCTCCGCCCCCGGCAACCGCTTTTCTCCGCTCCCAGGGGCGCTGGCTGCCCTCTCCGCCCCCGGCAACCACTTTTCTCCGCCCCCAGGGGCGCTGGTCACCCTCTCCGCCCCTGGCAACCGCTTTTCTCCGCCCCCAGGGGCGCTGGTCACCCTCTCTGCCCCCGGCAACCACTTTTCTCCGCTCCCAGGGTGGGCCTCGAGAGAATCGAGCAGGGTCAGAAGTTGGTCGGGGAGAGGCGGGTCGCTGCCGCGCATAACCACGCGCGGCAGTTCCCGACGGATTGTTTTCGATGTCTGATTTGAATCGGCACATGCCCGGGGCCACCGCCGCCTGTCCAGGAGCGATCGAGACCGGGAATCATGACGGGAATGACAAGGGCAAGACGTGGGCAAGAAGCGCCATGGCGATTTTAAAAAACAGTCAATTTATGGAGCGAAATCACCCTTTTTTACACAAACGATTATTTTTATCATTCTCATATCACGCTACCAAACAATCAGTTATAAGAATAATCGAAATTAAACGTTTAACCTGCAGATAAAACGGCTTGACATCCCTACTTTTGTCGACATGGAAAACTTACTCACCTCCCCTCCCAAGCCGCTCTCGTTCGGAGAACGCGAACGGCAATGTGAAGAACTCTTTATGGAACGTGGACCTTTCTTTCATTTATGTACACCCGGAGACGCAACACTCACCCTGTTTGAAAATGCCGAGGACTTCCGGTATGGAATGAACCTGGTTGCTTTGTGTACCCATCTGAAGCCTACGGTCAACATCATCACATTCGAGTTGATGGGCTCGCACCTGCATATCGTCGGAGAAGGAACGGTCGAAGCAGCCGGCAATTGGTTCAGAGAGGAGCGAAGACGGTTGTACCGATTCTACCAATCTACGGGCCGTGTCCGGGATCTGTCCGCATTCCAGCCGAAAATCATTCCGGTCTCCGACCTGTCCTTTCTTCGAAACACCATTGCCTATGTCAACCGGAACGGATACCTGGTCCATCCGGATAGCACACCATTCTCCTATCCCTGGGGTGCCAACCGGTTCTATTTCAATCCGGATGCGAAATTCCGGCAGAACGGGAAGTACGGCGATCTGACCTACGACGAGAAAAGACGCCTGTTCCGTAGCAACACGATTGACTATCCGGCAACGCACGCCATCGTGGACGGGTATATCTCCCCGCCCGCATTTTGCGATTTGGTTCTGGGCGAGGGGGTGTTCCGGGATGCGCGACACTATTTTTCCCTGGTCTCCCGGAGTGTGGAAGGATATCGGGACATTGCCCGTCTGATCGGACACCAGGTTTTCTGCACGGACGATGAATTGTATCTGATTGTCCGCCAGATCTGCAAGGATAAATACGGAACCTCGCGACCCGACACGCTTCCGCCGGACCTGAAGCGGGAACTCACCATGACCCTGCACTATGATTACAAGGCGGGGATTCCTCAGATTCGTCGGATGCTCCGTGTGGAAGAGAGTGCCGTCCGCGCCATTCTCGGCAAATAAAAGCCCCGGTCCGCCTCCCTCCTTGCACAATCCTCTCTCCGTCAGGGGCGCGGAGGGCCTTCTCCGCCCCTGGCAGCGGAGAAAGAGCATCGCCAGGGGCACGGAGGGCCTTCTCCGCCCCTGGCAGCGGGGAAAAAGCATTGTCGGGGGCGCGAGAGACCTTTTCTGCCCCTGGCAGCAGGGAAAAGGCCTTGCCGGGGGCGCGGAGGGCTTTCTCCGCCCCTGGCAGCAGGGAAAAAGCATTGCCGGGGGCGCTGGAGGCATTCTCCGCCCCTGGCAGCAGGGAAAAGGCCTTGCCGGGGGCGCGGAGGGTCTTCTCCGCCCCTGGCAGCAGGGAGAAAGCATTGCCGGGGGCGCGGAGGGCCTTCTCCGCCCCTGGCAGCGGAGAAAAGGCCTTGCCGGGGGCGCGGGAGGCATTCTCCGCCCCTGGCAGCAGGGAAAGAGCATCGCCAGGGGCGCGGAGGGCTTTCTCCGCCCCTGGCAGCGGAGAAAAGGCCTTGCCGGGGGCGCGGAGGGCCTTCTCCGCCCCTGGCGGCGGAGAAAAGGCCTTGCCGGGGGCGCAGGAGGCCTAATCTGCCCCTGGTAGCAGGGAAAAGTGATTGCCGGGGGCACGGGAGACCTTGTCCGCCCCTGGCAGCGGAGAAAAAGGCCTTGTCGGGGGCGCGGAGGGCCTTCTCCGCCCTTGGCAGCGGGGAAAAGGCCTTGCCGGGGGCGCGGGAGGCATTCTCCGCCCCTGGCAGCGGGGAAAAGCCATTGCCAGGGGCACCGGAAGAGCCGGGCGAAACGAGAGCTGGGCCCGGAGGCGGCGCCGGAAGCACCTGGTGCAACAAACGTTGCGGATCGGAGCGAGGCGACAGAGGGGGCCTGGGGGAACCTTCCCCCAGACAGAGGCGGAGCCGGGAGTGCCTGGCGCGACGGGGCCTAGCGCAGCGAGTGTTGCGCCAGGTACTTCTCGAAGGCGGGCTTGTAGGCTTCGGAGACATGGATGAGGGTGTCGCCTACCGAGATGTCGTAGGAGCCTTCGATGGAGTCGATCTTGTCCAGGGCGACGATATAGGAGCGGTGCACGCGCATGAACGCGGCGGCGGGAAGAAGCTCCTCCACCGCCTTCATCGTGATGTGCGTAACGACGGGCTGCCGCTCCGAGCAGAGGTGCAGCAGGACGTAGTCCTTCATCCCCTCCACGTATCGGATATCCGAGAATTCGACCTTGCGGAGCTGCCCGTCGGTCTTGACGAATACCGAAGTCTTGTCCTCCGGCTGGGACAACGTCGCCGGCGGGGCCTGCCGCGCCGCCTCCACCATCTCGAACCAGCGATTCGCCTTCTCGGCCGCCTCCAGGAACTTCTGGTAGCGGATCGGCTTGAGCAGGAAGTCCAGCGCCGACACCTCGTAGCTGTCGAAAGCATACTGCTTGAAGGCCGTGGTGAAGATGATCCGGGTCTGCTCCGGCACCATCCGCGAGAGTTCCATCCCGCTGAGGTCGGGCATCTGGATATCCAGGAAGACCAGCTGCGGCTGCCGCTCCCGGATGGCCGCCAGGGCGGCTACCGGATCGGTAAACGAAGCTTCCAGCGCGAGGATCGGCGTACGGGAGATGAAATTCTCCAGCATCTTGACGGCGAGCGGCTCGTCATCGACGACGATACAGCGAAGCGGACTCATGGCAACAGGTTTTTGAGCGAGAGCCGGACGGAATAGACGCCGCCCTGCTCATGTTGTTCGTACTTGTAGGCATCCGGATAGATGAGGTCCAGCCGGCGCATCAGGTTCTCCAGGCCGATCCCGGAACCGATGTGGTCCACGCCCGTCTTCTCGAACGTGGAGTTCTCGCACTCGAACACGAGATCCCGTCCGGAAGGCCGGAGACGGATATGCACGAAGGAATCCATCCGGGCGTTGACACCATGCTTGAAGGCATTCTCTATCAAGGAGATGAAGAGAAGCGGAGCGATCTTGACCTCCGCCTCCGGGAGCTCCCAGGAAGTCGTCACTTCCGTCCGCTCGTTGCAGCGCAGCTGCATCAGGCGGATGTAGTTGTCCATGAATTCGACCTCGCCGGCAAGCGGCACCTTCTCCGCGGTCGTGTCGTAAAGGGCATACCGGAGGGTATCGCTGAGCTGGCCGATGCTCTCCTGCGCCTTGTCCGGGTCGATCTGGGTCAGGGAGGAGATGTTGTTGAGCGTATTGAAGAGGAAGTGAGGATTGAGCTGGTTCTTGAGCCAGGTCAGTTCGGCTTCCGTGGTCTTGCGCCGCTCCTCCTGGAGCTGCATCTGGATGTCGTTGGAGCGGATGATGTAGCGGATGCCGATGGCCAGGAACACGAACAGGACCTGGAAGACGGCGGAAGACAGCAGGGCGACCATCCGGAAGGCCACGATGTCCCGCGTCTTGAACTGCTGCCGGACGGCCTCCGGGACCTCGAAGTTCATCGCCGGGGGGAACAGGATCCGGAAATTCAGCAGCAGGATCAGGGCCGCGTTGGCCACGATGAACCAGACCAGGTGCTTGCGAAACAGCAGCTTCGGGACCAGCAGGAGGTAGTTGACAAGGTAGATGGCCAGCAGCGGGAGGAGCATCGGGAGCGAGCCATGCAGGACGAAGAAGCCATGCTGCTTGTCCCCGGTGACGAGCCAGTTGACCAGCGCCGGGAGCACCAGCACGCAGGCCCAGACGAGGACCTGCGCGAGATTGAGGATGAGGTGGTTGCGTTTACTGCCCATGGGAATCCGCATTTGATGCAAATATAACAAATCTTTACTGCATTCCGTTCCCCGGAACGCCGCTGGCGCCGGATCCGCCGCCCATCAGGCTCGTACCCAGGCTCTCGGTGGTGCTCTCGGCGTTGAGCACGTCGTCGTTGAGGATCGTCGTGCGCGTGTTCTTCACGTGGGCGCCGCCCTGCCGGCCGAAACTCCAGCTGATGCTGAGGTTGAGGTTCTGCATCGGGATGATGTTGACGCTCTCCGAGCGGAAATCCTTGCCGGCGGTGTAGCTGCGCATCTCCAGTCCCTTGCAGCCGGACAGCGGCAGCGTATAGTTGATGCTGATGCCCAGGCGGTTGTCCAGGAAGGTCTTGGTCAGGCCGGCCATCCCCATGCTCATGCCCGTGCTCCAGCCCTGCAGGCTGTAGCTGCGGCCCATGGCGATGACGTTCGCGCTCAGCTGGAAGTCCAGGGGCAGCGCCTGCTGGATGCCCAGCATCGCATTGTAGCTCAGGCCGCTGTTTTGCTGCTCCAGCACGGCGCTGCGGAAGTCGCTGTAATTGAGGCCGCCGTTGAGGAAGATCCGGGTCCGGGGGCTGGCGTTCCAGTTGGCGAAGACGTTGAGGCCGGTGACGGAGGAGTTGACGATGTTGCCGAAAGTCATGTGGAGGATCTTGTCCTCGTCGTAGAAGCTATACGGGGAGATGCCGTTCAGGACCAGGGACTCGCGCAGGGTGAGGTTGAGGATCCACTTCGGCGAGTAGAGGTTGTAGACGAGGCTGATGTTGTGGCCGCGCTCCACCTCGAGGCTGCCGTTTCCGTAGCTGCGGACCGTAGGGTCGGACACGTCCACGTAGGGGTTGAGGTAGCTGATGCCCGGACGGCTGATGCGCATGTTGTAGGAAAGTCCCAGGTTGGAAGTCATGCCGAGGTTCCACTGGACGCTGGCCGTCGGCACGAGGCTGCCGTACTGCGTCTTGAAGTCGTTGCCCTGTCCGGCGGCGTAGGTGACCGCCTGCCAGGTATGCTCGTAGCGGGCACCGGCGAGCAGGCTCACAGGGCCGGCCGCCAGCTTGTACTCCGTATAGAGGGCGCCGATGCGGTTGTAGTAGTGGTAATCCAGGCTGCCGTAGGGATTGAGCGCCCAGGCGGCACCGTCCCAGAGATAGTTCTGCTGGAAGGAACTGTTGTGCCGTGCGATGAACTTGGCGCCGGTGCTCAACGTGCTGCGCTGCCCCAGCGGGGTGATGAAGTCCGCCTGCACGGTGTGGTCGGTCGCGCCCTGGCGCCCGTCCGTCTTGCGGTTGGTGAGGTCCAGTCCCCCGGCAGCGTCGGTACGGAAGGTATTCTCCATGACCGTGGTGCCCGGCGTCGCCGCGAACTGGTACGAGAGCACGAAGTTGCGGTTGGGATTGTCCGCCCAGAGATGCTGGTAGTCGATGCCTGCGGTGACGGAGTTGGAGCCCATCCGGGTGAAGGTGGTCCCTTCGTAGCCGAAGCCGGGGCCGTAGGAGGCGCCGCTCATCGTCGTGGCGGTGAGTCCGTCCATCGTGGAGCCGAAGTGCATCAGGCCGGCCGTCACGGACACGAGGTTGCGGGCGTCGGCCTCGTAGCTGGCGCTGAGGTTGCCCATCAGCATCGGCAGGGTCATCGCGCTTTCGCTGTGCGTGCGGGTCGTGCCGGAGGCCGGGGCGAGCATCTCCCGGGTCATGTCCGACGTGGTACCCGGCATCTTCATGTACATGCCGTTGCCGTTGAGGCTGACGGCGAATTTCCCCTTCTGCTGGCTGATGAACAGGCCGCCACCGCCGCCGCGCGTGCTTCCCATGGCGCGGACCGAGCCGAAGTAGCCGTCGGTGAGGTTCCGGGCGCCGGCCTCGTCGCGGTTGGTCACGAGATTGAGCACGCCGCCCACGCCTTCGGCGTCATAGCGGACCCCCGGGTTGGTGATGACCTGGATGTCCTTGACGCTGCTGGCGGGCATCATCTTGAAGATCTGCGCGGGATTGGCCGAGAACATCTGGCTGGGCTTTCCGTCCACGGTGACCTGGAAGTTGGACGAGCCGTTGACGGTGATGTTGTCCTGGCCGTCCACCGTGACCATCGGCACCTTGCGGAGCATCTCGAGCACGGTGCTGGTCCGGGCGTCCACGTCTTCTGCGACGTTATAGCTCATCCGGTCCACCTCCATCTTGACGAGGTTGCGCTGGGCCATCACGGAGGCGCCTTTCAGGGCCTCCACGTCGTCCTGGATGAGGATGTCGCCGAGGTCCAGGGTCTCCTGGCCCTCCAGGTTGAAGGCCACGCGGCGGTCCGCCCGGCCCACACCGGTGTACAGGAGCGTGTAGGCGCCAGGGCCGGAAAGGGCCTGCGAAAAGCGGCCGTCGGTGCCGGTCGTGGTGAACGCCACGGGCTTCTCCGCGTCCGGCGCCTTGAAGAACTGCAGGACCGCCGCCGGCTCCCCCTGGCGGGAAAGGGAGTCGAGGACCGCCCCGGTGACGGTGGTCCGCTGGGCGGAGAGGATCATGGCGGAGGACAGCAAGGCCAGTATGCAGGATATCATTCTTTTCATATCGTGTCGGATTTATGTTTCTGTCGCGAAAATAAAGGTTGCACGGGCCAGCGTCAACGATCTTTCGACGAACGCCGCCGCGCCTTCGACGAAAGCCGCCCGGACGGAGGGCCGGCCGCGCGCCTTTTGCTTTTCCGCGGGGAAATGCGTATTTTTGTGGTTTACGCACGCGCGCAAGAGAAAATGGACGGACAAGCGGCAAAAATACGGATTGAGCAGCTCCGGGAGATCCTCCGGGAGAACAGCCGGCGCTACTATGTGGACAACGCGCCGACCATGTCGGACTATGAGTTCGACCAGCTGATGCATGAACTGGAGCGGCTGGAAGCCGAATTCCCCCAGTTCGACAGCCCCGACTCCCCTACCAAGCGGGTCGGCTCCGACCTGGATGCCCCGGTGGGCGCCAACGCCGAGAGCGGGGCGCGCCAGGGATTCGTCCAGCGCCGCCACCGCTACCCGATGCTGTCCCTGGGCAACACCTATTCGATCGGCGAGATCGAGGAGTTCGCCGCCCGGGCCGACAAGTCCCTGGACGGCATGTCCTTCTCGTACAGCTGCGAGCTCAAGTTCGACGGCACGGCCATCTGCCTGACCTACAAGGGCGGCAAGCTGGTCCAGGCCCTGACCCGCGGCGACGGCGTGCAGGGCGACGACGTGACGGACAACGTCCGCCGCATCGCCTCCATCCCGCAGCAGCTGCACGGGGACTACCCGGAAGAATTCGAGATCCGCGGCGAGATCCTGATGCCCTACGCGGCCTTCGACGCCCTCAACCGGGAGCGCGAAGCGCAGGAGGAGGCCCCCTTCGCCAACCCGCGCAACGCCGCCTCGGGCTCCCTCAAACTCATCGACCCCGAGGAAGTGGCGCGCCGCGGCCTGACCTGCACCCTGTACCACATCCCGGCCGAGTCCGTGACCTTCGACTCCCACAGCCAGGCGCTCGACGCCGCGGCCTCCTGGGGGCTTCCCGTCTCGGAGGAGCGCCGCATCTGCCACGATATCAGCGGGATCAAGGCCTACATCGACCACTGGGACACAGCCCGCAAGTTCCTCCCCTACGCCACGGACGGCATCGTCATCAAGATCAACGAACTCGCCTGCCAGCGCGCCCTGGGCTATACCGCCAAGTCGCCGCGCTGGGCGGTGGCCTATAAGTTCAAGGCCGAGCAGGCCTGCACGGAGCTGCTCAGCATCGACTATCAGGTGGGCCGCACGGGCGCGGTGACACCGGTCGCCAACCTGGCGCCGGTGCAGCTCAGCGGCACCGTGGTCAAGCGCGCCACCCTCAACAACGCCGACCAGATGGCCCTGCTGGACATCCGCGTCGGCGACTGGGTGTTCGTGGAGAAGGGCGGCGAGATCATCCCCAAGATCACGGGCATCGACCCGGCGCACCGGATTCCCGACGCCGCGCGTCCCGCCTTCCCGGACCGCTGTCCGGACTGCGGCACGCCCCTGGTCAAGGCCGAGACCGAGGCCAAGTGGTTCTGTCCCAACCAGGACGGCTGTCCAATGCAGATCAAGGGCCGCCTGCTCCACTTCGTCAGCCGCAAGGCCATGGACATCCTGGCCGGCGAGATGACCGTCGAGCAGTTCTTCGCCGCCGGGCTCGCCCGCACGCCGGCCGACCTCTACGAAATCTCCAAATACCAGCTGCTCGGCCTCGAGGGGTGGCAGGACCGCGCCGCGCAGCGCTTCCTCGACAGCCTGGAGGCCTCGAAGCAGGTCCCCTTCGAGCGGGTCCTCTTCGCCCTGGGCATCCGCTACGTCGGCGAGACCACGGCCAAGGGCCTCGCCCGCCACTTCGGCAGCATCGACGCCCTGGCGGAAGCGACGCAGGAGCAGCTGCTCGAAGTCGACGACATCGGCGACGTGATCGCCCGCAGCGTCCATGATTTCCTGCACGATCCCGCCCACCTGGAGCAGATCGCGCGGCTGCGCGCCGCCGGCCTGCGCTTCGACGGCGCCGGCAGCGACGCCGCGCTCTCCGATGCCCTGGCGGGCAAGACGGTCGTGATCTCCGGCAACTTCAGCATCAGCCGCGAGCGGATGAAGGACCTGATCGTCGCCCACGGCGGCAAGGCCGGTTCGTCCGTGAGCGCCAGGACGGCCTTCCTGCTGGCGGGCACGAAGCCGGGGCCGGAGAAGCTCAAGAAGTGCGAGAAGCTCGGCATCCCCGTCGTCTCCGAGGAGGAATTCCGCCAGATGTTGCCTGACGTCGTTTTTTCCGACGGGACCGACAGGGCCTTCCCGCCGCAGTCGGCATCCCGCTCCGCTTCGCCGACCCTATCCGGGCAAATGCGGCAGGAAGAAGAACAACTGACTTTGTTTTAACGGATGATGAAGCTGACCAACAAGATCACGGACCTTTTCTCCGACCGGATCTGGACCCTCGACACGGGTTCGGCGACGCCGGCCTACGCAGAGCTCGTCCGCATCGTCAAGCTGATCCGCATCACCTTCAAGACCTTCACGGAGAACCGCATGGGCTTCCAGTGCGTGGCGCTGAGCTATTTCATCACCCTGGCGCTGGTGCCGCTGATCGCCTTCGCCTTCGCCATCACGGGCGGCCTGGGCCTCGACGGCAAGATCACGGAGTTCCTGCAGATGGCGCTCCCCAACAACCCGGAGATCGTCACCCTGCTCTCCGAACGGGCCGCCGGCATCATCGATTCGGCCCAGGGCGGCGGCCTCGGGCTGGTCTCGGCCATCTTCTTCCTCTGGACCATCCTCTGGATGATGTTCCAGGTGGAGCGCGTGTTCAACAACGTCTGGGGCATCCTCAAGATCCCGCGCAAGATCTACATGCGCTTCGGATTCTACTTCCTGGTGCTGCTCCTCTCGCCGTTCATCATCATCATCTTCGGCTCGGGCGTGGTGTACGCCACCAACCTGCCCAACCTCTACGGCATCGACCTCAAGGAAGCCCGCTTCGTCTTCAAGCTCATCGGCTATGCGGTCTTCTACGTCATCCTCGTGGCCACCCTGTCGGTGATGTACAAATACATCCCCGCCGTGAAGGTCGAATACAGGTACGCCCTGCGCTCGGCGCTCATCGCCGGCATCATCTTCATCCTGTTCCAGTACCTGTACCTCAATACCCAGATGTTCGTCGGGCGCCTCAACCAGGCCTACGGCATCCTCGCCGCCATCCCGCTCTTCCTGATCTTCCTGAACTTCAGCTGGCAGATCATCATCTTCGGGGCGCAGCTGACCTATAGTTTCCAGAATGTCGACCAATACCAAGTCTCCGCTTGGGACAACGAAAGCAGATAAATGAGTTTTTCCCAGTTCACTCCTGAAGATTACCGCCTGATCAGCCAGGAATTCGACGCCCTGATGGAGGTCGCCACGACGCGCTGCAAGAACGTCGAGGAGGTCGAGACCGTCCAGCGCGCCTTCGAATTCGCCAACCAGGCCCACAAGAACGTCCGCCGCCGCTCGGGCGAGCCCTATATGCTGCACCCCATCGCCGTGGCCCGCATCGTCGTGACCGAGATCGGCCTGGGCTGCAAATCCATCTGCGCCGCCCTGCTCCACGATGTCGTGGAGGACACGGGCTACACCGTCGAGGACATCCGGGGCCTGTTCGGCGACAAGATCGCCACGCTCGTGGACGGCCTGACGAAGATCAAGACGGTGCTCGACAACGAAGACCGCAAGGGCAGCACGGGCGGCACCGAGAGCCTCCAGGCCGAGAATTTCAAGCGCATCCTGCTGACCCTCAACGACGACGTGCGTGTCGTGCTCATCAAACTGGCGGACCGCCTGCACAACTGCCGGACCATCGAGTTCATGCCCGAGCACAAGCGGGACAAGATCCTCTCCGAGACGATGTTCATCTTCATCCCGCTGGCGCACCGGCTCGGCCTGTACAGCGTCAAGTCCGAGATGGAGAACATCTGGCTGCGCTACAAGGAGCCGGAAGCCTACCAGCGCATCACCGAGCGCATCAGCCGCAACGTCGCCAACCGCGACAAGGACATCGACACCTTCATCGCCCCGATCGAGGAGGCGCTGCGCGCCGCCGGCTACCGCTTCACCATCAAGAAGCGCATCAAGACCCCCTACTCCATCTGGTACAAGATGCGCACGAAGCGCGTCCCCTTCGAGCAGATCTACGACCTCTACGCCGTCCGCATCATCTTCGACCCCATCGACAACATCAACCAGACGGAGCGCAACCAGGCCTACCTGATCTTCTCGACCATCACCCACCTCTACAGCGAGAACATCAGCCGGCGCCGCGACTGGATCTCCCAGCCCAAGAGCAACGGCTACGAAGCCCTGCACTGCACCCTGATGAGCCAGAAGGGCTTCTGGGTCGAGGTCCAGATCCGTTCCCGGCGCATGGACGACATCGCCGAGAAGGGCATCGCCGCCCACTGGGCCTACAAGAACGACGGCTACATCACCGAGAACGACTCCGAGATGGACAAATGGCTCGCCGAGGTGCAGGAGATCCTGCTCAGCGACGACGTCAGCGCCCTCGAGCTGCTGGACATCATCCACAAGGACCTGGTCAGCAACGAGATCGTCGTCTTCACGCCCAAGGGCGAGCAGAAGAGCATCCGCGGCGGGGCCACCGCCCTCGACTTCGCCTACCTCATCCACACCGAGATCGGCAACCGCGCCATCGCCGCCAAGGTCAACATGCGGCTCGTCCCGCTCTCCCACGCCCTCAAGGCCGGCGACCAGGTGGAGATCATCACCGCCGCCAAGGCCCATCCCAAGATGGAATGGGTCTCCTTCCTGCAGACCCGCTACGCGCGCAACCGCGTGATCGAGTACTTCCGCCGCGACTTCGATGCGATCGCCCGCGACGGCGAGCGCATCTTCGGCGAGCGCATCCGGCTCATGGGCCTGCAGACCTCCCGCGAGCTGCTCCGCAAGTTCCTGGACTACAGCCAGCTGCCGGAGCCCAGCGAGCTGTATTTCCGCATCGGCCTGGGCCTGCTCGGTCCCGAGGAGTTCAAGGCCATCATCGACGAGAAGGACATGTCCACCGGCGAGAAGCGCAAGTTCTCCATCCGCGAGGACAATGCCCACGCCATCCAGTACAAGATCGCGGAGTGCTGCCACCCGATCCCCGGCGACCCCGTGATCGGGTTCTCCACCTCGGAGAACCTCGTGATCGTCCACAAGAAATCCTGTCCCGTGGCGGAGAGCCTCGCCAGCAAGTACGGCAACCGCATGGTCGTGCCACAGTGGGGCGCCGTCCAGCAGGAGTACCCGATCCGCATCTCGCTCAAGGGCATCGACCGGCTCGGCCTGCTCAACGAGATCACCAGCTACATCTCCCAGACCCTCGGCATCAACATGCGCAAGCTCCAGCTGTCCACCGACGGCGAGCTCTTCGAGGGATTCATCGAACTCCTCGTCCGCGACAAGAAGAACCTCGAGCGGATGGTGGACGGACTTTCCAAGATCGACGGCATCCAGGATGTTGTCAGAACCGACATCTAGCCCATGAAACGATTCCTTCCGCTGATCATCGCCGTCTGCGCCTGCCTGCTGCCGCTCTTCTTCCCGTCCTGCGCCAACACCACGCAGGCCCCCTCGGGCGGCAAGAAGGACACCATCCCGCCCTACATCATCGACATCAAGCCCCTCCCCGGGGTGGTCGGCGTGCCGCTGAAGGGGGCGACCTTCGCCTTCACCTTCAACGAATACGTCACCATCAAGACGCCTCAGAACATCTTCCTGTCCCCGCCCCTGCGGCGCCCGCCCAAGTCGCGCCTGCGGGGCAAGACGCTGCTCGTCAGCTTCGAAGACTCCCTGCAGGCGAATACGACCTATACCCTCAGTTTCACCGACGCGATTGCGGATGCTAACGAGAACAACCCGTTCCCGGGCTACACCTACGTCTTCTCCACCGGCGAACAGATCGACTCGATGATGATGACGGGCACGGTCGTGGACTGCAACACCCTCGCCCCCATCAAGGGCGCCACGGTCCTGCTGCACAAGGACCTCGGCGACTCCGCCGTCTTCCTGAAGCGGCCCTACGCCGCCACCAAGACCGACGACTGGGGTTTCTTCGTGTTGCCCTATATCCAGGACACCCTCTACCGGCTCTACGCCATCAAGGACGCCAACAACGACAACATCTATGACGCGGAGACGGAGCAGGTCGCCTTCATCGACTCGCTGCTCCGCCCCGTGATGGTGGCGGGCGACACCGTCCGCGAGATGCTCAAGTACGACATGCTCGACACCGTCCGCTGCCTGGCGCGGCGCAGCGAGCACGAACTCAAGGTTTTCCGCGAGAAGCCTTCCAAGCAGTACATCGTCAACAAGGTCCGCACCTCCGAGCGTTCCGCCTACCTGACCTTCCATGCGCCCGGCGCCTGGATCGACTCGCTGTGGATCCGCGGCTGGCGCGACGACCAGCTGATCAGCCAGTTCAACATCCTGCAGGACAGCCTCGAGCTCTGGATCAACAGCCGCCGGGCCGCCCCGGACACGATGCGCATCTATGTCAACTACCGCATGACCGACTCCACGGGCCGCCTGGTCCCGACGCAGGAGATCGTCAAGCTCCCGATGACCCGGGAGAACCGCACCTACTCCAAGAGTTCCCGGCGCGACCTCAAGCGGGAGGACACGACCTGCGTCTACACGTTCAAGGCGGAGCCGGAGAACGTCGAGCAGGACGGGTTCGTGCTGGAGTTCCGCAACCCGATCATCACGGAGCACTTCGACTCCGTCGAATTCAAGGTCATCAACACCCGCCAGCGCGAGACCCGCGCGGAGTTCACCGTGGAGCAGGACAGCCTCAACCTGCGCCGCTACATCCTGCGGCCCAAGGACAAGCTCCAGTCCGGCTTCGAGTACTCGATGAAACTCCCCTACCGGGCCTTCCGCGACATCAACGGATTCTGGTCCGACAGCACCATCGTCAAGGTCAGCCTGCCCACCGACGAGACGCTGAGCGTGCTGAACCTCGAGCTGTCCGGGGTGGACCGCAAGATCATCGTGGACCTGCTGGGCGAGAAGCGCGACCGGGTCCTGCGCACCTATGTCACCGACCGGGACGGCACGCTCCGCTTCCCCTACCTCAAGGCCGGGCGCTACAGCATCCGCATCACCGAGGACGGCAACCGCAACAACATCGTGGACACCGGCTCGCTGCTGGAGCGCCGCCAGCCCGAGACGGTCGTCTTCGTGGAGCTCTCCGGCTCCCAGTACATCGACATCCCGGCGAGCACCGAACTCGCGCAGCCGGTGGATGTCGGCACCCTGTTCAACAAGCCGCAGCAGCCATGAGAAAGTACCTGATCCTCCTCCTGGCGGCCCTGATGTCCGCTTTCTGCGCAGAAGCGCAGGAAGTGCAGTTCGACTCCACCGCCGTCACCGTCAAGGAACGCCCGATCAACGACTACATCATGATCGGCGTCAACTACGGCGTGTCCCTCTGCAACATGTATTACTCGCCGTCCCGGCACAACCGTGGCTGGAAGGTCAATCCGAACTACGTCTCGGTGATGTTCACCAAGCACAGCAAGATGTTCGACACCCTGCCCTATTTCGCGCTGACTGCGGGCTTCGCGCACGGCTACGAGGGTTTCGCCTTCAAGCGCGACCCGGAGACGGGCGCCTCGCAAGATGTGGACGGCGCCGAGGAGGCCGTCATCGAGGTGTTCGAGATCCCGGCCCTGGCCCAGATCCACGCGGATTTCCACCCCGGCAAGATCCTCGCCAACGTGGGCGTCTACGGCGGCTGGCGCAACAGCATCTCGCGCAGCGGCCCCAACCTCGACCCCCAGTACGCCAACGCCTTCCGGTCCTATGAGAACCGCTGGGAGTACGGCCTGCAGGGCGGGGCGGGATTCGCGCTGATGTTCGATCCGATCGAGATCCACTTCAACGCGCTGATCCGCTGGTCCTGGTCTTCGCTCTACCAGCCCGACTACGCCAGTCCTTATTATTACCGTTACGCCTACCCGATCGACGTGATCGCCACGGTGGGCATCCATTTCCAACTGACCAAGCGCTCCGGCAAGACAAGCTCCGAGCTCCGCCGGGAAGCCAAAGAATACGTATATGGCTCGCATTGAGACCCTTCCGGTCCGGGTCGGTGACTCGCTCGTCATCGGCGCCGGCCACCCCGTCGTCGTCCAGACGATGTGCAACACCCATACTTCCGACGTGGAGGCCACCGTGGCCCAGACCCTGGAGCTCGCCGCCGCGGGCGCGCAGCTGGTGCGCATCACCGTGCCGGGCCGCCAGGACGTGCCGCACGTGGCGGAGATCAAGCGCCGCCTGCGCGAGGCCGGCTGCCGGGTCCCGCTGGTCGCGGACATCCATTTCAGTTCGGAGACGGCCATCGCCGTGGCCCCGGTCGTGGAGAAGGTCCGCATCAACCCGGGCAATTTCCACCCCGACCACGAGGAGGCGCGGCGGCAGTTCGCCCGCTTCCTGGAAGTCTGCAAGGAGCACGGCACCGCCGTGCGCGTGGGGCTCAACCACGGCTCGCTGGGCCGCTATATCACCGACCGCTACGGCAATACGCCGCACGCGATGGCGATGGCGGCGATGGAGTGGCTTGAGATGTGCATCGCGGCGGATTTCCTGAACGTGGTGGTCTCGCTCAAGGCGAGCAACACCGTCGTGATGGTGGAGGCCTATCGCGAGCTCGCCAAGCGGATGCAGGAGCGCGGCGTCGTGTTCCCGATGCATCTCGGCGTCACGGAGGCCGGCGGCGGCGACAGCGGCCGCATCAAGTCCTGCGTGGGCATCGCTTCCCTGCTGCAGGAGGGCATCGGCGATACGATCAGAGTTTCCTTGACGGAACCGCCCATTAACGAATTGCCTGTTGCGCAATATCTTGCGCAAAGATCGATTCCGGTGTCGGAGGGGTCTGCCGGCGAAGGCTCAGCCGCAGCAGGATCCGTGGCGCCGGATCCGGTTCCCGCGTCAGCGGGAAGCGAGGATGGAAGCCGAGACGCAGGCCCCTCCGACACCGAAATGCTGGATGCGGCGATCCTTTGGGGGCCGAAACTGCTGAAGCGGGAGATCGATGAGATCCCTGCGGAGGCCGGATTGTCGGAATACCTCAAGGACGAGATCATGCAGGCGGCCCGCCGCCGCTTCTACAAACCCGAGTACATCGCCTGTCCGGGCTGCGGCCGCACCATGTACAACCTCCAGGAGACCTTCGAGGAAGTCCAGCGGCGCACCGCCCACCTCAAGGGTCTGGTGATCGCCGTGATGGGCTGCATCGTCAACGGCCCCGGCGAGATGGCCGACGCCGACTGGGGCTACGTCGGCGAAGGCGGCGGCCGGGTCACGATCTACCACAAGAGCGAGCCCGTCCTGCGCCACATCCCCGACTCCGAAGCCATCGACCGCCTGCTGGAGTTGATTGAAGCTGATAAGGCCTGATTGATTATCAGCCATTTACAAAATAACCTTCGGAGAAATCTCCGAAGGTTATTTTGTAAATTATTGATTCTCAGTGCAGGTTAAAGCCAGAGAGCTGCAGCACAGGACGCTCGCCGTGGGTGTCGGCGGCGGCGCAGCGGACCGCGATCTCCTTGCGCTCGCCCGGGAGCAGGGAGATCCAGTTGTCTTCGTAGAAGACGGGCAGGATCTGCTCGCCGGCGCGCGCTCCCACGAGGTTCAGGCGGAGCATCAGCGCCGGGGTCTTGGAGCGGTTCTCCAGCGTCGCGACGGTCTTCCATTCCTCCTCTTCCCGACGGAAGTTGTATTTCAGGCTGACCTTCGCTTCCGGCATCTGCAGCAAGGCCTGCAGGTTGCCGGGATCGGCGGGGTTGAGGACGTAGAAATTGTCGGCGAGTTCGCGGCCGTCCTGGATCAGGGAGAGGCGGAGAAGGACGGGAGATTCGCCGGTCAGGCCGGCGAATGACGGAGCAGTCTGGTCGGAGGATGACGACGTGGGGGCGGTAACGGCCGGGACCGGAACCGTGGTGTCCTCCTTCGTATCCAGCGAGACGGACTGGTCGGAAAGGAACGCGCCGTCCGGGGTGACGACGATGGCCCGGGCCGTGAGACCGGTGAGGTCACCGGCGTTGTTGTTGACCACCTCCACCTGCTCCTTGTGCGGGTTCCACTGGATACGGATGGGAGCAGAGCCCTTCTTGGCGCCGAAATAAGCGGCCGTGGGGGCGAAGTAGTAGTCGTAGGTCTGCCAGACCATCGAGGGCCAGCAGGAGTGGCTCATCCAGAGCTGGATGCCCTTGCGCTGGGCGCTGCGGGACTCGAAGATGGCGCGGTAGCCGTCGTAGTTGATCCACTGGGCCCACTCGGAGAACTGCTGCAGGTCTTTCGCCTGCCCGAACAGTTTCTCTACCATCGCATTGAAGGTCGCCGCGCTCTGGGCACTCTCCAGGGCATAGTCGTGCATGCCCCAGACGCTGTTCTGCGGCCACTGGTGGGCCGGGGCCAGCATCCGTTCCAGGCTCTCCAGGGTCGGGACGTTGGGCATGCCGCGCTCGCTGTGGAAGCGGTCGGCGCCGCGGGTCATGGAGAAGTATTCCTTCACCGGCAGGGCCCGGTACGGGCCGCCGCCGCTGACAGGGCCGTCCGCGGAGTGCGGGATGTACTGCATGCCGGGGTGCAGGCGCTCCACGAGCGCGGCGAGCCCGGCATCAAGGTTGGCGGGAGGGTTGCCTTCGTTGCGCCCGCAATAGAGCGCGATGCTGGGATGGCGCCGGATCTTGCGCACGAAATCCTCGGCGTTGGCGAGGAACATCGCCTCGTCGAAGGGGTCGGGGCCGTCGGCCGGATTGGCCAGCCAGAAGTCCTGCCAGACCATCACGCCGTGGCGGTCGCAGGCATCCCAGAACTCGTCATCCCCGGTCATGCCCACCCAGTTGCGGATCATCGTGAAATGCATGTCCGCGTGGTAGGCCACGGCAATGTCATACTCGCGCTCGCGGTAGGCGAGGTCGATCTCCGGGAATCCCCAGTTGCCGCCGTTGCCGATCAGGCGCCGGCCGTTGACGTAGAAGTCCAGCACGCCGCCGTCCATCGTGTAGGACATCTCGCGGACGCCGGATTTGACCTGCCTGCTGTCCGAGCGAGTACCGCCCACGGAGACGGTCGCCTGCACGTCATAGAGGTGCGGCTCCCCGTATCCAGCCGGCCACCAGAGTTCGGGCCGGTCCAGACGGGCCGTCGGGAGGGTGACGTCGCGGGTCTCCCCCGCCGCCAGTTCGGCTTCGCCCGTGACCTGCAGGTCGCCGTAGCGGAGCGCGATCTCCGCCCGGCGGGGCTGGGCGGCATGGTTGGTCAGGGTGACGACCGGTTTCAGGTCGGCGTAGTCCGTAGAAGGCAGGGGCAGGTCGGTGTCCACGAACACGTCGTCGATGGTGACGCCGCCCGCGTGCGCCGTCAGGAAGACATCGTTCCAGATGCCGATGTCACGCCCGCGTACGGTCGGGATCCAGTCCCAGCCGATGGTCGCGTGCATCGTGGGGTTGTCCCCGCCGAGCACGCCGCCGTTGAGGTCGGCGCTGCGGCGGTCCTGCTCCTTGATGATGCCCGGATGGGCGTTCTTGACGATCCTGACGGCCAGGGCGTTCCGGCCGGGCTTGAGCAGGCTCGTCACGTCGAAGGCGGCGCGGGTGAAGGCGCCGTCGATCCGGCCGGCCTGTGCGCCGTTGACATAGACCTCGGCCTTCCAGTTGATGCCGTCGAAGTGCAGGACCAGTTCCTGCCCGTCCCAGCCCTGCGGCAGGTCGAACTCGTCGCGGTACCAGAAGTCCTCCAGGAAGTAGGAATCCGAGATCTGCAGCTGGTCGTCATCGTAGCGCTGGTCGGGGATGGCGCCGGCGTTGAAATAGGACATGGTCACCGTACCGGGGACCGTGGCGGGGAGCCAGTCGCCCGCGTCGAACCCGACGGAAGAGAGGGCTTCCGCCGGCGCCGTCACCTCGCTCGCGCGCTGCAGGCGCCACGCGCCGCCCTGCAGGGCGAGGCGGCCGTCCGCCGGCGCCGGGGCGGGCTGGGCCTGCGGCACCACGCCGCCCCGGCCCCACACCTCCATCTCACTGAGGATCAGGTGCTCGCCGGCTGCCTTCAGGCCGGACAGGCGCACGTAGCGCCCCCGGCCCTGGACCGCGATCTCGCCGCTCTCCTGCGGGAGATCGGCCAGCCGCGTCCAGGTCTCACCGTCTGCCGAGCTCTCCACGACACCGGCGGCAGGACCGGCCAGCCAGTCCAGCCGGAGCTTCTCCAGGGAGGCCTCGGCGCCCAGGTCCACGCAGACCCACTCATCCTCGGCGCCCGCGCTCATCCACGCGCTGCAGAAGCGCGCGGAAGGCAGCACGTCGACCGGCTGTCCTTTGAGCGTGAAGTCCCATTGCTGGACGGTCAAGCGACGGAGGCCCGGCGCGTCGATCCGCAGGCGCAGTGCCGCGAAGGGCTCCGCCGGCAGGTCCAGCGTCCAGAGGTAATTGCGCCAGTTCACACGCTCACCGCGCGGGACGCGCCCTGTCGGGAACGGCCGTTCACGCAGGGTCTTGACGGGCTTCCAGTGCTCCCCGTCCGGGGAGACTTCCAGCACCAGCGTGCATTGGTCCGCCTTGCCGTCGGCGGCGCCCATCAGGGTCAGGCGGTCGGCCCGCGCCGTCCCTTCGTGCAGGCGCAGCGTCAGTTCGGCCGTCCCGTCCTGGATGGTCAGGGGCGTCCAGGTGTTGCCGTCGAAGAGACGTTCGCGGTCGCGCTTGGGAAGCGCCTCACCGTTGAGGTCCATCTCGATCCAGTACGGCAGTTGTTTGGCATGGATGCCGTCGGTCACCAGCTGCGCCGTGAGGTTGTAGTCGTAGCTGGAGGAGTGGCGCGCGACGCGGTGCAGCGCCAGGTTGCGCAGTTCCTCTCCTGCCGGGACGGTCTCCGGACCCGTGTAGGCGGCCGGTTCGCCGGGATACACGCCGATCCCCCGGGTGTATCCGCCCTCCGGGGCTGCAGTCGGCTGGCCGCACCCCGCAAGGAGCAGGGCGAGGCACAGTCCGTCCACGAAAAAGACCTTTTTGATGGACGGAAGCCAAGAAAAGGCGTTTCCATCCACGGAAACGGGGTTAATTGTGGACGAAAACCGGTCTGAGGCTTTCCGTCCACGATTCTCGCGGTGCAACATGGTGCTATGTGGTATGTATGGTTATTCTACGTACAGCAGCAACCCCTTGAGGTATTCCCCTTCGGGGTGGTAGATGCTGACAGGGTGGTCGGCACCCTGGCAGAGCCGGTCGAGGATCCGCACGCTCCGGCCCGTCTGGGCGGCGGCGGAGAAGACCGTGTTGGCGAAGGTGATCTTGTCGACCACCTGCGAGCAGCTGAAGGTGAAGACCAGGCCGCCGGGCGCTACCTTGGCAATGGCGGCGGCGTTGAGGCGCTGGTAGGCGCGGAGGGCGTTCTTGAGCGCGCCGCGGTGCTTGGCGAATGCCGGCGGATCGACGATCATCAGATCGTATATCCCCTCCGGTATCTTTTTCAAAAACTCTATTGCGTCTTCGCAGAAATTGCTGCACAATTTCTGCGAATTTTCTTCCTTCACCCCCTGCGCCCCCTCGAGGGGGATGGCCGGATAATCGCTATCGCGATCCGGCCCGCTTGAAGAACCGACAGCAATCTGCGAAGCGGACGCGGCAGTCCCCTCGCCAGCCCGTAGCCACCCTCGGCTTCGTAAGAGGGAGGGGCCCGCAGCCGAAGGCTGTGGGAGGGGTCCGGCATCGCCGGACGGCTGGTGAGGGGAGCTGCCGGGAAGCGAAGCGGAATTCAATGCGATGTTGCGTTCCACCAGGGACATGGCCTTGGCGGAGGAGTCGACGGAGTCGACCTGCGCCGCGCCGGCGGTCAGGGCATAGATGCTGAAGCCACCGGTGTAGCAGAAGAGGTTGAGCACGCGCCTGCCGGCGGCATACTTACCCACCAGCGCACGGTTGTCCCGCTGGTCCAGGAAGAACCCGGTCTTCTGACCTTCCTCCCAGTTTACCAGGAACTTGCGGCCGTTCTCATAAACCACGGCTTCAGATGCGGTAAAGCCCTCGGCGCGCCAAAGGTAGCCGTCGACCAGGTCGAGCCCGGCCTTGAACGGCGCCGTGCCGGAACTCTTGTCGTAGACCGCCTTCAGCCGGTCGCCGAACACGGTCCTGAGCGCCTCGCAGATCTGCATCTTGGCGCGGAACATGCCCACCGAATGGGCCTGCATCACGCACACGCCGTCATACCAGTCGATAATCAGCCCGGGCAGCCCGTCCCCCTCTCCGTGCACCAAACGGAAGCATGTCGTCTGCGACGACATGCTTCGCTCTGCTTTCACCCCCTGCGCCCCCTCGAGGGGGATGGCCGGATAATCGCTATCGCGATCCGGCCCGCTCGCGGGATCATCAGCAAGATGCGGAAGAGGAGAGTACAACCCGACAGCCTTGCGGACTTCCAGCGCGCGGGCGATGGAATTGACCCAGAAATCCGGCGCCGTGGGATCGGCGTCGAACGAAAGGATACGCACGGCGATGGAACCGACCTGCCAGTGGCCGGAAGCCAGGAACTGCCCCTCGGCACTGTACACGCCGACGATATCGCCCTCCGCAGGGCTCCCCTGCACCTGGGCGACGGCGCCGCTGAAGACCCACGGATGGAAACGGCGCAACGACTCGTCGCGGCCGTGTTTGAGGAAGACCTTAACCATTGTCCTGCGGCGCCTCCTGCGCCTGCTTGGGTTTACGATGGCGCCTGCGGCGCTTGGGCTTGGGCTTATCCTCCGCAGCCGCAGGAGCCTCTGCGGGAGCGGCGGCCTGCACCTTCGCCGCCGGATCGGCGGCAGCCGCGGCGGCAGCGGCCGCCTTGGCCTTCTTGCGCCGGCGACGGCGCTTCTGCGAAGGAGTCAGCACTTCCTTCTCCTCCGCCGGGGCGGCAGCCTCCTTGGCGGCCTTCTTCCCCTCCGCCTTCGGCTGCGCCGGCTGCTGGGGCTGCGGCGGATTCAGCTGCTCGGGGGTCAGCGGATGCTTCTCCTGCTGGAGAAGCTTGAGGTACATCTCGCGGCACACCCAGGCATCCGTCGCCGCGTACATCTGCTGCGCCGGGGAAAGCTCCTCGGCCTCCCAGTTGGAAAGCTGCTGGGACTTCGAAATCTTGACACCCAGGATATTGGCAGCCAGTTTCTTGACACTCTTGTCACGGATCCCCCACTCGTAAGCGATCTTCTGGAGGTCCACATAGCCCTGCTCCTTGAACTTCTGGTAGTACTGGAGGCCGCGGACATCGTCGTGGACGGCGGCACCGACCTTGAGGATATGCGGATTGGCCATCACGTTGCACAGGAGTTTCGGCATCCCCAGCCGGCCGACGCGGAACAGGTAGGCCTTCCGGGGCCCGGAAAGCTGCAGGAGCGCGACGTGGTTGTGGTGCTGGCCCGGAGCGAAGACCGGGCGCGTCTCCGTGTCGAAGCCGATGATCTTCTGCGTGCGCAGGTAGGCCACCGCCTTCAGGAATTCGAATCCTACTTTATCGATTACCTGGATCTTGCCGGGGAAAGATCCGAGGGGCATTTTCTCAATTTCTTCTGACTGGATGCTAATTTTGAACATAAGAAGCGGGGATCAGGATGATCGATCCGTCGTCTGCGTCCGGACGCTTGGCCGGACGGTAGACCGATATCCTGGGCATTGCGATATTGTGTGTAAAGAGGTTGTGGTCCCGCAGGAAATCATGGGCGCAGTCCGCCACTTCCTCGAATGCGTTGAGGAAGAAGAAATCCCTGGGGATCAGTCGTCCGTAGGTCATCGAACTCTCGTTCATCACGGACACGATTTCTGCCAACTCGAATTTCAGCGAGTCGGGGTTGACCGACAGGTCGTCGATCAGCACGGCATCCAGGGGCCGGGCCTGCCCGCCCTCCAGATAGCCGCGCAGGAACCGGCGGAGCAGGCTGTCTTTCCGCTCCACGCCGGATACCACGCAAGAAGCGCCTTGCAGGCCGCGCTCGCCGGCCATGCGCGCAAAGATACGCTCGTAGATGCCGCTGCCGGCAAACTGCGGGGCGCAGAGGATGGCGACGGTGGGATCGCCACGGCCGGACTTCTCGAAGGCGCGGCCGATCATCCGCTCGACGGGACTGATCACGGGCACGGCGCAGTCGGTGCTGCGCAGCAGCGTATCCACGTCGAAACCGCCGTACTCCGCCAGGTAGGGATCCGCCAGGACCACCATCTTGGACCGGCCCTTCGTCGACAGGCCGTCCACGTCGTACGGGCTGATGTGCACCGTCGTGTCCAGCGCGGCGAGCACGCGCAGGACCGTCTGGCGGCGCAGCTCCTCCTCGCCATTCTCTTCCAGGACGGACTCGTACGGACGGGCATCCTCGATGCAGACGAAAGTCTCGCCGGCAAAATCGGGAAGGCCGTCGCCGTGCCGTCTGGCGTCGACATTGTCCTGCTCGTCCCGGAAACAGAACTGCTCGGCGAGTTGTTCGCAAGCGAACTCGGAGCCGATGATCGCGATGTCCGATGCCGGCTTGGGCGCCGCGGCCCGGAGCACCAGGGCCCGGTAGTCGGCCCGGTCCGAGAGAATCTCACGGACCAGCGGGATGGTAGGACGGGCCTCCTCCGTCTGCCGGTCACAAGAGGCAGCGAGCAGCAGGAGGGGCAGCAGCAACGGAAGCGCCGCACGGCGGACATCAGCGGGGATCATAGCTTGAAGAGGGCGTAAACCAGGTTATTCAGGACATAGAACAAGAACCCGAGCAGCACGGCCAGCGACCAGTGGTGTCCGGCCACCAGGCAGAACACGACGGCCGCCAGGATGAAGGCGACCAGGGTCATGCGCTTGACCTGCAGCATCCGGCTGTCATCCTTGTGCATCTTGAAGGAAAACATCGGGATCTCGCAGACCAGCAGGGCGCTCAGGATCACGGAGAGCAGCGGCACGAAGACCGGACCGGCCACCCACGTGGAGAGGAACTCCACGGGAGCGTGGCAGCAGTAGCAGCAAAGCGCGCCGCACAGCAGGGCCGCCGCAGGCGTGGGCAGGCCCAGGAAACCGTGTGCTTGACGCGCGTCCACGTTGAACTTCGCCAGGCGCAGGGCGCTGAAGACGGCCAGGACCAGGGGCAGCCAGCACAGCCAGCCGTCGCTGAACCGGAAGGTCTGCATCAGGATGCACAGCATCAGGCCCGGCAGTACGCCGAAACTGACCAGGTCGCAGAGCGAATCAAGCTCCTTCCCCGTGTCGGAATACGCGTCCAGCAGCCGCGCAGCAAAGCCGTCCAGGAAATCGAAAACGGCCGCCGCCAGCATGCAGTAGAACGCCAGGTCCAGCCGGGATCTGAAGACCATGATCACCCCGATGAGCCCGCAGACGAGATTCATCGAGGTGATCAGGTTGGGAATATGCTTGCGGAACGCCATTACTTGACGCCCAGCTTCGTCTTCAGGCTCTTGGTCAGGGCATCCTTGTGGATGGTGATGTCCAGGGTCTGGGCCTTGACGAATGCCTCGGTCACATACCAGATACCCTTGTAGCGGCCGGTCTCGCCCCAGGAGTTCTTGACCATGTAGTACTTCTTGCCGTTCTGGTCCTTGGCGATGCCGAAGATATGCATACCGTGGTCGTCGGTCATGGTCTTGTTGTCAAACTCCTCCTGACGGGACTCCTGCGTAGGCACGGCTTCCTTGATCTCGACGGGACGGGCAGCTGCGGCAGCAGCGTCGCTTCCGACCCAGCGCTGCTGGTCGGAACCGGCGGCAGGGGCGGCCTGCGGGGCCACCAGGATGCCAAGGCCGTCACGGGTGAAGCCGGTGTGGCTCACGTCCGCGCCCCAGCAGGCGGTATAGCCGTTCTCCAGGGCATTGTCCAGGACAGCCATCATCTCGTCGATGGGGACGTTGTAGGACTGCGTACCGCGCCAGTTGTCGGCCACCTCGAGGGCGAACCAGGTGTAGAACGGATGGTGCGTGAAGGAAGTCAGTTCGATGTAGTCGTCGGCGTTGATCTTCATCGCGTCGCGGTAGGAAGCGGCGGTATACTGCTTGCCGTCCACGGTGAAGGTGTCGGAAGCCTTGCCGAAGTACTCGTCCACGATGGCGGCGAAGCCGCGCTTCCAGGCCGTCGAGGGCTTGCGGCTCTTGGCGATGGCCTCCACGTAGCCGAGCAGGACGTTGTCCAGTTCGGACTGGGAAGGGAGCGGGGTGCCGTAGTTGACGCCGGTCACCTGCTCGTTGGGCACGATGCCGTGGTTCTTGACGATGTCGAGGGCGTCGCCGCAGCCGGACCCGACGCTGAAATTCAGCTTGCCGTCCAGGCGGACGTATTTCTCGGCGCGCTCCTTATAGGAGTTGCCCACCACGTAGAACTCGGAGAAATCGGGATACTTCGCCTCGTCCTTGATGTTGCAGAGGCGGATGGCCTCGGACTCCAGGAAGCTGATGGCGGAGAAGGACCAGCAGGTCCCGCTGCTCGCCTGGTTCTTGATGGAAGTGATCGGGGCGGCTTTCACCGTGGTAAACGTGTACTCCGGGAATGCCGGCGCGGCAGTACGCTGCTGCGCGGAAACGGTTGCGCCCATGCATACGAGGGCGGCAGCAAAAAGGATAAATCTCTTCATTGCTTCATGATAGATTGGTTTTCAATGTACAAATATAACAAAAGGATGGCAGAATCCTGCCATCCTTCTGAAAAATGTCTTGGAATCTCTCCGGATTAGGCGGTGATGACCTTGGCCATCTCGAGGACCTTGTTGGAGTAACCCCACTCGTTGTCGTACCAGGCGCAGAGCTTGACAAAGGTCTTGTCGAGCTGGATACCGGCCTTGACATCGAAGATGGAGGTCAGCGGGCAGCCGCGGAAGTCGGTGGAGACGACAGCCTCGTCGGTGTAGCCCAGGACACCCTTGAGCTCGCCCTCGGAAGCCTCCTTCATAGCGGCGCAGATCTCCTCGTAGGTAGCCTCCTTGGCGAGTTCGACGGTCAGGTCGACGAAGGAGACATCGGAGGTCGGGACGCGGAGGGACATACCGGTGAGCTTGCCGTTGAGCTCAGGAAGCACCTTGCCGACAGCCTTGGCAGCACCCGTGGAGGACGGGATGATGTTCTCGAGGATGCCGCGGCCGCCGCGCCAGTCCTTCTTGGACGGACCGTCGACGGTCTTCTGGGTAGCGGTGGCAGCGTGGACCGTGGTCATGAGGCCGCGGACGACACCGAACTTGTCGTTGACGACCTTGGTCAGCGGAGCGAGGCAGTTGGTGGTGCAGGAAGCGTTGGAGATGATAGCCTGGCCGGCGTAGGTCTTGTGGTTGACACCGTAGACGAACATCGGGGTTGCATCCTTGGACGGAGCGGACATGATCACCTTCTTGGCACCGGCCTTGAGGTGTGCGGAAGCAAGCTCCTCGGTCAGGAAGAAGCCCGTGGACTCGACGACGACGTCGACACCGAGAGCACCCCAGGTGATGTTGGAAGGATCCTTCTCGCAGAAGACCTGGATCTTGTTGCCATCGACGATGAGGTAGTTGCCCTCGACCTTGATGTCGTGGTTGAAGATACCGTGGACGGAGTCATACTTGAGCATGTAAGCGAGATAATCCGGATCGAGGAGGTCGTTGATACCGACAACCTGGATGTCTTTGGAGAAGTTCTCAACCGCAGCGCGGAAGACCATACGGCCGATACGGCCGAAGCCGTTAATACCAAGTTTAACCATTTGTTTTTAGACTATAAATTGTTAATAAATCAATTGCTTAACTTCTAACCTTCTGAAAAGCGTCGCAAATTTAGCACTTTTCCGGATGAAAACCAATGCCTTCGAAAATTTTTATCGACCCGGTACGATCCCGATGACGAAGTCCGCCGGCACGAAGCCAAAGAAGCGGCTGTCCCGGCTGTTCGTCACGTTGTCACCCACGAAGAAATACCAGTCCTGCCGGAAGGTGTAGATCGCTGTGTGATTACCGGAGCGCTGCACGCCCCTGCCTGACGGCTTCCCGCAGCGCTCCTCCCAGTCGATTACCCGGGCGTAATGCTTCCGGTTGATGCTGTCCAACGCGATCGTCATCCCCTTGCGCGGCACCACGATCGGGCCGAAGTCCTTCGTTGTCCAGTTGTCCCGTTCCCCCGCGAACTGACCCGCACGCAGCATCCGCATCCGAAGCAGCACCGAATCCGGGGTCTGCTGCATCCGCTGCGCCAGCGAGGAGAAGAGATTGCTGCCGTGGGAAGGATGTTCCTCATTTTCAATCTTTTCCGAAAAACGGGGTGTTGATTTTAGCCACCCCTTTTTTGCGTTCTTACTGTCTTTCAATTGTTTACGGACCACGGTTTTCGCTGTCTCCAGCATCCCGTCCACAATCCGCACCGTGTCCCCCGGCGCTCCCCAGCAGCGTTTGCAGTACACGTAGTTGATCTTGAAGGCGATCGTGTCGCCGCCCCGGCCGTAGGGATAGTTGAAGACTGCCACATCCCCCACCCTCAGTTTCCGAAGGCCCGGCATCCGGATGCAATGCAGATCCGGCGAGTTATCGAAGTCGAACTTCGTATAGATCCGCGCACCCATCAGCAGTTTGTTCACCCACACACCCTCGCCCGTGTGCAGCGTCGGCTCCATCGACTCCCCCTTGATCACGAAGCGGTCCGCGACGAACGCACGCGTGCCATACCACAGCAGCGGCACCGCGTTCGCCACGATCAGCACCCACAGTACGATCGTCAGGATCCGGTCAACCGTTTTTCGTTTCTCTCTCATTATCAACCATTTCTACAATGACCCCGGGAGTCTTTTCCTCGGGTCATTCTGGATATCACTATCTGTCAATTCATTATGATTTACAGCCGGATGACAACGCTGCGCGGACAGCGAGTCCAGCGTTGCCTGCGTCTCCGCCCGCAGCCGGACCATCCCGGCGTTCCGGTCATTCACCGGCATCGACACGATCACCCGGGCGGTCTCCAGTGCAGCATCATCCTCGCCCAGACGGACCTGCAGACGCATCAGACGCACCAGCGGATACAACCGCGACGGCACCATGTAATGCGCCTTCTCGTAGAGCCTTGCCGCCTCAGCATAATTCCCCATCGCCTCCGCGTTCTTCCCGAGAATGATCTCGAACATCGGATCGCAACTCAGCAGCGCTCCCTCCTCCAGTACCCTTGTGCTCTCCTCATTCTCTCCCGCCTGGTGAAGCGCATAACCTTCCGCGTACAGTTCCCGGAACTGCTCCCGGTCTGTCAAGCCCGGAGCGGCAGACAGCCTAGGGAGCATCATCCATCCAATCAATAAAACAACTGATATTACCGGCAGGAGCCCTGCAAACAGCCGGCAGGCAGTGCCGCCGCGAAAACCGTGGCCACCCGCGGCCTCGTAAGCGGGAGGGACCCACGCCGGTAGGCGTGGGAGGGATGAGCGAAGCGAAGTTTTCGGGACGGCACTGCCTGCCGCTTGCAGGGTTCCTGCGATAATCGCTACAATTATAAAGATGGTTCCGAGAATCCGGAGTTGGGGTACCGACAATGGATAGGATGCACAGGCGAAAACAGCCCAGGCAGTCAGACCCGCGGCAAGTGGACTTTCTGCGTGATGAAGAACGAGAATAGAACTGACTATCAACAGCATGGAAAGCAGCAGGGCCGGCAGGCCATACTCCACGCCCAAGCCCAGGAACTCATTGAACGCATACTCCGGACAGCCCGCCACCCGCACCGTCGCCGGAGAAGCTGTCTCCAGGTGCTCCCGGAAGAAAGCCTCCTGCGCCTCCCCGTAGGCCCACGGCCCCAGCCCCGGGCCGGCGCCCCGCCAGGG
>JAFUWY010000013.1 GCA_017477245.1 Bacteroidales bacterium | reverse complement strand
CACCTCTCTCCGCGTCCGCCCCAGCTCTGCCAGGGCTGCGGCCACCGGGACGTGTACGCCGCGCTGAACCGCGTGGCGGCGGAGTTCCCGGGCGCGCGGATCTTCGGAGACATCGGCTGCTACACGCTGGGGGCGCTCCCTCCTTTCCGCGCCATCGACAGCTGTGTGGACATGGGGGCGTCCATCACGATGGCCAAGGGGGCGGCCGACGCAGGCCTGCGTCCCGCCATCGCCGTGATCGGCGATTCCACCTTCACCCATTCCGGGATGACCGGCCTGCTGGACGCCGTCAACGACCACGCGGCCATCACCGTGATCATCAGCGACAACCTCACCACGGCGATGACCGGCGGGCAGGACTCCGCCGGCACGCACAAGTTCGAGGCCATCTGCCTGGCCCTGGGCGTGGAGCGCGAACACCTGCACGTGGTGGTGCCCTTGCCCAAGAACCTCGAAGAGATCACCCGCATCCTCCGGGAGGAGATCGCCTACGAAGGCGTGTCCGTCATCATCCCGCAGCGCGAATGCATGCAGACGCTCGGCCGGAAGATGCGCAAGCAAAAACAAGAAGCACGATGAAAACCGATATCAAACTCTGCGGCGTCGGGGGACAGGGGATCCTCTCGATCGCGACCGTCATCGGCGAGGCCGCCACGGCGGCCGGGCTCTGCCTGAAGCAGGCGGAAGTCCACGGCATGAGCCAGCGGGGCGGGGATGTCCAGAGCGACCTGCGGCTCTCCACAGAGCCCGTCTGGAGCGACCTCATCCCCCTGGGCGGGGCTTCCCTCATCCTCTCGATGGAGCCGATGGAAGCCTTGCGCTACCTCCCTTACCTGGCACCGGACGGTGTCGTCGTGACCGCTTCCCGGCCTTTCGTCAACATCCCGGATTATCCCGAGGAGGCGGCCGTGCTGGCCGAACTCGATGCGCTCCCGCACGTGCTGCGTTGCGATATCGAGGCGCTGGCGCGGGAAGCCGGCTTCCCCAAGAGCGCCAACATGGTGCTGCTCGGCCTGGCGGCGCCCTTCCTCGGCCTGCTGACGCCCGACCAGCTCCTGGATGCGGTCGGCCGCGTGTTCGCCCGCAAGGGCGAGGCGGTCGTGCAGGCCAACCAGGCCGCCTTCGGGCTGGGCCTGGACCAATCGAAGATAGTTAGCAAGTAGTGTATCAATATGATCTGGAATCCCAACAAGGAGTGCATGAGCCGCGAACAGATGCGGGAGCTGCAAGGCAAGCGGCTCCGCAAGATCGTGGAATACGTGTACCACAACGTCCCTTTCTACCGCAACAGACTGCAGGAAATGGACCTCTCGCCGAGTGACATCCGCACCATCGACGACATCGTCAAGCTCCCGTTCACGACCAAGAAGGACCTGCGGGACAACTATCCCTTCGGTCTGCAGGCCGCGCCCCAGAGCGAGATCATCCGCATCCACGCCTCCTCCGGCACCACCGGCAACCCCACGATCGTGGGCTACACCCGCAAGGACATCAGCATCTGGAGCGAGTGCATGGCGCGTTCGCTGACCGCCTACGGCGTGGGACGCGACGACATCTTCTCCGTGTCCTACGGATACGGCCTGTTCACGGGCGGCCTGGGGGCCCACAACGGCGTGGAGACGGTGGGCGCCTCCGTCGTGCCCGCTTCCACGGGCAATACCGAGAAGCATGCCCGACTGATCCGGGACCTCGGGATCACCGGCATCGCCTGCACGCCCTCGTATGCGCTCTACCTGGCCGAGACCATGGAGCGCATGGGCATCACCAAGGACCAGATCCGCCTGCGCGTCGGCGCCTTCGGGGCGGAGCCCTGGACGGAGAACATGCGCAAGGAGATCCAGGAACGCCTGGGCCTCAAGGGCTTCAACCTCTATGGCCTGAGCGAGATCATGGGCCCGAGCGTGAGCTACGAGTGCGAGGAGCAGTACGGCTCGCACATCAACGAAGACCACTTCTTCCCGGAGGTCATCGACCCGGTCACGCTGGAACCCCTGCCGCCCGGACAGACGGGCGAACTCGTGTTCACGACGCTGACCAAGGAGGGCATGCCCGTGCTGCGCTACCGCACGCGCGACCTCTGCTCGCTGCTGCCCGGCGAGTGCCCCTGCGGGCGCACGAACGTCCGGATGTCCGCCATCCAGGGACGCAGCGACGACATGCTCATCATCCGCGGCATCAACATCTTCCCTTCGCAGGTCGAGAGCGTGGTGCTGACGATGCCCGAGATCGCGCCCCGCTACCTGCTGGTCGTGGACCGCATCAACAACCTCGACACCCTGCAGGTCCAGGTGGAGCTCCGCCAGGATTACTTCAACGCCACGCTCGACACGCCGGCGGCCATCGACGAGCTGTCCAGGCGGCTCGCCGCCAAGCTCAAGAGCGTGCTCAGCATCGGCGTGAAGGTGCAGCTCAAGGCGCCCGGCACCATCGAGCGCAGCCAGGGCAAGAGCACCCGTGTCATCGACAACCGCAAACTGTATTGATATAGAACCAGCCATGACCATCAGACAGCTATCCATCTTTATCGAGAACCAGTCCGGCACCCTGCAGAAGGTGCTGGAACTGATGAAGCAGTCCCGGATCCAGATCATCGCCTGCACGATCGCCGACACGGCGGAGTACGGGATCTTCCGGCTCATCTGCAGCGAGCCCGAGCGGGCCTGCAGCGAGCTCAAGGCTGCCGGCGTGGCCGTCGCCATCTCCGACGTCTTCGCCATCGGGATGAACAACCAGCCCGGCGGGGCCGCCGACGTGGTCCGCCGCTTCAGCGCCGCCGGCGTGGGGATCGCCTACATGTACGCTTTCGTGCTCAACGGCCAGGGGATCCTGATCTTCCGTACCGCCGAGGCCGCCAAGGCCGAGGAGGTGATCGCCGGCGAAGGCCTGCAGGCGCTGTCCGAGCAGGACCTGCCGCTTCAGATCTAGCCATGTCCGTCTTCCGCAAATACGGCACCTGCTTCTTCGAGGAATACGCCCGGATCGAACTTTCGGCCCTGCTGGGCCGGGAGTTCGATGACCTGGTGGTCCGGGACCGCCCCGACCTGCAGTCACGCGACGGTAGCCGGCTGGGCATCGAGGTCACGCGGGCGATGGAGGAGAGCAAGCACGTGGCGCAGCAGCTGCTCAAGGAGGTGGCGGGGATCGTCCCGGCCGGGGATCGCGCCGACCTGGAGAGCATCTCCGAGTCCGGCTACGCCTACGGACTCCGGGAGGGACAGTATGTCGGCGCCCGCGAACTGTCCTACTGGCAGCTGGCCCAGCCCCTGCGGAGCATCCTGAAGAGCAAGGTCTCCAAGCTCGGTCACGGCCTGTACGGGCACTTCGGGAAGAAGGGCCTGTTCGTCTTCAGCAAGGACAACATGAACGAGGGGCAGATGGCCCGCACGTGCCGCTACATGATGCAGCTGCAGGCGGAGCAGGAAATCCGCTACAACCGCCTGTACCTGGCCGATATCAACGAATTGTTCGTCTGCAACCTCGACGACGGCCTTTCCTTCGATGCGCGCCTGGTCATCATCCCGGTCTCCCGGGAGCAGCGCCGCGACTTCTACCTCCGCGCCGTCGACGCCCAGATCAGCCAGGGGTAGGCATGCACCGCATCATCTTCCATATCGACGTGAATTCCGCCTTCCTGAGTTGGTCGGCGGTGAAGTTGGTGCAGGCGGGGGAGCCTGACATCCGCCTGGTGCCCTCGGTGGTGTCCGGCGACCCGTCCGACCGGCGGAGCATCATCACGGCGGCGTCGATGCCGGCCAAGAAACTCGGCATCAAGACGGCGCAGCCGGTGTCGATGGCCCTGCGCACCTGTCCTTCGCTGGTCATCGTCCCGGGTGACTGGGCCTGGTACAAGGAGTGTTCGCGGGGCTTTATTGCCATCTGCCGCGAGTACAGCCCGGTGCTGGAGCAGTTTTCCATCGACGAGTGTTTCCTGGACATGTCCTTCCGGCTTTACGGGAAGGATCCGGTCGAGGTGGCCACCGTATTGAAGGACCGCATCAAGGCGGAACTCGGTTTTACCGTCAATGTCGGGGTCGGTTCCAACAAGCTGCTCGCCAAGATGGCCTCCGATTTCGAGAAGCCGGACAAGGTGCACACGCTCTGGCTGGACGAGGTCCCGCAGAAAATGTGGCCCCTGGGCGTGCGTGACCTGCTTTGGGTGGGCAAGAAAACGGAGGCCCGCCTGCTTGCGAACGGGATCCGCACCATCGGCGACCTCTCGCGGCTCGGCCCCAATTCGCTCGCGCAGCTGGTGGGGAAGAAGTTCGCGGAGCAGCTCCACGAAAATGCGAACGGACACGATGACAGTCCGGTCCGGACGGAGTATCCGGAGGCCAAGAGCATCAGCGCGGAGCGTACTTTTTCGCAGGACATCTCCGAGGCCCGGGACATCGACCGGGCGCTGTTCAAGGTGGCCTGCATCGTGGCCCATCGTCTGAGGCGGCACCGTTTCCGCGCCTCGACGGTCTCCATCTTCGTGAAATACAAGGATTTCTCCGTGGTCCAGAAGCAGTGCCGGCTGGAGCAGCCCACGGACGTTACGGCCCTGATCCTGAACGCCGCGCGCCGGCTCCTGCCCCAGGCGTGGGACGGCGTCACGCCCTTGCGGCAGGTCGGGCTGGGGGTGTCCGGCCTGACGCACGATTTCTACGAGCAGATGTCGCTTTTCGAGGATCCCAAAATGGAATACTACCGCGACTGGGACAGGCAATATGACGAGCAGCGCGCAGAGGATGCGCGTGCCCGCGCCTACGAGCGGAAGAAGTGAGCGGATTGAGGTGGTAAAATGGACCTTGTCTGGACCTTAGACTGTCCGGATGAAATCCTATTTTTGCAAGAACCTAATTCGAACACTAAAATGCGTATATCTAATCTTCTGCTCGCTTTTGCGCTTCCTCTTGTATTGTTTTCCTGCGCAAAAGAACCCGTTCCCGCTCCTACGCCGGATTCCGGAAAACCTTCCGTGGAACGTCGGAAACTGACCCTTACGGCAACGCTTCCTGGCTTGACCAAGAGCATGTTGCAAGACGGATCGAAAGTCCTCTGGACGCCCGGAGACAAGATTTCCGTTTTCTGTGGCAGCGCCCAGGCGGAATTTACTTCAACAAATACGGATCCGGCGGCTACTGCTACGTTCGAAGGCTACATAGAGGTCCCTTCCGATATGACGGATGCGGAATTGACTCTTTATGGCGTTTACCCTTACTCTGCGTCCAACAGCATCAACGACGGTGTCGTGATGGTGTCACTTCCTGCAGAACAGAGGGCGGTTGCCGGGACATTCGCAGACGACCTTTCCATCTCCGTAGGCAGGGCAACCGGGTCTTCCATGACTTTCTGGAATGTGTGCGGCCTCGTGGAAGTGAGCGTCACACGTGAAGATGTGAAGTCGGTGAGCATCAGCGGTCTGAGTGGCGAGGCGCTGGCAGGGACACTGTCCGTGTCGGTCGCTGCGGACGGCAAGCCTGCGGTCACTTCTGTCGCTGATGCCGGCACATCTGTGAAGATCAGTGCGACGGAAGGGGAGTACCTGGCGTCCGGGCAGAACTATTATCTGGTCGTGGCTCCGGTTCAACTCGCCCAAGGTGCAAAGATTGCCGTCGAGACGGACGAGGCCCTGATGATCAAGAAGATCGAAAAACCCCTGGAGGTGAAACGCAGTGTCATAAGCGTGCTTTCGGGTGTGGACGACGGGGCGCTTCCGGAGTTCGTCCCGTTCGCGGATGCTGCTTTCAAGGCATATTGCGTAGATAATTTCGATACGGATGGTGACGGGGAGATCAGCCTGTCCGAAGCGGCAGCGGTCACCCGTATTGATTGTTCGAATAAAGGAATCAGCAGTTTGGGCGGAATCAAGTATTTTACGCAGCTCGAGGAATTGATTTGCAATAACAATCAGTTAACGGCCATTGATATATCCGGCAACCCGGCTCTTGCATCCCTGGACTGCCGTGATAACCAGCTCGTTTATGTTGAAACGGCTGCTAATGCGGCGCTAAAGTCTTTAATCATTGCCGGGAATGAATTGGATCATCTTGACGTTTCGATGAATGCCTCATTGGAATACCTGGATGTAACTTGCTGTCAACTCGTTTCTTTGGATGTGACCCACAATCCCGAACTATCCACGTTGCATGCCTATGGAAATCAACTGACCGAACTGGACGTGACGCAAAATGCGAAGCTGATTAGCCTTGGATGTGAGATTAATCGGCTGACGTCCCTGGATCTTAGCCAAAACCCGGAATTGGTGAGTTTTTCCTGTTTTAACAACGAATTGACATCTATAGATTTGTCCGGTAATCCGAATCTGGAATGCCTCATGGTTGACAATAATAAACTAACGTCTCTGGATGTTTCAAGCAACCCGAAACTGACGGTCATCCATGCGTTTATCAATCAACTGAGTGAATTTAACTGTTCTCAGAATCCCGCTCTCGTCGAACTGATGTGCGGCCAGAACAAACTGTCCTCTCTTGATTTGTCAGCCTGTTCTTCGATTAAGAATCTTGATTGCCCGGATAACCCGATGGAATATATCTATGTCCCTTTTGGACAGTCCTTTGAGGTGCTCAATATTCCGGAGGGATCCCGATTGGTCCAGAAGGCCAGCAGTGCCACCGAGGACTTTACCCGGGAAGTGTGGTAAAAGTAATCAATACAAGCCATATGGAACAATATCAGAATGTTTTTTTTCGCCCGTGGATTGGCGAACGATATAAAGAAGGTCTGGACGGCCAACGAATTTTGGTCCTCGGTGAGAGCCATTATTGCAGTGAAATCGGAAAAAAGGGGCCGTGTCAGCAGAAATGCTGCCCTTCGGCTGCTTCGAAAGAGTGCCGTTCGTTTACCGAAGATGTGATCAGAGAGTTTGTATATGGGTACTTCGGCGCTTCATTCCAGCAGACTTTTTTGTGCTTTGAGCGTGCGGTATCCGGGAAGGTTTTGAATCAAGAAGACCGCGTAACCTTTTGGAATAAGGTAGCTTTCTATAATTACCTTCAATATGCGCAGAGCGGACCCTCACGAGGATTGGAACAACCGGGGGTCGATTCTTCTCCTGCGTTCCTTGAAGTGCTGGAGTCTCTACAGCCGGATAAGATTATCGTCTGGGGAAAGCGTCTATACAATATCCTGCCAGACTGGGGCGGCCGTCATTCATCGGTTGAATTGGATAGCGGGGAAAAAACGGACGTTTGGTTTTACACGATTGGAGGAAAAGATATACCCGCGATGGTAGTGAACCATCCCTGCACGCCTTCTGGCAAGAATTGGGGCTATTGGCATCAGTTTTATGCCAAGTTTCTGAATAATGAATAAGTAGTATAATGATTAAGTATCCGTTCTCTGTATTATTTGCGCTGTTTTTTTTGTCCAATCTATGGGGTGACGGGCAAGAAATGACCCAGTTTAAAACCGGGTACAGAATCACTGCGATTGTTTCGAAAAACACTTTTCCGGCTCAAAGTGGTTTTTCTGTTTTGTGGGAGGATGGCTCTTCGATGGTCGGAACACTTTCATATGAACGCTCGACCGCCTATATTGAGGGATGCTATCGTAATTCGGAGGAGGAAATTGAAGGGCTATTTACGGTATGGAATAACAGGAGAAAACAACTTGCTGCTAAATCCAGATTCGATTTGGAGTGGAATCTTGTCTCTTTATCGAGGTATTCTACAAAGAAAGGCCCGTATGATGCTGAATTAGTTAAGGACCAGGACCATTATCATCTTTGTTTTTCATCCGAGTCCCACGAAAACGTCATTGCTTCTGCGGAGGCGGATATCCCTAAGGATATCCTTGACAGATATGGTTATTTTGCCGTGGATTCCTTGATAAGGAGATGCGATGAAGTACAGCTTACCTATGCAGATGGCCAGGAGTTTATTGGCAAGGCCATTCTGAGAGAAGGCTTTAATGACCATTCTGTCATTGCTGGAGTGCTGACGGAAGTGCCGGCAAACAATGTCCTCGATATCAGATTCGACAAAGAGAAAGGGGACAGCTCTGTCGTGGAAATTGTCCTAAATGGGAAAGATGCTCTTCAGAGCCTGCAATTCAAGAGACCAATCAGCTCAATTCCAGAAGAAGGCAATCTCATCTATAGGGCATTATTGACAGGTGAGGGTGTCGTTCCCGGAACTGTGCTGATGACACAACAGCGTTCGTTTGAGGGAGAAATGTCCCTTTCTGAAAAAGAGGACGCCCTCGAGATTATTATAAAAAATGGCACAATCAGTTATCCGAACGGAGATAAATTCGTTGGCAATGCCGGTGGAAAATGGATAGGTGCAATCCCTGTTGATGGGTCAACCTTTTTTTCCTCCGGAATACAAAAAACGGGGGACTGGTTTTCTTCATTAAAACTGAACGACTGGGATAAAAAATCACTTGCTCAGCTGAATTCCCTGTCAGATATTCTGGATGAGGCGCAGGAGATGAGTACGAATAATTCCAATGTAAGGATTTATTCTGGAAGACTTGTTGAAGGCCCATCCGATTATTACTGCGGCGGTCGGTCGCTAGAAGCCGAGGAAGGAACTGGGAAATATAGTTACTATATTGAGAACGGTGATAGTGTGTATCACGGACCATATAGCTTTAACTATTCTGCGTATCTTTCGGATTCCGGCAGAGATAAAATCACAGTCACCGGCGAATTCTATAATGATGTTCGGGTAGGGAGTTGGCGTCTTCTTCATCGAACAGCCACGGGCTCAGTCAATGCGGATCTTTTGGAGACATATCGGAATGGAAAACTTAATGGGCCGTTTGCCTATAACATCTCAGTGGATGGTGCGAAATATACTATTACTGGGCAATACAATGAGGACCATCTATGTGGCGATATTCAAATTGTGTTTCGGGAGGGCCGGGCCGGTTTTGATATAAGTGGCTATTTCGATGGCGATGGATGGGCAGACGGGAAATGGGTTCTTGTTGACAGGAGAACAAAGGCCGAGACTGTCTTTGATTATAGCCGAGGTAGATTGACAAATAGAATCGGTTCGTCGAATGTGTCGATCCCTGCCATATTCCTGGATCAATATGAGCCCCTCCCTCAATATAAAAAAATCAAGAATGCTTTCAAATGATTAATATGAAACGGATCCTTTACCTTTTACTTGTTGCGACTTTTTGTCTCGGGTGTCAGGAACGCCCAAATGATGGTCGCATGGTGGAAAAGTTCCTTTCCCGTTTGAATGCCAGGGAGTATGGGTGTGCGTCGCAGTATATTTTCCCCGGCGATCATCCAAAATTGAAACTGTTCGCTGAAGTGATGACCAAGAATCCGGATACATTCTTCAAGTTGATTTCCAAGGAGAATGCGTCCGTGGATGGCAAGGCGGCAGTCAAGGTCCGTCTCGAATGCATAAATCCTACTCCCTATTTTCGGAATTATATGGAGGCTTTAAAGAAGATGGGCCCGGATTGCATCATCGAAGACATTTGGTTGATCCGTGAGACTACTGACGGTAATACGATGAGTTTCAACTGGGCTAATATTAAGGGTGATAACCTGATGCTTGCCAGATTGGAAGACTCGGCATCGATTCCCGTGTTTCGCTCCCAGAGCAAGAATTCAACCCAGATAAATACCTTTCAGTCTGGCGAGAAGGTGATAATAAACGATTATCCTGCTGACTCTCCGTGGGTAAGGTGTTTCAAAACCGATGATAATTGCAAACTGGTCAACGGCTATATCGAACGCTCGCGGATTGCTACAGCGGAGGGGAGGTTTTTCAATCTGAATATATTTGATACACTGTCTCTGTTGGTTGCTGCGGTCCTGTTTCTCGTATTCGGTGCGCTCTTTTTCTTGATTCGATTGATTGTCGAGGCATTAATGGGCAGTGGCTGTATGGCCTGGATCGTCATACCTACCTTGATTCTTGCTTGGCTATTTGTTCTATACCAATTGTTGGAAAAGATATTGTTTGAAGTGTTCATTATTAATCTGCCCTATTAATGTCAAAGATCAGAGGCCTCTCTTTTTCTTTAAAAAGAGCGATTGGCGTCACTGCCATAAAAAAACAAGTGGCAGACAAGACTGGCATCCCTACTACCCGGGGAGGTCTGGAGCGAAAAATCGGCCGGAAACTGTTAGAAGGTGTTGAATCTCAAAAAACATCAGGCGATTAATCATCGGGGAATCGGCCGTCCCGTCGGTGACGTTTACCGCCGCACCATCTCACAGTATTATCGGGCTTATGCGGCAAAATGATTGAAGTCTTTACCGAGAAAGACAGTTCTTTCATAAAATATTGGGAAGCGGAGTGTTATAAAGCCTTTAATCGCGAATTGACTGGTCGCCCGTCCATAGAATTTGGTTTTTTGTTAACTTTGCATTTATGAGATGGCGGGAGAATATCAGAAAACAACCTGCGCGGGTTGGGGCTCTTTTCTTTTATGCCTGGAGTCTTGCATCGTGTATTCAGACGCCATCGCCGCAACTGCAGATGCCGCAAGTGCTCTCCGCCGAGGCGTCGTCGGACTATGCTTCCGTGCAGTTGACGGCGCTTTTGGACCATGCCGGGAATGTCAAGCAGGGCGGGTTTTACCTGTGGCGCGATTCCGGGGAGAAACGCAGGCAGCTGGGCGCCCTGGCGGGGAGTACCCTGACGGTCAGGTGGGATGGACTCGAGCCGGAGACGGAATATCAGTATGCTGTTTTCTTCAGCAACGGGCAGACGGAGCAAAAGTCAAATGCCTATCGTTTCAGTACTTCGGAATTGCCGATGCCTGGCTTGGCCGGGGTGGAAGTGACGCCTTCCTACTACGATGCGACCTTCCGGGTCCGCCTGACCGGGGAACAGTTTCTTGCGGGTGAATGTATGCTGACGTGGTGGAAGGCAGGTGAGGATGTTCGTCAGCAAGCACCGCTCGAAGCCGACGGGGCCGGCTTGCTGGTATGCACGGTTTCGGACCTGCTGCCTGAGACGGATTACCGATACAGCATTACCCTTTCCAATGGAAAGCGGACGCAAGAGAGCGCACCGGCCTCTTTCCGGACCCTGGAAGCGCCGTACACAGTAGCGTTTTCGATGAAAGCGGTTCCGAAATCTTCCGAAGCTTTGTTAAGTGCCGTTTTTACGACCCCGGTCGGAGCGGTCCCAGCGCCCTGCGGCTTCTTGTACCGTGAATCCTCCGCAGAGGAATGGCTTCGGGTGACGTGCATACCTGCCGCCGGGCGGATTGAGGCGGAGGTGCAGGGCCTTTCTCCGGAGACGGATTACCTGTTCTGTGTCTGGTACACCTTGAAAGGGGAGGAAGTCCGGTCCGAACCGGAGGCGTTCCGGACGCTGGTGGCACCGGAGCAAATCCCTCACGATGTGTTTGATCCTGTGCTATGGAACTATCTGGTCCGCAACTATGATACGGATTCAGACGGGGAATTGTCCGATTTCGAGTTGGCGGATATCCGGGAACTGGTCCTGTCCGGACTTGTGCTTGATTCTCATCGGGGGTTGGAGTATCTGACCAATTTGGAATCCCTGTCAATGGGCGACAACACTCTTGTGCGGATTGACGTGTCCGCCAACAAGAAACTGCAGTTCCTGTCAGCCGGTTCCGATCCATATCTCGAAGAGATTGTTTTGGACAACCCGGCACTTTTCCAGACTTATATTGTGGGTGCGGAGAACCTTCATCATCTGGATCTTACGCACTGCCCGGAGATGTATATCTGCGAATGGTACGGCGTTCCGCTGGAGTCCGTGGACTTTACGAAATGTCCCCAGTTGCACGCGCTTCGGATGACCGGAACGCATCTTAAGGAACTGGATGTGTCTGCCAATCGCAAATTGCGTCATCTCAATGTTCCGGACAATCCTGAATTGAGGACGGTCTGGCTTTGGGAGAAAGTGAAACTGGAATCCCTGGAAGTGGACGAAGGTGTTGAAATCAAGTACAAATAAAAGATGGAAGAACAACTGGAACTGACTTTTTTGAAGCAGGCCGTGGAGCGCAAGGCGGGATGCCGTCTTGCCACGACGGCGGATTTCGTACACCTCTCCGAAGAGATGGAGGACCGGGTGTCGCCCTCGACGCTGAAACGGATTTGGGGGTATGTCGGCATGCAGGTGGAGCCGCGCCGCAGTACACTGGATGCACTGTCCAGCTATGCCGGATTCCGGGATTACCGGGCATTCCTGGAGGATCTCCAGACGTCGAAAATGGCCTCTTCCGGCTATTTCAACGCGGACCGGCTGGACGTGGCCATGCTGCAGGCCGGGGACTGCTTCCGGATCGGGTGGCGGCCCGACCGGGTCGTCACGCTGTCTTTCCTGGGCGGGCGCCGCTTCCGCGTGCTGGCCTCGGAAAACGCGAAACTGGAGGCGGGCGACGAGTTCGAGCTGTCGTCGATCGTGAAGGGATTTCCGCTGATTATCCCGGAAATCAGCAGGCGGGGGGAGAAGACCCCGTCCTATATCGCAGGCCGGGATGGGGGCATCGTTTTCATCAAGTCGGAGTAGCCGCCTGCCGGACCTGTTCGACCGCGTCCAGGAAAAGGTCCCGGACGGGATCGCCCCTGTGGAGGAAATAACCGACGCCCAGCGCCAGCAGGACCAGCAACGCGGCGGACACGATCCAGGTGTGCCTGCGCGACAGGCGCAGGGCCAGCAGGTCCCGGCGCACCTCCTCGGCGGAGGCGTAGCGGCAGGTTATGTCCGTGGCGGTGCATTTCCGGGCGATCCGGGAGAAGGCAGGCCCCATCTGCTGCATGATCCTTCCCAGCGAATAGATGTCGCTGACGGCCAGGGCCGGCTTTCCGGAGAGGACCTCCGGTGCGGCGTAGCCCCGGGTCCCGCCGGGATCCTTCCCGGTCAGGATGGAGTCGGTGTCGGACAGGCCGAAATCAATGATCTTGACATAGCCCCCGAGACGGGTGATCAGGATGTTCTCCGGCTTGAGGTCCTTGTGGATCACCTGCTTATGGTGCAGGTAGGCGAGTGCGTCGCACAGGTCCGCGAGGATCTGCCGGCACTGGGCGCTGTCCCCGGGGTGCGACGCCAGCCATTCGTCCAGCCGGCAGCCGTCGATCCATTCCAGCTCGATGCCGTCCCCGTAGCCGGGAAGCTCCCGCCACGCGAGGGTCTCGCAGATGCCGGGGTGTTTGAGCGAGACGCCGATTTCATATTCCCGGCGGAGCATCCGCTGATAGACGGGGTCATCGCGGAATCCGGCCTTGAGCACCTTGTACACGACAATCCTGTCGTTGCGGTGTCCCTTGAGCAGGAGGCAGGGGCCGGAGGCCGATTCGTGCAGGCACTCCAGCCCGGATGCCTCGGCATCGGGAAGCGGGGCCATCGGGCCGAAAAAACCGGATGTTTGGATCATGCGTGCCTGAATCGTTGTTTAATCTTTCAAATTTAATGATTTTTGCGTAATTTTATCCATTGATATGCCTGGAATGACCCGATATCTGCTGCCGTTTCTCCTGCTTCCGTTCTGCCTGTCGTGCCGCGGAGGCCGGACGGACGTCCCGGCGGCAGTGCAGGAGCATCCCGTCGTCGCATACGAGGATACCGTCTATTGTTTCAACCAGCGTTCCATCGTCTCCTCCGGGGGACTGAAGGGGGTTATCGATGATGACGGGCAGGTGATCCTCTCCCCGGAGTGGGACAGCATCGAGTTCCTGTCCGACGAAGTGGCGCTGCTCTCACGGAGCGGCCTTTGGTACCTTTGCACGCGGGACGGACGCCTGTTCGCCGAATCCGGGAACCCGTCCGACCTGGAGACGTCCTTCCGGGAACGCCTGGCGGAGATGCAGGATCTCGACCTGGCCTACTGGGATGCGGTGCTGGACCAGCTGGACCAGCTCCGCGCAGCCTGCCTGCAGGCGTCCTCCCGGCGGGTGGATGCCCGGATCCGGCAGGAACGGGCCCGCCTGGACGAACTGCTCGCGGACGCCGGCCGCGGCAGCATGTCCCGAGCCCAGCTGGAACGTCTCGGGCAGATCCTGTCAGACTTCAATTCCATGTACCGGAGATGAAAAGGCTGGTACTCGCGGCTTTGCTCATCCTGGCCCCGTTCCTTGCGCAGGCGCAGACGATCTCCCGGATCCGTTCGGACCCGGCTTATCTCTGGGCGGAAGGCTGGGGCGCACGGCCGTCCGCGGCCGACGGGATGGCCCTGGAAGCCCTGGCGCAGAAGCTCGCCGCGACGGACGAACTGCCGGGCGATGCCGCCGTGCGGCAGGCCCTCTGGAGGACGTATCTTCCTGAACTCGAGGCGGTCTCGGAAATCATCGACGGCCCGTCCGGGTCCGTCTTCCGCTATCTGGCGTGGAAGGATATCCCGAAGGTGTTCGAGAGCCGCTGGCGCAAGGTGCGGGAACTGGCTGCCTCCGCTGAACAGGCTTTCCGGCGCGGCGAGACTGCGGCGGCGCGGACCTATTGTCGCTGGGCCGGCATCTACCTGTCGTCCCTGCCTCCCGGCGAGTATGCCTTGCGGGACCGCCTGACCGCCCTGCAGGAGCGTCTGGGGCCGGGGGAGGAGGCGCGGATCCGGATGCGCAACGTCGAATCCGAAACGGACGGGATCCTGGCGGCGCTCGGCAGGGCGTCCCGCCCGGTGGCACAACCCCGCCCCCGTGCGGAAGAAATCTCTGTAGCACAGGCTGATACGGCGTCTTCGCGCCCGCCGGTGGACAGCCTTCCCGATCCGGCCCGGACCTTCCCGCTCCGGCTGGAGGTCCCTGCGTCCGGCTTCGCCCTTCTGCCCCCGGAGCCCGGGACGGCAGGCCCGCCGACGCCGGAATCCCGCTGGTCCTGGCGGGTCCTGGCAGCCTTCGAAGCGGGACGCATCCCCGCCTATGGCCTGATGGCGGCCGGCAGCAGCGGCGACTGGGGCGCCTTCCTTTCCTTCCGAAGCAATTTCCGGCCCTTCGCCAGCGATTATGACAGCACCAGCGACGGCCGAACGGATTTCGGTTATCTGTGGGCCGGCGGCGGCGTCCGCTCCGCGCGGCTCTCGCTCAGCGCCGGCGCCCTCAGGCGGGTGGCCGGGACGCTGCAGGTTTATGCCGGAGCCGGGTACGGGATGTCCTCCGTATTCTGGGAGGATTCCGATGGCGGGTGGGCCCGTGTGACGGATCTGTCCCGCTCGGGCCTGCTCCTGGATGCCGGATTCTGCCTGGATGCGGGCGCCTTTACCTTCTGTGCCGGCGCGTGCTCCCTGGGCCTGCGCGTGTGGTCCTGCCTGCTCGGAGCCGGGTTCCGTTTTTGACAGAAGCGCTTCCGGGGTCCGTAAATGAACATTACCCGAGTCTATTCTGAATGATTCACATCCCCTGCGTGCATGATAATCTGTCTATCTTTGTGAAAACCACTGAATAACAATCTTACCCATGAAACTGTTTCCGCGCCTTCTGCTGTTGTCGGCAGTCCTTTTCTCCGTCCTTACCCTTACGTCCTGCAGCTCCGGCCAGGCGTCCATCCCCGTCAACAAGAAGGAGGTGATGGACCGCTTCGTCGCCGGGACGCTGGATCCCTCTTATGCTCCGGCGGCTTTCTTCGCCCATTTCAGCGGGGCCAAGACCGGAGAGCCGGCCGTGCAGGCGCACCTGCGCTTTTACCTGGAGACCAACCAGGACATCCTGAAGGTCCAGTTCGAGCAGTCCGCCCCGCGGATCGAGGAGCTGGAGGACGGCAAGACCGACTGGATGCCCGAGGATTTCTACCGCCCGACGCTGGAAGTCTGCACCCGGCTCTACGAGATCGCCGGCAAGGACGTCTACATCCTGCCGACCATCTACAATCCCTACCAGGTGGCCCGCCAGTCGCTGGGTGAGAAGCGGATCGTCGAGGCCGCGCGCAACCAGCCGCAGGCGCTCAAGAATGTCCTGGATTCCTACAAGAAGGCCCTTCTCTGGCTGGTGCGCGCGTGCAAGGCCGCCGGCATCGAGGGCTTCTACACCACCACGCAGGGCGGCGAGAAGAAGTTCTACGACATCCCCGGCGGATTCTTCGAGACCTACATCAAGCCCTACGACCTGGAGATCATGGGCGAGTGCAACAAGGACACGAAGCTCACCATCCTGCATATCTGCGACTGGGAGGGACCCTTCGACGACCTGACCCGCTTCGCCGACTATCCCGGCACGATCATCAACACCCCCAACAGCCTGGACGGCACGACGCCGTTCTCCCTGGAGGATGGTTACAAACTCTTCAAGCGCCCCGTCCTCGGCGGATTCGACCGCAAGAAGGAGATCAATACCGCCAGCACGGACGAAGTGGCTGCCTTGGCGCAGAAGATCTTCGATGAGGGCCCGAAGGGCAAGGTGATGATGGGGGCCGACTGCACGGTCTCTTCCGCGCCGCTGGCCAACATCCATGCCGCCGTGGCCGCGGCCCACAGGCACACCGTGAAATAAGACGCTCAGGCCGGCTCCTCAGCCTCGGCATACATCGATGGCTGCCCGTCCAGATGCTGGCGGGCAGTTTTTTCGATCTCTTCGCCGAACCCGGTGAGCGCCGCGAAGGGGGCGAACTGGGCGGCACGGTCGCTCTGCGCCATCCGGGGATGCCGCTGCGGCTCCGGGTGGGGGAGACCGATGATGTCGTCGTAGCGGTGGTCGAAATCGCTCATGCCTTGTGTCCTCCGATCTGCTGGTTGCGTTCGCGCGCCGTGGCGCCTTCGTCGAAATTCATCCCCTTGAGGATGGCGTTCTTGCCGTATTTCCGCCGGATGGCGAGGATGGCTTCCTGGCGGCTCCGCTCGCGGGCCTCGTCCTCGGCCGGCTCCTCGAAGAGGTCCAGCTGGACGCCGGCGACCCGGGACTCGTCCACGACGTGCGCCGCGACGACGTACATCCGCCGGACCAGCAGCGCCGGGTCCACGATGCGGTCGAAGAGCTCCATCACCGCGTCGGTGATGCGGCGGGTCGAGGACGTGGGCCGGGACAGGTTGACGGATCCGTGGGCCGGCTTGGGCACCGGCCGGCCGTACCAGTCGTTCGCGACGGGCCCCCGGTAGCGGCTGCGGATGGCCGGGTCGGTGAGGCTCTCCTGGTCGTAGCCGATGCTCAGGACCATCTGGTCGGCGACCAGGCCCTTGTCCACGAGGTCGAGCACCAGCGAATCGGTCATCTCCCGGACCACCACCTTGGCTTTCCTGAACGTATAGGGCTCGGCCAGGACCTGGCCGACGGACATGCTGTTGGCCGCCGGCCTGTAGGCCTTGATGTCGGCCATGGTGCAGGGCTCCCAGCCCCAGGCATGGTCGATGAGCAGCTCGGCGTTGACGCCGAAGAGCTTGTAGAGCAGCTCCTCGTTGTAATGCTCCCAGGGCTTGCCGAGCGAGCAGCGCGCCACGTCCCCCATCGTGTAGAGGCCGTTGGCCTCGAGCTTGGCGGCGATGCCGTGGCCGACCCGCCAGAAGTCCGTCAGGGGGCGGTGCGTCCAGTATTTGCGGCGGTAGGTCATCTCGTCCAGCTCGGCGATGCGGACGCCGTCCGCGTCGGCCGGGCTGTGCTTGGCCTCGATGTCCATCGCGATCTTGCAGAGGTAGAGGTTGGGCGCGATCCCGGCCGTGGCCGTGATGCCCGTCTCCCGTAGCACTTCCTGGACCAGCTTGCGCGTCAGGTCGTGGGCGTTGAGGCGGTAGGTCTTCAGGTAGTCGGTGGCGTCGATGAAGACTTCGTCGATGGAGTAGACGTGGATGTCTTCCGGCGCGATGTAGCGCAGGTAGATGCCGTAGATCCGGCTGCTGACCTCCATGTAGTGGGCCATCCGGGGCGGCGCGACGATGTAGTCGAGCTCGAGCGAGGGGTCGGCGAGCAGCTCGTGGTGGACGGAGGAGGCGGCGCGGAAGCGCCTGCCGGGGGCGGCGCGCCGCCGCTCGGCATTGATCTTCGAGACGGCCTGCACGACTTCGAAGAGCCGGGCGCGCCCGGGGATGCCGTAGCTCTTGAGGGAAGGGGAGACCGCCAGGCAGATGGTCTTCTCGGTCCGGCTGGCATCCGCCACGACCAGATGGTTGTCCAGGGGGTCCAGCCCGCGGTCCACGCACTCGACGGAGGCGTAGAAGGACTTGAGGTCGATGGCGATGTAGGTACGGGTTTTCACGGGATATCTTTGTGGCAAGTTAGCAAGAATTCCGTTTTTTTTCAAGGATACCCGACGGGAATTCGTATCTTTGGGAAGAAAACCATCAGAATTGACCGCCATGATCAGAGTCGCCATCGTCGGATCCGGAAGGATCGTTCCCCAGATGCTCGAGGCCATGCAGACCGTCCCGGGCTATGAAGTCATTGCCATCTGCGGCCGCAGCGCCGAGAAGGCCGGCCGGTTCGGTATCCCGCACGTCTACACGGACTATGCGGAGATGCTGGCGCGCCCGGACATCGATTTCGTCTATGTGGCACTGCCCAACTCGCTGCATTTCGCAGCGGCGAGGCAGGCCCTGCTCGCCGGCAAGAACGTCCTCTGTGAGAAGCCTTTCACCTCGACGGTGGAGCAGGCGGAAGAACTCTTCGCTCTCGCACAACAGCGCGGCCTGTGGATCTTCGAGGCCATCTCCAACATCCACCTCCCGAACTTCCGCAAGGTGCGGGAACTCCTGCCGCAGATCGGCCCCGTCCGGCTGGTCCACGCCGACTACGACGAGCATTTCCCCCGGTACGACCTGTACCTGGACGGCGCGCACATCCCGGTCTTTACCCGGGAATACGAAGGCGGCGCCCTGCGGGACATCAACATCTACTGCCTGCACGTCATCCTGGCCCTCTACGGCCGTCCGGACGCAGTGTTCTACGCCGCCAACGATTGCGGCCCCGAAGCGGTCGGGACTTCCGGCGCCGCGACGCTGGTCTACGGCGGCGGGCTGGTGGCCGTCTGCACCGCGTCGATGGATTCCGCCGGCCCCCACGGCTTCTATTTCCAGGGGGAGAAGGGCGCGATCCGGGTCCAAGGCCTGCCGAACTTCTTCACGAAGGTCGAGCTGCTCCTGCCGGACCGGGAGCCGCAGGTGTTCGAGCTCAACCGCTACGAGCACCGGCTCTGCCACCAGCTGGAGGACTATCGGGATATCTTCGAGTCCGGTGACCGCGCCGCTGCCCGGCGCCTGCAGGAGCAGACCCTGCTGATCATGGACACGCTCGTGCGTTGCGAGGCTTCCCGGGGGCGGTAGGGGATGGAAAGGGCCCTGCTTCCGATACTGCTGGCGCTGGCGCTGCTGTCGGCCTGCCGCGGGACTCCGGGGCAGGCCCGGCATGAAGGCGCGGCCATCCCGGCAGACAGCACGGTTGTCCGGGCCCCGTTCGTTCCGGAATTCTCCGCCTCGGAGATCCCGCCAGGGGTCGAGGCGCGCATGCGGGGCGTCTCCTACCCGGAGGATGCCCGCGTCCCGCTCGCGGACCTGCGCTACCTCCGCCTGTCCTACTATGATTTCGAAGGGAATCCGCAGACCGGCGAGATGGTCTGCAACGCTGCCATCGCGCGCGATCTCTGCGAGATCTTCCGCGACCTCTACGACGCCCGGTACCCCATCCGGAGCATCCGGCTGATCGACGATTTCGGCGCCTCCGACGAGGCGTCGATGCAGGCGGACAACACCTCCTGCTTCAATTACCGCCCGCGCACCGGGCAGTCGCGCCTGTCCTGGCATGCGTACGGACTGGCTGTCGACGTCAACCCGCTGGAGAACCCTTTCGTCGGCCGTGGCGGCCGGGTGTCGCCCGCCGCGGCGGAGCCGTATGCGGACCGCACCGCGGACTTCCCGCACCGGATCGACCGGGAGGACCTCTGCTACAAACTGTTCCGCGCACACGGCTTCGCCTGGGGCGGCGCCTGGCGTTCCGTCAAGGATTACCAGCATTTCGAAAAACCGTCCATATGATGAGAAAAACCGTTTCCTGCATCCTGGCCCTGCTCGTGCTGGCCGGCTGCTCACGCCCTTCCGGGGCGGACCTCGTGCTCAACGACCTCGGGTATTTCGAGCGTCAGGGCGTTGGCGTCCTCGTGTTCAGCAACGCCTTCTCGGGCGGCTTCAACGACGAGAAGAATTCCGGCATCGAAGTCATCCACCACGGTGTCCGCACCATCCAGGGAGGCGCCGTCCGGCTCTCCAGCACCCCGGAGCAGTGGGACCTCGTGCCGGTCATGACTTCCCGGACCGTCGATCCCGAGGCCGGCACCATCGAGGTGGGCCTCCGCTTCCCGGATTATGATTTCGATTCCCGGATCGTGACCACCGCCGTGGGCGATGCGGTGCGGATCGACGTCTGGCTGGACAAGCCGCTGCCGGAGGCGCTCGAAGGGGAGGCCGGGTTCAACCTCGAACTGCTGCCTTCCCAGTACTGGAACAAGACCTACGTGATGGACGGCCGCCCGGAGCGCTTCCCGCGCTACACGGCCGGACTGACCACCACGCGTCCCAACAGCGAGAAAGTCAGGCAGTTCAAGGGCTACCGGACCTATGACGACCGGAGCACGGGACGCTTCGTTGAGCCCCTCCCGCTCTCGGTCGGACATGAACTGGTCGCCGCGCCCGAAACGCCGGAGCGGATGGTGAAGGTGACGTCCGAAGAGGCGGACCTGATGCTGTACGACGGGCGCGTCCTCGCCCAGAACGGATGGTATGTCCTGCGCAGCCTGCTGCTGGCCGGCAGGACCGGCCGGGTGCTGAGCTGGACCGTGGAGCCGAACGCGGTACCCGGCTGGGTCCGCGAACCCAACGTGGGCTTCTCCCAGGTCGGCTACATCCCGTCGCAGCCTAAGGTCGCCGTCATCGAGCTGGACAAGCGCGACAAGGTGTTCGCCAGGGCGGAAGTGTTCAAGGTCGGCGAAGACGGGTCCGAGACCCGCGTCTTCTCCGGACCGGTCCGGACCTGGGGCGACTACTTCAAGTACCGCTACGCGCGCTTCGACTTCTCGTCCGTCCGCGAGCCGGGCATCTATTTCCTGCGTTACGGCAGCGTCCGGACCAACGATTTCATCATCTCGGACGACGTTTACGACCACATCACGGATGCGACCGGCGATGTCTGGATCCCCATCCACATGAACCACATGACGGTCAATGAGGGTTACCGCATCTGGCACGGCGAGCCGTTCAAGGAGGGGTATCTGCAGGCGCCGGCCCACACCGACCATTTCGACCTGCACGGGCAGGGGGCGATCGACACGAAGTACCGCGGCCTCCAGTTGATCCCCGGCCTCAACGTGGGCGGATTCTTCGACGCCGGCGATTTCGACATCGAGACGGGATCCAACATCAGCGTGGTGCAGAACCTCGTCTCCGACTGGGAGCGTTTCCGTCCGATGCGCGACGAGACCTTCGTCAGCCAGGAGCAGCGCTATGTCGACCTGCACCGTCCGGACGGCGTGCCCGACGTGCTGCAGTACATCGAACACGGCACCCTGAACCTGGTGGCCCAGGCCGAGAACATCGGCCACATGGCCCAGACCCTGTCCAATTCCGTGCTGGACAACTACCATCACCTGGGCGATGCCGCGTCCATCACGGACGGCCTGCATTACGATCCGCGCCTGAAGCCGTATGAGAAGTCCGCCGACGGCAAGTCCAGCGGCACGCCGGACGACATGTGGGCCTTCACGACCCGCAACCCCTACCTGGACCTGCAGGCGGCCACGATGTTCGCCGCCGCGAGCCGGGCGCTGCAGGGCTACAACGACGACCTGTCGCGCCGGGCGCTGGCGCAGTCCAGGCGTCTGATGAAGGAGGGGACCGAACGGATGGCCGGCTCCGGGATGCGCGGAAGGGGCTTCGGCAACATGTCCACCAACCTCCAGCTCTATGTGTCCACCGGCGAGCGGCATTACCTGGACGCTTTCGTGGAGCAGGTCTGGCCGGCCCTGGACCGCAACGTGAATTCCGCCATGGCCGCGGCCCTGGACGCCGTCCCGTACCTGGATGGCGCCTACAAGGAGCGCCTGCGCCCCTACGTGGAGCAGTACAAGGTCTATATGGACAGCCTGGAGGTGCAGAACCCCTACGGCGTGCCCATCGGGCTGGGCAACTGGGCAGGGAGCGGCAGCGTGGTGGGATTCGGCACGACGGCCGCCTTCGCGCACCGGTATTTCCCCGACGTCGTCGGTCCCGAATACGCCCTGCGGGCTGCCGGATACCTGTTCGGCTGCCACCCGTACCACAACTATTCGCTCGTGGCGGCGGTCGGCGCCGCGCGTCCGAAGGAGGTCTTCTACGGCAACAACCGCGCAGACTTCTCCTTCATCCCCGGCAACGTGGCGCCGGGCGTGCTCTTCCGCCATCCGGACCATTTCGAGAACTATGACGACTGGCCGTTCCTCTGGGGACAGAACGAAGGGACCATCGCGGGCAATACCGCGTACCTCATCTTCGGGGAGGCCTTGCGGCACATGCTGGCGGGCGGAGACGCCGGGGCGGATCCAGAATGACGGCCGGCGGCCTTTTTTGACCCTTGATCGGCGGGAATATCGGGATTTATTCTTATTTTTGTTGATAATTTGCCGTAAACCGGAATGAGATTCGCCCGCATATTGACTGTCCTCTTCGCGAGCCTGGCCGCAGCAGCGGCGGTGACCGCGCAGGAGCCGTTCGTCTTTTCGCCCCAATGGACCGCACAGGCCCAGTTTGCCGGCTATTATGCGGCGCTCGAGATGGGGTTTTACCACGAGGAGGGCCTCGATGTCCGGATCGTGCATCCCTTCCACTTCCAGACGCCGGAGCAGACCCTGATCAGCGGCGAGTGCGACGCGGCGACGATCCAGCTGATGCAGGCCATGGAACTGGTCGACAGCGGGACGCCGCTCGTCAACATCCTGCAGACGTCTATGAACAATGCCACGGTCATCGTCTCGCGGCGCGGCAACCCGCTCGAGCGGCGCGGCGCCCGGGTCGGCACCTGGAAGGCCGGCTTCAACCAGATCGCCTTCTGCCTGGACAAGGCCGAGCGGCTGAACTACAACTGGGTCCGGGTCGCCGCGAACGTCAACCTCTTCGTGCAGGGAGCCATCGACGCCACCCTCGCGATGAGCTACAATGAGTACAACCTGCTCCTGCAGGCCGGGGCGGAGATTACCGAAGAGAATGTCTACCGCTTCCGGGACCATGGCTACAACATCCAGGACGACGGCGTCTACATGACGCTGGCGGCATACCGCCGGCACAAGGACCGGGCCGAGCGGTTCGCCCGGGCCAGCCGCCGGGGCTGGGAGTGGGTCGCGGACCATCCCCGCGAAGCCCTCGCGCTGGTCATGGAATACGTGTCGAAGAACCTGGTCGCCACGAACGAGGTGCTCCAGAAGCTGATGCTGGATGAGATCCTGGACCTCCAGCTGGACCCGGACTCCGGGCAGCGGAGTTTCACGCTCCGGCCGGACATGGTCCGGCAGGCGAGCGGAATGATGTTGGAGGCGGGACTGATCTCCCGGCCGGTTGAATACGAAGAACTGATCCCCCGATGATGCCCCTCCTGAACCGGTTCCGCAGGTCCCTTCCCGCCCGCCTGGGCATCTGGATCGTCCTGTTCGCCGCCATGATCTTCATCGCGGCGCTGGGCTACATGTTCTCCGTGTCGTGGAATACCGTCCGCAACGAAGCCGAGAGCCAGGCCTCGCAGAAGCTTCACAACACGGTCCTGCGGGTCAACGACATCCTGGACGACGTCAAGATCTCCGCCGACAATACGGACTGGCTGGTGTACCGCCACCTGGACGAGCCGGAATACATGTTCGACCTGGTCCGCAACGTGATGCTCAACAACCCCATCCTCAACGGCTGCTCCATCGCGTTCGAGCCGTTCTTCTTCAAGGAGAAGGGCCGCTATTTCTCCGCCTACGGATATTTCGAGGACGGATCCGTGCAGGTCGAGCAGGAGGGGAACGAGCAGTACCAGTACCACTACATGGACTGGTACCTGCAGCCCAAGCTGCTCAACCAGCCCTGCTGGACCGAGCCTTATATCGACGTGGATGTCAGTGACGGGACGGCCAGTACGATCACTTCCTACTGCAAGCCGCTGACGGCCCAGGATGGCAGTTTCGCAGGCGTCCTGTCCGTCGACATCTCCTTGTCCTGGCTCTCCGAGACGCTCTCGGCCGTGAAGCCTTATCCCCATTCGTACTGCATCATGGTGGGGCGCGGGGGCGCCTACCTGGTCCACCCGGACACCACCAAGCTGCTGAGCCAGACCATCTTCACGGACACGCTGCTTGAGCCGAACCCCGAAATCACGGCGCTCGGAAAAGCCATGCTCCGGGGCGAGAAAGGCATGAAAAAGCTGAAGGTCAACGGGAGCAACAGTTATGTTTTCTACGAGCCCGAGAAGGAGACGGGCTGGAGCGTGGCGCTGGTCTGCCCCGAGAAGGACATCTTCGGCGGGTTCAACCGACTGCGCCGCACCGTGATCGCGATTGTCCTGCTCGGCCTGCTGCTGATGCTCTTCGTCTGCCGCAGGGTGATCAACCGCGAGATGGATCCGCTCCGGCGCCTGGTCCGGCAGGCGGACCTCATCTCGACCGGTGATTTCAAGGAACCCCTGCCGGACTCCGGCCGGTCGGACGAGATCGGGCAGCTGACCCAATCTTTCAGCAACATGCAGCACTCGCTGGTCAACTATATCGACGAGCTGAAGCGGACGACGGCCAGCCGCGAGCGGATCGAGGGCGAACTCCGGATCGCCCGGGAGATCCAGATGGCGATGGTCCCGCGGGTGTTCCCGCCGTTCCCCGAGCGTTCCGACATCGACCTTTTCGCCGCGATGACTCCCGCCAAGGAGGTGGGCGGCGACCTGTACGACTATTTCATCCAGGACGAGGTGCTGTATTTCTGCATCGGTGACGTGAGCGGCAAGGGCATCCCCGGCAGCCTGCTGATGGCCGTGTCCCGCAACTTGTTCCGGGTCGTGGCGAAACCGGGCCTGGCCCCGGACCAGATCGCCCGGCAGATCAACGAGACCGTGGCGGAGGACAACGAGCAGATGATGTTCATGACCATGTTCTTCGGCCGGATCGACCTGCAGACGGGCCGCATGGATTACTGCAATTGCGGCCACAACCCTCCTGTGCTGATCGACGGCGGGAAGGCCCGCTTCCTGGACGTGAAGCCCAATACCCCGCTGGGCGTGGATCCGCAGTGGGCGTTCGAGGGCGAGAGCCTCGCCGACGTGCGCGGACAGGCCTTCTTGTTCTACACGGACGGACTCAACGAAGCGGAGAATCCCGCGCACGAACAGTTCGGCACGGGCCGGATGCTGGATGTCCTTGGCGGCAGCGCCTTCCGGAGCGCGCGCGAAGCCGTCCGCCGGATGACCGACGCCGTCACGGCGTTCGTGGACGGCGCCGAGGCCAGCGACGACCTCACGCTGCTCTGTCTGAAGATCCGGAAGTCCTGATGCTGTCCCTGCATGCTTTCCACCTGTTCCTCTGCGTGATGGCCGTCCTGGCCGTCGGGGTCTTCGCGTGCCTGTTCTTCGTGGATGCCGGATACGGCAAGTTCTACCAGCCCAAGTGGGGGCCGGCCGTGGACAACCGGCTCGGCTGGGTGCTGATGGAAGCGCCGGTCTTCGTGGCCATGCTGCTGCTCTGGTGGTTCTCGGACCGTCGGACGGACCCGGTCCGGATCGTTTTCCTGCTCCTTTTCGAGCTGCATTATTTCCACCGTTCCTTCATCTTCCCGCTGCTGATCCGCGGCCGCTCGAAGATGCCGCTCAGCATCATCCTGATGGGGGTCGTGTTCAATACGCTCAACGCCTTGATGCAGGGCGGATGGATCTTCTGGCTCTCGCCGGCGGATTATTACGGGCCGGACTGGCTGACGGGGCTGCCGTTCCTCGCCGGCACGGCGGTCTTCCTCACGGGCATGGCGGTCAACATCCGGTCCGATGCGGTCATCCGCCATCTCCGCAAGCCCGGGGACACGGCGCATTACCTGCCCAAGGACGGATTGTTCCGCTATGTGACGAGCGCCAACTATTTCGGCGAATTCGTGGAGTGGGTGGGATTCGCCATCCTCACCTGGTCCTGGTCCGGCGCCGTGTTCGCCCTGTGGACCTTCGCCAACCTGGCCCCCCGCGCAGCGCGGATCTACGACATGTACGCCCGGGAGTTCCCGGACGAGCTGGATACCCGCAAGACCAAACGGATGCTTCCCTTTATCTACTAACACGATGTCCCAGATCGAATCTCCCATCTTCACCCCTGTCCGGATCGGCCCCGTGACCCTGCGCAACCGGGTCATCCGCTCGGCTGCGTTCGAGAACATGGCCTACGGCAACAAACCCTCGCAGGACCTGAAGGATTACCATGTGGCCGTGGCCCGGGGCGGGGTGGGGATGACCACGCTCGCCTATGCTTCCGTGAGCCGGAGCGGCCTGTCGTTCGACGGCCAGCTCTGGATGCGCGAGGAGATCGTCCCGGCCCTGCGGGACATTACGGACGCCATCCACGCCCAGGGGGCGAAGGCGTCCATCCAGCTGGGCCACTGCGGCAACATGACCCACCGGTCCACCTGCGGGTGCATGCCCGTGGGGGCGTCGTCGGGATTCAACCTGTATTCGCCGACCTTCGTGCGCGCCCTGCGCGAAGACGAGATCCTGGCCCTGGTGGAGGATTTCGGCCACGCGGTGGAACTTGCCCGCGCGGCGGGCTTCGACTGCGTTGAGATCCACGCGGGCCACGGCTACCTGATCAGCCAGTTCCTCTCCCCGTACACCAACCACCGCCGCGACCGTTTCGGCGGGAGCCTGGAGAACCGGATGCGTCTGATGCAGCTGGTGGTCCGCCGCGTGATGGAGGCGGCCGGAGACGACATGGGCGTGCTCGTCAAGATGAACATGCACGACGGGTTCCGGCGCGGCATGCAGCGTGCGGAATGCCTGGAGGTCGCCCGCGAACTGGAGCGGCTGGGGGTCCATGCCCTGGTCCTTTCGGCCGGGTTCGTGAGCAAGGCGCCGATGGAGGTGATGCGCGGGGCGATGCCGCTGCGCACGCTGGCGCATTACATGGACCTGCGCCGTTTCTGGTGGCTGAAGGCCATGCTGCGGGTCGCCGGCCGGGCCGTGATCCCGACGGTCCCGTACCGGGACGCCTATTTCCTGGAGGACGCCCGGGAATTCCGCGCCGCCGTGAAGCTGCCGCTCGTGTACGTGGGCGGGATGGTCTCCCGCCGGTCGATGGAGGAAGTGCTGGATGCCGGGTTCGATGCGCTGCAGATGGCGCGGGCGCTGATCCGGGACACGGATTTCGTCAACAAGCTCCGGAGCGGCGCTTGCGAGCGCAGCGAGTGCCGCCATTCCAACTACTGCATCGGGCGGATGTATACGCTCGAGATGCGCTGCAACCATTGTGTCGACAACCTGCCTCCCGCCCTGCGGCGGGAAGTGGACAAGGCGGAGGAACGATGGTCGCACTGATCACGGGAGGAAGTTCCGGCATGGGCCTGGCCTATGCCCGCGAGCTGGCCGCGCGCGGGTATGACCTCGTGCTGGTCGGCAACCGCGCCGAAGAGCTCGACGCTGCCGCGGCCGCCTTGCGGGCGGCCTCGCCGGCCACGGTCCGCACCCGCTTCCAGGACCTCGCCGTCCCGGACGCGGCGGACGCCCTGTTCGCCTGGTGCCGGGCGGAGGGGATCCTCCCCGACGTCCTGGTCAACAATGCCGGGATGTTCTTTTTCAAGGAGTTGCAGCCGTCCGACCTGGACCGCGTGCAGGCCATGCTGGACCTGCACGTCGCGACGGTCACCCGGATGTGCCTGCTCTTCGGCGGCGCGATGAAGGAGCGGGGGAGCGGCTACATCCTCAATGTCTCCTCCATGGCGGCCCGCCTGCCCGTCCCGGGCATCACGGTCTATGCCGCCACCAAATCCTACCTCCGGAGTTTCGGTCGCTCGCTCTCCTACGAGATGCGCCCCTATGGCGTCGGCGTGACGACGGTCTGTCCCGCCGCCATCGCCACGCCGCTCTACCGGCTGGACCCGAAACTGATGCGCCTGGGCGTGCGCATCGGGCTCATCCGCACGCCGGAGTGGCTGGTCCGCCGGGCGCTCCGGGCCTTGTTCCGGGGACGCCGCGTCGTCAGCCCCGGCTTTATGAACATCTGGCTCCCGGCCCTGATCGCCGCCCTGCCGGGGCCGCTCATCCAACGGATATGGAAAAAAGTAAGATAAGCCTGGCCGTCGGTCTGATGGCCGCTGCCACCTTGCCGCTCTGTGCGCAGCGCGTCGAGACGCTGCCGTTCGGTGATTTCGAACACTGGACGGTCCGACATATCAAGGAATCCGCCATCCTCGGCGGGCAGACCAAGACGTTGTACGTGCTTGGTCCGGACGAGGTGATCGAAGGCAACCGTGCCTACGATTATTCCCGGACGCCCTGGGCCTCGTCCAATGCCTATGCCAAGGTGTCCGGCATCACGAAGACCAGCGTGTCCGTCGAGCCCGACGACGGCCCTGACGGGCGCTGCGCCCGGCTCTCCACCGTCCTCGCTTCCTGCAAGGTGGCCGGACTCGTGGAGATCCAGGTACTGGCCACGGGCTCGCTCTACTGGGGCAAGATGCTCGAGCCGATCACCGGCGTCAAGGATCCTTACGCCAAGATGGACTGGGGCATCCCCTTCACGAAGCATCCGGAAGCCCTGCTGCTGGACTACAAGGCCGCCCTGCCCGGACTGGGCAAGCTGCTCACCGGCACGACCTTCCGCAAGAAGGAGATCCCCGGCGACGACCCCTGCCAGGTGACCCTGCTGCTCCAGCGCCGCTGGGAGGACGCCGACGGCGGCATCCATGCGGAGCGCGTCGGCACGGCCTTCTTCCGCATCGGGAAGTCCACGGACGGCTGGGTGCGGAACCGCCGCATCCCGGTCTGGTACGGGGATGCCCGCCGGATGCCGGGATACCAGTCCTACATGGGGCTCTTCAACGGTGCGAACATGCTTTATGCCGTCAACAGCCGGGGACAGTGCGTGCCGATCCAGGAAGAAGGATGGGCGCCGGAAGGGACGCCCTGCACCCACGCCATCCTCCAGATCTCGTCAGGGAGCCGCAGCGGCTACACCGGTGCGCTGGGCAATACCCTCTGGGTGGACAACCTGCGGATGGAATATGCACAGTAGGGTCATCGTGACGGGAGCCACCGGAGCCATGGGCTCGGCGGCGGTCCGCGCGCTCGCCGCGCAGGGACATGCCGTCGTGATGGCGTGCCGCAATCCCGGCAAGGCCGCGGCCGTCCGGGAGCGGATCCTCGCGGAAGTCCCGGAGGCCGACCTGGCCATCCGCCCGCTGGACCTCTCGTCGCTGGACTCCGTCCACGCCTTCGTGGCCGGCCTGGACGACGGACCGGTCTCCGCCCTGCTCAACAATGCCGGCGTCATCAGCCGCTCGTATGCGCTGACGGCCGACGGGCTCGAGCACACCTTTTCGGTCAATTATTTCGGCCCGGTCCTGCTGACGCGGCTGCTCCTGCCGGCCATGCCGGCGGACGCCCGGATCGTCAACATGGTCTCGCTGACCTGCCGCTTCGCCGAGGTGACGCCGGAGTCGCTGAGTCCTGCGGAGAAGGATTTCTCGCAGCTGGGCACGTATGCCTGCGCGAAGCTCGCCCTGCTGCGCTTCTCGCAGGAGCTGGCGCGCCGCAACCCGACCCTGCGGGTCAACGTGGCGGACCCGGGCATCGTAGGGTCCGACATGATCGAGCTGGGCCGCTGGTTCGACCCGCTGGCGAAGGTCTTCTTCCGCCCGTTCTGCAAGTCGCCGCAGCGCGGCGTCCGCCCGGCCCTTGCGGCCCTGGCTTCGGACGAGCGCGGACAATACTACGTCGGGAAACGCCATCAGGCATTTCCCGACCGGTACTTCGACCCGGAACTCGACCTCCGGCTCTGGGAGGCGACGGACCGGATCCTGTTCTGATCTTTCCTGGATTTACTCGTCTTCCGGCTCCGGATTGCGCTGGCGGTCCCGGAGCTTGCGGACCGGGTCGCAGGTGAGCCCGATCCCCAGCTTGGAGAAGGTCTTGCGGTCCACCTCGCTCAGCATGACCGTGGAGTGGACCTGGGCGCCGGCGAGGCTGGGCAGCTGCTCGAGCGCGAGTTTGCAGTTCTCGTCGAGCAAGCTCATCATGGAGATGGTCACGAGGACCTCGTCCGTGTGCAGGCGCGGGTTGTGGCCGTGCAGGAAGGTGACCTTGGTCTTGGCGATCGGCTCGATCATGGTCTGCGGGATGAGTTTGACGTTGTGCGCGATGCGGGCCTGGTGCTTGAGCGCGTTGAGCAGGAGGGCGGCGCTGGGGCCGAGCAGCGGGGAGGTCTCGGCGGTCAGGATGGCGCCGTCTTCGAGCTCGATGGCGGCCGTGGCCACGCCGGACACGTCCATGCGCTCCTTGGCGGCGACCGTCGCCTTGCGGTAGGAGGTCGTGATGCCGGCCTTCTTCATCACGAGGGCGATCTTGTTGACCTCGGCTTCCGTGGCCTTGCCGTCGGCGAAATTGCAGAGCGCCGTGTAGTAGCGGCGGATGATCTCCTGCCTGGACGCCTCGCGGCAGACCTCGTCGTCACTGATGCAGGACCCGATCATGTTGACGCCCATGTCCGTGGGGGACTTGTAGGGGGAGCTGCCGTAGATGTCGTCGAAGAGGGCGTTCATCACCGGGAAGATCTCCACGTCGCGGTTGTAGTTGACCGCCGTCTCGCCGTAGGCGTCGAGGTGGAAGGGGTCGATCATGTTGACGTCGTCCAGGTCGGCCGTGGCGGCCTCGTAGGCCATGTTGACGGGGTGGGAGAGAGGCAGGCTCCAGACCGGGAAGGTCTCGAACTTGGCGTAACCGGCCTTGATGCCGCGCTTGTTCTCCTGGTAGAGCTGGCTCAGGCACACGGCCATCTTGCCGCTGCCGGGGCCCGGCGCCGTCACGACCACGAGGGGCTTGGTCGTCACGACGTAGTCGTTCTTGCCGAAGCCGTCCTCCGAGTCGATCAGGGCCACGTTGTTGGGATACCCTTCGATGGTATGGTGGTAGTAGACCCGGATCCCCATGTTCTCCAGGCGCTTGCGGTAGGCTTCCGCGCTGGCCTGGCCGTTGAAGTGGGTGATGACGACGCTGTTGACGCTCAGGCCGCGGGCCATGAATTCGTCGCGCAGGCGCAGGACGTCCATGTCGTAGCTGATGCCCAGGTCGCCCCGGATCTTGTTCTTCTCGATGTCGACGGCGCTGATCACGATGACGATCTCGGCGTCATCTTTCAGCTGCATCAGCATCTTGAGCTTGCTGTCGGGCTCGAAACCCGGAAGGACGCGGCTGGCGTGGTAGTCGTCAAAAAGCTTGCCGCCAAACTCCATGTACAGTTTGTCGCCGAATTTGGCGATGCGCTCCTTGATGTGTTCCGATTGGATTTTGAGATACTTCTCGTTGTCGAACCCGTATTGCATAAGAATCTTCGTTTTTTGAATACGGGTTGCAAAAGTACGGCTTTCGCCGGAATTTTGCAAGACGCGGTATGCGCTTATTTCACACTTTCGCAGCGTTTGGCGTAGAAATCGCGCAGGTCCGACCAGCGGTAGTAGGGGAAGTTGTCCGTCGGGATGGGGAGCGTGGACTCGTAGCCGTTGAGCAGGCACTTGACCAGGATGTCGTCCGGGCCCTTGCGGCCGCGGTAGAAGACCAGCTGGATGTTGGCGGCCTTGCAAGTCTCCCAGTTCTGGTAGCAGTCCTTGACCGCATACGGGTCTTCCGGGTCGCGGTCGGCGCCGTTGATGCCCATCAGGACGGTGAGCGGGCCGATGCAGCTGTCGTGGCCGAAGCGCAGGTCCGCCACGCGGCCGCCGCTGCCGTCGATGGCCGCGTCGGCCTTGGCGATGATGTCCTCGAGGATCGGGATCATCTCATACTGGCTGGAGAAGACCCAGGAGTAGGAACCCAGGTTGGCGGACTCCCAGCGCTCCACGATCTCCTGGTCGCTGAGGATGTTTCCCATCATGCCTTCGTGGCCGATGTTGGGCAGCGAGGTGTAGAGGTTGATCAGGTTGTCGGCGATGCGCCGGGGATTGCCGGGCAGGCCGTCCGTGCTGGTGAATACGCGCCGGACGATCCGCTCCTGCAGGCCGCTGGGGCCCTGGAAACGGTCCCTGTGCTGCTCGTAGCGCGGCTTGGCCTTGGGGTAGTTGTGCTTGACGGGGTTCTCCTTGTCGGTGGGGACCACGCCGTCCAGGGTGAAGCGGGAGGACTGCTCGCGGATCTCCAGCCGGGGATTGCATTGCACCAGTTCCTGGCAGAAGGCCGACATGCTGAGCACGCAGCGGCCCGACAGGGAGGAGATGGCGAGGATGTCGCCGCCCTGGCGGAAGACTTCCGGGAAGCGGTTGTACATGGTCCGGGCGATCCGCTGGTGCTGGTCCCAGCCCAGCTGGGTGAGCTCGCTGATGCCGGCCAGCAGTTCGGGTTTCGCGGCCATGAACCGCTCATAGAAGGCCTCGCCTTCCGGGGTGAGCTGGCGGCGTTCGTGGGCCCTGGTCAGCAGCGTGTCCAGCTGGTGGTAGAGCGTCTCGTTCCAGTAGTAGCGGGAGCCGTGGCGGGCATAGTGGCTGATATAGAAAGGCTTGTATCCGCGCGGGGCGCGGGTCACGGGCTCTTCCCGGAAGAGGTAGGGATAGTCGTTGCCGTAGGCTTTCAAGGGGTCGGCCTGGAGCTGCTCCAGGGCGGAGCCGCCCTGCGCCAGGCCGTTGAGGGCGGCCAGGGCGAGGAGGCAGAGAATCAATGCGTATTTCTTCATGGATCAGATACCTGAATTGCTGTCTTCGTAGCGTTTGATTTCCGCGGCCTTGCGGTCCACCTGGATCTGGGCGGCCAGGAGCAGGGCCTTGAGGTTTTCCAGCGAGGCATCCGCCTCCTGGTAGGCTTTGTCGAGGTTTGAGAGATTCTCCTGGGCCTCGGCGTAGCGTGCCCGGGCCTTCGCGAGTTCCTCCGTCCGTTTCTCCATCTTCAGGCCCTTGGCCAGGCCCTTGTCGTAGTCGGCTTGCTTGGCCTCGAGCGATTTGGCGGCTTTCTCCAGCCGGGCGTCCAGTTTGGCTTTCTCTTCGGAGTAGGTGTCGATGACCTTTTCGGCGTCTATGAGGTTCTTCTCCGCCTTGTCTTTCTGCGCCTTGAAATAGGCGAGCTCCGTGCCGCGGAACCAGTCGCGGTAGCGCACCCAGGCGTGCAGCCAGATCTTGGCGATGCTCTCCACGGCGTCGCCGAGGATGACCTTGCTGTACTCGAAGAAATGCTCCCTGAAGGCCTCCGTCGACATGTAGTAGGCTTTGGTGATCTCGCGCGGGGTCTTGTCCGCCGGGATCAGCCGGTAGGCCATCAGGTAGGAATACTGCGAGATGCCGCTCATGTAGTCCCAGGTGTTGTTGCAGCCCGATCCCCAGCTCCAGACGAATTCGCGGTTGACAAGTTCGTCCTCGATGTATTGCATCAGTTCGCTGAACTCCTCCTGCTTGAGCGGGTATCCTTCGGGGTCGTAGAAGAAGCGCTCGTTGTCCTCGTCGATGAAGTAGGACCTGCGGACTTCCTGATCCCAGAGGTCTTCGATGAAGCCGTGCACTTCGTTGTCGTTGTAGAAAGAGCGTGCGTCGCAGTGCAGGGGCATGTGTCCGTCCGCGATGTAGTGGGACAGGATGAAGAAGCGCATCGCGATGTGGTTGTTCGAAGGGACGATGGGGGAGCCTTCGTTCTCCATCGTCAGGATCTTGAACGAGTCGATCAGGCTCTCGGTGAAGGACTCGCAGCGGTCGCAGAGGTTGTGGCGCTTGTCGAGCTTGAAGGGCTTGCCGTACATGTCGGATTCCAGGCCGAGCTGGTACATCTGCAGGGTCGGGGGCATGATGCGGAAGTTCGGGACGGCGGTGGAACTGGCATCCGGTTCGTACTTGACGATGTGGCTGGGCGTCATGTCCTTGAACACGGCGTCCGGGTACCAGGCACCCGAGAGCACGAAGTCGCGGTAGTTCTTGAACCAGGTGATCAGGGCCTTGGCGTCATCCTGCTGGCGCGCCGGGATCCTGGCTTTCTCGATGCGTTTCATGGCCATCATGGCCAGCCATGCGTGGGTGTACTTTTTCATATCTGACGGTTGAATGGATTTTCGAGGGCCTCTTTCTGTTCTTAAAGATAGTGATTCTCGTTTGAAAACACCAAAAATATTCGTATGTTTACACGTCCGTCCGTTTGTGCGGAAGGGGCGCCTTGTTACGTTAGTAGTTGTAATTTATACACTTATGAAAAAAGGTTTATTGATTGTTGTTTTGTTCTCCGCCCTGTGCGGTGGCAACGCATTCGCGCAGGTCTCCGAATCCCCGGAGCTTGCGGCGCGCATCAAGGATGAAGGCCTGAACCATTCGCAGGTCGAGCCGATCTCCCAGTACATGACCGACCTGCTCGGCTCCCGCCTGACCGCTTCGCAGCAGAAGCGGCGCGCGGAGCGGCTCGTCATCTCGAAACTCGGCGAATTCGGCCTCTCGAATCCCCGTGCGGAATTCGCCTACGCCTTCCCGCGCGGCGGCTGGGATGTCGTCAAGACCTATGCGGCCATGACGGCTCCGTACTATTGCGCCTTCTCGGTGAACCCGAAAGCCTGGAGCGGCAGCACGCCCGGGCTGGTGAAAGCCGAGTGCATCGTCTTCGACGTCCAGTCGAAGGAAGACCTGGAGAAGTACCGCGGCAAGATCGCGGGCAAGATCCTGCTGATGCCCGCGACCCAGACCTACACCATGAATTTCAACCCCCTGGCGAGCCGCTATACCGAGGAGGAGCTGCAGTCGCTGACCCAGGACAACCGCGTCAACAGCACGATCTCGCCGATGGGCCCTCCGGGCGGCGGTTCCCGCGCCGGCGCCCGTCAGCCGTTCGACCGTGAGGCGTACATGGAGCTCCAGCGGCTGACCCGCGAGCTGCTCGCCAGCGAGAAGCCCGTCTGCGTGGTCACGGGCCGCGGCACGTTCAACGTCCCCAGCGGCACCGGCGTCTCCTACACGGTGGGCGAGCCGGAGCCCACGCCGGAGATCATGATGCCCATCGAGGACCATGGCCGCATGGTGCGCCTGATCCAGAACGGCGAGAAGGTCGAGATGGAGCTCGAACTGATCAACCGCTTCACCAATGACCAGGAGGTTCACAACGTCTACGCCGAGATCCCGGGCACCGATCCCAAGCTCAAGGACGAGGTCGTCCTCATCGGCGCCCACCTGGATTCGTGGCACGGCGGCACCGGCGCAGCCGACAACGCCTCCGGCTGCATCGTCATGATGGAGGCGATGCGCATCCTCAAGACCCTGGGCATCCAGCCCAAGCGTACGATCCGCCTGGCCCTCTGGGGCGGCGAGGAGCAGGGCCTCTACGGCTCCCGGGGCTACCTGGAGAAATATCTCTACAAGGAAGGCAAGAAGCTTCCGGGCTTCGACAAGTTCGCCCTCTATCTCAACATGGACAACGGCTCCGGCCGCTTCCGCGGCATCTACCTGGAGCGCAACGACGTCGCCTTCCCGTTCTTCGAGGCGTGGATGAAGTACATCGAGCCGCTGGGCTTCAACTACCTTTCGCCGCGCAACACCGGCTCCACGGACCATGTGTCCTTCTCCCGCACCGGCCTGCCGGCCTACCAGTTCATCCAGGACGAACTCGAATACGGCCGGACCTACCACACCATCATGGACACCTACGAGCGCCTGTCGCTGGGCGACCTGACGCTCGACGCCACCATCGTGGCCTGGCTCGCTGCCTGCGCGGCCAACGACCCCGGCAAGATCCCTTCCCGCGAGATGCCTGCGGCGCCTGCCCGCTACTAGCCGGCCGGTTCCGTTCACGGATGAATCCCGGACCTCCTGCGAGGCCCGGGATTGTTTTTACAGGCGGATGCGGGAGAAGGGCTTGACCCGCGCGAGCAGGGTGGAAGCGGCGATGGTCACCAGGCCGGATACCAGCGTGACGGCCGGCGTGCGGGGGATCCCGAGGACGTGGCCCATCAAGCAGAAGAAGATCCAGATGACGAAGAACCACTGGATGAGGTAGATGCGCAGCACGTCCGAGGCGCAGCGCGTGATCTCCCGGCGGATGCCGGCGGGCGCTTTCTTCAGCAGGAAATGCCATAGCCCGGCGCTCATCATCATGGCGTTGATGCAGATGAAGGCGTCCCAGGTGCGGAGGTGGTAGAAGTTCAGCACGGTGCCGGTGTCGTACATGCCGATGCCCCGCGGAGCGGCGTACACCGTATAGCCCAGGAAAACGAGGCCGGTGACCGGCGTCAGGATGCGGTAGAGCCGGTCCGGGTCCTGGCAGCGCCGCAGCCAGGTCCCCATGCCGTATCCCGCCGCGACGAAGACGAACCAGTTCAGCAAGGGGAAATAGCTCTCGACCACCTCGCCCCGGATGCCGGCGAAAAGCCCCAGGACGGCATCGGAAGCCGGGTGGCCGGTCGTCGCGAAGCGGATGGCGGAGCCGCCGAGCGACATCGCCACGGCCGCGGCCAGGATGGCCGGATAGGGGATCCGCAGGCGGAGCAGAAGGCCCAGCAGCAGGCACGACAGGCCGGCGAACTGGAGGATGTCGATGATGAGCGCTTCGCCGAGGGCCCCGTCGGCCATCGCGCCGGGCCGGCCCGTGGCCGCGCCGGCGGCGAGCACGCCCAACGCCCGGACCAGGTTGAGGGCATAGGCGGCCAGGAACAGCCGCACGCCCCGCCGGCAGAGTGCGGCGGGATCGTTCCGGTGATGGGAGTAGGTGATCCCGATGCCCATGCACAGCATGAAGACGGGGGCGCCGAACGGGTGCGCACCGATGAAGGTGATGGCGTAGGGAAGCCCTTTCGCGACGCCGGTCTGCGAATACTCGAGCATGTGGCTCAGGATCATGAAGGCGATGGCGATGTCCTTCGCCAGGTCCAGGTTGACCTGCCTGCCGGTATTGACTTCGTCCTGGCCGAAGAGTCGCGGGGAGACGGAATGCATGGTGACGGGCTTTATCGCCCGCATGATAATCATTTTTGCCGAAACGGGCGCGGCTGCGCCTACCGGATCCAGTTCGCGTCCGCGATGTCCTGCAGGGGCTCGCGCGGGGTCCAGTGGCTGCTCACCCGGCAGATCTCCTCGCCGGCGCCGTTGTTGATGCACCCGACGAAGGTCGCGGGGTCTTCGGTGGGGTGCGTCACGTTCTCGATGCGCTCGCCCAGCCGGGACTCCCGGAAGAAGCGGATGTTCAGGAAATCGGGACGGTGCGCGGCCAGGAAGTCCGGCCCGAAACTGACCAGGGCCATCTGGATGTAGCGCCGGTTGTTGGTGTGGCCGTTGAAGTCCAGGTCGATCAGGTTGACCGTGTGTCCCAGCCGGGCCACCGCCTCCGGGGCATACTTCATCACCGTGCGCTTCCGGTGCGGTCCGGCGGCGAACTCCGGGACGAGTTCCTCTTCCGGGAAGAGGCCGCCGCACGGGACGAGCGTCCGCTCCGTCATGGAGATCAGCGACCAGCAGGAGCTGCCCCGGGCCGTGATCCTGCCCGAGTGGCGTTCCCGGGCCGTGAACTCCATCCAGACGCGCAGGGAGGTCCGTTCGCTGGCCCATACCGTGACCTCGACGTCCTCGGACCACATCGAGGGCGGTTCCGGCAGTTCGAGGTTGATCTCCGAGATCACCCAGGTCTTGTCTTCTTTCTGGAGGTCGAACGCCGCCAGGCGGAGGGTGGTGAAATAGCGGGCGACCGTGTTTTCGTGGAAGGTCAGCAGACCGTCGACGTTGAGCCGGTAGTTGGCGTCGATCTGGGCCGCGGTGATGGGGTAGACTGTGCTGAATTTCATATCTGGGCGCAAAGTTAGTCCAATAATACCGAAAAATGACGTAGGAGTGACGGCCCGATGCGTTTGTCGGAATGCCAAATAATGCTTATTTTTACACAATAAGTCGTTTAGTCATATGAGAAAAACCATTTTGCTGTTAGGTCTGGGAGCCTTGCTGCTGTGCTCCTGCGGGACGAAGAAAGAGGTCCTTTTCAATGGTACGAACCTGGACGGTTGGGTGAGCCTGACGCGCGACCCCGAGCCGGGCGTGACGCTTGCGGAGCCGACGTTCAGCGTCCGCGACGGCGCCCTGCGCGTCAGCGGACAGCCGTTCGGCTATATCCGCACGGAGAAGAAGTACACCGACTATACCCTCCACGTGGAGTGGCGCTGGGATGGCCCGCGGGCCGACAGCGGCATCTTCAACCGCCTGCAGGAGGGTGACAAGGTCTGGCCGACCGGCATCCAGATGCAGATGCGCGAGCGCGATTTCGGATTCTTCTTCAGCGGCGTGCCCCTGGAGGGCGTCGAGCCCAACCCGAACTGGCGTAAACCGCCCCTCGCGGAGACGGATCCGGAGCTTCCTGACGGACAGTGGAACGAGACGGTGATCGTCTGCAAAGGCGGCCAGATCAAGGCCACGGTCAACGGCGTCGTCGTCAACGAGGCCGTCGCCGGGGCGTCCGAAGGCTACATCGGCTTCCAGAGCGAAGGCGGCGCCCTGGAGTTCCGCAACATCTACCTCACGTTCGATTAATTGGAAGCCAGTCCCTTTGCGGGCAAGCCCCGCCCCTGACGAAAGCTCAGCCGCAGCAGGCTCCGTGGCGTCGGGGGCGTTTCCGCGTAGCAGAAAGCGAGGATAGAAGCCAGTCCCGGTACGGGGTAAGCCCCGCCCCTGACGAAAGCTCAGCCGCAGCAGGCTCCGTGGCGTCGGAGCCGGTTCCCGCGCAGCGGGAAGCGAGGATGGAAGCCGAGTCAGGGGCGGGGCTTACCCCGTACCGGATATTATTGTTATCTTTGCACCATGCGCGTGGTGATTCAAAGAGTCCTTTCCGCATCGGTGACCATCGCCGGTGTCCGGAAATCCGAGATCGGGCCGGGACTGCTGATCCTGCTGGGGATCGGTCATGAGGACGGACCCGAAGACATCGACTGGCTGGTACGTAAGGTCGCCGGCCTGCGGATCTTCGACGACGAAGCCGGGGTGATGAACCGGAGCGTCGTGGAAATCGGGGGAGAGGCGTTGGTGGTGAGCCAGTTCACCCTGATGGCCTCCACCCGGAAAGGCAACCGGCCGTCCTACATCGGAGCGGCCGGCCACGAGATTGCGATCCCGCTGTATGAGTCTTTCTGCCAAGCCCTGTCGGCGGCCATCGGCCGCCCGGTCGGCACCGGCGAGTTCGGCGCGGACATGCAGGTGGCCCTCGTGAACGACGGCCCCGTCACCCTCTGCATCGACTCCCGCAACCGGGTCTGAGCCCGCCTCACTCCTGGCTGTCAAGCGCACGCCGGACAGCCCTCCGCAGACGCCCCTCGCCGTATCCGACGGTGATATCGTGGATGATGCCTTCCGGAGAGATGAGCACGAAGGTAGGGATTCCGTTGGCCCCGTAGGCCCGGACGCTGCCGGAAGACCCGTTCGGGTCGTTCCAGTCGTGCCAGGAGATGCCGTGCCCGGCGGACGCTTCCTTCCAGATCCTTTCCTTGTCCAGGCTGATGCTGACCACCTCCAGCCGGTCCTGGAACTCCCGGCTCACGGCCCCCAGTTCGGGGACGGCCTTCAGGCAAGGACCGCAGCCGCAGCTCCAGAAATCCACCAGGACCCATTTCCCGGCGAAGCCGGAAAGCCGTACGGTCTTGCCTTCCTGATCCACGTAATCGTATGCAGGGACCGGATCGCCGCTGCTCACGGTCTTGACGGGGTTGAGGTACTGGAGCATCTCCATGCCTTCCCGGGTGGCCTTCTGGTCATCCGAGAGGCGCTCATACAAGCGCAGCAGGGCCTTGCGGTTGTCGCGCCCGTAGTATGAAGAAAAACGGGCCTCTTTGTACATCTGCTCCAAGGCATATTGGCCGATCTCCTCGGTCTCCAGCAACTCCAGCCTTTGCCGTGACAAACGCTCGCTGATCCCGTTGCTGGCCTCCAGGTCCTGCTGCGCCAGCTTCCTCAAGGAATCCTGCTGCGCCGGGGTATGCTCTTCCCCATAGAGCTGGTACATGACGTGATACCGGTGGGCCTGGATCTCATCCAGGGTATTCCAGTCCTCCCGGGACATCTTCCGGATGAAGCGCTCCCGCAGTTGCTGGTCCCGGACGGGGCTGTCGATCCGGGCGGTCCGCAGGTGAGCGGCTTCGCCTTTGATGCGTACGGTGACTCCCGGCTCCAGATATAGCTCGGGCCCGACATTCACGACGTCGGCGGGGATGATTCCTTCGTGCCGTAAATCATGGTGGCGTTCGAGGATCACGTGATACCGATTCCCGTCGGGCGGGAGGGAATCCAGCCGGAAGGAGAAGCGCCCGTCGCGCAACGTATCCACCTGGACCTGGATGCCGACCTCACCTTCATGGTGGGAAAGGCTTGCGTATACCCGGTCGTCCGGATCCAGACCGGACGCTTCGCCCAGGATCAAGGCGCCGCCGGCGGGCGCCTTCGGTGCGCAGGCGGCCAAGGCCAGCAGCGGGAAGAGGAGTAGGAGCTTGTATTTCATTTTCAAGGAGTTGCGGATTAACCTTCGGAAAAACCTCCGAAGGTTAATCCATAAGTTATTGATAATCAGTATTACCTCCAGATGATCCGGTAGAAACCGGGGCGCCTGAGGACCGGAATGAACAGGAAGCCGGGCCGCTCATTCTTTGACATCTGGAAGATGACCGGGAACTGGTAGGTGACCTTGACGGGTTTGCCGTCCTGGAGGCCGGGCTCCCATTTCGGAGAGGAATTGATGACGCGGAGCGCCTCGGCGTCCAGCGTCGGGTTCACGCCGCGCAGGACCTTGACGTTCCGGACCACACCGTCCTCGCAGACATCGAAGGCGACCATCACGCGGCCCTGGATCTTCTGGTCTTTGGCTTCTTTCGGGTAGGTCAGCCGTTCGGCGACCCATTTGGCGAACGTGGCGGCATCGTTGCCCTGGAAGGTCGGTTTCTGCTCGACCAGCGCGAAAGGAATGCTGTCATGAGGGTCATTCTCGATGGAGACCTTCAGATGCGACTGGACCTGCCGGCCGCTCTCCGGGTCGACAGCGTTCGTTGCGGGGCCGAGGGTCGTTTCGTTGTTCTGCAGCAGGAAGATGACCGGGAACTGGTAGGTGACCTTGACGGGTTTGCCGTCCTGGAGGCCGGGCTCCCACTTCGGAGAGGAATTGATGACGCGGAGCGCCTCGGCGTCCAGCGTCGGGTTCACGCCGCGCAGGACCTTGACGTTCCGTACCACGCCGTCCTCGCAGACATCGAAGGCGACCATCACGATGCCTTGGATGCCGGCGTCGTAGGCGTCTTTCGGATAGACCAGGTTCTCTCTGACCCATTTGTTGAATTCGTTGGCGTCACCGCCGCGGAAGGTCGGTTTCTTCTCGATCAGGGAGAAGGGAACGGACTGGCTGGAGTCGTTCTGTGCAACTTGTGCACGGACGGGGTTGCACAGGAACATGGTCCCGGCAAGCAGGGGGAGGAGCGCCAGATAGGAGAGGCGCATCCAGGGGGAGGAGGGATTTCGTTGCATCATGTTGATCCGTTGTTTGAGTTTGGCGTGGTTGAAGCCGTTCGCGAGGGAGAAGCGCTGCTCTCCCACGGCTTTCCGTACCAGAAGCAGTTGATATTGTGTAGCATCGATGCCTTGTCGGAGGAGGCCTTCGTCGGCCTCGTATTCATGCAGGAGCTTGAGCTCCGCGCGGGCGATCCACGCCAGCGGATTGAACCAGTGCAGGGCGCAGACGCCCGTCATCAGCAGGACGTCCAGCGAGTGGCGGCAGCGGATGTGCTGCCGCTCGTGCGCCAGGATGGCGGGATATCGCTCATAGTCGCTGCGGCTCATCACGACCCGGCGACCCCAGCTGAAGGAGGGAATGTCCCGGTCCACGAGCGTCAGGTGGCAGCCTTCGCAGGGAACGGACGTGCCGCCGCGGATGATGCGCAGCGTCCGTAGGACGGACAGCAGGCAGAGCAGCAGGACCGTGGTGGTGCCGATGAGATAGAGGACGGTCAGCCAGGGGAAAGGAGCGGCTGCCGCGGGGGCGGGGGAGGCGGCTCCCTGCGCGGCGGCTTCCGCCGTCATCGGCGCCACGGCGGGCAGCACGACCGTGCGCAGGCGCAGCGTCGGCAGCAGGTGGCAGAGCGCCGTGCTGAGCAGCAGCGCCGCGCGGTTGGAGCGGAAGAGGGAAGTCCGCCGCATCACCAGCAGGTAGAAGGCGTAGAAGAGGGCCAGGTACAAGCTGGCGCGTCCGAGATACAGGAGGAACGGAGTCATGCCTTGCGCTTGTTTTCGATGGAGGCGATCAGCTGCTTGAGCTCTTCGAGGTCCATCTTGTCGTCTTCGACGAACTGGGACACGAGCAGGGAGTAGGAGTTGTCGTAGTAGCGGGCGACCAGGTCGCCGACCGTCGAGCCGCGGTATTCCTTTTCGCTGATGGCGGGGGAGTAGCAGAAGCTGTTGGCCATGGGCTTGCGCTTCAGGAATCCCTTCTCTTCCAGGAACTTGACCTGGGTGGCGACGGTGTTGTAGCTGGGCTTGGGATCGGGGATCCGGGCCACGATGTCGCGGATGAACAGCTCGCCCTGCGACCAGACGATCTGCATGATTTCTTCTTCCTTGGCGGTGAGTCTTGCTTTCATAACCGGTTTGTTTTCATGGCAAATATAGGGATAATTTCCGAAACTCCTAATCTTTTTAGGAGATTTCTTAATTTTTATAGGACAATAAGCTTTCCGCCTCGGACGGAACGCAAAAAAAAGCGTTCCTCCCGAGGCTCATCGGACTTGGAGGCAGGTACGGTTTCATTGATATTATATGATAGTGCGGTTCGCCGGCGGAAGCAGGGCTGCGACCGTCCGGACAACAAAATGTCCGTCCGGCCGCACCCTGCTTCCGCTATCGGCTCCCAGAATTGAAAGTAAGGTGCGGGATTCGAGATAAATGTGTATCTTTGCGGCCGATTTGAGATTTGATGAAAGTACTATTCGTTTGCAACAATGCCTATAACCCGGGGAACGGCCTGAGCACCTCCGTGCAGAACACGATCCGCGAACTGCGGGCGCACGGGGTGGATGCCCGCCTGATGGCGGTCCGCAACCCCGACCCCGACGGCCCGCAGCCTGACTTCCCGCTGGGCCACTTCAAGTTCCCCATCTTCGAGCCCCTCATCTATGCCAACGGATTCTGCTTCGCCAGGATCGAGCGCAAGGTGATCCGCGAGGCCGTGCAGTGGGCTGACATCGTGCATTTCGAGGAGGCGCTGTTCCTGGAAGACGCCGTCCGTCGGATCGCCGTCCGGATGGGCAAGACCTGCACGGGGACCTTTCATCTCTATCCGCACAACATCGCCGCCAACCTGGGCCTTCCCAAGAAGAACCTGCTCAACGGCATCCTGATCCGCAACTGGCGGAGCATCGTCTTCGACCATTGCTCGGACATCCAGTGCCCGACGGAAGTCGTCCGCGACTATCTGGAGCAGAGCGGCTTCAAGGCACGCCTGCACGTGATCTCCAACGGCATGCGCCTGCCGGAAAAGCCGGTGGTCGCCGCGCCGGTGTCCCCGGACCCGGTCGTGGAGATCCTCTGCGTCGGCCGCCTGGCCGCCGAGAAATCCCAGGAGACCCTGCTGCAGGCGATGCGCTACAGCCGCCACGCCGGCCGGATCCACCTCACCTTCGCCGGCAACGGCCCCAAGGCCCGCAAATACGCAAAGATGGCCGCCCGCCTGCACGAAGAGGGCGTGCTGGAGATTCCCGCCTCGTTCGGCTTCTACACGCACGAAGAGCTGAAGGAGCTGGCGTGCAAGTCCTACCTCTATATCCACTGCGCATGGGTGGAGGTCGAGGGCCTCTCCTGCCTGGAAGCCACCCGCGAGGGGCTGGTGCCCGTGATCGCCGAAGGCGAGCTGATCGGCACCTCCACCTTCGCCCTGTGCCCCGAGAGCCTGTATCCCGTCTATGACAGCCGGACCCTCGCAGAGCGCATCGACTGGTGGATCGAGCATCCCGAAGAGCGCAACCGGATGGCGCAGCGCTACGCCGACGCCGCCCGGGACTATGATATCGACAAGTCCATCGAAGCCCTGGTCGCGATGTTCCGGCAGGCGCTTGACGCTCCCGTACGATGAAAGACCGGATCCAACGTATCCTCAGCCTGGCCCTGCTGGTCGCGGCGGCCCTGCTGGCCGCGTCCTGCTCCGCGGCGCGCTATGCGCGGGGCCTCGAGACGCATGAGATCCAGGAGCGCTACGCCGGGGAGGGCATCCTCGAGACCGTCACCTGCCCGAGCAGCGAGCCGGACCTCAGCCACCGCCGGGCGGTCGTCTACCTGCCGAAGGACTACTACCGCGACAGCCTGCGCCGCTACCCGGTGCTGTACCTGCTGCACGGCGCCCGGGGCAACGAAGTGACCTGGATCGACAGCGCCGACGTGCTGCACGGGCTGGACTCGCTGCGGCAGGCCGGCAAGGCGCGGGATTTCATCCTGGTGCTGCCCAATGTCAACAACTATTTCGGCGAGCGGGACTACAAGAACGGCCACGCCGTCAACGCGGTCCGCGCCTTCTGGGCGGTGGACGGCGAGGTGGAGCGGCACTTCGTGCACGATGTCGTGGGGCGGGTGGACAGCCTGTACCGGACCGTGCCGGACAAGTCCGGCCGCGCCATCGCCGGCATGTCCAGCGGCGCCCTGCAGTCGCTCTATCTCTTCGTGAGCAACCCGGACACGTTCGACTACGCCGGCCTGTTCTCCCCGTATGCCTATCCGGGCATCGCCGCGATGAACCATCCGGACGTCTATGACGGGCTGTGGCGCAAGCTGCGCCGCAAATTCGCCGACCCGCCGGCGCGGTTTGACATCTATATCGGCAAGACGGATTTCTTCTATCCGCACATGATCCTCTTCGACCGGCGGCTGACCCGCAAGGGCTATGCACACCGCTTCGTCGTGGCCGAAGGCGGTCACGAGTGGTACAACTGGTCCGATTTCTACCTGGATTTCTGCCAGCAGCTATTTCAGTAGCCGCAGGGAGATGCGCCCGCGGTCGAGGTCGACGGCGGTGACGCTCACGCGGACGTGCTGGTGCAGCTTCACGACCTTGGTGGGGTCTGTGCCGCGCGGGCCCATCTGCGAGACGTGCACAAGGCCGTCGTCGTGGATGCCGATGTCCACGAAAGCGCCGAAATTGGTGATGTTCGTCACGATCCCCGGCAGTTCCATCCCGACCTTCAGGTCCTCGATCGTATGGATGTCCTCGGCGAAGGAGAACTCCGCCGCCTGCTCGCGCGGGTCGAGGCCCGGCTTGGCGAGCTCCTTGAGGATGTCGTTGACGGTGGGCAGGCCGGCCGTGTCCGTCACGAAATCCCGGGCCTGGATCTTCGCGCAGAGCTCCGCATTGCCCACGAGTTCCTTCGTGGTGACCCCCAGGGACGCCGCCATGCGGTCCACGATGCCGTAGGACTCGGGGTGCACGGCGGAATTATCCAGCGGATTGTCTGCGCCGCGTACGCGCAGGAAGCCCGCGCACTGCTCGAAGGCCTTGGGCCCGAGCCGGGGGACGTTCCTGAGCTCGGCGCGGCTGCGGAAGGCGCCGTGCTCGGTGCGGTAGCTGACGATGTTCTCCGCCAGGGCGGGGCCGATGCCCGCGACGTAGGAGAGCAGGTAGGGGGAGGCGGTGTTGAGGCCCACGCCCACGGCGTTGACGCAGCTCTCCACCGTATTGTCGAGTTTCTCCTTGAGGAGCGTCTGGTCCACGTCGTGCTGGTACTGGCCGATGCCGAGGTTCTTGGGGTCGATCTTGACGAGCTCGGCGAGCGGATCCATCAGGCGGCGGCCGATGGACACGGCGCCGCGCACGGTCACGTCCTCGTCGGGGAACTCCCGGCGCGCGATCTCGGAGGCGCTGTAGATGGACGCGCCGTCCTCGCTGACCGTCCAGACCTTGCAGCCCTGCGGCAGCTGGACGCGGCGCATGAAATCCTCCGTCTCGCGGGAGGCGGTGCCGTCGCCGATCGCGACGGCCTGGATCCCGTAGCGGTCCAGCATCTGCTGGACGGCCACGATGGACTTGACCTTCTCGTTCTGCGGCGGGTGCGGGTAGATGATGGTGTGGTATAGGAGGTTGCCCTGCTCATCCAGGCAGGCGATCTTGCAGCCGTTGCGGAAGCCCGGGTCGATGGCCATGGTGCGCTTGGCGCCCACGGGGGCGGACAGCAGCAGCTGGCGGAGGTTCTCGCCGAACACCCGGATGCTCTCGCGGTCGGCCTTCTCCTTGGCTTCGCGCAGGACCTCGCCGCTGATGGACGGCTCGAGCAGGCGCTTGAAGCTGTCGGCGACGGCCGTCTTGATCTGGTCGGCGAGGGGGCCGGCGGGGTAGCCGTGCTCCTGGCAGAAATCGTAGTAGATCTTGGCGCCGCACTTCTCCGGATCGGCGTCGATGCCGACGCTGAGGAAGCCTTCGTTCTGCGCCCGCAGGATGGCCAGCAGGTTGTGGGACGGGATGCGGTCCAGGGGCATCTTGAAGTCGAAATAGCTCCGGTACTTGGCCGCCTCGGCGCTGTCACGGCCGGCCTTGGTCACGCCGGCCGTCACGCGGCGCCGGCGGAAGATCCCGCGGAGGTTCTCGCGGATCACGGCCGTCTCGCTGAGGCGCTCGGCGACGATGTCGCGCGCGCCGGCCAGCGCCGCTTCCGTGTCTGCGACCTTGCCCCGGACGAACTTGCGCGCATCCTGCTCCGGGTTGCGGGTCTTGTTGTTCCACATCAGGTCCGCCAGCGGCTCCAGGCCCAGCTCCTTGGCGGCCGTGGCGCGCGTGCGCCGCTTGGGCCGCCACGGGAGGTAGAGGTCCTCGAGCTCCGTGGCCGAGACGCATTTCGCGATCCTGTCGCGCAGCTCGTCCGTCAGGGCCCCGGCCTCGCCGATGGTCTTCAGGATCGTCTCCTTGCGCTTCTCCATCTCCGTGAAGACGTCCACCCAGTGGCGGACCTCTGCCACCTCTACGTCGTCCATGCCGCCGGTCTTCTCCTTGCGGTAGCGGCTGATGAAGGGGATTGTGTCGCCGTCCTCGAACAAGCCGGCGCAATTCTCTACCTGCCAGTCCTTCAATCCGAGGAGACCGGCGATGTGCTGGATATAGATTTCTTTCATTTCGCGGATGCGGGGTGAAGTTTGCGGAAGCGCAGGGCGAGCACGCCCCAGAACGCCTCGCCGAAGATGCTTCCGGACATCTTGGAGGTGCCTTCCTTGCGGTTGACGAAGATCACGGGGACCTCGGCGATGCGGAATCCCAGTTTGTGGGCGGTATACTTGAGTTCGATCTGGAAGCCGTAACCTTTCATCCTGACGGCGTCCAGGTCGATGGATTCCAGGACCTTGCGCGAGTAGCACACGAACCCGGCCGTGCTGTCGTAGATCCGGAACCCGAGTACCGTGCGGACATAGATGGAGGCGCAGTAGGACATTAGGATGCGGCCCATCGGCCAGTTGACGACGTTGATGCCTTCGCAGTAGCGGGAGCCGACGGACATGTCGGCGCCGCCCTCGGTGCACGCGGCGAGCAGGCGGGGGAGGTCTTCGGGAGCATGGGAGAAGTCGGCATCCATCTCGAACACGTAGTCGTAGTCGTGCGCCAGCGCCCAGCGGAAGCCGGTCACGTAGGCCGTGCCCAGGCCGAGTTTGCCGCTGCGCTCCACCAGGAACAGGCGGTCGGCGTGGACCTTCTGCAGGTCCTTCACGGCGGCGGCCGTCCCGTCGGGGGATCCGTCGTCGATCACGAGGATGTGGTAGCCGCCCGGGATGGCGAAGACCGCGGCGATGATCTTGGCGATGTTCTCGATCTCGTTGTAGGTCGGGATGATGACGAGTTTCTTTTCCATATCCTACAAATATAGCAAGTTTTCCGGAAAAGAGATGACGGATCCGCCGCTTATCCCATGTCCTCGAAAATGATCCAGTCGGGCGCGTTGTAGGTGAGGAAGCCCGTGGCGAGGATGGTCAGGATGGCTACGACGATCCAGAGACCCCAGTTGTTGCGGACGAAGGGCTTCACGCGCCAGCGTTTCGCCAGCTGGACCGCAAGGACCATCGCGGAGATGTAGATGACCATGTCGAGCGCCATCAGCTCGTGCCGGACGAAGATCCAGTAGGAAAAGAAGACGAGGATGATGAGCGGCATGACGGCCAGGCTGGCGAGGACCGGCGCCCCGATCTCGCGGATGTCGCGCCGGCTCACGGCGAGGTAGATGCCCAGCAGGAGCATGGGATAGAAAACCATCTTCATGTGGGCCATCACGCTCTCGACCACCGGGAAGATGTAGCCGAGGAAATGGTTGAAGAACGGTACGTGGTGCACGAAATGCATGCTTGTTCCGAAAAGGATCAGCAGGATGGTGGCGATGATGGTTTCCTTTTTCGACATGGTATTCCTTGAAAAAACTGCACAAAACTACTTCGGCGTCCGTGCAACCGGGTTGCAAATTTTCCTATCTTTACGGGACGAACCAACTGTCGATACCGTTATGAAAAGAATCCTGCTGCCGATCCTGCTCGGCCTCTGCGCGCTGCCGCTCTGCGCGCGCACGTTCTACATGGCGCCCAACGGGCGCGACAATGCCGCCGGCACCCTCCGTGCGCCCTTCGCCACCCTCCCGGCGGCCTATGCCCGGATGTCGCCCGGCGACACGCTCTACTTCCGCGCCGGTACCTATAAGATTACGGACGACCAGATCATGAAGACGGAGGCCCTCTACGCCTATGTCTTCGCCCTGGAGAAGGGCGGCACGGCCGCGCACCGCACCTGCTTCATGGGCTACCCGGGCGAGCGGCCGGTCTTCGATTTCTCGGCCCTGCAGCTGGACGGCAAGCACCGCTTCGCGGGCTTCTACCTGGGTGCGGACTACCTGCACCTGCGCAATTTCGAGATCGTCGGGCTGCCGGTGCGCATCAAGGGCCACACGCAATCGGAGTGCGTCTCCGCGCGCAAGGGCTCGCACTGCATCGTGGAGAATCTCTCGATGCACGACAACATGGCGATCGGCTTCTACCAGACTGCCGGCTCCTACAACCTGGTGCTCAACTGCGACGCGTACAACAATTATGACAATTATTCCGAAGGCGCCTACGGCGGCAACGTCGACGGCTTCGGCTTCCACATGGCGAATCCCTGGGAGGTCGGCAACGTGATCCGCGGCTGCCGCGCGTGGCGCAACTCGGACGACGGCTACGACCTCATCCATTGTGCGGCACCGGTGGAGATCGACCACTGCTGGGCGTTCTACAACGGCTTCCAGCCGACCGCGGATCCGCGGGACAACGAGACCTTCGAGCGTGCCGGCGACGGCAACGGCTTCAAGAGCGGCGGCTGGGCGCTGGGCGCCGGTCCGACCCGCTGCCCGCCGATCTGCCCCAGCCACTACATCCACCACAGCGTGGCCTACCGCAACAAGGTCAACGGCTTCGATTCCAACTACCACCTGGCCGGCAACCGCTGGGAGAACAATTCCGCCGCGATGAACCCGCGGGACTTCAACATGGTCAACCGCAAGGGCCCCGGAGCGGGGGAGAACCAGCGGGTCCCGGGCTATGACCACATCCTGACGGCCAACCTGTCCTGGCACACGGGCGGAGAGGACCTTGCCCTGTGCGACGAGACGAAGTGCACCCTGCGGGACAATGAGTTCGGCACCATCTCCGTCGAGGAGGGCGCCGCGATGTTCGTCTCCACGGACCCCATGGACCTGTACCTGCCGCGCGACCCGGAAGGGAATCTTCCGGAAATGCTCTTCCTGCGCGCCAAGGCCGGCACGCGCCTGCAGGAGAACCAGATCGGCTGGGCCTGGCAGGGGAAATAGCCGGGCCTAGTCCCGGCCGGGCCGGTTCTCGGTGACGACCATGAAGAGGATGGCCGCCAGGCACAGGACGATGCCGGCGGTCATGCCCGGCGTCATCGGCTCGGCGAAGAGGACCGTGCCGATCAGGATGGCCGTGACCGGCTCGAAGACCCCCAGCACGGAGGTGCGCGTGGGGCCGATGTGGCGCGTGGAGACAGCCAGCGCCAGCAGGGAGATCATGGTCGGGAAGATGGCGAGTCCCAGCAGGTTGGCCGCCACGGCAGGCGTGCGGACCGCGGCCAGCGGGAGGCCGCCGCGCGCGAGCTGCAAGGCGAAGAACAGCACGGAGCCGATGAGCAGGGCATAGAAGGTCAGGGCGTGCTCGGAGATGTGCCGGATCCGCCGGGAGCGGTTGACGATCACCAGGTAGGCGGCATAGCTGAGGGCGGAGAGCGCGGCCAGCGCCAGGCCCGCCCAGTGCAGCGTCACGCCGCCGGAAGGCTTGCAAAGCAGGATCACGCCGGCGAAGGTCGCGGCGATGGAGACCCAGACATGCCAGTCTGGCGTGTTGCCCAGCGCTGCCATCATCAAGGCGACGAATACGGGGTAGAGGTAGACGATGGTCGTGGCCAGCCCCGAAGGGATGAAGCGGTAGGATTCGAACAGGAACAGGCTGCTGCAGCTGAACAGCAGGCCCAGCACCGCCAGCAGGCTGAATTCCTTCGCGCTCACGCCGAAGGATTCCCTGCGCAGGAACATCCAGATTCCCATCATCACCACGGACAGGAAATAGCGGAAGAAGAGCATCGTCAGGACCGGCACGCCGCCTTCCAGCAGGGGCTTGGCGAAGAGGGGATTCATGCCGTAGGATACGCCCGCGACGATGCCTGCCGCGAAACCGATCAGTTTTCTTCTGTTAAAACGCATGGCTTTCTCACAAAATCGGCCGCAAAGGTAGTACTTTTTCAAAAAAGTTTCCTATATTTGCAGTCCCGTTTGGAGAGATGCTCGAGTGGCTGAAGAGGCACGTCTGGAAAGCGTGTGACCGTCCAAAGCGGTTCCAGGGTTCGAATCCCTGTCTCTCCGCAAGATCAACCCCTGTTCTAATCATAGGACAGGGGCTTTTCTATTATATTAACGTCGGCTCGAAGGGGGTTTGGGGGAGGAGTTTTTCCATCAGGTCCGCGGTGCGGACCTTCATGTAGCAGGTCGTGGTGCCGTCCGTGCAGCCATACCAATCACTCTCCGCAACGCTGCGGTCCATGACCAGCCGGAAGGCGTCCGGCGCGGCGGTGAGGCAGCTGAAGACGGTCGTGGCGCCGAGGACCGTGCCCAGGCGCTCCAGCAAGGCGGATTCCGGGGCGAAGGAGACGCGGGAGATGCCAAGCGCCGCACCGAAATCGCGGGTCACGAAAGGCTTGTCGCCCGGCGTGACGTACAGGTAGAAAGCCGTCTGCTGCCTGTTGCAGAGCAGCAGGGTCTTGACCGTCCGGACGCTGAGCGCCGCGTCGATGGCGGCGCAGTCCTCCATCGTGATGGCGGGGTCGTTGTCGATCCGCTCGAAAGGGATGCCCAGACGCTGCAGGGCGGCATAGACCTCCCGCTCGAGCGGGGTCTTGAAATCCGTGGGCGGGGTCGTGAATATTTCGCTGGTGCGGATCATCTTACAGTTCGGGATAGATCCTGAATCCGGAAAGGGTGAAACCCTCCGGGGTCAGGGCGACCGTGGCGGCCAGGGTGGGGGTGTCGTCGTAGAGGAGGACCTTGCCGGTCTGGAAGCTCAGGCCCGGGGTGACGAGCACCGTCAGGCCCCCGTCCAGTTCGTAGCGGATCTGCTCGCCGATCCAGACGGGCTGGTCGAAGAGCGGTCCCATCCCGTCTTCGGTGACGGTCGACGTGACGAGCGGGGCGCCGTCGGCATAGAAGGTGATATTCTTGTTTTTTACGCTGAACGACAAATGCTTGCGGAGCTCCTCCTGCATGGCGTAGGGGTCGATCGTGGCAGCGACGGATGCGCGCCCGGCCGGGTCGAAGCGCAGCAGGTACGGCCGTTCCACCCGGAGCCCCGTGCCTTCGGCGTCGGCTCCCGTGAGCCAGAGTTCGCCCTTGGCGGCGTCGAAGCGGGCCTGGGGCATGTTGCCGTGGCGGATGCCGGGCAGTTCGGTCCGGGTGTCTCCGCAGACCACCAGCACGCCATAGCCCTCGGCAGACTGCCCTTCGCTGCAGCGCAGCAGGCTGAGCACGGCCAGGCCGTTCTCCCCGTCATTGAGCAGGTATTCGAAGCGGTCGTCCAGCGGGGCGGTTTCCAGGGTTTCCCGGACGGCCGCAGGTGCTTCTGCGGCGGGGGTGCCGGGCTCGAGGGTGCCCTGCACAGGTTGGATGTCCGGTCGGCAGGCTGCGGCGGCGCCGCAGACCATCAGCAAGGCCGCAAGGCGGCCGAAGGATACTTTCATCGGGATGTCTTTTTAGGTCATACAAAGATAGAAAAAAACGGGAGACTTTGTTTTCTTCGCTTTTTGCCCGAACTTTGCGGCCCGCATTCAGCGACAGGGTAGCATGATGAAGGTCAAACTGGAAGGACATTACGGATACGGGCGGCTGATTGTCTCGGCCGTGCCGCTCATCGCGATGATGGTGCTGATCAGCCTCTACAGCATCGTGGACGGCCTGTTCGTGTCCAACCTCGTCGGGACGACGGCCTTCGCAGCGCTGAACCTCATCTGGCCCGCGCTGGGCCTGGTGGGTGCCCTGGGGCTGATGGTCGGCTCCGGCGGGGCGGCCCTCGTCGCCAAGACCCTGGGGGAGGGCAGCCGGGACCTGGCCTGCCGCTATTTCAGCATGTCGGTGGAGTTCACGCTGCTGCTCTCCGTGCTCACGGCGGTACCGCTGTATATCTGGATGGAGCCGCTGGCGGTGGCCCTGGGCGCCGAGGGCGACATGGTCGCCCAGTGCGTCATCTATGGCCGGATCTGTGCCGTGGGCATGCCGGCGTTCATGCTCCAGATGGGCATCCAGCCTTTCTTCATGGTGGCGGAACGGCCCGAGCTCGGCACGCAGGTGTCGCTGCTCAGCGGGCTGGTGAACATCGGTCTGGACGCCCTGTTCATCATCGTCTTCCGCTGGGGACTGGCCGGCGCCGCGGCCGGGTCGATGCTGGCCTGCTGCGTGGGCGGCTTCCTGCCGCTGGCGGTCCTTTCCCGCCGGCAGGCCGAAGGGGGACTCCGATTCCGCCCGACGCCCTTGGAGGCGGCCCCCATCGCTCAGGCGTGCTCCAACGGGCTGTCGGAGTTCGTGGGCAACATCTCCTTCAACGTGGTGTCGATGTGCTACAACCTCCAGCTGATGCGTTTCTACGGGGAGAACGGCGTGGCGGCGTATTCCGTGATCCTGTACCTGGGCTTCATCTTCATCGCCGTCTATACCGGCTACAACATGACGGTCTCGCCGCTGGCCGGATTCAATTACGGCGCGGACAACCGGGCGGAGCTCCGCAGCCTGCTCGGGCGGAGCCTTCGCCTGCTGCTGGCCCTGGGGGTGCTTCTGGCTGGCCTGGCGGAGCTGCTGGCCGGCCCCGTGGCGCGGCTCTTCGTCGGCTATGACCCGGCCCTGACCGCCCTGACGGTCCGGGCCACGCGCCTGTATGCGCCCGATTTCCTGCTCGCGGGCATTCCGCTGTTCATCTCGGCGTGGTTCACGGGCCTGGGCAACGGGCCGGTGTCGGCGCTGGTCTCGTTCTCCCGGACCTTCCTCTTCGAGCTGGGTTGCGTCCTGCTGCTGCCGGCCCTGTTCGGCGCCGAGGCGATCTGGTTCTCGGCCTTCGTGGCGGAGATCTTCGCGCTGGTCCTGGGCGGATGCCTGCTGCTGCGCCTGCGGAAGCGATACGGTTATTCCGGATAATTCCTTATTTTTGTGGCTATGGAAAAGAATGTAGCCCTTGCCTTGTCCAGCGGCGGCCCGCGCGGGTTCGCCTATATCGGTGCGATCGAAGTCCTGCAGGAGCGCGGATATACCATCACTTCCGTCTCCGGCACTTCCGCCGGCGCGCTGGTCGGCGGTATCTTCGCCGCCGGCGGGATGGATGCCTTCAAGCAGTGGCTCTGCGCCCTGGATCCCGTCCAGGTGGTGAAGCTGATGGATTTCACGCCGAGCCGCAACTACCTGGTCAAGGGCGACAAGGTCATCCGTGCCATCAAGAGCCGGGTGCCCGACGTGCGGATCGAGGACCTGCCGATCCCCTTCACGGCGGTGGCGACGGACCTCTTCACGGGCGAGGAAATCATCTTCCGCGAAGGGCCGCTCTTCGACGCCATCCGCGCCTCCATCTCCATCCCGTCGATGTTTCGGCCCGTGAAATGGCAGGGCCGCACCCTCGTGGACGGCGGCCTGGTCAACACCTTCCCGCTGAACCGGGTGGAGCGCCGCGACGGGGATATCCTGGTGGGATTCAACGTCAACCGGATCGAGGCGGAGCAGATCAATGCCTATCTGGCCGGCCGCCGGGCGCTCGCAGAGAGCGGCGCGGCCCTGCGCGAGGAAGCGCAGGCGGTCCTGCGCGACACGATCGCTTCCGACACGGACCTGCTCAGCAAGGTGCGCAAAGCCGGCGAAGAGGGGAGCCGCCTGCTGCACGACCGGCTGGAGACCGACCGGCTGGAGAAGCGCCTGCTGGCGGCCGGACGTGCGGACAACGTCCCCTTCGGCGCCGACGACAACTACGCCAGCATCCTCCAGCGCAGCTTCGGGATCATGAATCACACCATCGCCCGGATGGGCATCGACCTGTGCCCGCCGGACATCCTGGTGAACCTGCCCTTCGACTCGTACCATGGCGTGTACGGCTACTCCCATGCGCCTGAGATCATCGCGCGCGGACGGGAGCTGATGGGCGAGGCGCTCGACCGCTACGAATCTTCCGCCGGTTAGTCCGCCGCACATTGTTTATCCAGCGGAAAAAGCGTATCTTTGGGAAAACCAAAGCCCTGGCCGACCATGATACGTTCCCGTTCCCGATTCGCGGCTGCCGCCGCGCTCCTGCTGACCGTTTCCCTTTCCGCTTCCGCCCAGCTCTCCGGCGTGCTCGAGCTCGAGCAGCGCGAGTGGCTGAAGAAGATCGCGCCTGCCGCCCAGCCGGCAGCCATGATGCAGATGCCCCGTCGCAACGCCCTGCAGGAGACGGACCCTGCCTTCTTCCAGACCGAAGACGCCATCCGGGTCGGGGACCAGGTGCTGGCCTACCAGCGCGTAACGGGCGGCTGGCCCAAGAACGTGGACATGGCGCGCCGCCTGACGGATGCCGAGCTGGCGCAGATCCGCGCCGAGAAGTCCCGCACGGACGATTCGACCATCGACAACAATGCCACGACCTCCCAGATGGCCTACCTGGCCCGCCTGTGGCAGGGCACCCATGAGGCCCGCTTCCGCGACGGCTTCACGGCCGCGGTGGAATACCTCCTCTCCGGCCAGTACGACAACGGCGGCTGGCCGCAGTTCTGGCCCGAGATGTCCGGCTACCAGCGTCACATCACCTACAACGACAACGCCATCGTCAATACGCTCGCGCTTTTCCGCGAGATCTACTCGGAGAACGCTCCCTACGGCGGCGGCCTGACGGACGCCGCCCTGCGCGAGCGGCTGGAGAAGGCCTTCGACAAGGGGATCGAGTGCATCCTGGCCACCCAGATCGTCAAGGACGGCAAGCCCTCGGTCTGGTGCCAGCAGCACGACCGGGAGACGCTGCTCCCGGCGCCCGGCCGCGCCTTCGAACTCCCGTCCTATTGCACGGCCGAGAGCGCGGGCATCGTCCGGCTGCTCATGAGCCTGCCGGACCCGGATGCGCGCGTGAAACGGGCCGTCCACGGCGCCATGCAGTGGTTCGACACCTACAAGCTGACCGGCCTGCGCCTGGAGCGCACGGCGGTTGGCGGCGTGCGCAACACGCGGCTGGTCGAGGACCCTTCGGCGCAGCCGATGTGGGGCCGTTTCTATGACCTGAAGTGGTGCGAGCCCTATGTCTGCGACCGCGACGGCATCGCCCGCCGCCGGCTCGAGGAGATCGGCCCCGAGCGCCGCAACGGCTATGGCTGGTACAATTCCAATCCTGCGCAGCTGTACCCGCTGTACGACGCCTGGGCGGACAAGAACGACCCCAAGGGCAAGGTCCGCATCAGCCTCACCACGCCCGGCGCCAACCGGAACGGCACCATCGAGATGTTCCGCCGCCCGGTCATCGACCGCCGGGACTTCGATGCCGTCGTGATGCCCGGCCAGAGCATCCAGGCCGCCGTCGAACAGGCCCCCGCTCATCCCGAAGAGCCCTACAAGATCCTGATCCTCAAAGGGAACTATAATGAGAAAGTCATCATCGACCGGCCCAACATCGTGCTGGTCGGCGAGGACCGCGACGAGACCGTCCTGACTTTCGCGGAACTGTCCTCGAAGCGGACCATCCGTTCCTATCACGGCAAGGATGTCGGCAACGGCGTCATCGTGCTGCAGGAGGGGGCTGACGACTGCATCATCAGCGGGCTGACCGTCTACAACAACTACGGCACGACGGTCGAGGAGACGACGGCGCACCAGATGGCCATCTTCGGCCGCGCCACGCGCACCATCGTGATCAACTGCCACGTCTGGGCCGACGGCAACGACGCCCTCTCGCTCTGGGCGCCGGGCGGCGACGGGATGTACTACCACGCCGACCTGGACCTGCGCTGCCGCGGGGTGGACTTCCTCTGTCCGCGCGGCTGGTGCTATGCCACGCGCTGCTCGTTCTACGGCGACGGCAAGGCGATGATCTGGCACGACGGCCGCGGGGACCGCAACAAGAAACTGGTCATCACCAATTCTTCCTTCGACGCCGCCTCGCCGACCTTGCTGGGCCGCTACCATCACGATGCGCAGTTCTACATCGCCAACAGCACGATGTCCCGCAACGTGATCGACAGCAACATCCATTATGCCTACTCCGACCAGGTGCTGGATCCCTGCGAGTGGGGTCTGCGGGCCTATTATATCTCCTGCACCCGCGAGGGCGGCCACAGCGGGTGGCTGCGCAACAACGCCGACCAGGCCCCCGGCAATCCGCAGTACTACACGCTGACGGCCGCCTGGACCTTCGACTACAAGTGGGACCCGGAGCAGCGCATCCGCGACCTCTGGTACGTGTTGGGTTATTGATCCTTCATTCGCCGGCAGCCCATCCCGTTATTTGCCGGCAGCCCTTCCCGTCATTCGCCGGCAGCCCATCCCGTCATTCGCCGGCTTGACCGGCGAATCTATTTTTTGATGACATCCAGCCTCCAGGTGATTCCGACATCGAAATTGTCGATGCCGATCGTGCTGCTCCGGAACCAGACGGCATGCAGGCGCAGCCGGTCGCGGTCGGGGAGCGGGAAGAATTCCACGCCGCATCCGGCATAGAAGTTCTTCGTGCCCGGCGCCACGGCGAGGTCGTAGGCGCGCCCCTGCGCGTCGACGTTGTAGGAGGCGTTGCTCTCATAGCCGGCCTTGGTGCAGAGATTCCATTTGCCGACGCTCCAGATGATCTTCGAGATGACGGTGTAGTCGGAGAAGAACCGCCGCTGGCCCATGCCGGCGCGGTTCATCCAGTCGAAGTCCACGGCCAGCCCGCCGAAGACCATGTGGTTGCCCAGGGAGATGTAGTTGATGGTGCGGTGGAACTCGTCCTGCACGAAATTGACGCTCCAGATGGTGTTCCACCAGGGCGCGAATCCGCCCATCCAGGCGAAATTGTAGGCGTAGATGGACTGGAAACCCAGCGAGAGGGGAGAGTTGCAGACCTGGAAGACAAGGTTCTGTCCCGGCGCGAAGGCGTACTCGAGGTTGGCGCCGAAGGAGAATCCCTGGTAGAGGTTGTTGCAGAAGTTGCTGTAGTAATAGACGTCGATCGGCACGGCGTCGAACTCGTAGCCGCCGATCAGGACGGCGTTCTTGCCGACCGTGAAGGCCCAGCGGGGCGTGGCTTGCCAGCGAAGGTACAGGAAGTCCGTGGCGTTGAACATGTTACGCTCGTCGAAGACCTTCTTGTTGAGCCGCTGGCGGATGCGGAAGGTGAGGTTGTCCGTCAGGCTGCCCCGGACATTGAGGTTGAAATGGTCGCCGGTGAACTGGCTGTTGTATCGGCCGTCGGCCACTTCCTGGTGGAAGGACGCGCGGGTGTCGAAATACATTTGGGAGATCGAGGGCTGCGCCGCGACGCTGGCAGCCAGCAGCAGCGTGCCGGCCAGGGAGGCCGCCAGAAAGGTTATCCGTTTTCGTGTCATCTTCTGCAAAGATACAAAAAAGTCGGCAGAGAGCCGACTTTTTGTGGGAGATACTGGGTTCGAACCAGTGACCCCTTGCTTGTAAGGCAAGTGCTCTGAACCAACTGAGCTAATCTCCCGGAGCGCTGGTCCAAAAGGATTGCAAAGATAGGGATTTTTGAAAATCCCGCCAAATTATTCGATTTTTTTAAAATAATTATGCAATCCTTGCAACGGGTTTTGCATCTTGGGGGTATGGAAAAGATCCTCAGATGGTTCCTGCCGGTGGCGATCCTGCTCTCCGCCATGTCGTGCTCGAAGGAGAACGACGGGCGGGCCCGGTACGAATTCGATGCCGAATGGGCGGAAGCCTATTATTACGGCACCGATGTCCGGAGCGGCGTCGACTGCTATCAGCTGGACCTCGCGCAGGGCCGGACCGGCGAGGACCTGGACCTGATCTCTTCCGGTGCCGTCGTGCGGCTGCTGATCAGTGCGCCTGCGGCCGGAGGGATCGACCTCCCGGACGGACTCTACCAGGGGTCGGCCCATCGGGAGGATGCCTATACCTTCAACTATGGGACGCTGCAGGATGACAAGTCGGTCGCAGGATCCTTCGTCGGGCTCCGTGCCAACAACGGATCCGGGACGCAGATCCTCCCGATAGACCGGGGGAAGGTCTCGGTCAAGGTCTCCGGAGACGGACACTATGAGGTCCGCGCCGAGGTGACCGCGGCCACGAAACCTGTCCGTTTCGTCTATCGCGGGACGATCCGGACGCTCGACTGCACCGAACCGGACTGATGGAAGACTTCGATACACATTCGGGGATGTTCTGGTTTTGACAGCACTGATTTCGGATGGTAAGCACGTCGGGCGTAGGAGGCTGGCCCGTTAATCCCAGTCTTCGAGCCATAACTGGCAACTACAACTATTCATACGCTTGCTAATCTCCAAGAGATTGAGCATTAATCGATTCCGCCAAGGCTGCGGAACGACGTATATCCCTCCAGCTTTAGGCCGGTTCAGTCTGGATCCAGGGGTATCATCAAAACCGGATGCGCGGCCCGGACGCCTCTAGGGACCGTTAAGTTTTCAGAGGATAAGCCCCCGGTAGCCTGTCTTTCGGCAGCCGCGGGCCGACAACCAAAGGAAGAATAAGCGTGTAGAAAGCTACCTGGGACTTTGTTTGGACGGCGGTTCGACTCCGCCCATCTCCACAAAAAAAGCTGGCCGAAGCCAGCTTTTTTCGTGGAGATCATCCACTTCGTTCAGACCGGGGGGCGTTCCCCCCGGACCCCCTGCGTCGCTGTGCTCCGACCCCCGCACGGCTTCGGCCAGCTTTTTTCGTGGAGATATCCACCGCACAGGTCAGTCTATGATCGTGAGGGCGTTGCGGTCGCAGGTGAGGGTCTTGCCGTCGTCGCACCTGAGTTCGGCGACCTGGATGAAGGTCGTGTTGGGGGAGAGCCCGTCCGGGCGGGCGGCCCCGGGCCGCTGGCCCCGCGGGCGCGACAGGTGCGCGAAGTAATAGATGTACGCGCGGTCGCCGTGCAGCACGACGTCGCAGTGGTTGCCGGCGATGTCGTCATACGGGCCCTTGCCGGGCTCCTGCAGCAGGTTGCCGGGCTGGCGGGTCCAGTGCACGGCGTCGTCGCTGCGATAGACCGCGAAGCCCTTCCATTCGTCGCAGACCATCCACCAGGATCCCTTCCAGAAGAAGGCCTTGGGCCCCTCGCAGTTGCCGATGCCGGGCACGAGGCCGTGGTCCTCCCAGTTGTAGAGGTCCTTGCTGTCGGCCCAGGCGATGAGCTTGCCGCCAGGCTCCTGGTTGTACCACATCCGCCAGGTGCCGTCCGGCAGACGCGCCACGTCGGCGTCGATCACCTTCTCGGACATGAGGTCGAGGACCTTGCGGAACTGCCAGTGGACCAGGTCGGTGGAGGTCAGGTGGACGATGTGGCGCGGATGGTTCCAGTCCGGGAAGATCCCGGGGACGTAGGTCAGATACATGTGGTACTCCTTGCCGTCGTCCACGATGCCCGGGGCCCAGTAGGTGGGCTGGGCGTCGGGGCGGTAGCCGATCTGCGCGTCGCGCAGGTAGGTCCAGTGGATGAGGTCTTTGGAAGTTGCGATGCCGATGGCGGAGCCATGCACCCACTCGGCGCCGTTGCCGTCCTGCAGGTCGGCCCGGCGGCTCGTGTAGAACATGTACCACTCGCCGGTCTCCCGGTTCCGCACGATCTCGGGATCGGTCGGACCGAAGTGGACCGGGTCGGTGTAGAGCGGTTTGGGCGCGATCCTGGAGGAGGTCTCCAGCAGCCGGTCCACGACGGCGTCGTCCACCCGGAAGGCCGTGCCGTGGCGGATGCCCTTCGGCAGGTTCAGCAGGTCGGCAGGCACCTCGGACCAGGTCTGCCCGTGGTCCGTGCTGCGCACGGCCCCGTAGCGCCCCTCCCGGTAGCGGTCGAAATACACGATCAGCGAGCCGTCCTCCAGGAAGAGGGGAGAGGGCCCTTCGGCCCAGTAGTCCCCGTGGATCGGTGCGGACACCTGCGTCGGGAAGCCCCGGCGCATGCTCTTGCTGCGGGTCACGCGGAGGTTCTTCTCCGCCGGGGCGGAGTTCTCGTTCTTGACGACCATGATCAGCTCCGCGGTCGCGGGGTCGCGGACGACCGCTGCGTCGATGGCGCTGAATCCCGGGTCGAAGTAGAGCCGCGTGGGCGTGAAGGTCTTGAAGTCCTTCGTGGTCGTGCAGTAGATGCGGTGGTTCAGCCCCTTCTCGGATTCGGAAGTGGCCACTTCGCCGTGGCGTCCGGGGATGGTGGTGGCCCAGAGGATCCAGTAGGTCTTCGTGGGGGCGTCGTAGAAGAGCTCCGGGGCCCAGCAGTTGTGGGCGTCGGGCTCATGCATCATCACGGGGATGGCCTGCTGCTCCGACCAGTGGATGAGGTCGGGCGAGGAAGCGTAGCCGATGATCCGGTCCGTCCAGCTGGAGGTCCAGACCATGTGGAAGGTGCCGTCGGGGCCCTGGCAGATGCTGGGATCCCGCATCAGCTTGTCTTCGCCGACCTGCGGGACCAGCAGCGAGGCGTTGGCCGCGACCGGCGTCCAGTTGTAGCCGTCGCGGCTCACGGCGAGGTGCAGTCCGTCGGCCTGGCCGACGAAATAGGAGAAAATGTAGGAAACGAGGATGACTAACGGTTGCATGGCTGTAAAGGGTTATCTTCCGGGGGCGAAGCCGCCGATCTTCATATCTTCCCCGTCCGGGGTGAACTCGTCCCAGGTGACGTTGCGGACGATGATGTTGCGCGTGTTCCGGACGTTGTTGACGAACTTGGTGAGCTTGCCCACGTGGACGTCCTCGATGGTCACGCCGTCGATCGGGTCGCGCTCGTCGCCGTTGAACTCATATACCGCTTCCGCCTGTCGGCAGGTCGCGTTCCGGATCCCGATGTTGCGGATCCTGGTGATCCGGGTCTCGAAGGTCGGGACGATGTCCCGCCACTGGTAGAGCACGTCGGTGTCGATCTCGATCACGCGGTTGGCCTTGTCGGCGCTCACGTTCTCCATCCAGATGTCTTCCAGCAGGCCGCCGCGGCGGTGGTTGGTCTTGAGGTAGAGCATGCGGTAGACGGCGTCGGTGGACTTGCAGTCGTGCATGTAGACATGCTGCACGCCGCCGGCCATCTCGGAACCGATGCCCATCAGGCAATGGCCCTGGACCACCTCGCAGTTGCGCACGACCACGTACTTCGTCGGGGTGTCGAGCCGCCAGGCGTCCTGGTTGCGGCCGGACTTGATGACCACGGCGTCGTCGCCCTGGTCGAAGGTGCAGTCCTCCACGAGGGCGTGCTGGGTCATCTCGATGTCGATGCCGTCGTTGTTGTGGCCGTGGGCGTAGACGTGCAGGCCGTGGACCCAGGCGTCCTTGCAGAGATAGAGGTGGATCGTCCAGAACGGGCTGTCCTGGATGCGGAAATCCGACAGCTGGACATTGGTGCAGCGGTTGAACTGGATGAGGTGCGGGCGCATGTTGGCCTCGCCCTCCTCCATGCGGCGGTGCTCCACGGGGATGCCGGTGGAGCACATCGCATAGAGCTGGCGCGTGGCCTGGATGTGCGCCTCGGGACGGGCGAACCAGGTGCGCCAGAAGTCCATCTTCGGATGGATGAGCCCCGGGCCGCCTATGCCTACGTTCTCACATTCGTAGGCATAGAGCAGCGGGGAATAGTTCATGCATTCCGTGCCTTCCCAGGAAGTGCGCACGGCGGGCAGGTAGAGTTTGGGGTCGTCCTCGAACACCAGTTCGGCGCCTTCCGACAGCCAGAGCTGGCAGTTGCTCTCGAAATGGACGGGGCCCGTGAGCCAGGTGCCTGCAGGCACGACGACGCGTCCGCCGCCGGCCTTGTGGCAGGCGGCCATCGCCTTGGCGAAGGCCTGCGTGGTGGCGGCCACGTTGCCGGGCCTGGCGCCGAACTTCGTGATGGGGAAGTCCTTCGCCGGGAAGACGTACATCTCGAGCGGCGCGAATTCGAAGGGCGCCTCGGGGGCGGTGACGATAGTCTGCGCGCTCGCGCAGAGGCTGCCTGCCGCAAGCAGGACGGTCGCAAGGAAGATACGGATGGAATGCATATGGGGGAATGGTATGGGTTACTTGAAGAGGGCGTGGGCGCCGAGCATGGCGGTGGGGTTGAGGGCCTCGTCGAGCTTCTCCTGGGTCATCAGGCCCTCCTCGAGCACGATGTCGTAGACGCTGCGGCCGGTCTCGAGGGCCTTCTTGGCCACCTTGGTGCTGCCCTTGTAGCCGATGTACGGATTGAGGGCGGTCACGATGCCGATGGAGTGCTTGACCATCTCGTAGCAATGCTCGGCGTTGACGGTGATGCCCTCGACGCACTTGGTGCGCAGGGTCTCGATGGCGTTGCACAGCCAGGTGACGCTCTCGAGGATGGATTCGCAGATGACGGGCTCCATCACGTTGAGCTGGAGCTGGCCGGCCTCGGCGGCGAAGGCCACCGTGGTGTCGTTGCCGATCACCTTGAAGCAGACCTGGTTGGTCACCTCGGGGATGACGGGATTGACCTTGCCCGGCATGATCGAGGAGCCCGGCGCCATCGGCGGCAGGTTGATCTCGTGCAGGCCGCAGCGGGGACCGGAAGCCATGAGCCGGAGGTCGTTGCAGATCTTGGAGAGCTTGATCGCCAGGCGCTTGAGCGCGGCGGAGTAGCTGACGTAGGCGCCGGTGTCCGGCGTGGCCTCCACGAGGTCCTCGGCCTTGGTGAGGGTGTCGCCGCAAAGTTCGGACATGCGGCGCGTGCAGAGCTCCGCGAAACCCGGCACGGCGTTGAGGCCCGTGCCGATGGCGGTGCCGCCCATATTGATCTCGCGCAGCAGCACGGCGTTGCGCTCGAGGTTGGCGATCTCCTCCTCCAGGTTGGTCGCGAAGGCGTTGAACTCCTGGCCGGCCGTCATCGGGACGGCGTCCTGCAGCTGCGTGCGGCCCATCTTGATGTAGTCCTTGAATTCCACGCCCTTGGCGCGGAAGGCGGCGATCAGGGCGCCGAGGTTGCTGACGAGCTTCTTGTTCATCCGCACGAAGGTGTAGCGGAAGGCGGTCGGGTAGGCGTCGTTGGTCGATTGGGCGCAGTTGACGTGGTCGTTGGGGGAGCAGTACTGGTACTCGCCTTTCTTGTGCCCCATGATCTCCAGGGCGCGGTTGGCGATGACCTCGTTGGCGTTCATGTTGACGGAGGTGCCGGCGCCGCCCTGCATCATGTCCACGGGGAACTGGTCGTGCAGCTTGCCGGCGACGATCTCGCGGCAGGCCGCGCAGATGGCCTCCGCGATCTTGGGATCGAGCACGCCGAGCTCGGCGTTTGCCGTGGCCGCGGCCATCTTGACGTAGGCGATGGCGATCACGTATTCGGGGTAGTCGCACATCCGGGTGTTGGAGATCTTGTAGTTGTTGAGGGCGCGCTGGGTCTGCACGCCATAGTAAGCCTCGGCGGGGACTTGGAGTTCGCCGAGCAGGTCGCTTTCGACCCTGTACTTCTGTTCAGGCATAGAATAGATGTTAATTATTAGGTTCAGTGTACCGCAATGGGTAAACAAAAGTAGCGCCTTCTTCCGGAAAAAGCAAAAAAATGCTTATCTTTGGTTGTTTTGAAAACCAACCAATTATTCTGAGTGATGAGAAAACTCCTGACCACAATTGCCGGACTCGCCCTCGCGGTCCTGAGCGTATCCGCCGCCGAAGTCTGGCCCGACGGCACCAAGATGGACAAATGGTTCACCACCAAGCCTGCCCAGCCGAAAGGGCAGGAAGCCACGCGCTTCGTGATCACCGACTACGGCGTGGTGCGCGACAGCACCGTGTTGCAAACCGAAGCCATCCAGAAGGTCATCGACCTGGCGGCCGAGAAGGGCGGCGGCACCATCGTCATCCCGCAGGGTACGTTCCTGACCAGCTCCCTGTTCTTCAAATCCAAGACGCACCTCTATCTCGAGAAGGGTGCCGTGCTCAAGGGCAGCGACGACGTCTCCGACTATGCCATCGTGCCCGTGCATATCGAGGGTGTGATCCAGAACTACATCGCCGCCTTGATCAACGCCTATGAGGTGGATGGCTTCTCCATCCGGGGCGAGGGCGTCGTCGACGGCAACGGCCTGCGCTACTGGCGTGATTTCTGGACCCGCCGCCGGGTCAATCCCGCCTGCACCAACCTGGAGGCCCTCCGTCCGCGCCTCTTCTACGCGGCCAACAGCAAGAACGTCCTGCTCGAGGGCGTGACCCTGCGCAACCCGGGCTTCTGGACGACCCACTTCTACAAGTGCGACTATGTCCGGGTCAAGGACATCGTCATCTTCGCCCCGCAGAAGCCGGTGCCCGCCCCGTCCTCCGACGGCGTGGACGTCGACGGCTGCAACAATTTCCACATCACGGGCTGCCGCTTCCAGAACAGCGACGACCTGATCGCCATCAAGGGCGGCAAGGGCCCCTGGGCCGACCAGGATCCGGCCAACGCCACCAACAGCAACATCCTCGTGGAGAACTGCTGGTTCGGCCCCGGCTCCGCCATGGTGACCTTCGGCAGCGAGTGCGTGGGCGGCCGCAACATCATCCTGCGCAACTGCGAGGGCGCCGGCGCATCCCGCGTGCTCTGGCTCAAGATGCGTCCGGACACCCCGCAGAACTATGAGTACATCCTCGTCGAGAACATCACGGGCACGGTGGGCAACTTCATCTACATCCACCCCTGGACCCAGTTCTTCGACCTGAAGGGCCGCAAGGACATCCCGAAATCCTACGGTTCCCACATCCTGATGCGCAACTGCGACGTGACCTGCACCCGCAAGCCTTACGACATCGTCGAGAAGCCCGAGGAGTTCGAGCTCAGCGACATCAAGTACGAGAACATCAAGATCGACGACCAGTCACAACAACAGAACAGAAGATAAATGACCATGAAAAAGACAGCCCTGACTGCGCTGGGCCTCCTCTGCTGCGCCCTCGCCCTTCAGGCTGCCGCACCGAAGCAGGAGATGGCGAAGTTCATCCGGAAGGAGATGGACTTCGCCGTCCTGCAGTCCATGCGGATGTACGATTCCGTCAAGGACCAGGAAGGCCGCCTCGTCAACACAACCCGCAACGGCGAACTGGAAACCTGCAACTCCAAGAACTGGGTGGCGGGATTCTTCCCGGGGACGCTCTGGTACCTCTATGAGTACAAGGGCGATCCGGAGATCCGGGCCGCCGCCGAGCGGATGACGGAGCGGATGGCTCCCGAGCAGTACAACCGCGACAACCACGACGTGGGTTTCATGATCTACTGCAGCTACGGCAACGGCTGGCGCCTGACCGGCCGCGACGACTACCGCCAGGTGATCATCAATACCGGCGAGTCCCTCTCGACGCGCTTCAACCCGGCCGTCGGGTGCACGCGTTCCTGGAACCCGCAGCCGTGGAAGAAGCGTGACTTCATCGTGATCGTGGACAACATGATGAACCTCGAGCTGCTCACGGTCACCTCCGCGCTGACCGGCGATCCGAAATACATGGAGATGGCCCGGACCCACGCCAACACCACGATCCGCAACCACTACCGGCCGGACTACAGCTCCTGGCACGTGGTCAACTACAACGGGGAGACGGGCGAGATCATCAGCAAGGAGACCGAACAAGGCTATGCCGACGGCTCCGCCTGGTCCCGCGGCCAGGCCTGGGGCCTGTACGGCTACACGATGATGTACCGCCAGACGCGCGACCCGCGCTACCTGGAGCAGGCCGTCAACATCGGGAAGTTCCTGATGAACCATCCGGCCCTGCCCAAGGACAAGATCCCGTACTGGGACCTTGACGTGCCCGTGACGAAGGATACGCCCCGTGACGCTTCCTCCGCCTGCATCATGGCGTCCGCCCTGGTCGAGCTGTCCACCTTCGTGCAGGATCCCGTGCTCTCGCAGCAGTTCCTCACCCTGGCCGAGAAGCAGCTCACCTCGCTCTCCAAGGCGCCCTACCGGGCCAAGCTGGGGGAGAACGCCAACTTCATCCTGAAGCACTGCACGGCCAACAAGCCGGCCAATACCTTCGATACGCCGCTCGTCTACGCGGACTATTATTATGTCGAGGCGCTGCTGCGCTACAAGCGCCTGCTCGAGGGCCGTCCCGTGGTGGATGTCCGTACCGTCGTCTCGGACAACGCCGACCGGCAGGACTGGATCGCCACGCTGGACCGCATCGCGCGGCCCGTGGTGGCGAACCTCGCCGCCGGCACGCTCAAGCGCAACCTTCCGTTCGAGTCCCTGTCCAGCGACCCGAACCGCAAGGAGGTCTCCCGCCTGGAGGCCTTCGGCCGGACGGTCTGCGGCATCGCTCCCTGGCTGGAGCTCGGGCCGGACGACACGCCCGAAGGACGGCTCCGCGCCGAATTCATCGACCTGACCGTGCGGGCCCTGGCGAATGCCGCCGATCCGGCCTGCCCGGACCGGCTCGTCTTCGACGGCAGCCACGGAGGGCAGGCCCTCGTGGACGCTGCCTTCCTGGCCCAGGGGCTCCTTCGCGCCCCCAAGCAGCTTTGGGGCCGGCTGTCCCCAAAGGCACAGGCCGACCTGGTGGCGGCCCTGCAGTCCTCCCGGGAGATCAGGCCGGGGGAGAGCAACTGGCTGCTCTTCGCCTCGATCGTCGAGGCGGCCCTGCTGGAATTCACCGGCAGCTGCGACAAGGAGCGCCTGCTCTACGGCGTGGACCGCTTCCTCTTCGACCATTGGTACAAGGGTGACGCGTGGTACGGCGACGGCATGGAATTCCATTTCGACTACTACAATTCACTGGTGATCCAGCCGATGCTTACGGACGTGCTGCGCGTGATCCGGGGCCGGGGGTTCGACCAGGACAAGTACCTGCCGCAGCAGCTGCTGCGCGAGGCGCGCTACGCCGCCCAGCTGGAGCGCCTGGTCTCCCCGGAGGGGACCTATCCGGCGGTAGGCCGCTCGATCACGTACCGCTTCGGCTCGTTCCACGCACTGGCGCACACCGCGCTGCTGCACAACCTGCCGGAAGGCCTTCCGGCCCCGCAGGTGCGCGCCGCGCTCAGCGCCGTGATCCGCCGCCAGCTCTCCACGCCCGGCAACTTCGACCGCGACGGCTGGCTGACCGTGGGCTTCTCCGGCCATCAGCTGCACATGTCCGAGCCTTACATCAACACGGGCAGCGAGTACCTCTGCTGCGCCGTCTTCCTGCCGCTCGGCCTGCCGGCTGACGATCCTTTCTGGGCTGCGCCGGCGCAGGAATGGTCCCAGCTGAAAGCCTGGAAGGGGGTCGACATCGGTGCCGACCACGCCCTGAACGACCTCCGCGCGGTACCCCAGCGGAACGTCTTGCAGCAGAACTGAAAAAATCGTATATTTGTAAGATTGAAAATTTAATCTACTAACCCATATGGCTATCACACTCAAGCAGGGCTGCAAGTACAGCCTCCTCGTTCCCACCTCCATGGGACTCCGTATCACTCCTGAAAACGGCCAGCCTGTCCAGTGCAGCGACGTCTTCCATCTCCAGGCCACCAGCGCCGAGACCAATGTCGCCAGCGTGGCTTCCTACCTCGGCCTCCCGGTCAAGGTCCTCACCACTTTCGTCAAGGGCAGTCCGTTCGCTTCCTTCATCAAGTCCAACCTCCGCGCCCGCGGCATGGATTTCGAGGGCCCGGAAGTGGCACAGGGCGGTCCCTGGGGCTACCGTCACCAGATCAATATCGCCGACAGCGGCTACGGCTCCCGCGGACCCCGCGTCTGGAACGACCGTGCCGGTGAAGTCGGCCGTACCCTCAATGTCAAGGATTTCGACCTCGACCGCATCTTCGGCCAGGAGGGCGTCCAGATCGTCCACCTCTCCGGCCTGATCGGCGCCCTGAGCCCCGAGACCAGCAAGTTCTGCCTCGAGATCGCCCGTGCCGCCAAGAAATACGGCACCCGCATCGCCTTCGACCTCAACTACCGCGCCTCCTTCTGGATCGGCCGTGAGGAGGAACTCCACGCGATCTTCTCCGAGATCTGCTCCATCGCCGACATCCTGATCGGCAACGAGGAGGACTTCCAGCTCTGCCTCGGCATCGAAGGTCCTGAGGCCGGCGGCAAGGACATCGCCTCCAAGATCAACGGCTTCAAGGAGATGATCGGCCGCGTCAAGGCCCAGTATCCCAACGCCCAGGTCTACGCCACCACCCTCCGCCAGGTCAACAACACCAACAGCCACAACTGGGGCGCCATCATGCTCGAGGGCGACAACTGGCATGTCGTCGAGCCGCGCGAGATCCACGTCCTCGACCGCATCGGCGGCGGCGACGGCTTCGTCGGCGGCCTCCTCTACGGTATCCTCAAGGGCTGGGAGCCCGAGAAGTGGATCCAGTTCGGCTGGGCCACGGGCGCACTCGCCACGACCATGCTCACCGACTACGGCCAGCCGGCCGACGAGGAGCAGGTCTGGAGCATCTGGGCCGGTAACGCACGCGTAAAGAGATAGCCTTATGATGTACTTTGAAAGAGGTTCCAAGACCGATATCATCACCGCCGAGGATACCCGGGCCATCCTGAAGCAGGTTTTCGACGCGATGGGGCCGAAGAAGCGCGTGCTCGCGCTTCCGCCGGACTTCACCCGCTTCAACTCCTATGCGGGCCCGATCACGGAGATGGTCAACGACTATTTCGGCGATGCGCTTACGGACGTGATGCCGGCGCTCGGCACCCACAGCCCGATGACCGACGAGCAGCTTTCCGTGATGTTCCCCAGCGTGCCCAAGAGCAAGTTCCGCGTGCATGACTGGCGCAACGACATCGTGACCGTCGGCACCGTGCCCGGTTCCTACGTCAGCGAGGTCTCCGAGGGCAAGCTCGACTACGAGATGAACGCCCAGGTCAACAAACTCTTGCTCGACCCGTCCTTCGACCTGATCCTCTCGATCGGCCAGGTCGTCCCCCACGAGGTCATCGGCATGGCCAACTACACGAAGAACATCTTCGTGGGCGTGGGCGGCTCCGACTTCATCAACAAGAGCCACTTCATCGGCGCCAGCTACGGCATGGAGCGCATCATGGGCCGCGCCAAGAGCCCGGTCCGCGACGTGTTCGAGTACGCGAAGGTCAACTTCCTCAAGGATGTCCCCATCGTGTACGTGCTCACCGTCCGCGCCAAGGACGAGGCCACCGGCGAGATGGTGACCCGCGGCCTGTACATCGGCGATGATTTCGGGTGCTTCCAGAAGGCGGCCGACCTGTCCCTCGCCACCAATTTCATCATGGTGGAGCGCGAGATCAAGAAGTGCATCGTCTACCTCGATCCCGAGGAGTTCAAGAGCACCTGGCTCGGCAACAAGAGCGTCTACCGCACCCGCATGGCCCTGGCCGACGATGCCGAACTGATCGTGCTCGCCCCCGGCCTCAAGGAGTTCGGCGAGGACAAGACCATCGACGGCCTGATCCGCAAGTACGGCTACAAGGGCACCCCGCACACCCTGGAGTGCACCAATGCCAACGCCGACCTGCAGGCCAACCTCGGCGCCTCCGCCCACCTCATCCACGGCTCCTCCGAAGGCCGCTTCCGGATCACTTACTGTCCGGGCGACGGCATGAGCCGCGCCGAGATCGAGGGCGTGGGATTCAATTACTGCCACTACAACGACATGGTCGCCCGCTACCCGCTCGAGTCCCTCAAGGACGGCTGGAACGTGGTGAACGGCGAGGAAGTCTACTATATCAGCAATCCGGCCCTGGGCCTGTGGGCCTATCCGGACCGCTTCAAGGACTGAAATGAAGATCGTTTGTGACGACAAGATACCCTTCCTCCGCGGAGTGCTCGAGCCCTTCGCGGAGGTGGTGTATCTCCCCGGCAAGCAGACGACGGCCGAGGTGGTCCGCGACGCGGACGCCATCATCACGCGTACCCGCACCAAGTGCGACGCCGCCCTGCTCGCCGGTTCTTCCGTCAAGGTCATCGCCACGGCCACCATCGGTTTCGACCACATCGACACCGCCTGGTGCGAGCGCAACGGCATCATCTGGCGCAATGCGCCCGGATGCAACTCCTGGTCCGTCAAGCAGTACATCGCCTCCGTGCTGGTGAGCCTCGCACGCCGCCACGGGCTGGACCTGCGGTCCATGACGCTCGGCGTCGTGGGCGTCGGCAACGTCGGCTCCAAGGTCGCCGAAGTGGCCTCCCTGCTCGGCATGAAGGTCCTGCTCAACGACCCGCCCCGGGCGCGGGCAGAAGGCCCCGCCGCCTTCGTCGGCCTGGACGAGCTGATGGAGCGCTCCGACATCGTGACCCTGCATGTCCCCCTGACGAAGGAAGGGGAGGATGCCACCTGGCACCTCTTCGATGCGGCCCGCATCGCCCGGCTGCGTCCGGACCAGTTCCTGTTCAACTCCTCCCGCGGCCCGGTCGTGGACAACGCCGCGCTGCGCGAAGCGCTCAAGGCGCGGACCCTGCGCGGAGCCGTGCTGGACGTCTGGGAGAACGAACCGGACATCGACCGCGAACTGATGGGCCTGCTGGAGTATTCCACGCCGCACATCGCAGGCTACAGCGCGGACGGCAAGGCCAACGGCACGACCATGAGCGTGCGCACCGTGGCTTCCGTGCTGGGGCTGCCGCTCACGGACTGGACCGCCTCCGGCGTCCCGGCCCCCGCGCAGCCGCTCTCCTTCCGCATCGACGCCGCCGGCAAGTCCGACGCCGAGGTGCTTGCGGAAGCCATCCTCCACACCTACGACGTGCAGCGCGACAGCGATGCGCTCCGCGCCACGCCGGAACTTTTCGAGAAACTCCGCGGAGACTATCCCGTACGGCGGGAGCCCGCGGCATTCTCTTTGCAACTCCAGGGCGGGACTGCCGCACAGGCGGACACGCTCTCCCGGATCGGATTCAAAGTAACAATCAACCAATAACACTACATTTTTATGCAACCTGTTTCTGATATCGGACTCGTGGGACTTGCCGTGATGGGCGAGAACCTGGTCCTCAACATGGAAAGCAAAGGCTTCCACGTCAGCGTGTTCAACCGCACTGTCGAGAAAGTTGACAAATTCATCAACGGCCGCGGCGCCGGCAAGAACTTCTACGGTGCCCACTCCCTCGAGGAGCTGGTCGCTTCCCTCAAGACCCCGCGCCGGGTGTTCCTGATGGTCAAGGCTGGCCAGGCTGTCGACGACTTCATCGAGAAACTCATCCCGCTGCTCGATCCGGGCGACATCATCATCGACGGCGGCAACTCCCATTTCCCCGACACGGCGCGCCGCACCGCCTACGTCGAGAGCAAGGGCCTCCTCTACATCGGCACGGGCGTGTCCGGCGGTGAGGAAGGCGCCCTCAAGGGCCCGTCCATGATGCCCGGCGGATCTCCTGCCGCATGGCCGTATGTCAAGCCCATCTTCCAGAGCATCTGCGCCAAGGTCGAGGACGGTTCCCCGTGCTGCGACTGGGTGGGCGAGAACGGTGCCGGCCACTTCGTGAAGATGGTCCACAACGGCATCGAGTACGGTGACATCCAGCTCATCTGCGAGTGCTACCAGATCATGAAGGACATCCTCGGCATGACCAACGAGGAGATGCACCAGACCTTCGCCGAGTGGAACAAGGGCGACCTCGACAGCTACCTCGTGGAGATCACCCGCGACATCCTCGCCAAGAAGGACGAGGACGGCAAGTACGTCCTGGACTACATCCTCGACACCGCCGGCCAGAAGGGTACCGGCAAGTGGACGGCCATCGCCTCCCTCGACCAGGGCGTGCCCCTCACGCTCATCGGCGAGTCCGTGTTCGCCCGCTGCCTGTCCGCCCAGAAGGAAGAGCGCGTGGCTGCCAGCAAGGTCCTCGAAGGCCCGAAGCCGGCCAAGTTCACGGGTGACCGTGCCGCCTTCCTCGAGGATCTGCGCAAGGCCCTCTTCTCCGCCAAGGTCGTCTCCTACGCCCAGGGCTACACGCTGATGCGTGCCGCGGCCAAGGAGTATGGCTGGAACCTCAACTACGGCGGCATCGCCCT
>JAFUWY010000012.1 GCA_017477245.1 Bacteroidales bacterium | reverse complement strand
TTGTGATATTCGATCTTTACCATACCCTTCTTCATAGTGCAGACGAATAACTTCGTCAAAGTACTTTAGCTGTTTCGCTGTGTGTAATCGGTACATTGTTAACTCTTTGTTTTGAGTCAACTTTTTTCAGGATAAGACAATATGCACGTTCTCCGAGGGTTGGAGGGAAAGAAGGAAGGGCGAGCTTGTCACCTGCTGAAAGTGTCAAGGTCGCCCTTCCAAATCTCAATAATCCTTTCTTCCTGTCGCCTATTTCCGGCTGGAGAGCCGGGCGTATTCTTTCTTGGCTTTCTCCAGGTCTTTCTGGAAGGTCTTGTCGTTGTGGAGCCGCGCGACGGCCGCGGCGGCGGCCAGCCGGGCGGCGTCCACGTCGCTCTGGAAGTGGTAGCCGGCGATCACGCGGCTCTGGCCGTATTCGTAGCCGGCCTTGAGGATGGCCTCGGCATGGTCGGGATTGACTTCGGAGAGCACCAGGGCGGCGCCCCAGCCGGTGGCGGAGTGCGAGGAGGGATAGGATCCCGTCCGGCGGTGGCTTTCTTCCTCGTCGGGGACGAGCGTCGGCTCCCCGTACAGGACGTAGGGGCGCATGCGCATGTAGTGCCGCTTGGCAGATCCCGTGGAGCCGCCGACGGTGTCGGCGGACCGGCCGAGCAGCTCGTAGATGGCCGGGGTGTCATCCTCCGAAATCTCGAATCCGAACGGACCGGAGAAGATCTCCGCCAGGGCTTCCGCATCATCTTCCGCCTCTGCAGCGGCCCGCGCCCCGCGCGGCGTGTCGCGCAGGGCCTTGCCCCGGCGGTACTGCAGCCAGTCGTTGAAAAACGCGACGCTGGACGAATCGGGCGGCGCGGGCAGATAGAGCGCGCCGTCGGGCAGCTGTGCCCGCTTCAGGTAAGGACGGTAATCCTGGGCCGATGCGCCGGCCTGCAGGAGCAGGACCAGCATCAGCGCGGAGAGGATGGAGGGAATCTTGTGCATTTCTTCGGGTTTGTTTGCTGCAAAAATACAAAAACTATGTGTAAATTTGCACCTTCGACCCTTTACCACGTATTATGGACAACAACGATAACAAGCAATCCCTGAATGTAGACCTGAAGCCGGAGGTCGCCCGGGGCACCTATTCCAACCTGGCCATCATCAGCCACTCCGCCAGCGAGTTCGTCATCGACTTCGCCGCGATGCTCCCCGGGCTTCCCAAGCCCACGGTGCAGAGCCGCATCCTGATGACGCCCGAGCACTGCAAGCGGCTGCTCAACGCCCTCGCCGACAACATCACCCGCTACGAAGCGCAGTTCGGCCCCATCAGCCTCGCCGCCCCGGAACACAAGGGCACGATCAACCTCGCAGACCTGACCTCCCCCAATGGCACAAAATCTTAAGGACATCAAGGCCATTGCCTACGATATCGACGGCGTGGCCACCGACGGCAGCATCATCCCGGTCGGGCCGGACCCCGAACAGCTCGTCCGGATCTTCAACGCCAAGGATTCTTTCGCCACGCGCGTGGCGGCCCAGAAAGGCTTCATCGTCGCCGTCATCTCCGGCGGCAAGACGCAGGCGCTGCGCAGCCGCAGCCTGCACTGCGGCGTCAAGGAGGAGGATCTCTTCCTGGGCGTACGCGGCAAACTGGCCGTCTTCGACACCTTCTGCAAGCAGCATGGGCTGAAGCCTTCCGAGGTGGCTTATTTCGGGGACGACATCGCGGACACGCAGGTACTCAAGGCCTGCGGTTTCGGCATCGCTCCCGCCGATGCCTGCGAGGAGGCCCGGGCCGCGGCCGACTACGTCACGAAGGTGCCCGGCGGCAAGGGCTGCATCCGCGAGGGGGTCGAGCTGATCCTCAAGGCCCAGGGCAAGTGGGTGTTCGACGAGGAGCGTTACGACCTGCTCTATTAGACGCATGAAACGCATTATCCTGGGCAGCAATTCGCCGCGCCGCAGGGAGCTGCTGGCGGGGCTGGACATCGATTTCACGGTAGATACCGGCAATACCTTCGAGGAGGTCCTGGAGCCCGGCGTGGAGGCTCACGAGGTGCCCCGCCGCCTGAGCGCGGGCAAGTCCCATGGCTTCCACCGCGCGCTGGAGGAGGATGAGGTGCTGATCACGTCGGATACGGTGGTGATCGTGGACCGCGAGGTGCTGGGCAAGCCGCATTCGCGCGAGGACGCGGTGCGGATGCTGCAGATGCTGTCCGACCGCGCGCATGAGGTCGTGACGGCCGTGACGATCCGCGACTGCAGCCGGGAGGAGACCTTCAGCGTGTCCACGAAGGTGCATTTCGTCGAGCTGTCGCAGGCGGTCATCGACCATTATGTCGACAAGTACCGGCCGTTCGACAAGGCCGGGGCGTACGGGATCCAGGAGTGGATCGGGTACGTGGGCATTTCTTCGATCGAGGGGTCTTTCTACAACGTGATGGGGTTCCCGGTGCACCGGGTGTGGCACGAGTTGCAGCGCTTCCTGTGATGGCGCGGGAGCCTTTCACCTATCCTTTCTGCTATACGCCGGCGCCGGATATCGTCGCCGCTGCGCAGCGTCTGATCGCTTGGCTGGACGCTGCGGAAATGCCGGAGCGGCAGTCCCCCCGGAAAACGTCCGGCAGCGCCGGACCCCTCTGCGGGATCTTCAAGCATCTTGCCGAAGGTAAGATGATGGGGGTGCTGAAGGTTGAAGATCAGGAAGGTGCGGTGGATTATCTCTATGCTTTCAGCGGGACGGTGGGCGGCCGGGCGGTGGTGCCGGGGTTCGTGCCGCCGGTCTATGACCTGACGGATCCGGACGGGTATTTCCGGCAGCGGGAGGCGGAGATCTCCGCCATGCCGCCGGGCGCGGAGCGCAAGGCGGCATCGGCCGCGCTGCAGGACTGGATCTTCGGGCAGTACCGGGTCAGCAACGCCCGCGGCGAGACGCTCAGCATCCGCGAGATCTTCGCCCGGCGCGGGCTGACGCCTCCGGGCGGCACCGGGGACTGCGCCGCCCCGAAGCTCCTGCAATACGCTTACAACCACCATCTTACCCCGCTCGCCATGGGCGAGTTCTGGTACGGGGCCTCCCCCGCCTCGGAGGTCCGCGAGCAGGGGCGTTTCTACCCTTCCTGCACGGGCAAATGCGGCCCGCTGCTGACCTGGATGCTGGAGGGCCTGGACGTCGCCCCCAATCCCCTCGACCGCGAATTCACGACGGAGACGGAGCCCCGGGTCCTGTACGAAGACGCCGCCATCCTGGTGGTCAGCAAGCCTGCAGGCATGCTCTCCGTGCCCGGACGGACCCGCGCCCGGTCGCTGCTGGACTGGCTGCGCGGGCGCTACGGCGAGGTGCATTCCTGCCACCGGCTGGACATGGACACCTCCGGGCTGATGGTCGTCGCCCGCAGCACTGCTTACAAATCGAAACTGGAAAGGCAGTTCGCCGAACGCGAAGTCACCAAGACCTACCGGGCGCGGCTGGCGGCGGGCGCAGGGCCGTTCGGCCATGCCCGCCGCGGCACCATCGCCCTCCCCCTAGCGCTGGACTACTACGACCGGCCCCGCCAGATGGTCGACCGGGAGCATGGCAAACTGGCCGTCACGGAATACGAAGTCCTGGAGCAACTCCCTGACGGAGAGATCGATATCCGCTTCACACCCAGGACCGGGCGCACCCACCAGCTGCGCGTCCACGCCGCCCACGCGGCCGGCCTGGGGCGCCCCATCAAAGGCGACCGCCTGTACGGCAGCGCCGACGGCGGCCGGCTCTGGCTGCACGCCGAAACCCTCGCCTTCCGGCATCCGGACAGCGGGGAAAACCTGTATTTCGAAGACCTGGGCGGACTGGAGGGGTAAAGTCGGTATCAGCAGGGGGACACAGGGGCGGAGACCCCATAATAAAAGAAATGAGTTGGTACCATCCCGGCAACAACTCATACTAACCACATAATTAATAACACTAAAACTAATAACCAATAGGTTGATGGGCCAGAACGGTCACTTGCTCAACCCGGATGCAAAGTTACAACTATATTTCAGATTTGCAAAATTTTTTTTGAAATTTTTTTAATAATTTTTAGGCGCCTTGATTTTCAAGCACTTAGAGAAAAGAAAATTTTTACCTTTCAAAATAGTCCCGCCCGTCCGGGACTCCGGGACTTGCCGCATAAGCGTTTTTTTGTAACTTTATCCCCCAAATCGTGTACCTATGTCGCCTGAAACCGTCCAACTGATCGACAGCATCGAGGTCAACCTCAATGCCGGTGGGATGAACACCATCAACATCGTCCTGGCCTTCGTCATGTACGGCGTGGCACTCGGCATCCAGCCCCGCACCTTCATCGAGATCTTCAGGAAACCCCGGTCCCTGATCCTCGGCGCGGTCTGCCAGCTGGTCCTGCTGCCGCTCTTCACCTTCCTGCTGACCCTGTTGTTCGGCAAGTCCATCTCCTGGACCATGGCCATGGGCATGATCCTCGTGGCGTCCTGCCCGGGCGGCAACATCTCGAATTTCATCAGCTCCCTGTCCAAGGCCAACGTCGAGCTGTCCGTCAGCATGACCGCCGTCAGCACGTCGCTGGCGATCCTGATGACGCCGTTCAATTTCTGGCTCTACGGCAACCTCTACCTCCATTTCGCGGACATCGCGGGGGAAGTGCCGCACCTGACCATTCCCCTGCTGGACGTCCTGAAGACCATCTTCATCCTGCTGGGCATTCCGCTCGCCGCCGGCATCCTGACTTCCCGCTATCTGCCCAAGGTCGCCGATGCGCTCAAGAAGCCGCTCCAGTACCTGAGCATCCTGTTCTTCCTCGGGATGGTCGTGCTCTCCTTCACCGGCAACCTCCAGGCCTTCATGAAGTGCATCCAATACATCTTCTTCATCGTCCTGATACACAACCTGCTGGCCCTCTCGATCGGGTTCTGCACGGGGACGGTCTTCCACGTCCCCGAGAAGGACCGCCGCACGCTCACCATCGAGACCGGCATCCAGAACAGCGGCCTGGGGCTCGTCCTGCTGCTGGGCACGTCCCTGTTCGCCAATTTCCCCCCGCACGGCGGCACCCTCGTGATCACCGCCTGGTGGGGCGTCTGGCACATCGTCAGCGGCCTGACGGTCAGCCTCCTGTTCAATCTGCACGACAAACGTAAAAAAGCTTCCATCCATGGCTAAGATCTGGGAAAACAACAATACCTACAACCGCGTACACGCCTACGCCAATATCGTCACGCGCTCCTGCTTCCGCTCGGTCTCGGTCGAGGGGCTGGAGAACCTGCCCAAGGAGGGCGCCGTCCTGCTCGCCCCCAACCACGTCGCCGCGATGATGGACCCGATGATGGTCCTGCTGATCTCGAAGGGTCCCGTCGGGTTCGGCGCCCGCTCCGACATCTTCGCCAATCCCAAGGTCGCGAAGTTCCTGCGCTGGACGCGCATCGTGCCGATCGCGCGCGAGCGCAACGGCCTGCAGGAAGTGGCCAAGAACTACGAGATCTTCGACGAGATCGTCGACGTGCTGGACCACGACACGCCGTTCTGCCTCTATGCGGAAGGCACGCACCGGCCCGAGCGCGGCATGCTGCCGGTCAAGAAGGGCATCTTCCGCATCGCGAAGATCGCCTGTGACAAGCTGGACAAGCCCGTCTACGTGGTCCCGATGGGGCTGGATTACGAATATTTCTTCCGCGCGCAGGGGCGCGCGGCCGTGCGCGTGGGCAAGCCCATCGACATCCGCGCGGAATTCGCCAGCCGCGAACAGGCCGGCATGGCCGAGGGGGACATCTACCGCGAGCTCTGCCAGATGCTGCGCGAGGCGGACCTCTCGCTGATCGGCCGCATCCCGGAGCGCCGGCACGACCGCAAGCTGCTGCGCTGCCTGCTGGGCCTCCTCGCCCTGCCCCTCTTCCTGGCTTGCGCCGCCGGCTCGATCCTGATCTGGCTGCCACACCTGATCATCCTCGCCACGATGGAGGACAAAGCCTGGTCCCACACGGTCCGCTTCGCCGTCCATTTCCTGTTCCCCATCCTCTGGCCTTTCGCCATCGTGTACGAACGGCTGCTGAACTTCTACCGGAACCTTCTGGAAGATTTCAAGCGGAAGTAAAATAAAATGCGGAGACCGTCACGGCCGCCGCATTTTGTTTTAGGTAGTAGTACAGTTTATTGTTTAATATCAATGCTTGATATTGGTTTTCGTTTCCGGGATTATCCTATTTCCAAAACCGTGCCACGAATGTTGTCCGCGACCTGACGGACCAGCCGGGCGAGCGCTTCGCGGCTGGCCCAGGCGGTGTGCGGGGAGAAGCGGAACCGCTCCGGATGGCGCACGCTGAGCAGCGGGCTGCCGGCCGGGAGCGGCTCGGACGCGTAGACGTCCAGCGCAGCGCCGGCGATCCGGCCCGCGTCCACGGCCTGCGCCAGGGCGGCTTCGTCCACGATGCCGCCGCGGCCCAGGTTGAGCAGCCAGGCGGTCGGCTTCATCCGCTCCAGCTCGCGCGCGCCGATGAGCCCCGCGGTCCGCTCGTTGAGCGGCGCGTGGATGGAGACGGCGTCCGCTTGGGCCAGGAGCGTGTCCAGCGGGACGCTCGGATAGTCGGTGTTGTGCGAGGTGCCGGAGGTGGAATAATAGATCACGCGCATGCCGAAGGCCGTGGCGACCGCAGCTACACGGGCGCCGATGGTGCCCATCCCGATGATACCCAGGGTCTTGCCGGCCAGCTCCGTGTAGGGATGGGAGATGTCGCAGAAGAGCGTGCCGGCGGAGTAGCGGCCGCTCTTGACGCAGGCGTCGAAGTAGGGAGCGTGTCCGGCGAGCGACAGCAGGTGGGCGAAGGTCGATTGCACGACGGCCTCGGTGGAGTAGCCGGCGGCGTTGCGTACGGGGATGCCCCGGGCGGCGCAGGCGTCCAGGTCGATGTTGTTGACGCCCGTGGCGGACTCGCACACCAGCCGGAGCCGGGGTGCATGGTCCAGGAGTTCCGCCGTCACGCGGACCTTGTTGACGATCAGCACGTCGCAGTCCCCCACCCGTTCCAGGGCTTCGGCGGGGGTGCTTGCGGGCCAGGCGACCAGTTCGCCCAGGTCCGCGATCTCATCCAGCGGAGTCTCCCCCAGCGTGGCTGCATCCAGGAATACGATCTTCATATCTTCTCTTTTACGTATTAAAGATAAGGGGTCGCAGAAAAAAATGCAAAATTTTTTGAAATATCGCTTGCGATATAAAATTATTGTATTACCTTTGTATCGCAAACGATATAAATAATAAAAAAAATACTGACACCATGAACAAAGATAATTCCGTCAAGATCCTGCAGGCCTACGCTACCGGCCTTGCCGCACAGTCTCTTTCCCACAAGGTCCAGGGTAAGGTTTTCGCCGCCCAGGGCTACACCAAACTCGGCGAGAAGTATGCCGACCATGCCACTGAAGAGATGGAGTGGGTCGACAAGTTCATCGACCGCATCATCGCCCTCGGCGTCCAGCCCAAGGTCGAGGCCGCCCCGGAGATGCCCGTCTTCGCCGATCCCGTCGAATTCATCAAGGCCGACCTCGAGATCTCCCGCCGCGAGGTGCCCGTCCTCCAGCAGGTGACCCTGTCCGTCGCCGACGATTTCGCCACCTACGACCTCCTGCGTGGCTACGCCCTCGACGAGGAGGAGGACTGGGGCTGGAGCGAGCAACAGCTCGAACTGATCGGGAAGATCGGCCTGCAGAACTGGCTTGCGAAGCAAATGTAAAAACCGTTTTATCCAAACCCAAATCCATCCAACCGCGGTCCGGCGGGCATCCGGCAAAGGCTGCCCGCCACCGCTAAAAAAAGTAAAGCTATGGCTAGTATCTACGATTTCAAAGCCCTCAACAACAAGGGCAGCGAGGTGGACTTCGCCGATTTCAAGGGCAAGGTCCTGCTGATTGTCAACACCGCCTCCAAATGCGGTTTCACCCCGCAGTATGACGGACTCGAGGCACTCTGGAAGAAATACAAGGACCAGGGCCTCGTGGTCATCGGCTTCCCCTGCGACCAGTTCGCGCACCAGGAGCCCGGCTCCGACGCCGAGATCGCCGAGTTCTGCCGCCTCAACCACGGCGTGACCTTCCCGCTGATGAGCAAGATCGAGGTCAACGGCGAGGGTGCCCACCCGATCTACAAGTATCTCAAGAGCGTGACCAAGGGGCTGCTCGGCGGCGCCATCAAGTGGAACTTCACCAAGTTCCTGATCTCCCGCGATGGCAGCAAGATCGAGCGCTTCGCCCCGATGGCCAAGCCCGAGTCGCTCGAAGACAAGATCAAGGCCCTCCTGTAACCGCCATGTACGAACAGCTCAAACTGGACAACCAGCTCTGCTTCCGGCTCTACGCCGCCTCGCGGCTCGTGACGCAGGCCTACACGCCCTTCCTCTCCCAACTCGGCATCACGTACCCGCAGTACCTGGTGATGATGGTGCTCTGGGAGCAGGACGGCCAGCCGGTCAACGACCTGGCGAAGCGCCTGCACCTGGAGACCAACACCGTCACCCCCCTCCTCCAGCGCATGGAGAAGCAGGGCCTGGTCTCCCGGAAGAAAGGCCGGAAAGACGGCCGCCAGGTGATCGTGTCGCTCACCGCGGAGGGGCGGGCGCTCGAACGCCGCGCCGCCGACATCCCGGCGCAGATCGGCTCCAGGATGGTCTGTGCCCGGCTCACGCCGGACGCCGTCCCGGAACTGTTCGCCACCCTGGACGAGATGATCCTCGCCTTGCAGCAGTAGTTCGCACAAGTCCGCAAAAAATGCAGGCTACTGTGGGTGATTTCTCCCACAGTAGTTTGTTTTTTTGTATTTTTGTGGATTATGTCCGAAGAACTCAACCTCGTGCGGGACCTGGCGATCATCCTCGTGTCCGCCGGCATATTCACCATCATCTCCAAGGCCCTCAAGCAGCCGCTGATCCTGGGCTATATCATCGCGGGCTTCCTGATCGGTCCGCACATCTCCTGGTTCCCGGGCATCCAGAGCGAGGAGACCGTCAAGCAATGGTCCGAGATCGGCATCATCTTCCTGATGTTCGGCCTCGGCCTGGAGTTCAGCTTCAAGAAGCTCCTCAAGGTGGGCAGCAGCGCCCTGGTGACGGCCGGAAGCAAGTTCCTGGGCGTCTTCGTGCTGGGATTCGTGGCCGGACAGGCCCTGGGCTGGACCTCGATGGAGAGCATCTTCCTCGGCGGCTTGCTGTCGATGTCCTCCACGATGGTCGTGCTCAAGTCCTACGACGACATGGGCCTCAAGGAGAAACCCTGGGCCGGGATGGTCTTCGGCACGCTCGTGGTCGAGGACCTGATCGCGATCCTGCTGATGGTGCTCCTCTCGACGATGGCGGTCTCCAACCGTTTCGCCGGGGGCGAGATGCTCTTCAACCTGCTGAAACTGGCTTTCTTCCTCATCCTGTGGTTCCTGGTGGGCATCTACCTGATCCCGACCGTGCTCAAGCGCGCACGCCGCTTCCTCAGCGACGAGATCCTGCTGATCGTCAGCATCGGCCTGTGCTTCGGGATGGTCGCGCTGGCCGAGAGCGTCGGATTCTCCTCCGCGCTCGGCGCCTTCGTGATGGGTTCGATCCTCGCCGAGACCATCGAGAGCGAGCACATCGACCGACTGGTCGGTCCGATCAAGGACCTGTTCGGCGCCATCTTCTTCGTGTCCGTGGGCATGATGGTGGCCCCGGCCGTCATCGCGGAGCACTGGTGGGTCATCCTCATCATCACGCTCATCGTGATGCTGAGCCACATCCTGTTCGCGGGCGCCGGCATCCTGATGACCGGCGGCGGCCTGGAGAATGCCGTCAACACGGGATTCAGCCTCGCGCAGCTCGGCGAATTCGGCTTCATCATCGCAGGCGTGGGCGTGAACCTCGGGGTGATGCGCGACTTCATCTACCCGGTCATCATCGCCGTGTCCGTGATCACCACGTTCACGACGCCCTACATGATCAAGCTCGCGGCGCCCGCGCACGGCTGGCTGCTGCGCACGCTGCCGGACCGCTGGATCGCGCGGCTCGCGGCCCCCGAGCAAGGCGGCCGCACCAGCGCGGCGGAGCAGAGCGAGTGGAAGAAGCTCCTGAAGGCCTACTTCCTGCGCATCGTGCTCTACGGCGTGGTCCTGCTCGCCATCATGATCGGTTCCAAGCAGTTCCTGGAGCCGCTCGCTACGCGCCTCTTCCCGGACTGGAGCCCGTTCCTGCACAACCTCGTGGTGGTGGTCGTGACCCTGCTGGTGATGGCCCCGTTCCTCTACGGCTTCGCCATCAGCTCCGGCTCCATCAACGAACCCGCCGCCAAGCTTCTCAAGGAGAAGAAGAGCAACCGCTGGCCCATCGCCGGGCTCGTGCTCACTCGCAGCTTCCTCGCCATCTCCATGATCCTCAGCGTGATCGCCAGCCATTTCCACCTGGCGGGCTGGGCGGTCATCCTCATCATCCTGGGCGGCATCGCCTTCATCCTGACGGCCCGCCGCACCATGCACCGCTATTCCGCCCTGGAGCAGCGCTTCCTGACGAACCTCAACGAGAAGGAGGAGATCGAGCGCCGGCGCCGTCCGGTCACGACCTCCGTACAGGACAAGATGGCCGGCTACGACGTCCACCTGGAACTGCTGGAAGTCTCCCCCGACTGCGCCTTCGCCGGCAAGCCGCTCAAGGAGATCCCGTTCCGCGCCGAGACCGGCGCCAACCTCATCAAGATCCAGCGCGGCTCCCGCAGCATCACCATCCCGGCGGGCGACGTCTGCATCTATCCGCACGACAAACTCCTGGCCGTCGGCACGACGGACCAGATCGAGCGGCTGCGCACGATGCTGGCCGAGTCGGCCGCTGCACCGGCAGAGGGACAGGAGCAGGAATTCGAAGTGATTCCCATCACCCTGGACGAGAACTCCTACCTCACCGGCAAGACCCTGCGCGGCACCAACATGCGCGACTACCGCTGCATGGTGATCAGCGTCCTGAATGAAAGTGGATTCCACACCAACCCCCGCCCCGACTACGAATTCAAGAGCGGCGACGTCGTCTGGATCGCAGGCGAGACCAGCTCCTGCGAGTGGCTCGGCGGCAGCAAGGAATAGCCTATGCTCTCCCGCAAGACCCGTTACGCCATCATGGCCCTGAGCATCCTCGCACGAGAGTGGGGCGAGGATAATGCGGTCCCGATGAGCACCATTGCCCGCGACCGCCATGTCCCCCAGCGCTTCCTGGAGGGCATCTTCCTCCAATTGCGCAATGCCTCCCTGCTGGAAAGCGTACGGGGCGTGAGCGGCGGCTACCGCCTGTCCCGCCCGCCCGGAGAAATCAGCATCCTCGATGTGATCCTGGCCCTGGACGAGGACGTGGAACTCATCTCCTGCCTGGACATCTGCGGCCGTGCCTCCGCGTGCGAATTCGGCCTCGACCGCGCGGACTGCCGCATCCGGCCGCTTTTCGGGGAAATCCAGGAGCATATGCACGCTACCCTGCTCCGCAAAACCCTGGCAGACCTGATTTAATAGGGATATTTGGAAAGTACACAGAATTAATGTAGATTTGTCGTCCGAATCTACATTGCAGTAGTGTACTTTAGAAAAGAATATGTCCGCGTTCCGCTGCTGGTCCTCCTGCTGACCTGCCTGGGAGTGGTGTCCTGCAGCCGGAAGGAAGCTGCCGGCACGCCGGAAGGGCTGGAAGGCAGCGTTTCCATCTCCGGCGCGTTTGCACTGTATCCCCTCGCCGTGCAATGGACCGGCGACTTCGCAGAAAAGTACCCGGGGGTCCGCATCGATCTGTCCGCCGGCGGAGCCGGCAAAGGGATGACGGATGTGATCAACGGGATGGTGGATTTCGCCATGATGTCCCGGGATCTGCACGACGAGGAGCGGGAGAAAGGCGCCGTGGACTTCCCGGTGGGACGGGATGCCGTCCTGCCGGTCCTGAGCGCAGCCAATCCCCTTCTCGAGAAGATCCGCGCCCACGGGATCACGGCAGAGGACGCCCGCAGGATCTGGGTCACGGGCGAATGCAAGACCTGGGGACAGTTGCTGGGCACGGCCGATACGGCACCCATCAATGTGTACACGCGCTCCGACGCGTGCGGAGCCGCCCAGACTTTCGCCGCCTGGTTTGGGGCCGTGCAGGAGGATCTGGGCGGGACGGCCGTCTATGGGGATCCGGGTATTTCGAAAGCCGTGATCGCCGATCCATTCGGGATTGGCTTCAACAACATGGCCTATGCCTATGATTCACAGAGCCTGAATGTGCAGGAAGGGCTTGCCGTCCTGCCGCTGGACATCGACGGGGACGGAACGGTCGCCCGCGAGGAAGATTTCTATCAGACCCGATCGAGCATCGCCGCAGCGATTGAAGCGGACCGGTTCCCGGCTCCCCCGTCACGCAACCTGTACCTGGTCAGCAAAGGGGCGCCGACGGATTCTGCCGCCGTGGCCCTCCTGCGCTATATCCTGGGCGAAGGCCAGGACCTGAATGAGCCCAACGGCTTCGTGCGCATCTCGCGGCAAAGCGCCCGCCAGTCCCTGCACCTGATCCGGAGCGCCGCCCGCCAGGCCGGACGCCGGCGCGACAACACCGGCAATGCCCTGATGCTGCTTGTTGCCGTCCTGTCCGGCCTGGCTGCCCTTCTCAGCGTCCAGTTCTTCCTTCCGGGACGCAATGCGCGCCGCATCTACAAGCAGCGCCTGTCCGGTGTCCTGATGTTCATCCTGACGGTGAGCTCACTGCTGCTGCTCGCGGCGATGCTGGCTGGTCTGTGGTTCAAGTCAGCCCCGATCTTCGAGCAGAACACCCTCGGCGAACTGCTCACCGGCACAGAGTGGAAACCCTCGCAGGGGCGCTTCGGCTTCCAGCCTTTCATCCGCGGCACGCTGGCGGTGACGCTGATCGCTATCCTGATCTCCCTCCCCCTGTCATTGCTCACGGCTATCTACCTGACCGAATACGCCCGACCGCTGCTGCGCCGTATCATCAATCCCGCGTTGGACATCCTCGCGGCGCTCCCGTCAGTCATCTACGGCGTCTGGGGCATCCTGACGCTGATTCCGCGCTTCGGATATTCCCTGCTCACCGCCTCGCTGGTGCTCTCCGTGATGGTGCTCCCGATCTTGATCAGTCTGTTCGTGGAAATCTTCTCCACCGTGTCGCAGGACCTTCGCGACGCTTCCACCGCACTGGGCGCCACACACTGGCAGACAACACGCAAAGTCGTCGTACGCAAAAGCCTTCCGGGCATCTTCGCCGCAGTCGTGCTCGCCCTGTCCAAATGCGTGGGTGAGACCATCGCGGTGATGATGGTGTGCGGATGCCTGCCGCATGCGCCTGGTTCGCTGCTAGATCCGTTCTATACGCTGCCGGCCCTGATCGGCAACAACTACGGCGAGATGGCCTCCATCCCGCTCTATGAATCCGCCATCATGTTCGCGGCCCTGCTGCTCCTGCTGATCGTGCTGGCTTTCAATATCCTTTCGCGCGTGATCCTGTATCGCATTGAAAAGAACAATTCCTGATCTATGGACAAGAAATGGCAGGCCAAACATATTGAAGAAGCAGTGATGCACGTCTTGATGGTGCTCGCTGCACTGGTGGTAGTCGGCGTGGTGCTGAGCATCGTCTGGACGGTCTTCTCCCACGGGATCAAGGCGCTCTCCTGGGAGATGGTCTCGCGCGTGCCCGGCAAGGACTGGAACACGGAGGACGACGGCGGATTCCTCAATGCGATCCTCGGATCACTGTGGGTGGTGCTGCCGGCAGCCGTGGCCGGCGCCTGCATCAGTATCCCCGTCGTTTTCTACATGACGCTGTACAAGCGCCGCTCCGACAAGTTCTCCTACATAGCCCGGCTGGCTTATGACATCCTCTACGGCATCCCGAGCATCGTCTATGGCGCCTTCGCGTTCATGGTGATGGTCTGGGTGGGCATGCGCGCCTCTACCCTGGGGGGCATCCTGGTGACTACGCTGCTGATCATCCCGATCATGGTGCGTTCCGGCGACGAGATCGCCAAGACCGTTCCCGACGAGATGGTGGACGCCGCGTATTCGCTTGGCGCCACCAAATGGGAGACGCTCAAGGTCCTGCTGCGCCAAGTGCTTCCGGGCATGGTCACGGCTTTCCTGCTCGCCATCGGCAAGGCCATCGGCGATGCCGCCGCCGTGATGTTCACGGCCGGATTCTCCGACCGGATGGCAGGCTCGCTGTCCGATCCCACCGCTACGCTTCCGCTCGCGATCTTCAACTGGATCACGATGCCCGATCCGTTCCCGGACAGGGCTTATGCGGCGGCCCTGGTGCTGACCGTCATCGTGCTGCTCCTGAGCCTCGGGAGCCGACGAATCACCCGCCGGCTGACCCGGCACAACCGCTAACCGATTATGCAAGAAACAAATCCAACCAACGCATTGGTCGTCCAAGGCCTCGACGTGCACATCGAAGGCGATCACATCCTCAAGCACGTGGATGTCACCTTCCCGGCCCATCGTATCACCTGCATCGTGGGGCCGTCCGGCTGTGGCAAAAGCACGCTCCTGCGCTCGCTGAACCGCCTGACGGAGAATATCGACAATTTCCGGATATCAGGCCGGATCCTGATCGGCGGGCAGGACATCGTCCAGGCCCGTGACGCCGAACTGATCGAACTCCGGCGTCGCGTGGGGCTCGTCCCCCAACGGCCCTGCCCGCTGCCCATGTCCATCTTCGACAACGTCGCCTACGGATGCCGCATCCACGGCATGCATCGCCGCAAGGCCGAGATGGCCGAGACGGTCGAACGCTACCTAACGGAAGTGGGGCTCTGGGATGAAGTCAAGGACAGGCTGAACAAGTCGGCCCAGAAGCTGTCCATCGGCCAGCAGCAGCGGCTCTGCCTGGCGCGGAGCCTGGCCGTGGAGCCGGAGTTCATCCTGGCAGACGAGGCCACGAGCGCGCTCGATCCCGTGTCCAGCAAGACGGTCGAGGATCTGTTCGTGCGCCTCAAGGAGAAATACACCATCATCATGGTCACACACACCCTGCGGCAGGCGCGGCGCATCGCGGACAATGCCGTGTTCCTCTACCTGGGAGAAGTCGTCGAGAGCGGCGACGCCGCACAGGTCTTCCAGCATCCGCGCGAAGAGCTGACCCGCAACTATCTGTCCGGAACCATCAGTTAGCAACAAACCATGAGTCATCATCTTACCCATCTCAAAGAGCTAGAGGCGGAGTCTATCCATATCCTGCGGGAAGTGGCCGCCCAGTTCGAGAAACCCTGTATCCTCTTCTCGGGCGGCAAGGACTCCATCGTACTGACTTACCTGGCCTGGAAAGCCTTCTATCCCGCACGCCTCCCCTTCCCGCTGGTCCACATTGACACCGGGCACAATTTCCCGGAGACCCTGACCTATCGCGACGCGCTCGTGGAGAAGCTCGGCGCCGACCTGGTGGTCGGCTATGTGCAGCAGTCCATCGACGAAGGCAAGGTGCGCGAGGAGACGGGCTACAACGCCTCCCGCAACAAACTGCAGACCGTCACCCTGCTGGACACCCTCGCTGCGCACAAGTTCGACTGCGCGTGCGGCGGGGCCCGCCGCGACGAGGAGAAGGCGCGCGCCAAGGAGCGCATCTTCTCGCACCGCGACGAATTCGGGCAGTGGAACCCCAAGAACCAGCGCCCCGAACTCTGGAACATCTACAACGCCAAGAAGGATATCGGCGAGCACTTCCGCGCCTTCCCGATCAGCAACTGGACCGAAATGGACGTCTGGCAGTACATCTACCAGCAAGGCATCGAACTGCCTTCGCTCTACTATACCCACAGGCGCCGGTGCTTCCAACGGGACGGACAGTGGCTGGCCGCCGATCCACCTTTCATCCCCCGCAGGCCGGAGGAAGAAGTCGTGGAACTGGAGGTGCGCTGCCGGACCATCGGCGACGTGACCTGCACCGGGCTTACCCGCTCCCATGCCCATGCGCTGGAGGACATCATCGACGAGATTGCGGCGTCCCGCGTGACCGAGCGCGGCGGCCGTGCAGACGACAAGCGCTCCGAAACCGCGATGGAAGACCGCAAGAAACAAGGCTATTTTTAATCTATGCAGAACAAAGGATATCTCGATATGCAGCTGCTCCGCTTCACGACGGCGGGCAGCGTGGACGACGGCAAGAGCACGCTCATCGGGCGGCTGCTCTATGACTCCAAATCCATTTTCGAAGACCAGCTGGAAGCGGTCGAAGAGGCCTCCCGGAGCCGCGGGAACGAAGAGGTCAACCTGGCCCTGCTGACTGACGGCCTGCGGGCCGAACGCGAGCAGGGCATCACCATCGACGTGGCCTACCGCTACTTCGCCACGCCCCGGCGCAAGTTCATCATCGCAGACACACCCGGCCACATCCAGTACACGCGCAACATGGTCACGGGCGCGAGCACGGCGGACCTGGCCGTGATCCTCGTGGACGCACGCCATGGCCTGATGGAGCAAACCGCCCGCCACAGCTACGTCGCTTCGCTCCTGGCCATCCCGGAAGTCGTCGTCGCCATCAACAAGATGGACCTGGTGGACTTCTCCGAGACCGTCTATAAACAGATCTGCTCGGACTACGGCACCCTGCTCGCCCGCTTCGGCCTGCAGTTCCGCCACGTGACCTTCATCCCCCTCTGCGCCAAGGAGGGAGACAACGTCGTCACGCGTTCGCAGCGGACGCCCTGGTACGGCGGGCCGGCGTTGTTGGAGTTCCTGGAGACGGTCGCGCTGCCAGAAGAGGCGGCAGACCGGCTGCGCCTGCCCGTGCAGTACGTCATCCGGCCGATCTCGGACCGGTTCCCGGATTTCCGGGGCTATGCCGGGCTGATCGCGGAGGGAGCCTTGCGGCCCGGGGACCAGGTCAAGGTCTATCCGTCGGAGATGGTATCCACAGTCAAGGATATCTACCTGGGCGACAAGACGCTGGAGAGCGCCGTGGCGGACCAGTCCGTCTGCGTCACGCTCACGGACGACATCGATATCAGCCGGGGTGACGTGATTGTCTCAAAGGAGGGCAATCAGCCCGGCGTGGGACAGGACTTCGCCGTGGACGTGTGCTGGCTGCGCAACAGTCCGCTCGTGTGCGGCAAGCGCTACACCGTCCGCCATGCCACCCAGGAAGTGGTCGGCATTGTCAAGGAGATCGAATACAAAGTCGACATCAACACCCAGGAGCGTCTCTATGACGTTGAACAGCTGACGATGAACGACATCGCCCGCGTACACCTCAAGACAGCCTCCCCGCTGGTCTGGGATCCCTACCGGGAGAGCCGCACGATGGGTTCGCTCATCTTTATCGACGCGTCCAACGACACCGTTGGCGCAGGCATGATTGCAGGAGAATACTGATATGACCCAAGAAGAAAAGATCGCACTCGCCGCGGCAAAGAACGCGGAGCTGCTCGCGCTCGGGCGCGAGGAAGGCACGCAGGCGGCCATCCGCTGGGCTCTCGGCACTTTCGGGCGCCGGGCCGCCCTGTCCTCCAGCCTGAGCCTGGAAGACCAGACCGTCACGCAGCTGATGGTCGCGGCGGACAAGGAGGACACCCGGGTGTTTACCCTGGACACGGGAAGACAGTTCCCGGAGACTTATGAGTTGATCGACCGTACGGAGATGGCCTACGGGATCCGGATCGAAGTCTTCTTTCCGGATTTCCAGAAGGTCCAGGAGATGGTGCGTGAGCACGGCATCAACCTCTTCTATGACAGCATCGAGTTGCGCCACCTGTGCTGCGGTATCCGCAAGATCGAGCCCCTGAAAAGGGCCCTGGATGGCGTAGACGTGTGGATCACGGGACTGCGCCGCAGCCAAAGCGTCACGCGCGCACACATGCAGATGGTCGAGTACGATGCGGACGACGACGTATTGAAACTCAATCCCCTGCTGCTCTGGTCCGAGCAGGATGTCAAAGACTACGTGCGCGCGAATGCCATCCCCTACAACAAATTGCACGACCAGGGGTTTCCGAGCATCGGCTGCCAACCCTGCACCCGTGCGGTCCGGCCTGGCGAGGACGTCCGGGCTGGCCGGTGGTGGTGGGAAGATCCCGACAAGCGGGAATGCGGCCTGCACGCCAGATAGTATCAGCGAAAAAATTGTATATTTGTCCCGGTATGAATAAGTTCCGCCCACTCTCGGTCATGGCCCTGCTGGCCCTTTCCGCTGCGGTCTGCCAGGCCCAGTCGGAGGAGCGTGTGGACACGCTCGCGACAAGCGTGGTGACGGCCTATCATTCCGGGGGGACCCTCTCCCGCGGGCAGGATCTCCGCACGGAAATCATCAATTCAGCGGGCCTGATGAAGATGGCCTGCTGCAATCTGGCGGAAAGTTTCGAGAACTCCGCCGCCGTGACGGTCGGCTATGCCGATGCCGCCACGGGCGCGCGTCAGATCCGCCTGCTCGGCCTGTCCGGCATCTATACCCAGATGCTCGACGAGAGCCGCCCCATCCTGCATGGCCTGGCGGCCCCTTTCGGGCTCTCCTATATACCGGGCCCCTGGCTGGAGAGCATCCAGATTGCCAAGGGATCCCCTTCCGTGGTGTCCCGCCCGGCTTCGACGCCAGCGCCGTCTGGGGCCCGATCATGGGCCTCAAGATCAACGCAGGCATCCGCGTAACCATCTGGAAGACATACTAACAGACTGATTATATGAAATCTTTGTTTATTCTTCTTTCACTTCTCCTGGCTGCTCCCGCGGCATCCGCCGCGATCCCGGCAGAGACTTCCGTGACCCGCTCCGCTCCGGACAAGAAAGAGACGAAGACCGTCACCTTCAAGACCACGATGCACTGCGACAACTGCGTCAAGAAAGTCACCGAGAATATCTCCTTCATCCGGGGGGTCAAAGACCTCAAGGTCAGCCTGGACGAGAATCTGGTCACCATCACCTACGACCCGGCCCGCACCAACGAAGAGCTGCTCGCGGCAGCCATCCGCAAACTCGGCTACGAAGCCGAGAAGGTCGAACCGGACAAAGCCTGACCCGGCGCTTTCCTTGCAGCATTCCAGCTTCCCGTCGCATCTATTTTCAAAGTAAATGAGATGAGACGCGTTTTCTTTATAGCAGCCATACTTCTCTGTGTGGCACTTCCCCTGTCTGCACAAGAAGCCTTCGATCCCGCGGAAAGCCGCGACGAGATTTCATTCAATATCGGTCTGCTGACCCCGATGCAGCGGGGCGTGAGCGGCTATACGACCGGCTCCGACCTGGCCCTCCAACTGGACTACCGCCACTTTTGGCGGAGCGGGCTGGGCGTCCGTAGCGGAATTGTTTTCTCGCCTGATTATCAGGGTTTTGAAAACACATTCGGCGTGCCGGTCGCGCTGGTCTGGCGCACGGGCTCCACAGAGGGGCGCGCCCGGGTGGACCGGGGGCTGAACGCCGCCGGGTCGACGGTCCGGGACGGGCGGTTGCCTTTCGGCGCCTACGGTGACGGGGGCTCCCTCGCGCGTGCCGGATTCGGGGCATTCCTGCTGAACCTTTTCAGCCGGGCCGAATTCTATGCCGGGCTGACGCCGGGCTGGATCCCGGGCGCGGAAAGCATCTACCGGAGCAACTACGGCGGCGAAGGCGGCTGGGAGGAGTCCGGCATGCAGAAGCCGCACAGCTTCTCGCTGACGGCCGATGCCGGCGTGGCGCTGACCTACCGGATCTGGCGCTTCAACCTCCGTCTCTCCCCGATGGTCCACTATAGCCTGATCAACAATTACCGGGACTACACCGCGCAGTACCTTCCCACCTACCCGCGTCCGCTCGAGCGGACGAAGGACATCCGCTGGCACTTCTCCCTGCAGTTCGGGCTGGGATTCCTACTGTAGGGATTCGGCGAAGAAGACCGCCATCCGGTCGCGGATCTCGTAGAAACGCTCCGTGTATTCCCCGTCGTCGCCAATGTGCAGGCGATGGCGTGGCTCCGCGCAGGCGTGGTGCTCGGCGCGCAGGCCCAGTTCGAGGGCCCGTTCATGCACGGCGCAGGTGCCGTACATCTCTTCCGAGAACCACTGGGAGGGCGGCTGGAGACCCTTTTTCGAAGTCCGGAAGGGATAGCCCCGGCCGTAGGGCATGACCGGATCGTCCGGCGACTGGAAGGAGAGGATAGCGGTGTCGGAGCTCTCCAAGACCTGCAGGTCATGCACGGATCCCCAGAAATTGCCCACGGCCCGGATGTGCGGGCGCGGGCCTGCAGGTCCGGCCTCCGGGCGGAACGCCAGGCCGAGGGCCAGCATCGCCCCGGCGCTCGTGCCGGCGGCGAAGATCCGCTCCGGATCGATGCGCAGGTCGCCGCGGGAGAGCAGGTAGTCCAGCGCCGCATCGGCGTCGGCCAGCGCCCGTTTCTCGGCGGCGGCGAAGTCCTTTTTCGTGGGCTGGAAGCCCAGGCGGTAATTGATCGAAACGGCCACGTAGCCCAGCGAGGCGAAGTATTCGCACCAGCCCGCCTGGCCCTTCTCCTCCTTGTGGCCGATGAAGAAGGACCCGCCGTGCATCATCAGCAGCAGCGGCCGGCTCGCCGAGCTGTCGGCCGCCGGCAGGTAGATGTCCAGGTCCAGGTCGAGCGTACGGGTGCGGCGCAGCTCCGGCAGGAGCCGCCGCACCGTCCCCTTCTCCCCCACCGGCGCGTGGGTCCAGTAACCCTCCGCCTGCGCATAGACGACGTCCCGTTCCACCTCGACTTCATATTCCGGAGTCGTATACGGCAGGACGGCAAGCAGGGACACCAGGGCACACATCAGGGACAGCATCGTTGAAAGGTTTCCGCAAAGATACAAAAAAGGCTGGACAACAGCCCTTATTGATTATCAGCCTCTTACAAATTAACCTTCGGCTAAATCTCCGAAGGTTAATTTATAACTCATTGAAACTGAATGGAAGTGTTATTTCTTCCATCACCAGGCCGGCAAAAACGGAAATAGTTTCTTCTCCTGATGAACCTGGCAGGCATCTCTATTCTTTTTTCAGCTCCGTCGCCGGATTGGTCCGGGCGGCGCGCAGCGTCTGCCAGAGCACGGCCAGGAAAGAGATCAGCAGGGCGATGAGGGCCGCCACGACGAACACCCAGCCATACCCATCGATCCGGTACCAGAACTGCCGGAGGTAGCGCTCGGCGAGGAAGACGGCGACCGGCACGCCGATCAGGATGGCGATGGCCACCAGGACCAGGTATTCCCGGACAGAACGCCGCGTCTCCGAGGAGACCGTCCCGCCAAAGACCTTGCGCACGGCAATGTCCCGGGTCTGCATGCCGGCATAGTAGGCGCTCATGGCGACCAGTCCGAGCAGGGAGACCAGCGTCGAGAGCAGCATGAACAGCTCGATCAGGCTCACCAGGTTGCGTGTCTGCTCCATCCCTTGTTCGATGAGTTCCGGGATGTATCCGTACTGACTTGCATATTCTTCCTCCCCGGTCAGGCGGAGGCTTTCCTGCCGGCCGATCTCCTTGAGTTCGGCGCGGACCTCTGCATCCAGGCGGTTCAGCCGCACGACCACCGAGGCATGGCCTACCAGTTTATCGACCGCCACGAGTCCGACCTGGTTTCCTTCCACCTCGGCAGGTCCCTTGACCGCATAGTCCTTGATGATCCCGCCGACGGGATACTCGCCCACCAGCATATTGAACACCTCCGGGAGCTTGGGCTCCTGCGCATCCAGGGCATAGAGCCGGGCGGCGGATTCGGTGAACCAGACTGCCTCCCCGCGCGGAGCGTTGAAATCCTGTACGATCTCGAACCCGAACAGGTCGAAAGCCGTCTCGTCGCATTGCAGCACGCCCACATAGACACGTTGTCCGTCGATGGTGCTGGTGAAAGCCATGTGGCCCTGGCCAGGGAATCCTTCGCTCTGGCCGATCGCATCGACATAGGGTTTCGCGGCCAGCGCATCTTTGCCCACCGTCCCGCTGGAGATGAAGTAGAGGCCCTCTACATCCGCTCCCAGCGGCATGTCCATCAGGTGGCGGTATTGGAGTTCCATCACCAGTGCCAGGGAGATCAAGGCGACGGTGATGACGTTCTGGATGACGATGAAGACCTTGGAGAAGAGGGTCTTGGTCTGCCGGCGCTGTTCGCCCTTGATGACGGCCACCGGATGGTAGCGGGCGGTCATCCAGGCGGGTATCAATCCGGAGACCACGCCCAGCAGCACCGCCATCAGGACATAGGCCGCCAGATACGGGAGCGAGAAGGAGACTTCCAGGCCGACATCGCCGGCCAGGAAACGGTTGAATACCGGCTCCAGCGCCTTGGCCAGCCCCAGGGCAAGCACGAGGCAGGCCGCTACGAACAGCACGGATTCCAGAATGTACCTGCCGCGGATCCTGTCCCGCGACTCACCGAGGGTGGCGCGGATGGCCATCTCCTTGGCCCGTTTGCCCGCCAGGGCCACGCTCAGGTTGATATAATTGAACAGGGCCGAGAGCAACAGGAGGATCCCGACCGCAAGCAGGACATAGATCAGCGTTTCGTTTCCCCTCTTCAGGACATTTTCTCCCTTCTGGAAATACAGCTCCCGGAACGGGACGGTCATCCGGCGCTGAGGCTTGTTGACCTTGTACATGTCGGCGAATTCCCGGGTCACCACCGTATCGACAAGCGTCCTAACCGACTGATGATCAGCTCCTTGCCGCAATCGGACCAGGATCAGGTCCAACGGGATGATGAACTCCGTCGCGGAGCGGGCATCCGGCTCGGAAAACAGGCGGTAGATATCGCTTTCCCGCAGCAGGGAGCGCTCCGGCGTGCGGATGATCCCGCCGATCACGCAGGTATCCTGCCGGATGACGATGGACTTCCCGACCGGATCTCCATCCGGTGAGATCCGCCGCGCAAAGCTCTCTCCCAGAAGGACCTGGCTCCGGTCGCGCAAGACCTCCGCATTCCCGGAAACGAAGGTCTGGGGCAGAAAACCGAAAAACTCCGGATCGACTTCCAGGACTCCAGGATTCCCGGGAACCCGAAGACCGTTGAAAACGACGGAAGTGGCCCGGGAATTGATCCGGGCCGCTGCCTCGATATCCGGAATCCGGTCCTGTACGGCCGCCAGTTCTCCGGGCCAGGCGGACAGGTATTCGCCGCCGCCCGTAAGCGCATAGATGCGCTTGTGGTCGGGTGCATCCCGGGTGATGGCGAGTTGCTGCCAGGTGTAGCAGGCAATGACGATCACGAACGCCAGGCTCACGACGAGTCCCAGCGCCTGGATGGCGGCGTACAGCTTGTTGCGGGACAGGAACTTCAGGTAACTTTTCATACTGCTATTCTTTTTTCAACTCCTCCGCCGGGTTGGTCCGGGCTGCCTTGAGCGTTTGCCAGAGCACGGATGCCAGCGACAGCAGGACCGTCAGCAGCGAAGCTGCGACGAAGATCCACCAGTAGCCCGTGATGTGCTCCGGATAACCCTGCAGGAAGCGGTCGCAGACGACCACGGCGATCGGGATGGCGATCACCAGCGAGATGACGATCCAGAGCATGTAGGTCAGCACGCCGCGCCGGGTTTCGGATCCGACCGTGCCACCGAAGACCTTGCGGATGGCGATGCCCTTGGCCTGGACACGGGCATAGTTGGAGCTCATGGCCACGAGCGCCAGCAGCGACAGGAGGATGGAAATCAGGCAGAAGATCTCGACGAGACGCACGTAGCGGCGCATGTCGTCGTGGTCTGCAGCGATCAGGTCCTCGATGTAGCCGTTGTGCGCCCGCTCGAAATGGAATACATCCGGGATGCCGGCCACTTCCTTGTGCCAGGCATTCATCATCGGGCGGAACCACTGCTCGAAGGCGCGGTGGTCCGGACCCGTCCGGATCAGGAAGGCACCGACGTACTCCGGCGGGACCCCCGCCGGGTTGACCTCTACGATCGGGACCGCTTCCCGCCCCCAATGCGACGTGCCGTTGACCGGCACACTCCGGAAATCCTCCACGATTCCTCCTACGACCGAAGGGTAATCGTCAGGGTATCGATCATAGCCCCAATAAACCTCTGCGGGGGAAGCGTTCTCCCGCGTGATGCCGCAGGCATGGGCGGCCGCCTGCGAGAGCAGCACGGAGCCCTCTATCTGCGCGAACCGCTCCACGATGCGGAAACCCAGCATTCTGAAAGCGACGGCATCGCACGTAATCGATTCCAGATGGCCATGCTTGCCGGATTTCATCATCTGGATAAAGGTCGGATATCCGCTGGTATAGCCGATCTCCTCCACCAGCGGGGAGGCGCTGATCTGGCGCGCGAGCGGCAGCATCCTGTCGCCGTCTGTCACAACGGGCGACTGGAAATAATACAGGTTCTCCTGCAGGTCGGCCCCCAGGTCCGCATGCTGCAGGAAATGCAGCTGACGCTCCAGTACCAAGGCCATCACGATCAGCACCATGGCCAGCACGCTCTGCAGGACGATGCAGACGTTGCCGAAGAACATCTTGCGCTTGCGCCGGATCTTGCCAGACACCACGTCCAGCGGACGATAGGAAGCACAGGCTGCCGCCGGAGCAAGCCCGGCAAGAAGGCCTACCAGCAGGACAAGGCCTGCGGACAGCAGCCAGAATCCGCCGTCCAGCCGCAGCCGGAACGGTACATTCAGCCCGGTCGGGCGGATGCTGTCCAGTCCCGGTGCGATCCAGGCGGCCAGCAAGATGGCCAGCACATAGCAGGCCAGCGTAAAAAGGAGAGACTCGCCCAGCACACGGCGCAGGACCGCGCCGCGGTCTTCGCCGACCAGCCGGCGGGTAGCCATCTCCCGGGCGCGGTCACCCGTGACGGCCAGGCTCAGGTTGACATAACTCAGCAGCGCCGAGAGCAGCAACAGCACGACCAGGGCCACCAGCACAGATACGTAAACCTTCTTGCCCTGTCGCAGGGAAGAATAACCCTGCCCGGACAGATAAACCTCATCATAGGGGACGAGCATCGGCGCGTCCTTCTCGTCAGGGTTCAGGACCGTCTGTGCCGCAATCAGCCTACTCATCTCAGCATCATCCACCTCGGCACCGGGATACAGCCGGGTGAACAGCAAGGCTGTCATACCAATGCCCTCGCGGCGCAGGTCCGACTCGCGCACCTCAGTCGCGAGCGGACTCAGGCGGGACTGCAGGCTGACCGCAAAATCGAAATCCCCCAGGATCGTGTAGGAGGGATCCTCCAGCACGGCCGTGATCGTAGCCGGCACCGGCGTGCCGCCGGGATCCTCCAGATACCCCACCGTCTGGCCCATCGGATCGCGGTCCGGGAAGAAGCGACGGGCAGCCGAGGCCGTGATGGCGACGCCCTCGCCACCGGCAAAGGGATCGGCCGGTCCAGCCTCCACCTTCAGCGGGATCATCTGCAGCAGAGCCGGATCCATCAGGCCGAGCTGGACGGTCTGGTTGTCACCCCCGACCTGCAGCAGCCCCGGGAAGATAACGAAAGCCGCAGTCTGCTCGATCTGCGGGATCGAGGCGAAGGCCTGCTGGACGCGGTACTCCCCGCCTGTGCCGTTCGGACCGGCCAGGTAGAGCCGCTCGTGCTCAGGTACGTTCCGCACGATGCCCAGCTGGTCCCGGATCGAAGTGCCTATCAGCACCACGAACGCCAGGCTCACGACGAGTCCCAGCGCCTCGATGGCGGTGTAAAGTTTGTTGCGGGAGAGGAACTTGAAATAGGATTTCATTAAAGTTCGTTCTTTACATCGGAAACGATCTGACCGTCGAAGAGGTCGATCGTGCGCTGGGCGCAGGAGGCGTCCTTCTGGGAGTGGGTCACCATCACGATCGTCGTGCCCTCGCGGTTGAGCTCGGTCAGCAGGTCCATCACCTCCTTGCCGTTCTTGGAATCGAGGTTACCGGTAGGCTCATCGGCGAGGATCAGCTTCGGACCGGCCACGACGGCGCGGGCGATGGCCACACGCTGCTGCTGGCCGCCGGAGAGCTGCTGCGGGAAGTGACCTGCGCGGTGGCTGATGTTCATCCGCTTCATGATGTCCGTGACCTTCTGCTTGCGCTCGGTGGCGCTGATGTTCAGGTAGCGAAGCGGAAGCTCAATGTTCTCATACACGTTGAGTTCGTCGATGAGGTTGAAACTCTGGAACACGAAGCCGATGTTGCCCTTGCGGAACTTGGTGCGCTCCTTCTCCTTGAGACCGGACACCTCCGTATCGAGCAGTTTGTAGGAGCCGCTGGTCGGATTGTCCAGCAGGCCGAGGATGTTCAGCAGCGTGGATTTGCCGCAGCCGGAAGGGCCCATGATGGCGACGAATTCGCCGTCCTTGATTTCAAAGCTGACGCCGTTCAGCGCCGTGGTCTCGATCTCTTCCGTGCGGAAGACCTTGGTGAGGTTGTTGACTGTAATCATGTGTATCTGAATGTTTTTGATTGTCTGCCCCTCCCCTATCCAAAGGCCGTGCCAGAAGCTTTAAACAATTCATTATCAATATATTATAAAATAATCCGATTCCCAATCCGTAAACATTCTTTACACTGGCCGTAAATATTCTTTACAGTCGGGAGCGCCGCCTCGCCGGCACGGCCGTGCCGGCGAGGCGGGGATATGCGAGACAATGAGAACAAAAAATGCGTATCTTTGCGTCCGTGAAACGCGGTGCGGTCATCCTCCTGTTCATCCTGTCGCTGCTCGGCGGCATCGGGACGCAGCGTCCGGTCCTGCCGGACGGCGGCCCTGCCGCGCCGGATGCCCGGCTCGAATCCACCACAGCACGGGACCATGCCGCCGCCCTGTCCCTCCGCAAGGACTTCTGCCTGACCGCTGCGCAAGGCTGGTCCTTCTCCGGGACCGAAAGTGGCAACACCCTCTCCGTCCGTACCACGCAGACCTGCCGGCGCACTTCCCCGTCCACGCGGAGCCTGACGCGGCTCGTCCGCACCGGCAAACGCATCGACACGCACAATTTCCATCCCTTCCTCTCCTGCCTGTTCCTGCGGGAGACGGGATCCTGTTCGCCTGACAGATATATTTTCTCCCTCTGTTGCCTGAGACGTTAGCGGACGCCGGGGCCCTGCCCCGTCTCGTCCTGCCTACATCCAACCTTATCATCAACTCAGACATACAGTAATGACACTTATCTTGCTGCTGGTCGGCCTGGGCCTCGTGGTCCTGGGCGCAGACTGGCTCGTGGACGGCGCCTCGGCGATAGCCAGGCGAGCCGGCGTCAGCGAATTCGTCATCGGACTCACCATCGTGGGATTCGGGACGTCCTGCCCGGAACTCGTGGTCAGCCTCACGGGCGCCTTCGAAGGGAACGCGGACATCTCCGTAGGGAATGTCATCGGTTCCAACATATTCAACACGCTCTTCATCCTGGGACTGACCGCCGTATTGCTCCCCGTCTCGATGACGGACAAGAACCGGCGCCGGGACATTCCCATCGCCCTGGCGGCCACGGTCATCCTCCTCATCCTGGGGATGGGCGGACGCTTCGTCGGCATCCAGGGGCCGGACACGCTTTCCCGCTGGGAAGGAGCCTTGCTGCTCCTGCTCTTCGCGGCCTACCTGTTCTACTGTTTCCGCACGGATGCCGACGCAGCTGATAACGGCGCCCGGCAGACACCCGTCCCCGTGTGGAAAGCCGTCCTGCTCGCCCTGCTCGGGCTCGCGGGCCTGATCCTCGGCGGCCACCTGTTCGTGGACAACGCCACGACGCTGGCCCGCCAGCTCGGCGTGAGCGACAAGTTCATCGCGGTGACCATCCTGGCCGGCGGCACCTCGCTGCCCGAACTGGCCACGAGCATCGTGGCGGCCGCCAAGCACAAGGACCAGCTGGCCCTGGGCAACATCCTGGGATCCAACGTCTTCAACGCGATGTTCATCCTCGGCACCGCCGCCGTGGTCACGCCCCTGTCGTTCGGGGCCATGACGACCGCGGATGCCATCGTCCTGATGCTCAGCGCCCTGCTTCCCCTGCTGTGGGCTTATACGGGACGGCGCTGCCGGATCGACCGCTGGGAGGGCGCCGTGATGCTGCTCTGCTTTGCAGCCTATTACGTTTATTTATTCAACAAACTCTGAAACACAACCCCAATATGGAAATCCAACTCAAAAAGGTCCATACCGGAAAGGACCTCGCCATTTCCGGACTTCTGTTCGCCGCAGGCATCGGCCTGTATTTCGTCAATGCCGGTCTCGGCATTGTGCTCGCCCTGTGCGGCGCCGCGATGCTGCTCCTCTGGAAAACCGGCTACAAGCACGACAGCGACGGCCCCGTGCTGACCAAGGCCGCCCTGGACGTCGCCCATTCCTGCCGCCAGGGCCTGAAAGACTACCTGGACGGCAAGGATGCCGACCCGAAACTCACCCAGCCCGGCACCAACGAGGGTGTCGTCCGCATGGAGATCTACTACAACAAGGCTGCGGGCGTGGCATACGCCCAGCTCTTCGACTTCTCCAGCTATGAATACGAACCAGCGACGCAGCTGGTGGAACTCCACAGCCCCCGCGCCGACAAACTCCTCAAGGAGCTGTGATGGGACGCAGGGAATCTTCGGTCCGGCAGGTGTACGACCTGCCGGACCTTGCCCTTCTGGCCGGACTTCTGGCCGTGGGCGTGGCATTCGTCCTGCTGGGCCGCGGCTGGGAGGAAGCCGGCTACGTGGTCCTGCTGGCCTGGGCCATCCTGCTCCCCTTCTGGAAGCACGGCTTCCGGATCGAAGGGCAGGCCGGCATGTTCCGGCGGAAAGAGTATTCCGTCTCCCGGGAATGCCGGGACGAGATCCTCGCCTATCTGGATGGGCAGAGCGGCGAACTGGTCCACAAACCCTGGAAACGGGGCGGAGCGCTGGTCGATGTCTATACCCGCCGGAGGGACAGTCTGAAACTGGCCCGCTATTTCGACTATGCCGACTTCGACGCCGGCAAGGAATATGACCTGCGGACGATCACGCCGGCGCAGGAATCCCGGCTCGCCGAAATCGACCGGGAACAGCAGCCGGAGGGCTAGCGGTACGTTTTTCTGCCGGATTTCGTATCTTTGCCTGACCATCGATCCGAAACCATGAAGAAACAACTTTTCCTTGCCGCCCTGCTCCTCTGGGCGGCCTGTTCCTCCGCCCTGCACGCCCAGGATATTCCGACCTATTTCAAGGCGGATGAGATGCCGGACCTCATCAAGGGGTTGCCGGCCCCGCCGGCTTTCGGCTCCCAGGCCTTCATCGCCGACAGCCTGCGCTACCGCTGGGGCAAGGAGCAGCGCAAGGACGCCCTCCGGGCGGCCATCGCGGAGGAGGACGCCGCGTGGGATTACGATGCGTTGTTCTTCACCTTCAGCGATCCCTTCGGGCTCATCATCAGCCGGGAGACCACGCCGGCCATCTACCAGGTCCTGCAGCGCGGCATCGAAACCATCTGCCAGACCCGCTCGATCCCCAAGGCCTACTACCACCGCACGCGTCCCTTCGTCCGCTACGGTGAGCACATGCTCTCGGAGTGGGAGGAGAAGGACCTCGCCGGAGAAGGCTCCTACCCTTCCGGACATACGCTGCGCGCCTGGAGCGCCGCCCTGCTGCTCGCCGAGATCAACCCGGCCGCGGCGGACACGCTCGCAGGCCGGGCCCGGATGGTCGGCGAGAGTCGCGTGATCGCGGGCGCCCACTGGCAGAGCGACGTGGACGCCTCGGCCCAGGCTGCCGCCCTCGGCTACACCCGGCTCCTGACCAGCGCCGAGTACCGGGAGCAGATGGCCCTCGCCCAGGAGGAATTCCGCCGGCTCACGCATCAGGAAGTCCAGCCTGCACCCGCCAAGCCGACCTGGCGCTACGCCAACGAGATCGCCCTCTCCTACTCCCCCGTCTCGACGACGGATCTTATCTTCTCCCTCATCGGGAAACTGGGGACCATGATCTACCCGGACTACGAGCAGTCCCTGTCCGGGGCCATCGCAGCAGAGTACTTCCACCGCCTGGGCCGGCTGGTCAGCGTCGGCGGCACCTTCATCTTCTACAATATCTCCACGAAGCAGAACAATCAGCGATTCGCCCACGACAACTTCTCCCTGATCCCCGCCGTCAAGCTCCACTGGTATGACAGGAGGTGGTTCCACGCCTATTCCAAGTTCGGCATCGGCGTGATGTATTCAGACTGGAAACCGGCCGGACAGAAGTTCGGCGTCACGGCCCAGGCCTCCCTGCTGGGCATCGAGGCCGGCAGCCGCTGGCGGGCTTTCCTGGAGCTGGGCGCCGGCGAGCAGGGCTTGGCCCTGGCCGGCGTGCGCTACTGCTTCTAGCGGAAGAGCAGCTCGAAGACGGTCTCGGAAGTATTGGAGGCGAGCAGGTCGATCGTGCCGCCGTGCTGGTTCATGATCTGGCGCGAGATGCTCAGGCCGATGCCGCTCCCCTCCTTCTTGGTCGTGAAGAAGGGCACGAAGATCTGCTCCTGGCTCTCCCGGCTGATGGGCTCCCCGTTGTTGGCGAAGCGCACGTGGACCTCCTCGGCGCGGTCGATGAAGGCCGTGATGGCGATCTTCGTGGCTCCGGCCTGCAGGGCGTTCTTGATCAGGTTGATGAATATCTGGGAGATCTGTCCCGCATCGAGATACAGCAGGATATCGGCGCTGGAGGCACTGTAGGTGCACACGGCGCCGGCATCCGCGCACTGCTTCTCCGTCAGGTGCAGGACCTTGCCGATCAGTTCGTCCAGCATCACGGCCTTCTTGACGGGCCGGGCCACGCCGCTGAGCTCGCGATAGGTCTCCACGAAGCGGATCAGGTCGCGGGATGAGTCGGAGATGGTCTGCAGGCCGGCCTTGACGTCCATCTCCTGCTGCTCCGGGGGCAGGCCGGCATACTTGCTGAGCGCGTCGCTGAGCGAGGCGATCGGCGAGACGGTGTTCATGATCTCGTGCGTGAGCACGCGGATCAGCTTGGTCCAGGACTCCTGCTCGTTGCGCTGGCGCTGGCGTTCGAAGATCCAGCGCAGGCGGTTGAGCGTGCGCTCGAAGGCGCTCCGCTCCACGAAGCGGAAATTCAGCTCCCCGTCCTCCAGGGCGTCCAGCATGTAGGCCACTTTCTTGCGGTCGCGGCGGCGGACCCAAAGCGCGGCGATGGCTGCCGCGAGGACCGCGGCAGCCAGTACCAGCAATATGACCAGCCAGGGCTGCATCCGTGTCAGATATTGTATTTGCCGAGTTTCTTGTACAGGGTCGGACGGCTGATGTTCAGCGCCTTGGCGACAGCCGTCAGGTTGCCGCCGAAGCGGGCCATGGCCTCACGGATCATCCGCTCCTCGGCCATCTCCAAGGTCTCCGGCCCGTCCGCACCGGCCTTTCCTTCCGGCTGGCGGAGCGTGTCGAACTGCAGGTCGCCCGCCCCGATGGTCTCCCCTTCCGAGAGGATCACGGCCTTCTCGATGCTGTTCTGCAGCTCGCGGATGTTGCCGCTCCAGTCGTGGGCGCGGAGCAGGTCCTCCGCCGCCTCGGTCAGGCCGGACACCGGACGGTGGTATTTGTCGGCGAACCGCTCCAGGAAGAGCCGCGCGAGCGGCAGGATGTCGTCCGGCCGGTCCTTCAGGGACGGCAGCCGGAGATGGACCGTATTGATGCGGTAATAGAGATCCTCGCGAAAACGACCCTCGCGCACCAGGGCCTCCAGGTCCATGTTGGTCGCGCAGATGAGCCGGATGTCCACGGGGCGGGCCTGGGTGTCTCCCAGGCGGGTGATGCTGCGGTTCTGGATGGCGCGCAGGAGCTTGGCCTGCAGGTGCAGCGGGATGTTGCCGATCTCGTCGAGGAAGAGCGTGCCGCCGTCGGCCTGCTCGAATTTGCCGACATGGTCGGCATGCGCGTCGGTGAAGGCGCCCTTGACGTGGCCGAAGAGCTCGCTCTCGAAAAGGGTCTCGGGGATGGCACCGGCGTCCACGGCCACCAGCGGCTGCGCCGCACGCCGGCTCCGGGCGTGGATCTCGCCGGCCAGCACGTCCTTGCCCGTGCCGTTGGCGCCCGTGATCAGGACGGTCGCGTCGGTCGGGGCGATCTTGGCGACGTTGCGGCGGATGATCTCCATGGCGGGGCTGTCGCCCCAGTACATGGGGGATTCGCCGGTCGGGCCGGCGAATGACGGACCGCCGGCGAATGACGGACCAACGGCGGATGACGGGTTGCCGGCGGATGACGGGCTGCCGGAGCCCTTCCTTCCCTTCAGGGCCTTGTCGCGCGCGGCGGACAGGGTGCCGATGAGCTTGTCATTGTCCCAGGGCTTGACGATGAAGTCGAAGGCGCCCCGGCGCATGCCCTCCACGGCCAGCTGGATATCGGCGTAAGCCGTGAAGAGGACCACTTCCGTACCGGGAGCCATCTGCCGGATCTGACTGGTCCAGTAGAGGCCTTCGTTGCCGGTGTTGGCGTCGGTATAGAAGTTCATGTCCAGCAGCACGACGTCCGGGCGGAAGGATTCCAGCGTGGAGACGAGCGTCGTGGGCGACGGGATCAGCTCCACCTGCGCGAAATGCGGCGGCAGCAGCAGCCCGAGGGCGGACCGGATGCCCTGGTTGTCGTCCACGACGAGGATCTTGCCTTTCTTTTCCATGCTCAGCACAAAGTTAGGCATTTTTAGAATACGAGCACATCGGCTTCGCCGAAAGTATCGTAGGAGGAGGTGATGACCCGCTCGCCCGGCTCCAGGCCCTCGAGGACCTCGTAGTACTGCGGGTTCTGGCGGCCGATGCGGATCTCGCGGCGCACGGCCTTGCCCTCGCCGGAGAGCACATAGATCCACTTGCCGCCGGTCTTCTGGTAGAAGGTGCCGCGCGGGATGATGACGGCCTCCTCGGGCTGGCCGAGCTGGAGGTTGAGGTAGTAGGTCTGGCCCGTGCGGATGTTGTCGGGCTGCACGCCGGAGAACTTGAAGTCGGCCTGGAACTTGCCGTCGCGCACCTCCGGATAGACCTTGCGGATCTCCATGGAGAAGGTCTCGCCCTGGCGTTCGAAGGTGGCTTCCAGGCCCGGGATGACCTTGTCGATGTAGTGCTCGTCGATCTTGGCTTCGACCTTGTAGGAGCCCACGCTGTTGATCTGGCCGATCTTGGCGCCCGCTCCGATCGACTGGCCCAGGACCACGTCCAGCAGGCCCAGCTCGCCGTCGATCGGCGCCTTGACGATGAGGTTGTCCTTGCGGCGTCGGATCATCGACATGTTGATGAGCATGTTCTCCAGGCTCTCCTCCATGCGGTCGACCTGGGTGCCGCGGTAGAGGCTGTCCTGCCGGGCGCGCTCGCTGATGAGGGCGAATTTCTGGCGGGCGAGGTTGTAGTCCTCCTCGGCCTTGAGGAATTCCTCCCGGGCGATGAGTTTCTCTTCGTAGAGGGCTTTCTGCTGCTCGTAGGCGCGCCGCAGGCGCTCGACCTGGGTGCCGTATTCGAGTTCGTTCTGGCGGACGTCCAGCTTCTGCTGCTCCATCTGGATCTGGGTGTTGCGCAGGATGTTCTCTTTCTCGGCGAGTTCGGCCTCGGAGTTGAGGATCTGCAGGTCGAGGTTGTCGTTGGAGAGCACGAGGATCGCATCGCCGGCCCGCACGACGGAGCCTTCCTCGATGAGGATCTGCTGCACGATGCCGCCCTCCTGCGGACTCAGCTGAATGGTCGTCATCGGGTGGACCTGGCCGCTGACGCGGATGTAGTCGTTGAACTCACCGCGCTGCACGGGACTGACCGACAGGGCGTTGCCGTCCACGCGCAGGGTCTGGGTATTGGGGCGCAGGATGAGGTAGCCGATGAACACCGCGACCACACCGCCGAGCCAGTACGGGAGGGCCTTCCGGGTGAATGCCAGGCGCCAGCCCTTTTTCTTTTCGATAATCTTGTCCATTATTGTGTCCTGTTTTCTTTCGTTATTGGTTGATGTACTCTTCGCCGCCGTAGTAGCGGACGACGCTGTGCTTGATAAGGTACTTGAAGAGGCTGTTCAGCCGGTCGGCGCCGGCGCGCAGGTAGTTGTTGGAGGCGGTCTGGTATTCCAGCGGGGAGATCAGGCCTTGCTCCAGCTTGCGGGTGTTGAGGGCATAGGCCTCCTGCTGGACCTCGGCCTTGCGCGCTGCCTGCTCGTATGCGGCCGCCGCGCCGTCGCGGTCCTGCACGGCCCGGCGCACCTCGGACTCCACGTCGCGCTGTTTCTGGTCATACTCGGCCGTGGCGCGCGTGAGGTCGTTGCGCCGCCGCGTGATCGCGGAATGGCGCGAGAGCCGGTTGAAGACCGGGATGCTGACGGACATGCCGACGTATTCACCGCCGTTGCGGCGCAGCAGGTCGAAGAACGGGGTCGTCTGGCTGCCCTGGAAGGAGTAGTAGCTGGTGTTCCAGCCGCCCGACAGGCTGACGCTGGGCAGGAGCTGCCACTTCGCCGTGTTGAGTGCCAAACGGGCATTGTCGACCTCCCAGGCGGCCAGGCGGAGGGCCGGATTGTGCTCCAGGGCATAGTCGATCAGGGCTTCTCCCTTCACCGGGGATTCCGGCACAAGGGCGCTGACGTTGCCGTCGATTTCCAGCGCCTCGCCCGCAGGCCAGAAGAGCAGGTCCTCCAGGCTGACCCGATGGTCGGCCAGCAGGTTGCGGGTGTTCACAAGGTCATAGCGCCGGTCGGCGAGGGCCGACTCGAGTTCCACCACGTCGGCGTGGCCTTTCTGCCCCAGTTCTTCCTGGCGCTGCGCCTTCTGCAGGAGCTGCTCCGCCGTCACGACCTGGCCTTCGCAGATCTCGAGCAATTTCTGGTAGTACAGTACATTGTAATAGGCTTCCATCACGGCGAGGCACAGGTCCGCCTCGGTCTGGCGCTCCCGGGTCTGCCCCATCTTGAGGGAGGTCTGGGAAATCTTGAGGTTGTTGACGGCCGCGAAACCGTTGAAGAGGGTGAGGCCGGCCGAGAGGCCGTAGCCGTTGCTGAAGGAGACCGTGTTGATGTAGGTATTGGTCTCCGGGTCGATGTTGCGCCCGAAACTGTAGGAGGCCGAGCTGCTGCCGCTGATGCTGGGCAGGAAGACGGAAAGGATCGCGTCGCGCCTGGCGATACGGGCATCGTCGGTCGCGGCCTGCTGGATGCGCATCTTCGTGGAATGCGAGATGGCGTACTCCATGCAGTCGTGCAGGGTCATCGGGTTCTGCGCCGCGGCGGGCCGCAGCGCGGCCGCCAGCAGCAGGATCGGTATGAGGAAGGTCTGTTTCATATTTCTTGCCTTTGCCCCTTCCCGTTACACGCCCCGTGCCAAAATAGATAACTAAATGATTTTCAATTTATTATAAAATAGACAAAACCAGGGAGTGTAAAGAAACTTTACACTCCCTGTAAATCTTTTTTACAAGTCAACTTTTTTCAGGGAAAGATACCGGACGCGCCGTCAATGCAGCCGGAACACGACCGGCACGGTCAGCGCCTGCGCAACCGCACGGCCTCCCGCGGTTGCAGGCTCCCAACGGGGCGAGCGGGACACGGCGTCGAGTACCAGCGCATCCAGTTCCGCACAGACGCTCTCCCGGATCTGCACCTCGCACACGCGTCCGCGTTCGTCCACGATGAAACCGACCTTCATCGTGCCGGAATGGTGGCAGTCGGCAGGCGGGACGACCTGCCCGGCCAGCCATTGGCTGAAAGCGGCCATCTCCTCCCCCTGGAAGCGGGGCATCGTGTCCGGGTTGGCCAGCAGGAAAGGTACCGCCCTATCCTCGGTATCCTGGCGGATGATGGCGACTTCCGGCAGTTCCTGCGGCATTTTGAGCGTGATGACGATGGCATCCGGACGATCTTCCGGGAACTGGACCGCGCGGATCCGGTCCGGATCGATCCGGGCGTATTCTTCGCGGCTGATCTCCCGCTCCTCTCCCCAGGCCGTCTGCAGGATCAGGCGCGGAGCGGACCCGGGGTCAACCGACCAGACCGTGCGCGCCTGCAGGGTAAGCGCCAGGCAGACCAGCGGCGGCAGGTAGAGCAGGCGCCACAGGCGTCCCTGCGGGGAAGCGGGCCTTGACATCATCTGCAGGCGGTGCTTGAGGGTACTGTGGTTGAAGCTGTTGGCCACGGACCAGCCGCTGCGGCTTACCGCCTTGCGGATCAGCAGGTACTGATAGTCCCGCAGGTCCGTCCCGCTCCGGATCACGGCCTGGTCGGCTTCGAATTCATGGACCTCCTGCAGGTCGGCACGGAGCAGGTAGATGGCCGGATTGAACCACTGGAACGCGGACAGCAGGTCCACCAGCAGCAGTTCCGCGGAATGATGCAGGCGGACATGCGCCTGCTCGTGCGCGAGGATCGCCGCATGCGGCGCTTCCCAGTCCCCGCGCGGGAGGACGATCCAGTGCATCCAGCTGAAGGGATCGATGTCCCGCCCGGACACGAAGACCCGGTAATCCTCCCCGGAAGCAACCTCCTCGCTGCGCCGGACCGTACGGACGACGGAGAGGATGGAGAAAGCCACCCGGAGCAGGGACACCGCCACGCCCGCCCAGAACAGGACGGTCAGGGCCGTCATCCACCAGGGACTTCCTGCCATCGGCGTGGACGGGGCCTGTCCCGCCGGAGCGGACGCCGCCACGCCGTCGATACCGGGCAGGGCCGTCTGTGCCGGTACCGTCCGGTGGAGCGTGATAACACAGAACGGCAGCACGAAAGCGAGCACCACCGTCCCGACCAGGACGGCGCGCTGGAGCCGGTGGAAAGTCTCCTTGCGGAGCAGGAGCTTGTAGAACAGGTAGAAGGCGATGAGCGCGACGGCCACCTTGCCTTCGTAGATGAGGAGCGGTGCCATGGGCGTCAGGACTGTTTCTCGACCAGTTCGATCAGTTCGCGGAGCTGCTCGACCGAAATCTTCTCCTCTTTGACGAGCGCGGACACGGCACTGATGTAAGAATTGTCGAAGTACTTGTCGATCAGGCCGATCAGCGAGCGCTGCTTGTACTCCTCCCGGCTCACGCGGGCGAAGTACTGATAGGTGGGACCGTAGGCCTTGTGGCCGATGAATCCCTCCTCCTGGAGCGTGCGCACCTGGGTGGACAGGGTACTGAAATGCGGACGGGGCTCGGGGTACAGTTCGCGCAGTTCGCGCACGAACAGCGGGCCGTGGTCCCAGAAGTGGTTCATGATCACCTCTTCTTTGCGGGTAAGTTTCTTCATGCGGTGTTCGTCTTATCTGAGGGTGATGTGGAGGTAGGCGTCGTTGCTCTCGTCGTCGTAGCCGTCGATCAGGGCGGCCGCATCGGCGCGGGTCAGTTTGCACCAGGCATCGCGGCCTTTCACGTACACCGGCCAGGTGCGCACATCCCGGTCGCCGACGCGCAGCAGCGGAGCCTTGTGTCCGTGGAAGAGCATTTCACCGGACCGCAGGTCGCAGACGAAATGGTGGGTGACCTTCTTTTCGTCATCCCGGACGCTGTAGAACAGGAGATGCCCGAACACCACGCAGGAGCGGTCGATGAAACGTCCGTAATTGGTCTGGATAGAGAACGAGCCGTCTTCGTCATTCTGGACCGTATCCGCCGGTTTGGCCGGTTTGCGCAGCACGGCCTCCACCTCGGTGCGGTCGGGGTACAGGTGGTAAAGGGAGTCGATATTGTCGTTTTTGAGATAGCAGGACCCGTCCGTCTGTGCGAAGAAATTATAGTGGCCGATCACGACCCAGCCGTTCTCGACCCGCGACGGACCGTTGCGCAGCACACTGCCGTCCGGGGCCAGGACCGAGAAGATGCGGGTGCCTTTCATGCTGGGCATCTCGATCACGGCCCGGCTTCCGTCCGGGAAGAAATGGATGTCGGCATAATTGACACTGTCCTGTCGCGACACGAACGTGCCGTCCGGCAGATAGGTATAGGCCCTCCGCTGCATCACGTCAAGGACTAGGATCCGGCCTTCCGGATCCAGCAAAGGCTCGCTGCTGAGGTATTCCTGCGGCCCGCGGCCTTTCCGGGAAAAGACCGTCGTGAATCTCCCGTCCGGTCCGGCCCAGAATACGCTGTCCCCTCTAAAGCCCATCAGCAGGGAGCCGTCATACCCGCGCAGCGCGGCATAGCCCAGCACCCGGTCTGGGGCCAGTTCGAAAGATTCAGCCGGCCGCACGGACCGGTCCAGGGTCCAGGCGGTCAGGGTATCGGCGCCGGAGAGTTCCAGTACGTCGAGGGTCAACAGGTCCGGGGCCGTGCTCCGGCATCCGTAAAACATGGTCGCGGCAATGGCGGCGACAATCGGGCAGATTCTGATTGAGTGCATAATCATGGTTTTCCGCAAATATAGCTAAAAAAATTAGCTAGTCAACCATAAAAAGTAAATTCGTGCGGCTCCCCCGGCGGAAAGCCGCTCAGCGAAGGTCTTGCAGCCAGGAGAGGATGCACGCGAGCGCTTCGGGCGCGAAGGTTTCCTCGATTTCCTTGTACTCGGCGGAGGCGCCGGTCGTGCAGTGCTGGAAGAGATGGTTCAGGCCGTCGAGCGCCTCGATGCGGCGCGGTGTGGCGGCCGGCAGGCCGGCGCGCAGCGCGGCGAGGTTCGGCCCGGCGTCGACCTGGGTGTCCTTCGCTCCGTTGAGGGCGAGCACCGGACAGGTGATCCGGGGCAGGAGCGGGCGGGCATCCAGGGCCAGAAAATAGTTCAGGTACGGGCTTCGCAGCTGCATCGCCACGGCCTGGTAGTTCTGTTTCAGGGCCTCCGGCAGGTCCCTGCCGTCTGCGGTCGGCAGCGGAGCGCTGGCTGTGCAGGCCGCGAAGGCCTCGGAGAGCAGTTTGCAGTAGGTATCTATCGTTCCCGCCGGGACCCCGGCCGCCGCCAGGGCGAGCCGGTTCTGCCAGAGGAGCGTCTCCGCGCCGGACACCACGGCGCCGGCGAGGCTCACGACGAAATCGGCCTCCCCTTCTGCGGCCAGCATCAGGGCGATGGTGCCGCCTTCGCTGTGGCCGAGCACGCCTACGCGCTCAAAGCGCTCCCGCAGGAGGCGCACGCCGGCGCGGGCGTCGTCCTTGAAGTCCTCCGTGGTGGAATTGACCGTGTCGCCGGTCGATTCGCCGAAGCCGCGGTCGTCGTAGCGCAGCGAGGCGACCCCGGCGCGGGCCAGCGCATCTGCGATCACCGCAAAAGGCTTGTGTTCAAATAGTTCCTCGTCCCGGTTCTGCAGGCCGCTGCCGGTGACCATGACCAGCACGGGCGTCTGCCTGGAGCATCCCTCCGGCAGCACCAGCGTCCCTTTCAGGACCGCGTCGCCGTTGGTGAACGTCACCTCTTCCTGCACATACGGGAAGGGGCCGACCGGCGTCTGCGGCCGTTTGGGTTTCGAAGCTCCGGGGACGAGCGTCAGCGGAAAGGATTGTCCCGATTGGGAGAAGGTCCCCGCCACGATGCTGCCCAGATAGGTCCCCTCATAGACGGCCCCGATGGACGGGACCGCGAAGCGGATCCCCGTCGCCGTCCGTTCCAGCCGGGCCGGGATCCCCTTGGCGCCCTGGTCCGGCGAGTCCAGGCTGGGCACCGCCTCGTCCAGGTGGAATACGAGCGTCAGCCGCACGCCCTGGACATCGAGTTTCCCGGACCAGGTGCCGGTCTGCGCGCCGGCGGCGAAGGCCGCCGCCAGCAGGATCGCAAAGAGGAGGAGGATTCTTTTCATGACAGGTTCAGCATGGCCTCGCAGGCCGACAGGATGTCCTGGAAGGTCTGTTCGAAATCCCCGGTGTACCAGGGATCGGCCACGTCGCGCGACAGGCCGCAGTAGGACATCATCATGTGGATCTTGCGGTCCGGATCCGCGCCGAATATGCGCTGGATCCAGCGCAGGTTGGAGCGGTCCATCACGATGATGCGGTCGAAGCGGTCATAGTCGGCGGGCGTGACCGTGCGGGCGCGCTTCTGCGCGTCGAAGGGCACGCCGTGCTGCGTGAGGCACCGCTTCGCAGGCGGATAGATGGGATTGCCGGTCTCCTCTTCGGAGACGGCGGCGGATTCGATGTAGTAATCCCCTTCCATGCCGTAGGCCCGGACCATGGCCTTGAGGATGAACTCGGCCATCGGCGAGCGGCAGATGTTGCCGTGGCAGACGAAGAGGATGCGTCTCATCTTCCTGTTATTCAGCGAGTACGGCGTCGGCAAGGGCCTCCAGGGCCGGGATGTCGCCCGCGTGCATGCGGGAGCGCAGGGTGACTTTATCGCCCACGAGCGTGACCTCCTTCATCGCGGAGAGCATCTCGGTCATCACGCGACCGGCGGAAGGAGCCCAGCTGCCGTTCTCGATCACGGCGGCGCGGCGCTTCTGCCAGCCCTTGATCTGCAGGTGCCAGAGGAAGTCGTACATCGGCGGGAAGAGGCCGCCGTCATAGGAGGAGGCCGCCACGACGAGGGTGCCGTAGCGGAACGCGTCCTCGATGGCCTCGGCCATGTCGTCGCGGGTCAGGTCCGTGGTCGCCACTTTCGGGCAACCCTTGTCGCGCAGCATCTGCGCGAACTTCTCGGCGGCTTCGGCCGTGCCGCCGTGGATGGAGGCGTAGGCCACGAAGACGCCGGGCGTCTCCACGCCGTAGCTGCTCCAGATGCCGTAGAGGCGCAGGGCCTCGGCGAGGGTGTCGCGGAGCATCGGCCCGTGGAGCGGGCAGATGGTCTGGACGCCGAGCGGGGCCACTTTCGCGAGCACGCGCTGGACCTGGGCGCCGTATTTGCCGCAGATGTTGAAATAGTAGCGGCGCGCCTCGCAGGCCCAGTCGGTCTCCGGCGTGCACCAGAGGCCGCCGGTCTGCTCAAGGGAGCCGAATTTGCCGAAGGCGTCGGCGCTGAAGAGCACCTTGTCGGTGCGGTCGAAACTCATCATCACTTCCGGCCAGTGGACCATCGGGGCCAGCAGGAACTGCAGCGTGTGGGCGCCGAGTTCGAGGGTGTCGCCCTCGCCTACGGCGCGGGTGCGGCCCTCGAGCTGCGCACCTTCGAAGAACTGCGGCAGCATCTTGAGGGCGGCGGCCGTGGCCACGAGCGTCAGGGACGGATACTTCTCAAGCAGGGCGGCGGCGCAGGCGGAGTGGTCGGGCTCCATGTGGTGGACGACCAGGTAGTCCGGCTGGCGGCCGTTCAGCGCCCCTTCCAGGTTCTGCATCCACTCGGCGGCGGTGCGGCCGTCGCTCGTGTCGAGGATGGCGACCTTCTCGTCAAGGATCAGATAAGAGTTGTAGGACATCCCTTCCGGGACCAGGTACTGGCTCTCGAAGAGGTCGAGGGTGGCGTCGTCGACGCCGATATAGCGGATGGAATCAGTGATGGGGCGGATCATAATGCGTTGTCGTTAATGATAAGATGACAAATTTACAACGTTTTTCCGGCTTCCTCAAATTTATTCTTCACCTGCGCCGGCGGAAGCTGCCGGTTGGGAGGGTTGCGGTTTTTTCGCTATCTTTGAGGATGACAATCCCTGACCGATGATCCTGCTGCTCGGCGCTTCCGGCCTGCTCGGCCACAACGTCCTCCGCCTCCTGCTGGAGCGCGGGGAGGCCGTCCGCGTCCTGCTGCGCCGACCGGACTTGCCAGCGATCTCCCCAGCTCGTGCCCGCTCCCGGAAGTGCAGTATGGCAATCCGCTGGATGACAAGACCCTGCTCCGGGCGGCCGACGGGTGCGAGGCCATCATCAACTGCATCGGCACCACGGACATGCGCCTGCCGCGGGTGGAGGATTTCAACCCGGTCAACCGGGACCTGCCGCGCCTGCTCTGCCGGGTCCTGGAACATACCGGCATCCGCACGCTGGTCCACACGAGCACGGCCAACACCCTCGCGGCCGGGACGAAGGAACACCCGACCGACGAGTCGGCACCCTTCGCCGCTCCCTTCTGCCACGCCCCTTATGCCATCAGCAAGAAAGTCGGTGAAGACGCACTGCTAGGCTGGGCCGCCACCCACCCCGGCCATCGCATCGTCATCGTCTGCCCCGGCTTCATGGTCGGCCCCTACGACACCAAGCCCTCCTCGGCCACGCTGCTGCTGGCCGCCTGGCGCAAGCCCCTCATGGCCGGGCCGCGCGGCGGGAAGAGTTTCCTGCATGTCCGGGACGCCGCTACCGCCATCGTCCATGCCCTGGAGCAAGGCGACAGCGGCCGCTATCTTCTTACGGGAGAATCGCTTACGCTGAAAGAATTCTATGCCCTGCAGGCACGGGTCTGCGGCTATTGGCAGTGTTTCGTGAACCTGCCGGACGGCCTGGTCCGGCTCGCCGGCCGCCTGGGCGACCTGCTCCGCGCGATGGGCGTGCGTACGATGCTCTGCACGCGCAACACCGACCAGCTGCTGATCGAAGAATGGTATGACTCCGGCAAGGCAGACCGCGAACTCGGACTCCCCCACACCCCCGTCGCCGACGCCATCCGCGACTACTTCGCTTGGCGAGACCAGCGTTAAGCTACACCCCTGCTCAACGCTGAGCCGCCCACACGTCTTGAGCTATCTTATCCTGTATCATCCACCTCGTCTTCTCGTCTTCATTCCACTCCTCTCTCTTTAACTAACCAACACCCAACTCCCTTTTACTGGGTGGCGTGATGAGCAAACTATTGACAATGAGCAATATTTGAGAACCACTGGTGCCTCCAGAAGGACCTCTGATCTCCGCTTTTGATTGACATTCAGCTTGTTCCTCATCACGCTTTCGAGGCGTGATGAGCAAACTATTGACACTGAACATTATTTAATAATCACTGGTGCCTCCAGAAGGACCAGTGATCTTCGTTTTTGATTGCCAATCAACCCGTTGCATATCACGCTTTTGGTGGGTGGAGAGAGATGGATAATAGAAGCAGATCATTTTCAATAAGGATACGGTGTAGGCGAAGCATAGCGATGCGAGACACAGTACGGGCGAATCGCAGCCGCGCAATACGCGGCGCGGCTGTTCCCTGCGGGGAGATGTTAGGTATTTCATTCTGAAATGAAGGGTTTTGATGGTGCACCACCGCCGCGCATAACCAGACGCGGCGGTTAGCGGGGCTCGCCGGGAGTTTTGGGAACTCCCGGCGGCCCCGCTTGCCCGGCGACATTGCTCCCGCCCAGAAGAAATTGAGGTCCCTCCCGATGGACCTGGTCCGACTTTATAGGGTGTACCAGGTCCACCTACCCTGCCTCAGAAGCCCCTTTGGGGCATATCCGGTGGACCTGGTACAGGCCTTCAAAGTGGACCTGGTCCACCCGACTTTCCCTCCCGGCTTTCCTACCTGACTTTCCTTCTCGGCGGCTTCGGGAAAAAGAAAAGCAGTTGCCAGGGGCGGATAGAGGTCGCAGCGCCCCTGGCAGACAGAAAAACCAGTTGCCAGGGGCGGAGAGAGGTCGCAGCGCCCCTGGCGGACAGAAAAAGCGGTTGCCAAGGGCGGAGAGAGGTCGTAGCGCCCTTGGTAGGATGAAGAGGTTGTTGCCAGGGGCAGAGAGAGGTCGCAGCGCCCCTGGCGGACAGAAAAAGCGGTTGCCAGGGGCGGAGAAGGACTCTGGCGCCCCTGGCAGACAGAAAAACCAGTTGCCAGGGGCAGAGAGAGGTCGTAACGCCCTTGGTAGGATGAAGAGGTTGTTGCCAGGGGCAGAGAAGGACTCTGGCGCCCCTGGCAGACAGAAAAACCAGTTGCCAAGGGCTGAGAGAGGTCGCAGCGCCCCTGGCGGCGTTGGTTTTCACCGTCGGGTGGACCAGGTCGGATTTCAGGGGGTGTACCAGGTCCACCTAGTGTGGCTCAGAGGGGCTTCTGGGGCATATCCGGTGGACCTGGTACAGGCCTTCAAAGTGGACCTGGTCCACCACTGTGTTTAACATGAAAAGCCTGCAGGGCAAATACGGAAAGGGGTTTATGGCCGCAGGGGGTTCGGGGGATATGCCCCGTCTGCAAAGTCCGCATCAGCGGACCGGCCGGCCCCGGGTATTTGCCTGCAGGGCAAATACGGAAAGGGGTTTATGGCCGCAGGGGGTCCGGGGGATATGCCCCGTCTGCAAAGTCCGCATCAGCGGACCGGCCGGCCCCGGGTATTTGCCTGCAGGGCAAATACGGAAAGGGGTTTATGGCCGCAGGGGGTTCGGGGGATATGCCCCCGTCTGCAAGGTGAGGCTATGGTCGATGCAGGCGGGGTATTCTTCCGGGTAATGGGAGACCATCACGAGGGTCTTGCCGGGAGCGCCGCAGATCCGGTCCAGCAGGGCCTTGACGCGGCGGCGCTGCGGCTCGTCCAGGCCGTGCAGGGGTTCGTCGAGGATGTACAGGGGCGGATTCTTGACGAAGGCGCGGGCCAGCAGGCATAGCCGCTGCTCCCCGCTGGAGAGCCGCAGGAACTGCCGAGCGGCCAACGCCTCGATGCCGAATTCGGCCATCCAGCGGCGCGCGGCATCATATTGCTCCTCCGTCGGATGGCGGTACAGGCCTTCGGTATCGAACAGGCCGCTCGCCACGATGTCGAGCGCCGGGGCATCCACCTGGAAGGCGCGATGCAGTTCCGGGCTCACGAAGCCGATCTGGCGCTTGATGTCCCAGATGGTCTCACCGCTCCCCCGGGGCCGTCCAAAGAGTTCGATATCACAGGCATAGGCCATCGGATTGTCAGCCGTGATCAGGCTCAGCAACGTGCTCTTGCCGCTGCCGTTGGCGCCGGTCAGCACCCAATGTTCTCCTTCCCGCACCGTCCAGTCCAGACGGTCCAGGATCACCCGCTGTCCGAAACGGATCGTAACCCCGCGCAGGCGGATCACCGCCGGCGGGAGCACCGACTCGAGATACGCTTCGCGCGGCACCTTGGCGCCCGCCACACCGTCCGCCACAGGGACCACATGCGTGATGAACGGCGGGATCTCCGCCACGCGCGAGAGCACCAGCACGAGCGTCATCGTGGCGGCGAGCGAAGCGAGCAGCCGCGTGAGCGAGGCCCGCGCGGACGGGTCCAGCCCGATATAGGGATTGTCGATGACCAGCACGGAAGGCCCGCCCAGCAGGGCGCGCGTGAGCTGGAATTTGCGCAGCTCGCCCGAAGAGAGCGTGACCAGCGGCTTGTCCAGCACCGGTCCGAGGGCAAACAGGGCGGTCAGTTCCTCCAGCCGCCGGGCGGCCGCAGTCGCATCCGCGCACGCGGCCGCTTCCTTGCGCAGCTGCTCCCCTGCGGAGGGCGGGTCGTCCTCCAGCGTAAAGAGGTTCCAGCGCTGCTGCATGAAGAAATTGCGGTCGCCGTAGCTGCCGTAGGAATCACGGAACGTGATGTACCGCGCCCCCGCGCCGCCTGCAAAGGCGGCGGCGATCCGGCTCTTGCCGGAGGCGTTGCCGCCCACCAGGGCGACCTGTTCACCGGGAAGGATCTCCAGCATCATCCGACTACTTTCTGATAGACATCTTCGATCACCAGCCCGCAAAGCGTCATCCCGAAAATCGCCGTGATGTGGGCCAGGGAGCCGTTGATCTGCGCCTTGTTGAACAGGTCGGTCTCGGCAACGGCCACACTCCCCCGGTTCGGCAGCACCTCTTCGTCGTAGACGCAGCGGAACTTATGGCCGGGCCAGGTATGGTTCTGCTTGAATTTCTTGCGAAGCGCCGCCCCCAGCGGGCAGCCGCGGACATTCCAGAATTCGGCCACGCGCACCTGCGTGGGGTCGACTTTGAGCGCCGCGCCCATCGCGCTGAAGAACACGGCCGGCGTGCGCGTCCCCCGCAGGATCAGTTCTCCCTTGTCCTTCAGGGAATCGATGGCATCCAGGATGTAGTCGTAACCGTCCAGGCAGAACTCCCCTGCCGTCTCGGCGCTGAAAACCTTCTGCAGGCAGACGATCTCGGCCTCCGGATCGATCTCCAGCAGACGCTCCCGGAGCGCCTCGACCTTGACCTGGCCCACCGTGCGGCGGGTCGCCATCAGCTGGCGGTTGACATTGCTCTCGCTGATCCGGTCGGCGTCCACAAGCGTCAGGTGCCGGACGCCCGAGCGGACCAGTCCTTCGGCGCACCAACTGCCCACGCCGCCGACCCCGAACAGGATCACGCGCACTTCGTGCAGGCGGGCCAGCACATCGGGGCCCACCAGCAGTTCGGTCCGGTTGGAATAGGCATTCTCCATCGCAAGGCCAAAGATAGGGATTTCTCCGGGAATTACCTATTCGACGCCCAAGGCGGCCTGCAAGTGCGCGGCGGCGGCCAGCCGCGCCGCCTGCGCCTCCGCCGCCGACAAGGCGACGTCGTTGTACGTGCGCACGGCGGTCAGCAGTTCCAGCAGCGAGGCATCGCCGCGCGTGTAGGAGAACTCGATCCCGTCGCGGATCGTCCGGGCATCCGCGACGATCTGCGTGGAATAATGCTCCGCCACCTCGCATGCGGCCTGCCAGGCGTTCCAGGCCTGGAGGACGTCCGTCCGCACGGCCTGGCGCGCCGCCTGCAGGTAACGCTCGGCCTGGGACACGGAAGCCTCGGCGGCCGCCCGTTCGCCCCGGTTGAGCGAGGAGAATTTCAGCGGGATGGACACCCCGAAAGTAAGGCCGTTGAAAGCGGGAGCCGGCGCGATCTCGTTGCGCACCTCGGTATTGTAGGAATAACCTACTTCGAAGCCCAGTTCCATCGCGCGGGACGCGCGGACCAGGGCCAGGTTCTTCTGCGACAGGGTATGCGAGAGCTCCGCCGCCTTGAGGTCGGCGCGGTTCTGCTCGGCGATCTCCATCAGCCGGCCCGGCGCGGCGTCGGGCGCGAGCAAGGGCAGCCCCTCCTCCGCCAGGTCCCCCACCGGCAGGCCGCCGGCAAACAGGGACAGTTCCGCGAGGGCATTCAGGTAGTCGGCGTGCGCCTGCATCCAGTCCCCCTTCTGGGTCAGGGCTTCCAGCGAGGACTGCATCGCATCCGTGCGGCGGATGTCGCCCAGCGCGGCACGCAGGCTGTCCGCCGCGGCGATGCGCTGCATCGTCTCGTAGGACGACCGCAGGATCCGCTCGCGCTCCCGGGCTTCCCAGGCCTCGCTCCAGACCACGGTCGCCTCCTCGCGCAGCGTCCGGAAATAATCCGCCAGGGCAGCCTGGGTCAGCTCCTGCTCCGTGGCGGCGACGCCGATCCGCGCCCGCCGCAGGCCGCCCAGGGAGACGCCGTACGACAGGCCGGCTTCGTAGCTGCGGCCCATCATCAGGGTGTTGTCCTCGTTGTCGGAATAGGCCAGCGAAAGCTCCGGATCGTTGAAGACCCGCGCGGCCTGGAGGTTGGCGGCGGCAATCTCGACATTGTATTTCTCCGCCATGAGGGCGGCGTTGTCGCGGGCCACGGCCTGCATATACTGCTGGTAGCTGACCGGCTGCGCCCACAGGGCAGCCGGCAGCAACATCAGGATCAGACTACAGATATTCTTCATCGGACTTGACGTTTTTGTCCTCATGGCGGCGCTCCATCAGGTAGTAGAGCGTCGGGAGGATGTACAGGGTGATGATGGTGGAGAACAGCAGGCCGTACACGATGACCGTGGCGAGCGGGCGCTGCACGTCCGAGCCGATGCCCGTCGCGAGCGACGCCGGCAGCAGGCCGAGGATGGCCACCGTGGCCGTCATCAGCACGGGGCGGAGCCGGTGTGCCGCGCCCTCCACGACGGCCTTGCGCAGCGGCACGCCGTCCCGACGCAGGCTGTTGATGTGCGAGATCATGATGACGCCGTTCTGGATCGTCAGGCCGAACAGGGCGATGAATCCCACGGCCGAGGAGACGTTGAAGGTCATCCCGCGCACGTTGAGCGCCAGCAGGCCGCCCAGCAGCGCCAGCGGCAGCAGCGAGATCAGCAGGCCCGCCTGGCGGAACTTGCCGAAGGCGCCGAACAGCAGCAGGAACATGATGGCGAGCACGAACGGGATGATGACCGCGAGGCGCCGGTAGGCGCGCCGCTGGTTCTCGAACTGGCCGTCCCAGCGCACCTGGAAAGCGGTGTGGTCGTACTCGACCTCCTTGGCGATCCGCGCCCGCGCCTCTTCCAGGTAGGAAGTCAGGTCGCGGCCGCGCAGGTTGAGGCGCACGGTGAGGTGGCGCTTGTTCATCTCGCGGGTGATCGAACTGGCGCCGAGGACGGTCTTGACCTCCGCCACGGCGGACAGGGGCACGGGCACGCCGTCGGAGGACATGAGCGTCAGGGCGGCGATCTCCTCCGGGGTGTCGCGGGACGCCTCCGTGAAGCGGCAGATCACGTCGTAGACCTTGGATCCGATGAATACCTGCGAGATGGCCTTGCCGCCGATGGCGATCTCGATCAGGTCCGCGATATCGGAGACATTGAGCCCGTACTGGGCGATGCTCTCCCGGTCCGCCGTGATCTTGAGCTGCGGCAGCGGCGGCTCCTGGTCGATGATCACGTCGGTGGCCCCCGGGATGTCCGACACCACCGCCATCACGTCCTCGGCGATGCGGCGCGCCTCCGTGAGGTCGTCGCCGTAGACCTTGACCGCCAGGTCGCTGTGCGAGCCGGCGATCTGGTCCATCACCATGTCGATGATCGGCTGCGAGAAACCGGCGCGGTAGCCGGGCATCTCGTTGATCGCGGCGGCCATCTCCTCGACCAGGTCCGCCTTGGTCTTGCCCCACTTCCAGCTGGAATAAGGCTTGAGGCCGATGCAGCACTCGATGTGCGAGGAGGTGAACGCCTCCGCGCCCTCGTCGTCGCGGCCGACCTGCGTCATGACATAGGTGACTTCGTCGAACTGTTTCATCCGCTCGCGCAGGTCGCTGGCCATCTGCGTGGACTTCGCGAGCGAGATGCCCGGCGGCGCCTGGATCTGGATCCAGATGCCGCCCTCGTCAAGGGCGGGCAGGAAGTCCTTGCCCACCGTGGTGGCCAGGACGCCCACGAGCACGAGGATCACGGCGATGCCCGCGAAAATACCCTTCGGACGGTCCATGACCCGGTCCGTGCTGTGCTTGTATTTCTCGGTCAGGGACTCCATGACCTTGTTGCGGTAGACCTTCTGCGGCTTGCGGTAGAGCGAGTACGCGAGGCCCGGGATGAGGATGAGGGCCACGGCCAGGGCGCCCAGCAGGGCGTAACCCACGGTGTAGGCCATCGGGGTGAAGAGTTTCTTCTCGATGCGCTCGAAGGTGAAGAGCGGCATATAGGCCACGATGATGATGATCGTGGAGAAGAAGATCGGCTTGGCCACGTCGGCGATGCGCCGGATGGTCCGCCGGGCGTCCAGCGGCTTGTCGGGGGCTTCTTCGCGCAGCTTCAGCAGCGTCTCCGTCATCACGATCGCACCGTCCACCAGGATGCCGAAATCGATGGCACCCAGCGACAGCAGGTTGGCCGGGATGTCCGTCAGGTGCATCAGGATGAAGGCGATCAGCAGCGAGATCGGGATGGTCGCCGCGACGATCAGGGCGCTGAGCGGACTGCCCAGGAAAATCAACAGGATCCCGATCACGAGGAGCATGCCGAAGAAGAGCGTATGCTCCACCGTGCTGAGGGTCGTGCCGACCAGCTCGGTCCGGTCCATGAACGGGCGGATCCTGACGCCTTTCGGCAGGACGTCGGTGTTGAGTTCGTCCACGGCGGCATGGACCTGCTCCAGCACCTTGGAAGGATTCTGGTAGCGGAGCATCTGCACGATGCCCTCCACGCCGTCCTCGATGGACGTCTCGTCGTCCACGAAGCCGAGCACGCCCTTGCGCTCCAGGTTGCCGTATTTGAGCTCGCCCAGGTCGGACAGGTAGACGGGCGAACCGTCCACGGACTTGACGACCACGCGGCCCAGGTCCTCGAGGTCCTCGATCAGGCCGACGCCGCGGACGACGTAGCTCACGTCGCCGCTCGTCAGCATGCTGCCGCCGCTGTTGGCGTTGTTGCCCGCCAGCGCGTCCTCGACGTCGCCCAGGGACAGGCCGTATTTGAGCAGCAGGTTCGGATCGATCTCCAGCTGGTACTGCGTGGTCAGGCCGCCGTAGTTGCTCACGGCCGCCACCCCGGGGATCTGCTGGAGGCGCGGGATGATGACCCAGTGGTTGAGGTCCGTCAGTTCGCGGAGGGTATGGTTGTCGCTCTCGAGGATGTAACGGTAGATCTCTCCCGTCGGCGAGGTCAGCGGATTCAGCTCCGGCACGGCCTCGTACGGCAGGTCGACGTCGCCGATGCACTCACGCACGCGCTGGCGTGCCCAGTAATCCTCGGTGCCGTCTTCGAAGACCAGGATGATGATGGAGAGGCCGAATGCGTTCTTGCTCCGCATCATGCTGAGCGAGGGGATGCCGTTGAGCGAACGCTCCAGGGGGATGGTGATCTGCTGCTCGATCTCCTCGGCCGCGAGGCCCGGGACCTGGGTTACCACCTGGACGGTCACGTCGGCGATGTCCGGATAGGCATCGACGGCGAGCTGCGTCCAGCTGTAGACGCCGAACGCGGAGATCAGCAGGAAGGCCACGGCGACGAGCCAGCGCCGCCTCAAGGCCAGTTCTATCAACTTGTGCATGGCCTACTCGCTCAGGTAAATGCCCCCGGAAGCGATGATGCGCTCCCCGACGGAGAGGCCGGAGACCACGCAGACGCGTCCCTCGCCGGCGCTCTCGACCCGGACGGTCCGGCGCTCGAAATGCAACGCTTCCTTCTCGACGTAGACATACTTGCCGCCCTCGCCCTGGAACACGGCCGCGGCCGGGATCAGCAGGGCGTCCGCCTTCGGGGTCGTGAACACGACGGAGACGAACATGCCCGGCTTGAGCTGCCGCTGGCCGTTCTCGCACTCCAGCATCACGTCCGTGGCGCGGGTCTGCTCGTCCAGCATCTCGCCGACGTAGACGATGCGGCCATCCACCGGCGCATCCGGCGCGCTGTCGCGGAACACCTGCGCGCGGGTCAGGCCGGGCTGGATGCGGGCGGCCTGCAGTTCATTGGCCTGGGCGGAGACCCAGACGCGGGAGAGTTCGGCGATCGTCGCCACGGGCCCGGCGTCCTCCTTGACGTACTGGCCCGGGGTCAGGTCGAAGGCCACCACGCGGCCGGAGATCGGCGCCGTGACCGTGATGGGACGGCCCATCTCCAGGTGGTCCAGGTCGACGTGGTAGACGGACAGGGCCATCCGGGACATCTGGTAGGCGTTGCGGGCGTTCTCCGCCTCGGCGCGTGCCTCCTCGAACTCGCGTTCGGACAGGATGCCCGCTTCGTGCATCGCCTCGCGGCGCTTGAGGTTGGCGGCGGCATTCTTGTCCGCGAGCTGGTTCTCGAAATACTCCTTGACGGCCTCGTAGAAGGCGGAGGAACTCATCTCGTAGACGGGCTGACCGGCACGGACCTGGTCGCCCAGGCGCACCAGCGCGCGGGTGATGCGGCCGGCGAACGGCACGGCCACCTCGGCCACGCGGCCCGCGACGGGCTCTACCGTGCCGACGGTACGGAAGGAAGATTCATAGGCCGAGGCCACGACAGGTTCGACGACCAGTTCGCGGGCCACGGGGGAATCGGAGCGGACGGTCACCTCGTCTCCCGTGAAGGTAAAATCCTTCCCGGGCGCTGCCGTCTCGCCCTGACGGCATCCTGTGAGCACCGGCAGGATGAGCGCCAGTGCTACCAATATTTTTTTCATGCTGGAAATAAAGGTTTTGCGGTGTATAACTAACAGTTCTTGTTCAGATAGCTAACAGGGCAAAACGGGCGGGGCGCGCAACGAGCGCTGGCGCAGCACCGGCTTCTGCTGCACGCAGACGTCGGGCGCGAAGAAAATATCGGTCAGGACCTCCATCCTGTCCAGGTGGAATTCCGGCAGGATGGAATCGGTGAATGTCAAGTCGTTGGCTTCCTGGATGGTCTGCAGCTGGCCCGGGGTGTGGCCCCCGTCGGTGTTCGCCGCGGCGTGGCCTTTCCAGAAGAAATGGGAGTGCACGATGACCTTGCCGCCGATGACATGCGTATGCCAGCACATGGTTGAGCTGACATACCCCAGCGACAGCAGCACGGTCAACACCGCCATCAGGAGGTTCTTGCAGGAAGCAGACAATTTCATAAGGTTTGCAAATATAGCAAAAAAAAGCCGCCCGCAAAGCGGACGGCCCGTAGATTGAGCAAAGATTCAAACTAGAAGAGGAACGCGACACCGGCGGTCAGCTGGTTGCGGCGGACCGTGTAGTTGTCGGAATCGTAGCGGTTCAGCATACCCCAGTCGTAACCCACCTGGAAGCGGATCAGGTCGTTGAACTCGAGGCCGACGCCGGCGCCGAGCATGATGTCGAAACGCTGGAGGTTGTCATTGTCGGCCAGACGGTCATAGGTCGTGTTGCCGGAAGAGATCTTGGAGGCAATCGCAACGGAAGCGCTGGGGCCGCCGTAAACGAAGAGGCGCAGGCCGCTGCCCAGTTCGCCGCCATAGCTGAAGTGCAGGGGGACGTTGATGAAGCTGTCCGTCTGCTTGCCCTCAAGCTTGATACCGAAGATGGAGGTGGCATTGCTCTTCATGGCCATACCATAATAGACACCGGGGGTGAAGTTGAAGCCGGAAGCGATAGGCAGGGTGTAGCTGAGGCCGGCGTAAAAACCGTTCAGCGGGGTCCTGGTCGTTGAAGAATTGCCGGACTTGACAATTTCAGTAGAGGAAAGGTAACCGGCGCCGATGGACGGCTGAGCCATTGCGTTCACACCAAGGAGCATCATGGATGCTGCAAGAATAGATACAATCTTTTTCATCATTGTACAATTGTTTTAATTTGGATGCATGTTTTGCACTGCAAAGATACTGCCAAATGTATTTTTTTCAAAAAAAAACGACTTCCGGCGACTTTTTGGCGCATAATTCCTATATTTGTATGGGCGTCGGCACGGTGCGGGCGCTGCGTAAACGACAAACTGATGAAAGACCTGAGACTCCTTCTCCCGGCGGCCCTGATCCTCCTTTCCGCCGCCCTCCTCCCCTCCTGTGACAAACTGCGTCCCGATGCGCCCAACCGCGACAACCCGCCGGAAATACAGTTGCCGGCCGCCGCTTTCTCCGTCCGCGTGCTCGACCACGAACGCGGCCACCACAAGGATTCCGCCTACGTTTTCGAAGGCATCTGGCGCGACGGACACTTCCGCTTCGGCCGGGAACGCCTGGACACGATGCAGGTCAACATCCACCCGGGCAACGCCATCGTCTTCGAGGTCAGCTCCGACGATCCCCGCTTCGAAGGCGTCAACGCCTCCTCCTCGGCCCGGTGCATCAACATCGTCCCGGACGGGGACGGCAGGACCCGCTATCACCTCGAATGGATCGCCGAAGGACAGTCCGCCATCACGCTCTGGAACGGAGAAGGGACCTCCCGCCGGGAGGTCCGCTTCGTGGCCACGTCCCGGCAGGAGATCCCCATGGAAGGCATCCGCGTCCGGGTCGACGGCGAGCCGAGGATCCTCTTCTCCGGCTACGAATTCGCCCTGCCCGGAGGCGTCTCGCCCGGAGAGGCTTTCTATTCCCGGCTCGCCATGGAGTTCCACGGCTATGCCCGGGAGGACTACTCCCGGCACGTCGAGCTGGAGATCATCGGGCCGGAGCCCCTCAACGCTAACCTAGGTACGCTCCACCCCGCTTTCGACTACATCGGGATCATCGACCACGGCAACGTGCACGAGAACGTCCGTCCCTGGGTCTGGCTCAAGGCCTGGAACCTCTACGAGGAGAACCTCTGGCACAACCCGGATTTCCGCTGGTTCCAGCCCTACGATCCCGGCTACCATCCGGACCGGTCCTGGGATTATTTCAAACTGCCGCAGGTCTATTACGGCGATCCCCGCTATGCCCTCAACCCCCAGGACCTGCGCGAACGATACGCCTGGATCTGGCCCATGGCCGTCGGCAACGGTCCCATCCTGTCATTCGGAGAAGGTGAGATGACGCTCTCCGAGACCAGGAACATGTTTGTTTACGAACGTGTCCATCAACTATTTATCAATTTCTTCAACACTAGTTTCAATGACATTTGGTGGGATCAAAACATGAACCGGGAGAAAGGCTATTAAATACAATTAATCCTAAAAAGCCTCTCCTTTCGTCCACCAAATACCACGTGCTACCGAAGAACTCGACGCCAGCGTGGTAAAGTATCGAGATCCATACCCCTCGACGTATGCCGCATTCGCAATCGTGCTGGCCAGGGTCGGATTCGTCGATTCCACCAGGTTGATTGCGTTTTGCGTCCAGCTGTCCACATTCGTGTGGTTGTACAGGTACTCCCACAGGTATCTGATATCATAGTCGCTCCGCGGACTCCCCGTCCACGGACCCGGCCGGTGGTACTGGTTCCAGCCCGGACGCACCTGGTAACAGTCGTTGAACCGCACGCTGGCCATCCAGCCGGAATCGTTGAACAGCTGCATTATCCAGTGTCTCGCAGCCGTATCGACCGACGGCCCCAGCGCCCTGAGGTACTTGATGGTCTTCTGCGGCATCAGGTAGACCGAGGCATAGCGGTCCCCGGGACGCGCCACCACCAGGATGCTCGCATTGATGACCGGATACGTGAGGGTGAAAAACACCTGGACCGAGAAACGCCGGTGGTCCCATTTGTTCGTATACGTTCCGGTCATGCCCTGGCTCCCGTACGGGATGACCAGACCTCCGGGCACCGGCTCCCCGCTCGAGGACTGCCGGACCTGATGCGTCTCGTCATACACCCAGGACAAGGTCCCGCCATCCCCGTCGTCTTCCTCATCCACGACGAAGTCCACCACGGGGGCGAAAGTCTCGTACGGCGCCCGCCGGCAAGTGTAGGAGGTAGCCTCGCCGCTGCGGGTCCAGCTGATCCGCGACAGGTCTCCGTGCACGAAATGATAGTCCGCGCTGACGCTGAAACGCGTGTCTTCCGTCAGCTGCTGGTCCGTGCCGGATGCGGTATTCGTATTGAAATAGCCGACGGACAGGATGGTCCCGCCGGTGTCTCCATCCGTTCCTTCCCGACTCGTATGGATCCCGTTCTTGATGCCTCGGATCTGCAGTTTCGTGACCCGGATGCGGAAAGCCGGCGAATTCCCGTAGAGGTCATCCAGCACCAGCGGATCCACCTGCCAGGAAGCCAGGTCCCTGCTGTACGCCCCGTTGACCAGTTCGTATCGCCCCTCTTCGAGGTTGCCCGCGCTGCTTGTCGTCTCCCGTACATACATCTCCCCGGTCGCCGGGTCCAGGGCCAGGCAGGACGCCCAGGCGGAATAGGGCGCACCGGTCCTCGAACGCAGTCCGAAGCCCAGGCGCGTCTGCAGCAGGACGGGGTCGAAGGAGGAAGCCGGCAGGCGTTCCGAGCCGTCGGCCTTCCAGTACCCGAACTCCGTCCGGACCCCGTTCCCGTCGATCGGCAGGTGCTGCTCCTCCTCCGTCACATGCAGACGCGGTTCGGTGATCCGGACCGGGACCTCGAAGGAATCATTCAGGGCATCCTCGGAGAAGAAGATGATCCGGCCGTCCTTCGAGACCCAGCCGCCGTGCGAAGGAAGGAACCGGTTGGGATAGTAGGCATAGACATCGAGGGTACCCCCGCAGCGCTGGGAAGCATACGCAGGATCGGAGACATCCAGCACGACGCGTCCGGCCGCATCCACGGCACAGCCCGGATAGGCGGCATCCGACGCGGTCGCAGCCTTCCACTGCACGTTGGCCGTGTGGGGCGCTCCGCTGCCGGACCGTCCGCAGGGATCCTGGTCCGCTGCGTAGCAGACCGTCGATCCGGCGAACCCGCTCACCGTCACCGTCCGCCGTTGCCCGAGGTAGAAATCCTCCGTGAGGGATAATCCGCCGGCCACACTCACCCCGATGTCCGGCAGGAGCCGCAGCTCGAACGTGACGGTCCCGCCGGCCGGCAGCAGGCGCAGGGAGAGCGTGCGCGCCTCCCCGAGGTGGGCGCCGAACCGCGCCGCGTCCGTGACGGCGAAGGCCAGCCGGCATGCGGCCGGGTCCCAGGCCGGCGTGATGCCGCGCGCCGCCAGCCAGGCGCGGTCCGGATCGCCGGGCACCATCAGGCCGCCGTACCAGGCGCAGTCGGCCACGCTGGCCGGCACGAAGGCTGCGGACGGGGAGAAATCCTTGCCCCGCAGCGCGTTGGGGCCGCCCAGGGCCGCCTGCGGATCCATATAGACATAGACCGCGCCCGGACGGTTGCGGCGCACGGCGAGCAGGCGCCCTTCAGGCAGCCTGTCCGTGAACGCCGCGTCTCCCGTCAGGCAGAAGAGCCGGCCGTCCGACCAGTTGGACGGTTCGACCTTCCAGTCCGGCTCGAACAGGCTGCCGACGCGGAAGGTCAGCGTGATGTCGTACTCCCGGTTGCGCTCCAGGTCGAAATTTCGGCAGTTGTCCGCTCCGGGATAGAACCGGTAGGTCACGTCGCCCCCGTAGCCGCCGGCCGCCGGATCCAGGCGCCCGGTGAACTCCACGTAGGTCAGCCTCGGTGCAACGTCCTGATATCCATGACGTACCAGTTCGTCCAGGGTCTTGTTCCGGCTGTCCGTGTTGTCCGGCAGCAGGTCCCCCTGCATGTTCTCGGGCACGTAGAAACTGAACGTCGTCACGGAAGCGTTGGATGCGGTCATGTCCGGATCATAGTCCGCGCTGGCCAGCACGTCGGCCGCCTCCGAGGCCCGTTGCGGGACCTCGGAGAAAGGCTGCATGCGGCCGTTGGCCTGGCGCAGGTAGAGGTGCATGTTGACGAACAGTCCCGGCTGCGCCCCGCCGCCGTCGAAGGCGGCGTGGTCGATCCGCAGCGTGACCTTGCTGAAGAGGCGCCGGCAGCGGTCCGCGCCCGGGATCCCCTGCCCCTGCCGGACCTGTGCGGCCACGTCCACGCCCTTGCTGACATGCATGTATGGGATGCCGAACGCAGCGACTTCCGCGAAGTTTTCACGCCGCCACTGTCCGTTGAGGTCTCCGCCGTCCAGGCGGTAGACCCAGGCCTCCAGCGCCGCCTCGTCCACGGGGAAGGATGCCCCCAGGGCCTCCATCAGGTGCGTCGGGCGGCCGTCGGCCCGGCCGACCGCATTCAGGTTGCCCAGGATATAGAAGTCGCATGCCGTCAGCGGGACCCGCAACCGGAGCGGCACCTGCTCCTGATGGCGGAGTTCGTCTTCCGTGAAATAGCGGTAGGAGTCCAGCCGCCGGGTCGCCGAACGGAACACCAGGACCAGGGCGCCGGACCCGGCGGATTCGACATCCCGGAGCAGCGAAGCCTTGGTCCCGCCGCCGGCATCCTGCAGGGAGATGCCGAACTGCATTTCCGCCCGCTCCAGCGTCTCCTCCGGGCCATAGAAACGCGTCTGCACCGGCTCCGGCTCGCAGGACACCGCACAGGCACACAGGACGGCAAGCCCGAGGATGTATTTATTCAACTTATTACTGATCATACTTTTACATCATTATATCTCAATATCCTGATAATGGTCGTCGTGTTCCCATTCCCGGACATCCAATGTCACTTCGGCGCTCGTGAATCCGACCTGGACCTCGATATCCTTCAGGTCTTCCAGGCTCCAGTCGTATCCCTGTTCGGCGAAGGCGCGGCCCAGGTCGACGACGTATTCGGTCTGACCGGCGGAAGGGTTGTCCGGATCAGGGAGATACACCTCCAGTTTCATGTTGTTGGTCCGCTGCCGGGGCAGGACGCCGAACCACTCCCCGACCCCGTTGGGGCCGATGGGTTCGGCGTAGTCGCCCGGCAGCGGTTCCAGCGTATAGAGATCCATCCCCGCACATTCCGCACGCAGGCGGAAACGCCAGGGATACCCTTCCGGAGCGGTCGGGCTGCCGTCGAACAGGAAGCACACCAGGCAGTACTGCTTGTGTGGTTCGGCGTCCACGACATACTCGTCGGCGTTGGCGGAGAAAGCCGTCCCGTAGGCCCACACGAGCCCGGCTTCCCGGCCCTGCGGGATCACGAGGGCATCGTCCGTCAGCCACGCCGGGTCGGCGCCCGAGAGGACGGACACGCGCGCATAATCCCGCGGGCAGGCCTGCACGTAGCCGTTCCGGATGTAGGACAGGAAGCCGATCGTCTCCCGCCCGATCGGACGGGCCGCGGCAAACGAAAGCGTGCCCGTATCCAACCCGCGCTGCAGGAACCGGTCCGTCAGGACGGTGACGTAGACCGGGCACTCCGCCCGGTCTTCCTTGACCGAACAGGCGGCCGGAAGACCGAGCAGCAGCGCGGCAAGCAGGAAAGCCCCCGCCCGGGAACGGTCAGATCTCCTGGTCATACCGCTCGCCGGTATCCCAGTCCTGCACCTCGATGACCGGGGTCACGTCATCGAACCGCACGGGAACGTTGGGGTCCAGGGACCCCGGGCGGTGGATCGTCAGGCTGACCCGGTACTGCCTGTTGGACTGCAGTCCCCCGCCCAGGACTACCGGGTAGTAATACTTGACCCATTCTCCGCCCGTGTTCAGGGAGGCCTCGAGGACCAGGAGGGTGGCCCGGGGCATCCAGGTGGCGTCCTCGCTGGGCGCGCAGTTGTTCGGATAGGCATAGAACGAATGGGGCGTGGTGTCGGAGGCGCCGTATTCCACGACCTTCGGCGTCACCTTGTCGTAGATCACCCCCTCGGCGCAGACGGCCTTCTCCGCCGCCTGCCGGGCCAGCCAGGACTCGGCCGGGAGCGCCGAAGGTTCGGTCGTCCCGCCGAAATTGGTCACGCCGGGGACATTGAGCAGATAACAGTCTTCCACCCGGAATGCGCCAGCCTTCCGGTAAGCCGGCGCCAGGAAATCATTCCTGACGGATTCCAGCACGACGGAAGCCGCCAGGCGCTTCACTTCCAGGCGGATCTCCTCCTTCCCCTCGCGGAGCGAAAGCACGCCGCTGGTGCCCGCCATCAGGAGCTTCTCCTTACGGGCATCCGCCAGGGAATGGGTCTGCGCGAGCAGGTCGGCCTTCGTGGCGATGGCGTCCGCTCCAGCCGTCCGGTCGCGGGAATCGTTGACCACGGCCCAGATCTCCCGTTCGCCCGTCGTGCATTTCAGCGTCAGGCCGGAGTACTGGCCGGTCGAGACGTCGAGCTCCGCATCGAAACCGGCCGACGCGGCGACTTCCAGGTTGCCGGCATCGCTGCCGGACCCCGCGCGGAACACGAAGACCTGCACGTTGCGGATCATCTTCTCGTTGGCCTCGGTCTGGGCCGCTACCTTGGTGGACGGTGCGCCGAGCCGCACCGTCAGGGATACTTCTCCCTGTCCGGGAAAGGACGGGGCATCGGGGCCGGAGACCACCTTGGTGCAGGCTCCGGCGAGCAGCGCGGAGCAGGCAAGCCCCAGCGACAGGATCAGATTCTGGTTCATTTTCATAGTGATGGATTTAAAAGGGTTCAGATGTTTTCGGAGATGCCGGCCCCGGTGTCCCAGGGGCTGACGCGGATGTTGGCGGACAGGTCCGCCTTCTCGATGCGGATGAACGGGTCGTCCGCGGTATTGCCCAGACCGGACAGCGTCAGGTCCACGCGATACTCCGTGTTGGCGGCGATGCCGCCGCTGAGCGGGACCGGGTAGTAGTAGTCCGTCCCCAGGATGGTCACGACCACCATCAGGACCGTCGCCGTGGGCAGGAACTGCGTGTGGAAACCCTGGTTGGGCGTCGTGAGCGCATTGGGGAAAGCATAGAAAAAGCACTGGTCATAGGTGCGGGTAGCATTCCAGGCCAGGTCGTCTCCCAGCGACCGGAATGTCAGGTCCTTGCATTCAGCCTCGACGGAGCCCGTCCCGATCACCTGCGCCCGTACGTGGCCGCGGGTCGCTTCCTGGTTGACGTAGCGCGCCGGATCCGGCGCGGCCTGGCCTCCCAGGTCCCGGTTGCCGACCACGTTGCACAGGAACGCGTGGCGGACCTTCACGCTCCCGTAAGGGGCCGGCAGGTTGTTCCGGGCGCTTCCCAGCCACACACGGGCCACGCCGCGGGCGAGCGACACCGTCGCGGTGCCGCCCGAGCCCGTGACGGGAGCGGCGGCGGACACGCCGCGCATCACCAGGCTGGACGGTCCGTTGTCGGACAGGGCGTAGGGCACGGCATCCAGGTCCGCCTGCCGCACCACGGCGTTCGCCCGCGCGGCCAGGCCCTCGTTCATGTTGGCCACGGCATATACGACCTTGGTGCCGGTCTTGATCCGGAGGGTCGCCCGCCCGGCATCGATCTCCGCCTGCGTGCAGGCATGCGACACGTCCAGCATGCCGCCGGCATCGAAGACGAACAGGGTCAGGTTGCCGATCCTGTTTTCGGAGGCCGAGCCGTCCGTGGATTTGGTCGCGGAGAGCCCGGCAAGGTTGACGGTCAGGTCGGTTTCGGTCACCGCCGGGACCGGTGCCTTGGCACACCCGGCGGCCAGGCAGGCCGCGACCGGGATCAAAATGAAGTTTTTGTTCATGTCCAATGATTTTTAGAATTGAATATCAGTATATTGTGTTATTGCAACAGATCACCCAAGTCATCTTCCTCCGGCTCCTTGTTGAGCCCGTAACGGCGGATCAGGGTCGCGATCTCGGGGTCGAGGTTGCCGCGGCTGCGGAAGCTGCGCTCCTTCGCGCAGGCGTCCAGGAAGTGCTGGACGGCCCGCTGGTCGTCGCCCTGCCGGGCGTACAGGATGGCGAGCATGTAGTCGACGGTGGCCGTACGCGGCATCGGCTCCAGGATCTCCAGGGCCGAGGCGTTGCGGTCCAGGGCCACGTAGGCGACGGCCGTGTCGTAGTCGTGGTACGGCGCGAGGAACGCGAGGGCCGCTTCGTAGTCGTGGTCGCGGATGGCCTGCACGCCCTTCATGTAGACGGTGTCGAGCTGGGTGGTGTGGATGGTGTCCTTGACCATCCCCCTGCGATGCATGAAGAAGGTGAAGCGCACGGTCCGCAGGCGCGGATAGTGGGTGTCCAGCACGTGCCGGTACCAGCGCTCGGCGCGCATGCGCTTCTCGCGCACATCCGGGTCCGGGACCGCGCGGAGCTCGATGTAGCGGGCCTTCTGCTCCGCCGTCAGGGTACTGTCGGAGGCCACCAGGGCGTCCAGCCGGCCCCAGTCCTCTCCGCCGGGCCGCGCCAGGAACGGGATCTCGCGCCGGGCGCGGCCGGACCCTCGGACCGTCTCCGTCAGGTCGTCGCCAACCGTGATGAAAGCGCCGTCCTCGCGGCGCACGGAGTCACGCACGAACGCGATGTACCGCTGGAAGTAGTCGGACGCGGCGCGTGACCGCCGCAGGGTCAGGGCGTCGTTCGACGCCAGGGACCCTTCCGGCGACGCGGAGGCCGCGATGGTGACGCTGTCCAGCTCGTAGGTCTCGTTCAGCAGCAGGTTGCGGAGGTTCTCCCGGACAAGCGCGATCTCGCGGGCGTTGTCCCCGAGCCGCTCGTCGATGTCGGCGCGGCCCGTGCGGAAATCGATGTTGCAGGAGGCGGCAGCCTCGACGCTCCGAGAGATGACCGTAGTCATGTAGCGCTCCGTGCCGTCCGCGAAGGCGGACACGGAGGAGATGTAGAAGGTCAGCGGGTCGCAGGGCGGTACGGTGTAGACCTGTCTGTCCTGCTCGTAGATCTCCCCGGACAGGACGATGTCCACCTTGCGGAGCCTGGGCCGGGTGTTGATGGTCTGGACGTAATTGTAGATGAAGGTGCCGTCGTCGGCGCGGATCACGGTGTCCAGGCGGATGCCGTCGGTGACGAGCGGTACCTTGACGTAGCGGGCGAACATCTTCGGGCGGGCGGCCTTGCGCCGCTCGTTGCGGCGCCACCGCAGCTTGTTGGTGTAGTGGTCTATGGCTTCCTGCTCGGTCACGCCGAAGTAGGACGCGAAGACCTCGTCGGAGACGAAGGTGGAGTCGGTCTTGAGGGCATAGACCTGCGGGATGTTGCGCTCGATGAAGATCTCGAGGTTGCGCCGGTCCACGAAGACCAGCGAGTCGTCGATGATCCGGGAGAGGAACTTCTCGTACTGCTGGTAGCCGCGCAGCTGGGCGCGGCGGTAGTCGGCGCCCGTGACCACGACGTCGTCGAGCCGGACGCTGTCCTGCAGGACGAACATGTCGGGGTGCAGGCGCAGCTGCCAGCGGGCGTCCAGCATGTCGGGCGGGACGACGACCTGGAACTCCAGGTCGACACGGCCGTGGCGCTCGGCGATGTTACGGAAACGGGCGGTGACCATCGCGGCGTCGAGCATCTCGGCGGCGACCATCTCGCCGCTCCGCTCGTCGCGCACGGCCTTCATCAGGATCATCTCGCGCCCGTCGAGGTCGGTGACACGCAGGGTGTCGCGCACGGGGGCCGTGACCCCCCGGTACTCCGGGAGGTAGTCGGCCTGGCGGGGCAGCTGCAGGGAGGCCGTCATGCGGCCCTCGCGCACGGTACGCGCCTTGCGCTGCGTGCCGCAGGCGGATACCAGCACCAACAGCACGACCAGGACCGGGAAGGTTCTCGTTTTCATGGAAAATCAGGTCGTAACAAAAGTAGTTCAGAAGATGAATTGCAATGCGATACGGATCTCGTCGGGCAGCAGGAACGCCTTCGATCCCGCATCGGTGCGGCGGCCGCAATACGGACAGGCATAGGTGACATAGCGGGTCATCCCGCCCCATCCGTACAGGCCGAAATCAGCATTCAGCCAGGGGCTGATGTGGATGGCATACCCCGCCCCGATGCCGAGCCCGACCGCATCTCCCTCTTCCGTCTCCGGAGAGACGATGCCGCCCCGGTTGTACTCTTCATACTGGAGCTTCGCGCCGGCCCACCAGCCCGAATAGGTGTACCAGGGCCACCAGCGCGCGCCCAGGAAATAGGTCTGCCGGCGCGATTCGAACTGGATGTCCTGCCGGGGGTACCAGGTCCAGTTGTTGTACCGGGCCCCGGCCTGGAGGGTCCAGGAGCGATGCAGGGAATATTGCAGCTCGGCGTTGAGCGTCCCGAGCAGGAGATAGTCCGCCAGGTTCTGCGACAAGCCGATCCTCGCCCGGTGTTCCAGGTCCTCGGAAGGCCGCTGGCCGGCACAGACCGCCGGACAGAGAAGCAGCAGGAGCAGCAGATACCGGATCAAGGGAGCCCGGGACGGGGCCACAGGAGTGAGGCTGTCGCCGGTCCCGTCCCGACCTCCGGAAAGGCATGGCCTACATCTCATACGACATCGGTTCCGGGTCCTCGATGATGGCCAGGCGGTTGGCCAGGATGTCGGTCGCCACGCGGTCGACCCCGTCCGTTCCCGTATACTTCTGGTAGCGGAGACGTCCGATGACGTGCAGCTTGGTCCCCTTGCCGATGCGTTTGAGGCCCTGGATATTCCGGCCCTCCCAGGCCACGACGCTGTGCCAGGACGTGTCGATGACGGCCGTTCCCTCCCGGTCCTTGTACGCATAGTTGGTCGCCAGGTTGATCCGGGCCATCATGTTGTCTTCGTAGGTCTGGAAGCGGACGCCTCCGACGACGCCCCGCAATTCGATTTTGTTCAGTTGTTCCATAAAGTCTTTCTTTAAGTGTGGTTGGCGGGCTTCCGGCCGCGCGGTCCGGATCCCGTTGCAAAGGAAAAACAAATGATCGGGCTTGCAAGGCCTGCAGGCCCGCCGGCATGCAGATTCATACGATTCTTATCCGTTTTTGACGATTCTTATCGATCCTGCAAAGAATCGTCTGCGCCGCACCGACGGATTCTTTGCCCTTCAAAAAATAACATGGGTCCCCGCCGGAAACGGGGATCCATAAGAAATCGCAAAAAATTGCGGACGATTTTTAAAGATGCTTGCCGGACCCGCACAAATTCCCCATCTTTCGGAAAAGCCGAACGATGAGCTACCCTAAGCAAAACGAAGACGAGGGGGCCTGCCTGGAGTGCGGCACGGCCTTCTACGGGCGGAAAGACAAGCATTTCTGCAGTGTCTCCTGCAAGAACAAATGGCACAACCGGGTGATCCAGGAACGGAGACGTTTCCGGGCCGAGACCCTTGCCGCCATCAGCCGGAACTACCAGATCCTGGACGGGATGCTCAAGGACAACAGGACCTCTGCTCCCCTTGCAGACCTGAAAAAGGCCGGATTCGATCCGGCCTTCGTCACGGGGTATCGGAAAGGCAGCTGCCGGCACGACGACTATGCGTGCTTCGACATCAGTTTCTACCGCTCCAATACCAAGATTTTCAATGTGAGGCGCAAGCGTCCCCTTACCGGACGTTGACCTGGCCCATCTCGAGACCCCAGCATCCGTCGGTGATGACCGGGACCTTGCGCCCGCGGGAGTCCTTGACATAGAGCAGGCCGTCCACGAACGTGTGCGTGTGGCCGCCGACCACCAGGTCGAGCCAGCGGCTCTGCGGGACCAGTTTCTGGTCCTCGCCGTAGCCCAGGTGCGACAGGAGGATGATCATGTCGCACTTCTCGGTGTCATGCAGGTAATCGGCCCAGCGGTTGGTCTCCTCCACGCTGTCAAGCTGCTGCATGCGCGAGGAGATGGTCTTGCTGACATTGGTGGACAGGTCCGACTCGAGGCCGATGACGCCGATCTTCATGCCGCCGCGCTGCACGATGGCGTAAGGCTTGACGTATTCGCCCAGCTCGAAGGGAGAGAGGTCCACGTTGGCGCAGACGAACTTCGTCTCCGGCCGGACCATCTTCAGGCGCTCCGTGAGGTCTTCGATGCCGTTGTCGAACTCGTGGTTGCCCAGGGCCACGCAGTCATAGCCCAGGGCGTTGATCATCTCCGGCTCGAGCCGTCCCTTCAGTTCCGTGAAATAGGACGTACCCTGGCCGAAATCGCCCGCATGCAGCAGGAGCACCTTGCCGGCGCCGTGCGCGGCGCGGACGGAGTCCACGAAGGCAGCCCGCTCCACCACGCCGCCCACGCCGGTGTCCTCGCCGCCGCGGAGCGGCTCGAAATGGCTGTGGGTATCGTTGGTGTGCAGAATTACCAGACGCGGCTGGCAGGCACAGGCGGCCAACACGGCCGCGATCGCTATCAGTATCCGTCTCATCGCTTTTCCTCCTTGGTCCTGTGGACGACCACGCGGCCATCCGTGAAATATTCGATCGGCTTGCCGGCCTCGGCGAAGCTGCGGGCATACGGCAGCATCACGTCGATGATCAGCTGGTCCGTGATGATGAGCTCCTTCGCGTTCTTCGCGATGGTCAGCCCGTCCCCGCCATCCAGCAGGAAGTCGATCGTGGCCACGCCGTAGACCTTCTCCGGGTCGATCGGCTGCCCGCCGACCAGGAGCGTATCGATGTGGTGGTCCGTCAGCACGAACTTCACGCCGCCGAGCACCTGCGGGCGCCGCTCGGCCATGAAATCGAAGATGGCCTGCAGGTCGGAGCCCTTCAGGGCGACATAACTCAGATAGTTCCGGAACGGGAACATGGACACGAGGTCATCCATCAGCACGTCCCCCTTCGGCAGGTCCACGCGGATACCCCCGAAATTGGCGATACCGACATCGACCTTGCGCCCGGTCAGCCGGGCGACCTCGCTCATCAGATGGTCGACCAGCCAGTTGGAGAGCTCGCTCTCCGGGGCATGGGCGGCCATCTCGTGCGTCGTGTGGCCGATCACCTCCTTGAGGCGCGCCATCTGCGGCTGCACGGCGATCATGCCCGCCGCAGCCGCATACGTGGCGCTCCCCTTCGGGAACGTCCGGCCGTTCGGAGCAAGGTACACGGAGTCCGTGAGGGTGCCGAGCGCCTGGGGGACATTGTCGGCCGTCGGGGCCGTGACGCCCGTCCGGTGACCGTCCATCCGGTATTTCCGCCAGTCCGTCCGGTACTGGCAGGAGCAGGCCACCAGGGCCGTCATCAAGATTGCAACTATTTTTGTTTGAACCATTTCCAAAGATCTTTCCAGGTTGATTTCTTGCCGAACATCAGGATGCCCACCTTGTAGATCTTGGCGGACGCCCAGGCAAAAAGCACAAAGGTGAGGACCAGCAGCACGATGGACAGGATGATCTCCCAGGCCGGCACGCCGAACGGCAGGCGCGAGATCATCACGATCGGCGAGGTGAACGGGATGATCGAGCCCCAGAAGGCGATCGAGCTGTCCGGAGCCCGGAACGCATAGAGCGCGATGATGTAGGCCAGCATCAGCGGGATGGTCAGCGGGAGCTGCAGCTGCTGCGTATCTCCCTCGTTCTCAACGGCAGAGCCGATGGCGGCGAACATCGAGGCATACAGCAGGTAGCCGAACACGAAGTACACCAGGAACAGGCCGATCAGCTGGCCCCAGGGGATGTTGGTCAGGGTGCTCACCACCGTGGAGAGTCCGCTCTCCTCGCTTACCTGGGCCGTGACGGCCTCCAGCTGTTCGGCGTCCACGCCGCCCATCGAACTGACCATCTCCGTGGCGTCGCCGCCGGCGAGCTTGTCGAATCCGATGACGGCCCCGCCGATGCTGATGATCGCAACGGAAAGCACGATCCAGAGCAGGAACTGGGTCAGGGCCACGAGGGCGATGCCGATGATCTTGCCGAACATCAGTTCGGTGGCCTTGACGGAGCTCACGAGCACCTCCACCACGCGGCTGGCCTTCTCCTCGATCACCGAGCTCATGACCATGCCGCCGAAGAGCGTGATGAACATGAACAGGAAGATGCCGAGGATCATGGAGAGGATGGAATAGACACCGGCCTCGGAGATCTTCTCCTCACCGCTGTCGGAGACCGTATAGGAGCGCAGGCGGACGTTCGCCTTCACGTCCTTGAGGATCTGGTCCAGGCCTTCGATGTGGTAGGACGCGATGCGGTAGTCTTCGACCGCCCGGTTGATCCGCGCGTTGATGTTGTCCACCAGCTCCATGCCGAAAGGCTTGGGCGAATAGAGGTCCGCGGGGACCGTCTTCTCCAGCGTATCGAGCTGTCCGACGGACAGCACGCCGTCGAAGCCGTAGGAGGACAGGTTGGTCTTGATGCTGTCCAGCGCCACGCCCTGCAGCGGCTGGTAGTGGATGGTCTCGCTGTCCGTCAGGTACGGCAGCACGATGCCGGATTCGTCCACGACCGCGATGGTCTTGGTCTTCTCCTTGGTGTTCATCATGGCCACCATGATGCCGATGGTCAGGCCCGCGACGAGGATCGGGACGAGCAGCGTCGTCCAGATGAAACTCTTCTTCTTGACCTTGTTGAGGTACTCGCGGCTGATGATGATGCCTGTAGTCTTCCAATTCATGGCCTATTCCTCCCCTTCCGTTACGAGTTTGATGAAAATGTCGTTCATGCGCGGCATCAGCTCCTTGTAGGAGTTGATCTGCACGCCGTCCTTCTCCAGGTAGGTCCTGAGGGTCGAGGCGCCGTCGGTCTCGCGCGGCAGGACCTCGGTGTGGCGTCCGGACCCGTCGGTCCAGACCAGCTCGACGTTGTTGTTGCCGTACTTGCGGCGGATCTCCTCCACGCCGCCGGTGATGACGAGCTTGGATTTGTTGATCAAGGCGATGTCGTCGCAGAGCTCCTCGACGGACTCCATGTTGTGCGTGGATAGGATGATGGTCGCACCCTCCTGCTTGAGGCGCAGGATCTCCTGGCGGATGATCTCGGCGTTGACCGGGTCGAAGCCGGAGAACGGCTCATCCAGGATCATCAGCGAAGGCTTGTGGACCACTGTGGTGATGAACTGGAGCTTCTGGGCCATGCCCTTGGAGAGCTCCTCCACCTTCTTGTCCCACCAGTCCTGGATGCCGAAGCGGACGAACCACTCCTTGAGGGCCTGCTGGGCGTCGCGGGTGGACATGCCCTTGAGGCGCGCGAGATACATGGCCTGCTCGCCGACCTTCATCTTGCGGTAGAGGCCGCGCTCTTCGGGCATGTAGCCGATCTTCTCGACATCGGACTGGGTGATCGGGCGGCCGTCGAACCAGACTTCGCCGTCCGTGGGGATGGTGATACGGTTGATGATGCGGATCAAGGTCGTCTTGCCGGCGCCGTTGGGCCCCAGCAGGCCGAAGATCCGTCCTTCGGGAATCTCGAGGCTGACGTGGTCGAGGGCGACCTTCTCCCCGAAATTCTTGCAGACACTTTTACATTCGATGATAGCCATAATTCAATGGTTTGGCGCAATACACTAAAATCGCGTAAAGTTACAAAAAAAATCGCCTCCGAAAAGGCGATTTTGATCCATATGTTTCGAATTCCGTTCCTACTTCGCCGCAATGGCCACGACAGAACACGGCGGCAGCGTGACTTCCAGGCCGGCCTTGGTGACCTTGTAGTCCTTGAAGATGACAGGCTTGACGACCTCCGGCTTGGAGAAGTCATTGTAGTCGCGCACATCCTTGGAGGTCAGTACGCGGGCGGAGAGGATGTCCTTCACGCCGGCCTCGTCGAAGCTCACGAGCACCTTCCTGGCCTTCTTGAGGTCCGTATTGACCAGGGAGATGTGCATCTGACCGTCCTTGCGGGACACGGTGGCGTCCACCTCGGGCACGGACAGCTTGCGGTCGGTCTTGATGTGCGGGGTCATCACCTCGGACTCGAGGAACTCGGCATCCTGGTGGACGTTGTACATCTCGAAGACATGGTAGGTCGGGGTCAGGACCATCTGGGTCTCGTTGGTCAGGATCATCGCCTGGAGCACATTGACCACCTGGGCGATGTTGGCCATCTTCAGGCGGCGGGTGTACTTGTGGAAGATGTCGAAGTTGAGCGCGGCCACGATGGCGTCACGCATCGTGTTCTGCTGGTAGAGGTGCCCGGGGTTGGTGCCCGGCTCCACATCGAACCAGGTGCCCCACTCGTCGAGCAGCAGCGCGACGCGGCCGGACGGGTCCGCCTCGTCCATGATCTCGATGTGCTTCTTGAGCACGTCCTCGATCTCGATGGTCTTCGACAGGAACCAGTAGTAGTCCTTGTCCGTGAACTTGGTGGCGGAACCCTTGCTGCCGTTCCAGCCCGTGACAGTATAATAATGGAGCGAGATGCCGTTCATGCCCTTGCCGACAAGGTTCTTCATCAGCACGCGGGTCCAGTTGTAGTCGTAGTCGGAGGCGCCGCTGGCGATCTTGAAGAGGCGGTTGCCGGCGTAGTTGCGCAGGTAGGTGCCGTAGCGGCGGAAGAGGTCGCTGTAGTACTCCGGCGTCATGTTGCCGCCGCAGCCCCAGGCTTCGTTGCCGATGCCGAAATACTTGACCTTCCAGGGCTCCTGCCGGCCGTTGGCGCGGCGCAGGTCGGCCATCGGGGTCTTGGCGTCGGAGGTCATGTACTCGACCCACTTGGCCATCTCCTCGACGCTGCCGCTGCCCACGTTGCCGCTGATGTACGGCTCGATCCCCAGCATCTCGCAGAGGTTGAGGAACTCGTGGGTGCCGAAGCTGTTGTCCTCGAGGGTGCCGCCCCAGGAGTTGTTGGTCATGTAGCCGCGCTTCTCCTGCGGGCCGATGCCGTCCATCCAGTGGTAGTCGTCGGCGAAGCAGCCGCCCGGCCAGCGCATCACGGGGACCTTCAGGGCCTTGAGTGCATCGAACACGTCCTTGCGGTAACCCTCTACGTTGGGGACCTTGGAATCCTTGCCGACCCAGAGGCCGCCATAGATACAGCGTCCGAGATGCTCGGAGAACTGGCCGTAGATCTCGGCCGGGATGGTGACACCGGTGCCGGCGTCGTGGACGCGGACCGTGGCATCCTGTGCGGACAGGGATGCCGCGGCGAGCAGCAGGCCGCCCGCCAGGAAGGTAATCAGTCTCTTCATTTGCTTGTCAGGAATTGTGGTTGCATTTGTACAAATGTAAGAAGAATTTTGCGTAAATTTGTAGTGATATGGCCAAGAGTTCCGTGAATATCGACGCACAGTGTGCGAAAATCCTTTCCGAGGTGCGCGCAGGCCGCTTCAGCCCCGTCTACCTGCTGATGGGCGACGAGCCGTACTACCCCGAACTGGTATGCGACGCCATCCTGGCCAGCTGCATTCCCGAGGAGGAGAAGGATTTCAACGAGACCGTCTGCTACGGCGGCGAGGTCACGGCCGCACAGGTCGTCACGGCCGCCCGCCGCTTCCCGATGATGGCCGAGCGCCAGCTGGTCGTGGTCAAGGAGGCCCAGCAGATGAAGGGCATCGAGGAGCTCGCGTTCTACTGCAACGAGCCCCTGGACAGCACCGTCCTGGTGATCCTGATGCACAAGGCCTCGGCCGACAAGCGCAAGTCCTTCTACAAGAGCGTCCAGAAGGTCGGCACGGTCGTGGATTCCCCCGCCCTGCGGGACTACCAGATCCCGGACTGGATCCACCATTACTACAGTACGCGCGGTCTGCAGATCGAGCCGCAGGCGGCCGCCCTGCTCGCCGAGTCCGTGGGCACGGACCTCTCCACCATCGTCGTGGAGACGGACAAGCTCACCAAGGCCCTGCCCGAAGGCACGACCCGCGTCACCGTGTCAGACATCGAGAAGAACGTCGGCATCTCCCGCCAGTTCAGCATCTTCGAGCTCACCAAGGAGCTCTCCTACAAGCACGCCCAGCAGGCCCTCAAGATCGCCGCGCACCTGGGCGACAGCGCCAGGTTCGCCATGCCGATGGCCGTGAGCGCCCTGTTCACCCATTACAGCCGCATCCTCAAGTACGGCGCCCTGCTCAGCAAGGGCGGCTACCCTTCGCCGGAAGACAAAGCCCGCGCCCTCGCAGGCGTGAATCCCTATTTCTATAAGGAATACGACACCGCCGTGCGCAACTACCCCGTCCGCAAGGCCATGGCCGCCGTCTCGCTGCTCTGCGAGTACGACTACCTCGGCAAGGGCGGCGACGGCGGCGCCGCCACCGACGGCCAGCTGCTGGTCGAACTCACGGCGAAGCTGCTGAACCTGTAGCAAAAAGGCCGCCCCGGAGGGCGGCCCTGAATGGGTGGGAGAAGATTAGTTCTCGAATTTCTTTTCTTTGACGCGGGTGAGTTTCTCCTTCATGGCATCCACCGCTTCTGTGATCGCGTTCTCGAAGGTGTCGGCTTCGCGCTCGATGATGAGCTCCTCGCCCGGGATGTGGATCTGGATCTTGGCCTGCTTGCCTTGCTTGAGATGGTCTTCGAGCGCCACCTCGACCTCATTCGTGAGGTCTTCGCAGAACCTCGCGAGCCGAGAGACTTTCTTGTCGACGAAGGCGGCGAGCTGCTCGCTGGCTTCGAACTTCAGGGCTTTGAGTTTAATCTCCATGGTTACCATCGTTTTTTGCCCTTGGGTGGGCAGATTTATAAACATTTTGCAGCCGCTCGATGGAATTGTGCGTGTAGACCTGGGTCGCCGCCAGGGAGCCGTGGCCCAGCAGTTCCTTGATGGAATTGAGGTCCGCTCCCCCGTCCAGCAGCTCCGTCGCCAGCGTGTGGCGCAGGACGTGCGGGGACTTCCTGCCGCTGATGCCGGGGACATCGCCGAGGGCTTCCTTCACCGCCCGGTCCACGTAGACCGGGTAGAGACGTCCGCCCCGCGGGGTCTGCAGAAGCGGGGCTTCCGGGGCCGTATCCGCGCATTTCAAAGAGTCAACCGATTGTAAATATAGCAAAATTTCGTCACAAAGCGAAGGGGTCAGCGGAATTTCGCGGATTTTGTCGCCTTTTCCGCGTACGCGCAGCACGCGGCGGGACAGGTCGACGCTGCTGCGGTTGAGCGAGATGAGCTCCGACCGGCGGATGCCGGTGCCGTAGAGCATCCCGAGGATCATCCGCCGGAGCTGGTCCTCGTATTTCCCGTACTCGAGCACGCCTTTCGTCTGCTCAAAATACTGCTGCATCGCATCTTCGCGGTAGAAGACCGGCAGGCGTTTCTCCTGCTTGGGGCGCGCAACGAGCCGCACGGGGTTGCTCTCTAGCAGCCCCTGCTTCATCAGGAACCGGCAGAACCCGCTCAGCACGCTCAGGTGCAGGCTTACCGTCTTCGCGCTCTCCTTCTTCTCATCCAGCAGATACACCTCGTAACTCCGGATCGCCTGGACATTCAGCCATTCGGAAACATCCGCTCCGCTCCGCGGACAACTGCCCCCGGAAACGACCGCTTCGCTCCGCGGCAGCTCGGGTCTGCAGACGTCCGGCTGCGCCGGACCCCTCCCACAGCCTTCGGCTGCGGGCCCCTCCCTCTTACGAGGCCGAGGGTGGCCACGGTCTGCAGACCCGACTGCCGTCTCCGCTGCGCCGGCCGTTTCTTCCCGACGCGAAGTGGCAGCAAGGTTCAGCCCGGCAGGACCGTGGCCGCCCGTGGCCTCGTGAACGGGAGGGGCCCAGCCGTCAGGCTGGGAGGGATGAGCGCGTAGCGCGAAGTCCTGCAGGGCTGAAGCCTTGCTGAGCGGAGCGTCCCCGGAAGACATAAAACCCATGTATTCTTCCAGCACGGAACGATAGATCTCGACGGTGCGGGGAGAATAGCGGCGGATGGTCGCGAGATATTGCAGGTAGTTGTCGATCATGGCGGGAGAGGTCAGGCTTCGTGCAGGCCCAGCTCCGGCGCATGCTGGCGCATGAAAGCGTCGGCCTCCTCGAAATTGTTGCCGATCACCCCGTCCAGGATGGCCTCCTTGACCATCTCCTTGAGGACGCCGATCTCCCGGCAAGGCGGGATGCCGTAGACCTGCATCACGTACTCCCCGTCGATCGGATTCTTGAAATTGCGGATGGCATCCTTCTCCTCCACCTCCACGAGCTTGCGCTTCACCAGTTCGAAATTGGCGCGGATGCGGGCCACTTTCGCCTCGTTCTTGGAAGTGATGTCGGCATTGCACAGGACCATCAGGTCGTCGATGTCGTCGCCCGCATCGAAGAGCAGGCGGCGCACGGCGGAATCCGTGACCCCGTCGTCCACGAGGGCGATCGGGCGCAGATGCAGGCGGACCAGCTTCTGCACATACTTCATCTCGTCCAGCGGCAGGCGCAGGCGGTCGAAGATCTTCGGCACCATCCGGGCGCCGACCACCTCGTGGCCGTGGAAGGTCCAGCCCTGCGCCGGGTCGTAGCGCTTGCTGGCCGGCTTGCCGATATCATGTAAAAGTGCAGCCCACCTCAACCAAAGATTGTCAGATTTCTCCGCAACGTTAGTAAGGACAGCCAGGGAATGTTCGAAATTGTCCTTGTGGCCGCGGCCGTCCACGGTCTCCACGCCCTTGAGGGCCAGGAGCTCCGGCAGGACGTACCTGAGCAGGCCGGCCTCGTCCATCAGGCGGAAGGCCATGGCCGGCTGCGCCGTCACCATCATCTTGTTCAGCTCCTCGGCGACCCGCTCGCAGGAGAGGATCTTCAGCCGGTCGGCCATCCGACGCATCGACGCCATCGACTCGGGCACGATGGAGAACGGACGGTCCGGCGTGGAAAGCTTGGTGGCGAAGCGCACCGCGCGCAGCATCCGGAGCGGATCGTCGGAATAGGTCGTGTCCGGATCGAGCGGGGTACGGATGATACCGGCATCCAGGTCGCGGATGCCGCCGAACGGATCCACGAGCGCACCGAAATCCTCCCGCTGCAGCGAGAACGCCATCGCGTTGATGGTGAAATCCCGGCGCTGCTGGTCGTCCTCGAGCGTGCCGTTCTCGACGATCGGCTTGCGCGACTCGCGGCGGTAGGACTCCTTGCGGGCGCCGACGAACTCGACTTCGTCGCCGCGGAAGTGCAGCATCGCCGTGCCGAAATTCTTGAAATAGGAGACGTGCTGGCGGGTCCGCTCCCCCACCGCCCGGGCGAAATCGATGCCGCTGCCCTCCACGACGATGTCGATGTCGCACGAGGGCCGGCCCAGGAAGCAGTCGCGGACATAGCCGCCGATCACGAAGGCGCGCACGCCCTTGTCGGCAGCGATCTCGCTGACAATCCGGAAGATGGGACGGTTGAGAAACTGGTCGGTTATCGTTGGCATAGCATTTCTTCATAGCTGGGGAAGGTCTCGCACGGGACGAAGGTCTCCCCTTCCAGCCTGTAAAGATACGTCTTTTTTCCGTTCGTCACGACCAGGAACCTCACCCGGAGCACGGAATTGTAGCGCATCGCCTGCTCCAGCACGGCCGGCGTGAGCGCCACGTCGGGCCGCTTGCACTCCACGACGAGCAGCGGCGCGGCATCGCGGCCGTAGACCAGGATGTCCGCGCGGTACGGCTTGCCGCCGAACCGGAACCCGACCTCGCTGCGCATCATGTGCTCCGGGACACCGAATGCATCCCGGAGCTGCACGATAAACCACTGCCGCACCCGTTCTTCGGGTGTGGCAGCGACTTGTTTGCGGCGGAGCGGATCCCAGACGAGTTCCATCGCCTATTTCTTGCAGCGCACGGCCGCTTCTTCGACCGGCAGGCAATCCCGGTACTGGCGGATCCAGGCGTCGAACCCGGCCACGTCCGCCGGATCCGGCTGCACCTGCACGCCTTCGTTGCCTGCAAAGACGACCGTGTCCAGCCACGCGGCGAGCGACAGCCCGCCGGGGTTGTCCACGCAGAAGGCGGCCAGCAGGGCGATGCCCCAGGCGCCGCCCTCGCCCGCCGTCTCCATCACGGAGATCGGCGAATTGAGTGCGGCGGCGAGGAAGCGCTGCCCCACGCCTTTCGTCTTGAAGAGGCCGCCGTGGCCCGTGATGCGGCGCACGCCCACCTGCTCCTCGCCGAAGAGGATGTCGTTGCCGATCTTGAGCACGCCCACCGACGCATACAGGTGCGCACGCATCAGGTTGGCGAGCGTGAAGCGGTCGGAAGCGCCCCGGACCAGCAGCGGACGGCCTTCGGCAAGGCCGGTGACAGGCTCGCCGGAGATATAGTTGTAGGAGAGCAGGCCGCCGCAATCGGCGTCGCCCTGCAGGGCCACCTCGAACAGGCGCGTGAAGAGCTCGCCCCGGTCGACCGGCTGCCCCATCAGCTGCTGGAATTCCGCGAAGACGTTCACCCAGGCGTTGATGTCGGACGTGCAGTTGTTGCAGTGCACCATCGCCACGGGAGCGCCTTCCGGCGTGGTGACGATGTCGATCATCTCATAGGGCTGGGAGAGGTCCTTCTCCAGCACGATCATCGAGAAGGAGGACGTGCCGGCGGAGACGTTGCCCGTCTGCGGCTCGACGGCATTGGTCGCGACCATCCCCGTGCCGGCGTCGCCTTCGGGCGGGCAGAGCCGGGCACCGGCCCGCAAGGTCCCGGACGGGTCCAGGAACAGGGCGCCTTCCGGCGTCAGGCTGCCGGCATCGGCGCCGGCCGGGAGGCACTTGGGCAGGATGTCCCGCAGTTTCCAGGGGAAATGGTGCGGGGCGACGAGCGTGTCGAACGCCTTGACCATCCGGGCGTTGTAGTCCTTCGTATGCGGATCGACCGGGATCATGCCGGAGGCATCGCCGATGCCGATGACCTTCTCGCCCGTGAGCTGCCAATGGACATAGCCGGCCAGCGTGGTCAGGAAGGTGATCTGCGGCACGTGCTCCTCCCCGTTCAGGATGGCCTGGTACAGATGGGAGATGCTCCAGCGAAGCGGGATGTTGAAACGGAAAAGGTCGGACAGCTCCGCCGCGGCGGCCCCGGTGTTGGTGTTGCGCCAGGTGCGGAAGGGCACCAGGATCCTGCCGTCGGCGCCGAAAGGCATGTAGCCGTGCATCATCGCGCTGACGCCGATGGCGGACAGGCGCGTGATCTCGCAGCCGTACCGGGCCTTCACCTGGGCGCGCAGGTCTGCGTAGCTGGCCTGCAGGCCCGCGTGGACGGCCTCGATGCTGTAGGTCCAGAGGCCGTCCGCGAGCTGGTTCTCCCACTCGTGGCTGCCCTGGGCGAGCGGCTTGAAGTCCGGGCCGATGAGCACGGACTTGATGCGGGTCGAGCCCAGTTCGATGCCTAGGACGGCGCCCCCGGATTCGATGAGGGTTTTCGGGTCGGTCATCTTACTTCAGGGCTTTGTTCAGCAGATAATACACTTCGTTCATCCGCAGCTCGCGCTTGAACTGGTGGATCGTCGTGTCCTTGCCGATGTGCAGGAACTCGATGCCGGTGAATTCCGCGAAGTCACCCCAGTATTCGGCCGTGATGTCGTAGCTGAACGCCGAATGGTGGGAGCCGCCGGCCAGGATCCAGGCGCAGGCACCCACTTCGAAGCTGGGACGCGGGATCCACAGGGCGGACGCCACGGGAAGCTTGGGCATGGGCTGCGGCTCGATGCAGTCGACATCCTGCACGATTACGCGGAAGCGGTTGCCAAGGTCCACGATGGTGGCCTTGGCGCCGGGGCCGGTCTTGGAGGTGAACACCAGGCGGGCCGTCGGCTGCTTGCGGATGCCGATGCCGAGGAAGTGGACTTCCAGCTTCGGGCGGTCGCTGGCGATCATCGGACAGACCTCCAGCATGTGGCTCTGGAGGCAGGAGGACTTCTCGCCGGCAAAGTTCAGGGTGTAGTCTTCGAGGAAGGAGCAGCCTCCGGGCAGGCCCTGGGACATGACCCAAAGGGTACGCTGCAGGCAGGCGGTCTTCCAGTCGCCCTCGGCGCCGAAGCCGTAGCCTTCGGCCATGAGGCGCTGGGTGGCCAGGCCGGGGATCTGGTCGAAACCGACGAAGTTCGGGTCGTCCACGTCGGCGTCGCCCAGGTCGTCGAAGTTGGTGGTGAAGGCGGTGGCGCCTTTGGCTTCGAGGACGCGGCGGATGGCGATCTCGGCACGGGCCGCGTTGCGCACCTTCTCCCAGTATACCTCGGGACCGGTCTCGTCGATCTTGATGGTATAGAGCTTCTTGTACTCTTCCACCAGGGCATCGGTCTCCTCGGGCGTGACCTTCTTCCAGTAGTCCATCAGGGAGGACACCGGATAGTAGTCCACGTGGTAGCCGAGGCGCTGCTCGAACTCGACACGGTCGCCGTCCGTGACGGCCACGTTGTTCATGTTCATGCCGAACATCAGGCAGCGGACCTGCTTCGCGTCGGCCAGGGCGGCGCTCACGCGCGCCCAGATGGCGATGCGGCGCTGGGCTTCGGGGCTCTTCCAGTAGCCGACCACGACCTTGCGCGGGACGCGCATGCGGGCGCAGATGTGTCCGAACTCGATGTCGCCGTGGGCGCTCTGGTTGAGGTTCATGAAGTCCATGTCGATCTGGTCCCAGGGAATCTCCGCATTGTACTGCGTATGGAAGTGGAGCAGCGGTTTCTGCAGGATCTGCAGGCCCTTGATCCACATCTTGGCCGGGGAGAAGGTATGCATCCAGGTGATGACGCCGACGCACGCGGGGGCGTTGTTGGCGGCCTGCATCACATCCTCGACCTCCTTGCTGCTGTTGGCCGTACCTTTATAAACGATCTTGACGGGGATGTTGCCGGAAGCGTTGAGGCCGGCGACCATCTCTTTGGAGTGTCCGTCCACGGCGACCACGGCGTCTCCTCCATAGAGGAGCTGTGCGCCGGTCACCCACCATAATTCACAATTTTCAAATGCCATAGCGGTTATTGTTGGTTTAGTTGTCATTATTTCTTTTTCTGCCCGTAATAGGCGTTTGGGCCGTGCTTGCGGCTGTAGTGCTTCTCGATCAGGAGCTTGTTCATCTTGACGGAGCGGATGTACCAGAAGGGCAGTTCCCGGCCCACGTTGATGTCCGCGGAGATATAGGCCATCTTGGCGACCTCCTCGAGCACCACGGCGTTGTGGACGGCGTTGTCGGCGTCCGTGCCCCAGGTGAAGGGGCCGTGGTTGCGCACCAGCACCGCGGGTGTGTCGTCGGGATTCATCCCGCGGAAACGCTCCACGATGACGTTGCCGGTCTCCTTCTCGTATTCACCGAACACCTCGCCGCGGGTCATGTTGCGCGTGCAGGGGATGTCATCGTGGAAGTAATCCGCATGCGTGGTGCCGATGTTGGGGATATCGCGGCCGGCCTGGGCCCAGGCCGTGGCGTAGGTGGAGTGGGTATGGACCACGCCCCCGATGTTCGGGAAAGCCTTGTAGAGCACGACATGCGTCGGTGTGTCGGAGGAAGGGTTGAGACTCCCCTCCACCACCTTGCCGTCCAGGTCCACGACCACCATGTCTTCGGGTTTCATGTTGTCGTAGCTCACGCCCGAGGGTTTGATCACCACCAGGCCGCTGGCGCGGTCGATGGCGGAGACGTTGCCCCAGGTGAAGATCACCAGTCCGTGCCTGACCAGGTCCAGGTTGGCCTGGCATACTTTGATTTTCAGTTCTTCTAACATATTCTACTCAGATCCCGGGTCAAGCCCGGGATGACGGGTTGACTACCAGAAATAGATGTAGAACGCGACCGTGAAGGCCAGGATGATGACGGTGTGGACGATGTCCCAGGTGCCCCAGGAGGCGCGGGTGACGGCCTTCTGCTCGGGCGTGGCCGTGCCGAAGCACAGGCCCTGGACCTGCTCCTCGGACGGCTTCGGGGTCAGCAGCGTGACCACGATGGCCAGCACGACGCAGAAGAGGAACATCCAGACGCAGAACGCATAGACGTTCAGCTCGTTGAAGATGAAGGTGAAGAGGTTGTGCGACTCCGGGTTGACGATCATGGTGATCAGGCGGGTGAAGCCGAGCACCAGACCCACGATGAGGGTCCACATACCGGCCTTCGGGGAGGTCTTCTTCCAGCAGATACCCAGCAGGAACACCGCGGCGATGGCCGGGGCGAGCAGGCTCTGCACGCTCTGGATGTAGTTGTAGAGGCTCTTGCCCATCCGCTGGATCACGAAGATCCACAGCACGCCGAGCACGACCACCACGATGGTGGCGATACGGCCGATGCGCACGAGTTTCTTCTCGTCCGTCTCCGGATGCTTGCGCTTGTAGATATCGATGGTATAGAGCATCGCGGAGGAGTTGTACAGCGAGGCAAGGGAGCTCATCAGGGCGGCGAGGATACCGCAGATCACGACGCCCTTCAGGCCCACCGGCAGGAGGGTGTTGACCAGCATCGGGAAAGCGATGTCCGGATTGGCCACCGTCCCGTCGGCCTGGAGACCGAGGGCGGTCGCGAGGGTCTGTCCGATCTGGGAATCCGGGGTCTTGGTGAGTGCATAGGCGATCATGCCCGGGATGAGGAACAGGAACACCGGGAGGAGCTTGAGGTAGGCGCCGAAGATGGTGCCCCGGCGGGCCTCCTTCTGGTCCTTGCCGGAGAGGACGCGCTGGACGATGAACTGGTCGGTGCACCAGTACCAAAAGCCGATGATGGCGGAGCCGAACAGGGCGCCGTACCACGGGAACTCGGGATCCTTGCCGCTGCGCATCAGGTCGGTCATCGTGTCGCCGTACTGGTTGACGGGCTGGGCGCTGCAGATGTCCATCATGGCGTTCCAGCCGCCCAGCTCCTTAAGGCCGAGCCAGAGGATCACGAGCGAGCCGATCAGCAGGATCGGCGTCTGCAGGACCGAGGTCTTGAGCACGGACTCCATGCCGCCGATGACGGTGTAGATGGCCGTGATGATCACGAGGGCCAGGGCGGCCACCCAGAAGTTGATGCCGAGCAGGGTGTTGAGCGCGAGTCCGCCGGCGAGCACGGTCACGGAGACCTTGGTGAGGACGTAGCTGGCGAGCGACAGCCAGGTGAGGATGCCGCGGCTCTCCTTGTTGTAACGCTTCTCGAGGAACTCGGGCATGGTGTAGACCATGCTCCGCTCGTAGAACGGCACGAAGACCCAGCCGAGGATGAGGATCATCCAGCCCTGGATCTCCCAGTGGGCCTGGGCCATGCCGGCGGAGGCGCCGGTGCCGGCCAGGCCGATGAGGTGCTCGGAACCGATATTGGAGGCGAAGATGGAAGCGCCGATGGCGATCCAGGTCGCCGAACGGCCGCTCAGGAAGTAGTCGCCGGAGGTTTCTTTCTTCTTGCGGGAGACGTCCCAGCAGATCCACACCATCGCCAGGAAGAAGATGGCGATGACGATCCAGTCCCAGGACGCCAGGGAGATGCGGTTGAGGTCCGCGGCCTGTAGAGGCAGGAATCTAAGCATATGATCGATCATTGGTTATTATTTCACGGAGAAAGCGAAGATGCAGCGGCTGCGGTAGGTCTCGCCGGGACGCAGTACGACGGACGGCCACTCGGGCTTGTTGGGGCTGTCGGGATAGTGCTGGGTCTCCAGGCAGAGGCCGGGGCGGTTCTTGTAGACCACACCGCCCTTGCCGGTCACGGAGCCATCCTGGAAATTGCCGGAGTAGACCTGGATGCCGGGCTCGTTGGTGTAGACCTTGAGGTCGATCCCCGTCTGCGGGCAGTAGAACTCGGCAGCCACCTCGTCGATGCGGCCGCCGGTGTCGAGCACCCAGTTGTGGTCGTAGCCATTGCCGTTCTTGAGCTGCTGGTAGCTGAAATCGGTGACATGGTCCCCGACCTTGTGCGGCGTCGTGAAGTCCATCGGCGTGCCCGCCACCGGCAGGATCTCCCCGGTGGTCATGTAGGTGGAGTCCACCGGCGTAAAGTGCGAGGCGTTGACGTAGAGGACGTCGTCGACGATGCTGTGGTTCGCCGGGTCGCCGGACAGGTTGAAGTAGCAGTGGTTGGTCATGTTGATGATCGTCGGGGCCGTGGTCACGGCCTCGTAGGCGATATCTAGCTTGTTGTCGTCGGTCAGCGTGTAGGTGACGAAGGCCGTGACGGCACCCGGGAAGTTGTTGTCACCGTCCGGGGAGTCCATCCGGAGCTTGATGTGCCGGGCGTCGGCCTCGACCACCTTGTAGGGCTGGTACTGCCAGCCGGTGGGGCCTCCGTGCAGGGTGTGGCCGAAATTGTTGGTCGGCAGGCTGTATTCCACGCCGTCCAGGGTGAACTTGCCCTGGTTGATGCGGTTGGCGTAGCGGCCGATGGAGGCGCCGTAGTCGGTCTCGTTGTTCTCGGGATAGTAGTCCTCGACCTTGTCGAATCCCAGGACCACGTCCCGCTTCACGCCGTCCTTGTCCGGCACGACGAGCGCCGTGACGCGGCCGCCGTAGTTGGTGATGGTCACCTCCATCCCGGCGTTGTTGTGAAGCTTGTACATACGGTTTCCCTGCGGCGCACAGGCGGCCGCAGCGAGGGCGCAGAGCGCCAGCAGAATGGTTTTAGCAGCTTTCATATCGTGTAAAGATAATCATTTCCCCGGAATTATTGCAATTTTACCGTTTGTGCGGTGCCGTCGTAGCGGACCGTCCGGACCTGTCCGTCCGGCGTGACGATCCGGAACGTGCGCTCCGCGAGCATCCCGGGGAACGAACCCCGGCGGGCCTCGACGGTCAGCACGCCGCCGTGCAGCGAGAACCCGGTCTCGGTGTATTCTCCCCGCTCATAGGCGTAGCCGTCCCCGGCGTCCTCGTAGAGCGTGAAGTGCCCGTCCGCGCCCGGGAAGACCCGGACCTCCAGGTCGTCCCAGGGCTTCTGCCCGTCATACTGGACGTCCGGGCCCAGCGGGACGATCGCGCCGGCACGCACGTACAGCGGAACGGTGTCCAGGTGCGTGGTGCAGGTGACGGACCGGCCGCCCTTGAAGCGCACGCCCGTCCAGAAGTCGTACCAGTCGGCGCCGGCCGGCAGGTAGACCGTGCGGGAGCCGGCGGCCGAGAAGTCCGCCTTGACATCCGTGAACCTCCGCTCTTCCTCCGTATACTGCGCCTGCAGCACCGGGGCCGCGAGCAGGAAGCGGCCGAACAGGAATTCGTCGCCCAGGTCCCAGGTCCTGCGGTCCTTCGGGAAATCCATCACGAGGGCACGCTGGAAGGTCCCGTCGCGGGAGACGACCTCCCACTCCGTCGAATAGATATAAGGTAGCAGCCGGTAGCGCAGGCGCACCGCGGCGACCAGCGCATCGTAGACCGGCTCGCCGGGCTGTCCGTAGAGGTAGATCTCACGGGGCACCTCCGTGCCGTGCGAGCGCATCATCGGGGAGAACACCCCGTACTGCGTCCAGCGGACATAGAGCTCGCGGAAGCGGTCGTTGTAGACCGCGCTGCCGGCCGGCCCACGGCCGTTGTACCCTCCGGCGAAGAAGCCGCCCAGGTCGGTATTGAAATGCGGGTTGCCCGTAAATGCGAAGCCGAGCCCGGCCGGGACCTGCTGCCGCAGGCTCTCCCAGGTGGACTGCACGTCGCCGCTCCAGACCTGCGCGCCCGTGCGCTGCTGCCCGGCCCAGGCGGAACGGGTCAGGATCGTCACGCGGCGGTCCGGCGCCGCGGCGCGCTGGTGGTCAAATACGCCCTCCACCGCCACGAGGGGGTAGGCGTTGCGCACGCGGCGCAGGGACCCCTCCGCGGTCATCAGTTCAAAGTCTTCGTCCCGGTCGGCCTTGAGCGTATGGTGGTCGGGCTCGGTGGAGTCCATCCACCAGGCGTCGACCCCCATGTCCCACATCTTGGAAAGATAGCGCCAGTACAGGTCGCGCGCCTCGCCGCTGAACGGGTCGTACGGGCGGACGCCGGAGGGGAATTCCATCCGGGGCGGCCAGTCGGGCAGGCCGCTGCGGGGCCAGGTCCCCATATCCAGCAGGTGCCCCTGTTCCTGCAGTTCGCGGAACTGCAGGGTCATCGGGCCGAAGGAGGACCAGACCGAGACCATCAGCCGGGCATGCCGGGCGTGGACCTCGTCGATCATCGCCTGCGCGTCGCGGAAATCGTCGTGCAGGAAGTCCATCGCGTTCCAGAGGTAGTTGTTGCCCCAGTACTGCCAGTCCTGGATCATGCCGTCCAGGGGGATCTCCCGGCGGCGGTATTCGCCCAGCACGCCGAGCAGCTCGCGGGAGGACTTGTACCGCTCGCGGCTCTGCAGGAAGCCGAAACTCCAGCGCGGGAGCATCGGCACGCGGCCGGTGAGCGTCCGGATGCCGGCGACCACGCCGTCGGCGTCACCGCCCCAGATGAAGTAGTAGTCCACGGCCTCCCCCACTTCGGACTCGAAATGCATCCCGTCCGCCCCGTCACGAAACGTGGTCGGGGACGGGTTGTCCCAGAAGAGCCCGTAACCGCGCACGGACTGGACGATGGAGACGTAGTCCTCCGTGTTGTCCTGGACCATGTAGCGGGTCTTGCCGCGCAGGTTCAGCTTCCCGTCCTGGAGGATGCCCAGGCCGTAGAACGCCTCGTCCGCCTCCGGCAGGAAGGTCTGGCGGACGGTCAGGGCGCCGCGGTCCACGCCGGCGCTGCGGGGCTCCAGGCCCCACGCGCCGTCCTGCAGGAGCAGCTTGCCCTTGGGCGTCAGGAAGCGGACGGTGCCGTCGTGGCCCACGAAGACCTTCAGTTCGGAGCTGGCGTAGGTCGTGCCGGTCCGGGAGACCGTCTTCCTGACGGGGACCTCCTGCGGCCGGGCCGTGACGGCGAAACTCTCCGCCGGGGCCGGACCGCCCTTGACGATCCGCACGACGGAAGGGGTATAGAATTGCACGGACACCTCGTCCTTCAGCAGCTGCCGCAGCATCACCGCCGCGTACCGGCGGCCGAGTTCGCGGTAGCCCTCGGCATCGAAATGCACATGGTCCGGACCGGCGGAGCAGCCCTCGGAACTGACCACACGGGCCTGCGGGATGGTCCTGGGGACGTCGTCGATGATCTCGTTCATCGAGGCGCAGACGCCCTGGTTGTCCGCACCGACGACCTCACCCACGAGCAGGGGGACGTCCTCCCGGCGCAGGCCGAGGTCCCGCAGGATGTTGCCGTAGACGCGGTCCAGCTGCTGCGGCCAGTCCTTCTGGCCGGTGTTGGACTCGCCCTGGTGGACGAGGATGCCCTTGATCACGCCGTCCTTCTGCGCTTTCTTCGCCAGCGAGATCAGGCGTCCGTAAGGGTCGTTGTCATAAGCCGCGAGGATCCCCTTCATCCAGTCCGGGGCGCGGCGGGCGACATAGTTGCCGATGCTGTCCGGCAGGAAGGTCTCGATGTGGCAGCCGCCGATGGCGACGTGAATGATGCCCACCTTGACCCGCTCCGGAAGATTCTCCACGAGCGTCCGGCCGAAATAGTCGGCCGGGGTGAGGCCGTTGCCGGGCCGGCAGAGCGGCGGCACGGCGGGGTACCACTCGCCCTGCTTGCGGCCCATGTCGGGGAAGTCGACGGCCGCCATCATGCGGAAACGGTCGCCGATCCCCTCGAAATCGCGGGGCTCGGGACGGGCGGCGCCCTCCATGTTGGACTGCCCGAAACAGAGGTAGATGTGGAAATCAGGATCCTGCGCGCGCACCGTCAGCGCAGCAAGCAGGAAAGCACAGACTAGGATGAGTTTACGCATATGGGATGGTTTTACTTTTCAAATGTACGGAAAATCTTGTACGAATCTTCCAAATGCTGGCATAAATATGCCGTCAAAAAAGTATCTTTGCAAAGATATGAGCGCCCTGGAGGTCTTGCAGCAGTATTGGGGCTACGACGCCTTCCGGCCGATGCAGGAGGAGATCATCTCCGCCGCGTCGGCAGGCAGGGACGTGCTCGCCATCCTGCCCACGGGCGGCGGCAAGTCCGTCTGCTTCCAGGTGCCGGCCCTGATGAAAGAGGGGCTCGCCCTCGTGGTCACGCCCCTGATCGCCCTGATGAAGGACCAGGTCCAGAACCTGGAGGCCCGGGGCATCAAGGCCCTGGCCATCCACGCCGGGATGGACCGGAGGGCCGTGGACCTGGCGCTCAACAACGCCGCCTACGGCGATTTCAAGTTCCTCTACGTCTCGCCGGAGCGCCTCAAGACCGCACTGTTCCGCTCCTACCTGGACATCCTCCCGCTCAGCTACATCGTCGTGGACGAGGCCCACTGTATCTCCCAGTGGGGCTACGACTTCCGGCCGGACTACCTGTCGATCAGCGAGTTGCGGCAGACGGTCGACGTCCCCGTGATCGCCCTCACCGCCACGGCCACCCCGCGGGTGGCGGAGGACATCATGGACAAGCTCGCCTTCCGCGGGAAGCTCCTGCTCCGGAGCAGTTTCGAGCGGCCCAACCTGACCTATATCGTCCGGCGCTGCGAGGACAAGACCGGCCAGCTGCTGGACATCTGCCGCGGCGTGGACGGCTCCGGCATCGTGTACATGCGCAGCCGCCGGCGTTGCGAGGAGACGGCCGCCCTGCTGGCCGCCAACGGCATCAGCGCCTCCTGCTACCACGCCGGCCTGTCCGGCGACACGCGCGAAGCCCGGCAGGAAGCCTGGAAGCGCGGCGCGATCCGCGTAATGGTCTGCACCAACGCCTTCGGCATGGGCATCGACAAGCCCGACGTCCGCTTCGTCGCGCACACCGGCCTGCCGGAAAGCCCCGAGTCCTACTTCCAGGAAGCGGGCCGCGCCGGGCGCGACGGCAAGCGGTCCTACGCCGTGCTGCTCTGGAACGGCACGGACGTACGCCGGCTCAAGCAGCTGCAGGAGGTTTCGTTCCCCCCGCTGGAATACATCGCGGACGTCTACCAGAAGCTCCACATCTTCGCCGGCATCCCCTACGAGAACGGCATCGGCCGCCAGCTCAAGTTCGACCTGGCCGCGTTCGCCAGGCACTTCAAGCTCAACCCCGCCTCCGTGCACTACGCGCTCAAATACCTCGAGCGCTCGGAGCACCTCACCTTCTCCGAGGACGTGGAGATCGCCACGCAGGTCGGGATCCTGGCCGACCGCAACTCCCTCTACGACATCGACCTGCCGGACCCGGCGATGGTCACGCTCCTGGAGGTGCTGATGCGCCGCTACACCGGCATCTTCTCCTACCCGGTCCCGATCCGGGAGGACACCGTGGCGGCCGCCTGCGGCCTGACCGTGCCCAAGCTGCGCCAGCTGCTTTACAACACCTCCCTGCAGCACGTGATCAAATACATCCCGGGCGACCGCTGCAGCGTCGTCTTCCTGCACCACAACCGCCTGATGCCCGGCAACGTCGACCTCCAGAAGGAGAAATACGCCTTCCTGCTGGAGAACGCCCGGGAGCGTGCCGACGCCATGGTCGGATATGCCTCCGGGACGGACCTGTGCCGCTCGCGCTGGCTGCTGAGGTATTTCGGACAGGAGGAGTCCGCGGACTGCGGGACCTGCGACGTCTGCCGGGCCCGCCGCCAGGCTCCTTCCCCGGACGCCCCCGTCCGCGCCTGGTGGGCCGCGCATCCCGGCGCCACCCTGCAGGAATTCCGCGCCGCCTGCGCCGACCCGGGCAGCGGCCTGCCACCCGACGCCATGGCCCGCTACCGGGACCTGGCCGACCAGGGAGAATGTTAAGACAATCAACCAGATATCAACCAGTCATATGAGAAAAACCCAACATCTTTTCGGTGCAATCGCCTGTCTCGTGGCGCTCCTTTCAGCTACGAACGCCTGCGCTCCCCAACAGCAGGACGGCGTCCGGACGATGCACTACTTCCCCGACGGCCGGGAGATCGTCTGCCTCAACGGAGACAACCGCTACACCCGCGCCCTGTACGGCACCCACACGCGTTTCCGCATGGAGACGAGCGACCGCCCGGTCTTCGCCTCCTTCGACGCCGACAACAGCTGGAATTTCCGCTTCTACCTAACCCTGGACGGGGTGCGGAAGCAACTGGATTCGACCTCCTGGTGCGAAGCCCGCTACCAGGGCGGACGCCGCAGCTACAAGGTCCGGGACGACGCCTGGGGCAAGGGCGAACTCCGCATCACCCTGCTCGCCTCCCAGTTCGAGGAGGGCGCCATCTGGAAGGTGGAGGCCGACGGCTTCCGCGGCACCCCCGTGCTGGAGGTGAAGCAGTGTCGCATCGCCAGCACCAAGATGAGCCGAAACGGCGATCTCGGCGTGGATCCCCGCGAGAATTTCGAGGCTTCCGCCGACGAGCGGGACCTCAGCGTCGTCACCTGGGACGCCGCCCCGGTCTCCTACCTGGTCTTCAGCGGCAACGCCCTGAGCGTGCCCGAAACCGCCGCCGGGGAGACGCGCTACGCCCGCGAGGAGAAGGCCTGGGAAGAGCTGGCCTCGATGGTCGAGATCAACACCCCGGACCCCTTCTTCAATACGCTCGGATCCAACATGGTGCATGCCGGTGACGGCATCTGGGACGGCATCAGCTACCTGCACGGCGCCGTGGGCTGGCGCAACCATTACCTGGGCTGGCGCGGCGCCTACACGGGCGACGTGATGGGCTGGAACGACCGCGCCCGGACCCATTTCGCGGCCTACACCACCGCGATGGTGACCGACGTCCCGCCCGTCTACGAGCATCCCCAGCAGGGACCGGAGAACAACCTCGCGCGCGCCAAGCGCGAGTGGGGCACGCCGATGTACTCCAACGGCTATATCTGCAACACCCCGGGCCGGACCGACCAGATCAGCCACTACGACATGAACCTCAACTACATCGACGAGATGATGCGCCACTTCGGCTATGATGCCGATCCGGAGTTCATGCGCCAGATGTGGCCGTACATCGTGCTGCACCATCAGTGGGAGAAACGCAATTTCGACCCCGACGGGGACCATCTCTACGACGCCTACTGCTGCATCTGGGCCAGCGACGCCCTCTACTACAACGGCGGCGCCGTCACCCACTCCTCCGCCTACAATTATTTCTCGAACCTCAAGACGGCCCGCATCGCCGAGATCATCGGAGAGGACCCGGCCCCGTACCGGGAAGAGGCGGAGGCCATCCTGAAGGCCATGAACGACAGGCTGTGGCTGGACGACCTGGGCCATTGGGCCGAGTTCCAGGACCTCATGGGCCTGCAGCGCATCCATCCCGACGCGGCCATCTGGTCCGTCTACACCCCGATCGACTGCGGCGCCTGCACGCCTGAGCAGGCCTACCGCGCCACGGTCTACGTGGACAACGAGATCCCCCACATCCCGGTCAGCTACGACTACGACACCCGGGCCCTTAAGGCCCTGGGTCTCCGGCTGCCCAAGCCCGAGCAGGACCTCTTCACCGTCTCCACCTCCGACTGGATGCCCTATGTCTGGAGCACCAACAACGTCGCGCACGCCGAGGTGGCCAACATGGCGCTCGCCTACCTGCAGGCAGGCCGCAACGATTCCGGCTTCCGGCTCCTGAAGGCGGACCTCCTGGACGAGATGTACCTGGGCCTGTGCCCGGGCAACTTCGGCCAGATCAGCTACTACGACAAGGCCAGGAACGAAGCCTACCGCGATTTCGCCGACAACGTCGGCATCACCTCCCGGGCCATCATCAACGGTCTGTTCGGCATCCTGCCCGATGCGCTCGAAGGCATGTGCATCCTCAAGCCGGCCTTCCCCGACGAATGGGAGGAGGCTTCCATCAAGACCCCGTACCTGAGCTATTCCTTCCGCCGCGAAGGCAACAAGGACATCTACGAGGTGGAGCAGCACTTCCCCCAGCCGCTCCGGATCGTCATCCGCTCCAATGCCGGCGGCGGCGCCTACCTCGAGACCGCGGGCAATTCCGACACGGTCCAGACCATCGTCGTGGACCGGACCGCCCTGCCGCAGGCCCCGGTGTATAAGCCCGTGCCGACCGCCCGGGCCAACGCCGCCGATCCCGCCTACATGAGCGCGATGGGCCTGGATGACATCAACCCCGATGCCATGGCGAACGCCGAGATGGTGGACATCAGCTCCGCCTTCAATTCCAACGTGGACGACATCTTCCGCAACGAATATCTCTCCCCGCGTCCGCCCGTCACCACCCTGCAGATCCCCATCCAGGGCGTCGGCGACTGGTGCACGCCTTTCGTCAAGCCGGACATCGAGGACGACGGCCTGCGCGCCCGCATCTCCGAGGGCATGTTCGACACCGGGCTCGGCGTCTCCTTCCGCTCCCCTGCCGAAGGATGGAACATCGCCTACACCTCGCTCTGGGACAACTATCCCGACGCGCTCACGTTCCCGCTGGCCGGCAAGGCCCGGCGCGCCTACCTGCTGATGGCCGGCAGCACCAACAACATGCAGAGCCGCATCGACAACGGCACCGTGACCGTCAAGTACACGGACGGCAGCACCAGCGTGATGCCCCTGCTGAACCCCATCAACTGGTGCTCCATCGAGCAGGATTACTACCGGGATGCCCTGGCTTTCTGGACTTCCCCCAAGATCCCGTACCGGGTGCTCCTGAGCGACGGCCAGGCCGGCCGCGACCTCAGCGTGAACTACCTCAAGGCGGAGGAGAACGGACAGCTCTACGACTACGTCAAGGTGACCGACCGGGGCATCCCGGGCGGCGCCGCCCAGATCCTCAGCATGCCGCTCGACGCGGGCAAGGAACTCGCATCGCTCGAGCTGAGGACCCTGTCCAACGACGTGGTCATCGGATTGATGGCCGTCACATTGGAAAAGTAACGGAAAATCATTATATTTGCGCGGCCTAAAAAGAACGCTATACCTTTGATATAGAATAAACTCTTAAAATACAACAAATTATGCCCAAGATTGATTTAAGCAAGTACGGAATCAAGGGAGTGACCGAGATCCTCTACAATCCGACTTACGAAGTGCTCTACAACGAAGAGACCAAGCCGGGCCTGGAAGGCTACGACAAGGGTCAGGTGACCGAGCTCGGCGCCATCAACGTGATGACCGGCGTCTATACCGGACGTTCCCCCAAGGACAAGTACATCGTGATGGACAAGAACTCCAAGGACACCGTGTGGTGGAACACCCCGGAGTATCCCAACGACAACCACGAGATGTCCGAGAAGGTCTGGAAAGAGGTCAAGAACCTGGCTCTCAAGCAGCTCAGCGGCAAGCGCCTCTTCGTCGTGGACGGTTTCTGCGGCACGCACAAGGACACCCGCATGAAGGTCCGCTTCATCATGGAGGTGGCATGGCAGGCCCATTTCGTGACCAACATGTTCATCCGTCCGATGAACCAGGCCGAGTTCGACCAGGAGCCTGACTTCGTGGTCTACTGCGCCGCCAAAGCCCGCGTGGAGAACTACGAGGAGCTGGGTCTCCGTTCCGACACCTGCGTTGCCTTCAACGTGACCAGCAAGGAGCAGGTCATCCTCAACACCTGGTACGGTGGCGAGATGAAGAAGGGTCTCTTCTCCATGATGAACTACTACCTGCCGCTCAAGGGCATCGCCGCCATGCACTGCTCGGCCAACACCGACATGAACGGTGAGAACACCGCCATCTTCTTCGGTCTGTCCGGCACCGGCAAGACCACCCTCTCCACCGATCCGAAGCGTCTGCTCATCGGCGACGACGAGCACGGCTGGGACGACGAGGGCGTCTTCAACTTCGAAGGCGGCTGCTACGCCAAGGTCATCAAACTGGACAAGGAGTCCGAGCCCGATATCTACAACGCCATCCGCCGCGACGCGCTCCTCGAGAACGTGACCGTGGACGCCGAGGGCAAGATCGACTTCAACGACAAGAGCGTCACCGAGAACACCCGCGTTTCCTACCCGATCTACCACATCAACAAGATCGTCCGCCCGGTGTCCCAGGGCCCTGCCGCCAAGCAGGTCATCTTCCTGTCCGCCGACGCTTTCGGCGTGTTGCCTCCGGTCTCCATCCTGACCCCCGAGCAGACCAAGTACTACTTCCTGAGCGGCTTCACCGCCAAGCTCGCCGGCACTGAGCGCGGTATCACCGAGCCCACCCCGACCTTCTCCGCCTGCTTCGGCCAGGCCTTCCTGGAGCTCCACCCGACCAAGTACGCCGAGGAGCTGGTGAAGCGCATGGAGAAGAGCGGCGCCAAGGCCTACCTCGTCAACACCGGCTGGAACGGCACCGGCAAGCGCATCTCCATCAAGGACACCCGCGGAATCATCGACGCGATCCTCGACGGCAGCATCGACAAAGCCGAGACCAAGCAGATCCCTTACTTCAACTTCGCCGTCCCGACCAAGCTCCAGGGCGTCGACACCGGCATCCTCGATCCGCGCGACACCTACGCTGATCCGAAGGTGTGGGAAGAGAAGGCCCAGGATCTCGCCGGCCGCTTCATCAAGAACTTCCACAAGTACGAGAGCAACGAAGCTGGCAAGGCGCTCGTCGCCGCCGGTCCTGTGCTTGAGTAATCTCCCGCTGAAGGACAAGCAAGAAGGCGTGGCCGTCCGGCCACGCCTTCTTTTTTATTTCTCCCGGTATTCGGTCGGCGTCTTGCCGTACCGTTCCTTGAAGCAGTTGCGGAAATAGACCGGACTTCCGAAGCCCACCTGCCAGGCGATCTCGGAGACGGACTGGTCGGTCTTGGAGAGGAGCGCGGCGGCCTTGTCCAGCCGGATATTGCGGATGAGTTCGTTGGGCGAAAGGCCGGACACGGCCTTGACCTTGCGGTAGAGCGTGGACTGGCTCATCGCGAATTCGCCGGCCAGCGAGGCGATGTCGATCTTCTCGTCGCCCAGGTGCTCCTCGACGAAGCGCGTGTAGCGCGTCAGGAACTGGTTGTCCACCGGGGAGAGGTCCTCGGCCGTGCCGGATTCGGACACCTGCTGCTTGGCGCGGTCGCGCCGCTCCAGCAGGTTGTGCAGGCGGCTGCGCAGGAGGGTCTTGTTGAAGGGCTTGACCAGGTAGCTGTCCGCGCCGACCTCGTAGCCCTCGGTCCGGGCTTCGTCGGAGCCCTTGGCGGTGAGCAGGACTACGGGGATGTGCGAGGTCCGGACGTCGCGCCGTACGGCCTTGCAGAGGTCGATGCCGTCCATCACCGGCATCATGATGTCGCTGACGATGATGTCCGGAATCTCCCGGACGGCAATCTTGAGGCCTTCGCGGCCGTTGACGGCCTGCAGGACCACATACTCCGGCACGAGGGACTCGCGTATATACTCCAGGATGTCGGTATTGTCCTCGACCACCAGGATCCGGACCTTGCCGGGCTCCTCCGGCTGGGGCGGCTCGGGCTCCTCGACGACAGGGGCAGGACCGACCCGTTTCGCTTCGGGGTACTCCTCGGCCGGATCGAAGACGATGCGGAACTCGCTCCCTCGGCCCGGCTCGCTCGTCACCGACAGGTCGGCATGGTGCAGGTCGCAGAGGTTCTTGACGAGGGCCAGCCCGACGCCGGTTCCGGACGCCTGGTGCGGCCCCGAGACCTGGTAATAGCGGTCGAAGATGTGTTCCAGATCCTCTGCCGCGATGCCGCAGCCCGTATCGCTGACGGCCAGGGCGACCTTGTCCCCGACATGCTGCAGGGAGAGGACCACCTTGCCGGACGGCGTGTATTTCCGGGCATTCGACAGGAGGTTGTTGAGCATGATCGTGACAGCCTCCTGGTCGTACCACATCCGCACCTCGGGCTCGATGGAGAGCACGAACGAGACCGCCTTGTCCACGGACAGGTCGCGGAACCGGGCTCCGGTCTCCTCCACGAAGCGGGAGAAGTCGCCGTAGGTGACGGTCAGTTCCCGGTTGCGGGTCTCCGTCTTGCGGAACTCGAGGATCTGGTTCACCAGCCCGAGCAGCTGCTGCGCGCTCTGCTTGACCTTGTCGATCCGCTTGCGGGCCGTTCCGGGGATGGTCTCGTCGGTGGCCAGGTCCTCCAGCGGGCCGAGGATCAGGGTGAGCGGCGTCCGGAGTTCGTGGGTGATGTTGGTATAGAAGACCAGGCGCTCCTCGTTGATCCGGCGTTCCTGGATGATGCGTTCGCGATGGAGGCGGCGGCGGTTGCGCCGGGCGGCGCGGCGCGCAACGTAGAGGCCCGCCGCGACCACGGCGGCTACGGTCAGCAGGATATAGAACGCCTTGGCCCACCACGTCAGCCAGAAGGGCGGGCGGATATCCAGTCCTACGGAGGAAATGTCCTCCCCCCAATCCTGCGAGTGCAGCCGGGCGCGGACCTGAAGGGTGTGCTGCCCGTACGGGAGATGATTGAATTCCAGTTCCTTGCCGCAGGGATGCCACTCCGGGTCCAGGTCCACGATGCGGTAGGAATACTCCGTATTGCGGGAGTAGGCGTAATCCGGCACGCAGAAGCGGACCTGCAGGTAATTGTTGTTGTAATCGGCAACGAGCCCGGACTCGGGTGTCAGGAAGGTCACGGGCGGCAGGTCCCTGCGGGCGAGCAGGACCGGCGGGTCCACCCAGCCGACCCCGTCCGTGCTGTCGAAGAAGATCCTTCCGTCCGCACCGGTGACGGTGGCTCCGCTGTAATAATTGCCGTCCGGCAGGCCGTCCCGGGCGTCGAAGGAGATGACCTTGCCGTCCGTCAACAGGCAGGACACCCCGCTGTTGGTGCTCATCCAGAGATTCCCCGCAGCGTCCTCCGCCAGGGCCCGGATGTTCTCGTCGGGCAGGCCGTCCTGCACGTTTTTCAGCGAAGGGCTCCAGTGGGGGCCTTCGCTGAAACAGGGCAGGCCGGCCGTCGTCGCCGCCCAGATCCTGCCCCGGGAGTCCCGGAGCAGCTGGTTGACGGTGTCGCTGCCCAGGCCGTCATTGCCGTCGTACCGGGCCAGCATCTGCAGATCGGGGCCATAGATGGCCAGACCGCCGCCGTACGTACCCACCCAAAGGTTGCCCGCCTCGTCCCTGGCCAGGGCGCGGACCATGTCCAGCGGTTCGAGGTCCTCCCGCTCGATAAAAGCCGTGACCCTCCGTCCGCGACGCTCGACGCAGTACACGCCATTGTCGGCGCCGAGCCACAGCCGGTCGCCGTCCTCCAGGGACACGCGTACCTCCTGGTCGGGATGACCGGGCACGGTAGCGAAGCCGGCGGGGCCGGCCTGCAGGTCACCGGTCTGCTCCAGTTTCCCAGCCCCGGGTACCCGGCCGTTGCGGAAGATCAGGCCGTCGTCGTAGGTTCCGATCCACAGGTTGCCGAACCGGTCCGTCTCCAGGCTGCGGGCCTCCGTGCGCTCATTGCTGCCAAAGGCGACCAGCTGGTCGAAGGCGGCTCCTGCGGGCAGCGGGTCTGCAGTATTGATATCCAGGGAGAGGACACCGTCCGGTCCGGCAGCAACCAGCAGCCGACCGTGGCTGTCCTCGATGAGATCATAGACGGTCCGGTCCGGCAGGAACCGGACAAAATCGTGGCTGGCAGCGGAATAAAGCGCCAATCCGCGGGTCGTGCCCACCCAGAGGCGTTTATGGCTGTCTATCAACAGGGCCCGCACTTCATCGGAAGGGATGGAACTGGGATTCGCCGGATCGTATTGCAGGTCAATCCGCGAATGGTCGTTCAGCGACAGGATGCTCACCCCGGACGCGTAATAACCGAGGAAGAGCCTGTCTGCGAACAGCAGGAACGTATGCAGCGGTGCATCCCGGTATCCCGGGAAATCCTGGGCATTGTAACGGGTGAATGTCCCGGTCGCCGGATCCAGCCGGTCGATGCCGGCCGAGAAGGTGCCTACCCACACAGAGCCGTCCTCCCCCTGTTCGAGGTGGGTGACATCATCGTCGGAGAGGGATTCCGGCCCCTCGCCGGCCCTATAATATATAAAGGAACCCGTCTGCTTGTCATAGCGTGCCAGGCCGCCTTTCTGCAGGGCGACCCAGACCGTGGGGGCCGAACGGTCGACCAATACGTCATTGACCAGGTTGGCCGGCAGTCCGTCGGTCTGCTTGAGGAAGGAGCGGGCCCGGATGCCGTCGAAACAGTTCAGGCCCTCCTCAGTAGCCACCCAGACCAGGCCGTCCGCATCCACGGCGACATCGTTGACGAAACGGTTGGACAGACGGATCTCCTGGGCCGGGGACACAAGCGGCAGGAGCAGCAGGACGGAAAGGAAGGACAGTCGGCGCATGGGGAAAGCAGCTAATCAATACAAAATTATCATTTTCTTTTTGATTTCACAAACCTGTAACACCGAATGGAATTTCAAAACAGGTGGCTATTTTTTCAATATATTTATGATATCTATAGCAATAAATACATCATTTGACAGATTAGTGCGTCATTTTTGAACATATCGGCGCCCATCATTCAAACCGCGAAGCGGTAACTTTGCTTGGTAAGATGAAACGGGATCAAATAATACCTATTTATTATAACCTAATGTTCAACCAAAATCCTAAAGCTTGATGAAATCTATTTTCTCAGTGGGTCGCAGGGCGCTGATGGCGCTTGCGACCGTCGCGGCTTTGCTCTTTATGGGGGGGGTCGGCATTCGCCCAGTCCACCATCAAGGGTAAAGTTTTGGATTCCAAGGGCGAAGCCATCATCGGCGCTTCCGTCGTGGTGCCCGGCACCACCAACGGTGTCATCACCGACCTCGACGGCAACTTCGAACTCCGCGTCGCCCCCAGGACCATCCTGGAAATCTCCTGCATCGGTTACGTCACCCAGAAGGTGGAGGCCGCCAACAACATGGCCGTCACCCTCCAAGATGACCGCCTGATGCTCGAAGAGGCTGTCGCCGTCGGTTACGGTACCATGAAGAAGAGCGACGTTACCGGCGCCATGGTCTCCGTGAAGTCCGAAGAACTTCTCCAGAATCCGGCCCTCAACGCCGTCGAAGCCCTGCAGGGCAAGGCCGCCGGCGTCGTGGTCAGCAACAACGGCCGTCCGGGTTCCGCCGGCTCCATCCAGGTTCGCGGTAAGAACAGTTTCGCCTCCGGCAACCCGCTCGTCGTCATCGACGGCGTCGTGGCGCAGTCCGTCGGGCTCGACATGATCAACCCCCAGGATATCGAATCCATCGACGTCCTCAAGGACGCCTCCGCCACCGCCATCTACGGTGCCCGCGGTTCCGATGGTGTCATCCTCGTGACCACCAACCGCGGTAAGAGCGGCAAGCTCACCCTCAACTATTCCGGTACCGTTACCGCCGAGAAGATTTTCGAAAAGGTTCCCTATTTCAACGCTGTCGAGACCCTCGAGTGGCGTCGTTGGGCCCGCTATTATGGCGGTTACACCGATATTCCCGGCAACCAACCCAATATCCAGGTTGACTATGATGGCATGATCATCAAAGGCTTCTCCCCTACCGCCTGGGAGAACATCTTGAAAGGATGGGGCCTGACCCTCGAGCAGTGGAACGCCGGCCAGCGCTCCACCACCTGGGACCCTTCCAAGGTTACGACCACGGATTGGACACAGTTCACCGACCGCATCGGTATCACCCACGAGCATACCCTCAGCGCCTCCGGAGGCACCGACAAGATGAAGGCTTATGTTTCCCTCGGTTACATGAACAACAAGGGAACGACCATCGGCCAGGAATACAACCGCTATACCTTCCGTACCAGCGTCGACCTCACTCCGCTCGAGTGGTTCTCCATGGGCGGCGCCATCAACGCCCGTTTCGGCGACCAGGAATACGGTGTCGATAATTCCGGCGGCCCGGACGGCTCCGTGGGCGGAAGCCTCCGCGCCAAGGCGCAGCGCATCCACACCTATGCCGTTCCTTATGACAGCGACGGTAACGCAGTCCTCCTCCCGGACGGCAACGACCGTGTCTACACCGTCGTCGGCGAAGCCGGCCTGACCCAGTTATCCCGTCTCTCCTACGACTTCACGGGCAGCTTCTACGCCGGTCTCGACTTCGGCAAGATGTGGAAACCCCTCGAGGGACTTACTTTCCGTTCCACTTTCGGTCCGCAGCTCCGTTTCTTCCAGTCCTACAAGTACATGGACGGCAACTCGAATACCCGTCGCATGATGGGCAACATCGACCTGGTCACCTCCAGTGCCAACAAGTACTTCTCCTGGACCATCGACAACATCATCTCCTACAACCGCGCCTTCGGCGACCACTCCCTCAACGTGACCCTCCTGCAGGAGGCTTGGTACAAGATGAATACCGAACTCTACAACATGACTGGTCAGGAGGTCGCGCTCGCATCCATCGGCCAGGGTATGACCCAGAAATGGTGGGGACTCGGAAACGGTTCATACACAAGGAAAGGCGAGCCGAGTTTCAACTCGCTCAGTGAATCCCAGATGGCCTCCTACATGGCCCGTGTCAACTACACTTTCAAGGACCGTTATATGATCACGGCGTCTCTCCGCTATGATGGTGCATCCCAGCTCGGTGCCGGCCATAAATGGGCAACATTCCCCTCCGTCGCCCTCGGCTGGCGCATCGACCAGGAGCCTTGGATGCACGTAGGCTGGATCGACCAGCTCAAACTTCGTGCAGGTTGGGGACGTACCGGCAACTACGGCATTGATCCTTACTCTTCCAAGGACACCTTGTCGGGCGCGACGACGACTTTCGACAACAAGGCCTATGCCGTCTACTATACGCCCAGTTCTTTTGCCAACCAGGCCATCGGTTGGGAGACCACGGACGCCATCAACGTCGGTGTTGATTTCTCCGTGCTGAAGGGCCGTATCAGCGGTGTGTTCGATGTCTACAAGAACTTCACCCACGGTATGATCTTCGGCGTCTCCCTGCCTGCTGTCTCCGGTTACGACAGCACGAAAGCAAACCTCGGCCAGATCAACAACCAGGGCTTTGACCTGACGCTCAACACTGTCAACATCACCAAGCGTGATTTCTCCTGGAGATCCACGGTCAACCTGGCCTACAACACGACCAAGATCATCGAACTCCAGAACGGAAAGGAAGACATGATTCCGGAGAGACTCTTCATCGGGCAGCCGATCTCCGTCGCTTATACCTACGAGTCCCTTGGTCTCTGGACGGAATCCGCCGAAGACGCAGCCGAAATGGCCAAGTTCGCGGAGAAAGGATTCAAGTTCGCTCCGGGCATGACCCGCGTCAAGGACCAGAACGGCGACTACAAGATCGATGCGAACAACGACTACGTCATCATGGGCAACAGCGATCCGCTTTGGACCCTGGGTTTCAACAACACCCTCCGTTGGAAGAACCTCACCCTGGACGTGTTCATGTACGGCCGCTTCGACTATTTCATGCAGACCGGACACGGCCAGACCACGGCCGATCCTTCCCGCAAGATCGACTACTACACCGAACTCAACAAGAACTCCACCTACGGACGTCCGTCCTGGGCCGTCGAGTCCGCCGCTGACAAGTACGCAGGCAACCTGATCCAGTACAAGCACGGCGGATGGCTCAAGGTCCGCCAGATCTCCCTGGGCTACTTCCTGCCGCAGAACTTCGTCAAAAGGATGGGCCTGAACTCCGTGCGCATGACCGCCCAACTCAAGAACCCGTTCTCCATCTACGACACCGCATTCTGGAGAGACTCCGATGCCGGAGATGCCTCCATCAACCGCGGCCTTGTATTCGGTCTTAACATCGGCTTCTAATCCTCTTATGATTATTGCTTTATGAAAAAGAATAACAGACTTTTCAGCATCCTCGCAGTTGCCGGAGCACTTTTGTTCTCCGTCACATCCTGCGGCGATAAGTTCCTCAACGAGGTGCAACGGACCAAGGTCGACTCCTCATATCTGGATACCCCGGATGGACTCTACTCCATGTCCCAGAGTCTATACTTGCAGTTCCGCCAGATGTTCTACGGCGAGATCTGGGCCTACACCAACGCCGGCACTAACGAGTTCATGATCGGCGGCGACGGTGCCTCCGAAGCATACAACACCTACGACACCCGATATGGTGCCAAGGTCGAAGGTTCTGCCAACACCGTGGGCGCAAACCATGTCTGGGGCATGTTCTACACCTGGCTCAACCGCGCCAATACCATCATCGACAAGGCTGAGATCCTCGACGGATATGCCAAGAAGGACGAAACGCTCGGCACCGCCTATTTCCTTCGCGGCTACGATTATCTCTTCCTCGTTAACCAGTACGGCGACATCCCCCTCGTGATCCACGCCGCCTCCGGTCCAGAGCGCGAGTACGCACGCGATTCCCGCAAGGACGTTTATGAGCAAATCATCAGCGACCTGGAGAATGCCTACAAGTTGCTTCCCGCCAAGGCCGATCTCGACGGCAAGGTCGACAAGTACGCCGCCGCACACTTCCTGGCACAGGCCCACCTCTGGAGGGCTTCCGAGTGCAATGCTGACTGGAACAGTTCCTACGTGAACAGCGATCTCGAAGAGGTCATCAAGTATGCCAAGATCGTGGTCGACGCCCACCCGATCGTCGCCCGCTTCGAGGACCTTTATGCCAACCACACGAAGAGCGGCTCCGACATCACCGAGAAGAACTCCGAAATCCTGCTGAAGGCCTCATACGACCTCGGCACCTCCGAGCGCGGCTCCGCCTATACCGGCAACATGACCCTTGTCTGGTTCGTCATGCCTTACCAGAACGCCTTCAACGGTTTCATGCAGCGTGACGTCGCCGGCGGGCGCTCCTACCAGCGTCTCAAAAACACACCACGCTACTGCTACTTCCTCTACGACCTGGAGAACGACTCCCGTTTCTGGAAATCCTTCAAGACTACCTGGGCTATCAACAAGCTCCCGACGAAGGAGAATGAGATGACCTATAAGGTGAAGGACGGAAGCACGATCAACACGAAAGAGTATTTCGGCGAGCACAACACCGAAGCCACCTTCAGCAAGTACCTCGGCGGCATGTACATCATCAACCGTAAGGAGTATGGACAGAAGTTCCTCACAGAGGATATCGATATCGCATACAACGCCAAGCCGGAGAAACGTTTCCGTATCGTCGACTACAACACTGGTAAATACATCCCCACCGTCAAGGCCCTCCTGACCTACGGAAGCGAGAGTGCTGCCGAGCCGGAGAACACCAGCATGAATCCCAACAAGGATGGTCAGTTCGCCATGCTCAACAAATATCTCGAAGGCGACATCGACGTGTATAACTCTCAGTACAGTTTCCGCGACTTCGTGATCGCCCGCTCCGCCGAAGATTATTTCTTCTGGGCCGAAGCGCTCATCCGCCAGGGAAAGATCAACGAAGGTCTCGCAGCACTCAAGCCGATTCGCGACCGTGCCCAGTTCCGCGCCGGCGAGGAGCGTGACAAGTACATGGACGGCGGGATGGCCTTCGAAACCAGCAGCTATCGCTCTTCCATCTCTGCTTACACCAACCGAAGCGTCTTCTACCCCAAGAATTCCTATTTCTACTCCGTGGGCGGCTGGGACAAGGACCAGGCATACCGCGATGCGGTCAACGCCGAGGCATCCGTCCTCCCGACCGTCACCGACGGCAACTACCCGCCCGAGGATCAGTACGTCATGGACTTCCTCGCCGTAACCAATCCGAAGTACAAATCCGACGCTTTCACCCGCGCCCTCTGCTTCGTGCTTAACGAGAAGTCCCGCGAGATGTATGGCGAGAGTCTGCGCTACAACGATCTCGTCCGCACCCGCACCCTGGAGGACCGCCTGCGCTTCAACGACCAGGCCTGGACCCAGGATATGACGGATATCCTCGGCCATACCGGCAACCAAGGAACGGCAGGCGGTGATATCGAGAAGTACTACTCCCCGAACGGCGGTAATTTCAAGAAGGCACAGCACTACCTGCGTCCGATTCCGCTGGAGCACCTCAACCGTATTACCAAGGACGGTCATGCACTGACCTCCGATGAGATCAATGAAATCCAGAATCCCGGTTATTAATAATGGTTAAACAAAGTTGAACCGGAAGGGGGCCGCAGGGATGCGGCCTCCTTTTTTATATTATTTTTACACAGTTATGTGGATAAGTTAGCGAGTAATTTTATAAATTTGCACGTTTTTGGCTTGAAAAGACACGAAACAAACACCATTATTTATAACCTATTGTTCAACCAAAAAATCAAAAGCTTGATGAAATCTCATTTCTCAGTGAGCCGCAACGCGCTGATGGCGCTTGTGGCCTGCGTGGCTTTGCTCTTCGCGGGAGGCTCGGCGTTCGCCCAGTCCCTGAGCAAGGGTAAGGTTCTGGATTCCAAGGGAGAACCCATCATCGGAGCATCCGTCGTCGTGCCCGGCACCACCAACGGTGTCATCACGAACATCGACGGCGACTTCGAGATCCGCGTCGCTCCCGGCACGACCCTCGAGGTCTCCTGCATCGGCTATGTGACCACCCGCGTCGCTGCCGCCGCCAACATG
>JAFUWY010000011.1 GCA_017477245.1 Bacteroidales bacterium | reverse complement strand
GACGGCGTCGCCTTCGAGGAAGGCCGGACCGCCGTAGACGGCGGCCAGGGCGCCGGCGCCCAACTGGCCGGTCAGCACGCCCAGCCACCGGAAGGGGCGGGCGGCCCCGGCCTGCATCTGCGCGACGTGGCGGGACTCGTGGACCGCCAGCTGGGTGATCCAGGGCGTCGGCTCGGGCGCGAAGGCCTCGGGCACGGTGAGCAGCTCCAGCCGGCGCGGGGTCCAGGTGACCTGTCCGTTGGCCAGGACCGTGCGGGTGTGCAGCACGACGGGCATCTTGTTGGCATACGCGGCGTTGGGCCGGATGCCGATGCTCCCGGCCACGGGCCCCGCCCAGCGCTCCAGCGCCGTGGCGTAGGCGCGGCCGAGCGAATCCAGCCCGCGGGGGTAGATGACCCGGTAGGAGGGCGTCTCCACGTTGTTCCAGCGCAGCCCGCCCGGATCCTCGCCCATCGTATAGAACTGGGCGGAGGCCGGCGCCGCGCAGCCCAGCAGCAGGGCCAGCAGCAACCAGGAGACTCGTTTCGTGCGCATCATTGGACAAATCTAATAAAAATTCGCTAACTTTAGCGTTTGCATGAAAGCAAGGACCCTCATATCCATCCTGTTGCTGGCGGCGCTGGCGCTGCCGGCATGCCGCCAGGGCGGCGCCGGGCAGCCGCAGCCCGCCGCACGCACGCTGCACCCCTTCCCCATGCCGGAAGTCCCGGCCGTCTACACCGACCCCGCCGAGCGGACCGAATACCTCCTGGACCACTTCTGGGACCGTTTCTTCGCCGGCGACGGCCCGTGCGACACGGGCGCCGTGCTGGGCGTGGAGCACGGCGAGGTGGAGAAGCAGGTGGCCCTGTTCGCCCAGCTGCTCGGCCAGGTGCCGATGTCCGAGGCGCAGCAGAAGATGCGCCATTTCTTCAGCCAGGTCGAGCAGAAGCAGGCCGCCGACACGGCCTCGCACGTCTTCCTGCTGATGGGCGAGATCGTCTCGCGCTACCTCTACGACCCCAATTCCCCGGTGCGGGACGAGGATCTCTATCTCCCTTACGTGGAGGGGCTTGCCGCCTCTCCCTACACGCGGGAGGAGAACCGTCCCGGCTACGCCTATGAGGCTCGCATGTGCGCCCTCACGCCCTACGGCTCCGTGGCGCCGGACTTCCGCTTCACCGACCTGCGCGGCCGCGTGCGCTCCCTGCACGGGGTGCGCGCCCGCACGACGCTGCTCTTCTTCAGCAACCCCGGCTGCTACGCCTGCCAGGAGATCATCGGCACCCTCCAGGCCGTGCCCGGGATCGGCGCGATGATCGCGGGCGGCGCGCTGGCCGTCGTCAACGTCTACATCGACGACGAGGTGGACAAGTGGCGCGAATACGCGCCGAACTACCCCGCCGACTGGCTGTGCGGCTACAACGCCGACCGCAGCATCCGCGACGGCCACCTCTACAACATCCGGGCGATCCCGTCGCTGTACCTGCTCGACGCGGACAAGCGGATCCTGATGAAGGACGCCCCCGCGGAGCGCGTCGTCTCTTACCTGCAGAATCAACAAAACCGATAAAGCTATGGCAATCAACAGAAAGCTCTGGGGCAGGACCCCCGATGGCAAGGCCATCTACAAGTACACCCTGACCAACGCCAGCGGCGCCTCCGCCGTGGTGTCCAACGTCGGCGCCGCGATCGTCGCCATCAACGTCCCCGACCGGGACGGCAAGCTGGCCGACGTCGTGCTCGGATACGGCAAGCCGGAGCACTACTTCGCGGACGGTCCCTGCGCGGGCAAGGTCCCGGGCCGCTACGCCAACCGCATCGCCAAGGGCCGTTTCTCCCTGGACGGCAAGGAATACACGCTTCCCATCAACAACGGTCCCAACCACCTCCACGGCGGCCCCGAGGGCTTCCAGAACCAGGTGTGGGAGTCCCGCAAGCGCAAGGGCGGCGTGGAGTTCAAGTACGTCTCCGCCGACGGCGAGATGGGCTATCCCGGCAACCTCGTGGCCGTGGTGCGCTACGAGTGGAGCGAGGACAACGAACTCCGCCTCACCTTCAGCGCCAAGTCCGATGCCAAGACGGTCGTGAACCTCACGAACCACGTCTATTTCAACCTCAACGGCCGCGGCTCCGCCCTGCAGCACTTCCTGAAGCTCAACGCCTCCGAATACCTTCCGACCGACGACACGCTCATCCCGCTGGGCGAGCCCGAACCCGTTGCCGGCACGCCGATGGACTTCCTCAACCCCAAGACCCTCGGCCGCGACATCAGGAAGGACTTCCCGGCGCTGAAGTTCGGCAAGGGCTACGACGCCTGCTGGGTGATCGACGGCTACCGCAAGGGCCAGATCCAGGAGGCCGCCGAGCTGTGGTCCAACCGCAGCGGCCGCTCGGTCAAGGTGTTCACCACCCAGCCGGGCATCCAGGTCTACACCGGCAACTGGCTCGACGGCTGCCCCGTCGGCAAGCGCGGCCGCATCTACCACGACTACGACGCCGTGGCCCTGGAGTGCCAGCACTTCCCGGACAGCCCCAACCGTCCAGACTACCCGACCACGGTCCTGCAGCCGGGCAAGACCTTCCACGAAGCCATCATCTTCGCCTTCGGAGTCCGGAAGTAATGAAGCAGTACCTCGACCTCCTTCAGGAGATTATGGACCACGGGGCGGTCAAGCACGACCGCACCGGCGTGGGCACGAAGAGCATCTTCGGCCACCAGATGCGCTTCGACCTGTCGGCCGGCTTCCCGCTGCTGACCACCAAGAAGGTCCACCTCAAGTCCATCATCTACGAGCTGCTCTGGTTCATCGCCGGGGACACCAACGTCAAGTACCTCCAGGACCACAAGGTCACCATCTGGGACGAGTGGGCCGACGAGAACGGCGACCTGGGCCCCGTCTACGGCCACCAGTGGCGCAGCTGGCCCGCGCCTGACGGGCGCAGCATCGACCAACTCTCGCAGGTGGTCGACACGATCCGCCGCAACCCCGACTCCCGCCGCATGATCGTCACGGCGTGGAATCCTGGCGAGGTGGACCGGATGGCCCTGCCGCCCTGCCACTGCCTGTTCCAGTTCTACGTGGCCGACGGCCGGCTCTCCTGCCAGCTGTACCAGCGGAGCGCGGACACCTTCCTCGGCGTCCCGTTCAACATCGCCTCCTACGCCCTGCTGACGATGATGATCGCCCAGAGCTGCGGCCTGCAGCCGGGCGAATTCATCCACACCACGGGCGATACGCACATCTATCTCAACCACTTCGACCAGGTCCGCGAGCAGCTGTCGCGCACGCCGCGCCCGCTGCCCGTGATGAAGCTCAACCCGGACGTGAAGAGCGTCTTCGACTTCAAGTACGAAGACTTCACGCTGGAAGGCTACGACCCCTGGCCGGCCATCAAGGCCCCAGTGGCGGTATGACGATGGAGAAGTGCCTGATCGTAGCGGTTGCCGCAGACGGCGCCATCGGCCGGGCCGGGACGATGCCCTGGCACCTGCGCGAAGACCTGCAGTTCTTCAAGCGGACCACGATGGGCTACCCGGTGATCATGGGCCGGACGACGTTCCGCTCCATCGGGCGACCGCTGCCCGGACGCCGCAATATCGTGCTCACGCACAGCCGGGCCCCCATCGAGGGGGCCGTGTGCGTGGACACGATGGAGGCGGCCTACGCCGCCGCCGGCGACGCCCCGCGGGTGTTCGTCATCGGAGGGGCTTCTGTGTATAAGTGCGTCATCGATGAGATGGACAAACTCTATGTGACACACATACATACAACAATTCCGGACGCGGATGCTTATTTTCCGGAAATAAATTCCGATATTTGGGCGGTTGAGGAGCGTTCCGGCCTCCGGACGGACCCGGAGAGCGGCCTGGAATACGAGTTCGTGACCTACGTCCGGCGCTAACCCGCCGCGGCTCACCCTCCCTCCGTCATTCGCCGGCCTGACCGGCGAATCCCGGCCCCAAAACGTCATCCGCCGGCCTGACCGGCGGATCCCGGCCCCAAAACGTCATTCGCCGGCCTGACCGGCGAATCCCAACGATAGTTAGTAGTTGTATGGCAGCAAACAAACGCGAAAAATTCGGCGGCCGCCTGGCCGTGATCCTGGCGATGGCGGGCTCCGCCATCGGGCTGGGCAATATCTGGCGCTTCCCCTACATGGTGGGCGAGCACGGCGGCGCTGCGTTCGTCGTCGTGTACGTCATCGCCACCCTGCTGATCTCCCTGCCGGTATTCCTCTCCGAGGTGATGGTCGGCCGGCGGAGCCACACCAACGCCCGCGACGCTTTCGCGCGCCTGTCGCGCCACCATCCCTTCTGGAAGGGCGCCGGCTACCTGACCATCGTGATCCCCACGCTCATCGCCTGCTACTACAGCGTTATCGGCGGCTGGTCCGTCGAATACTTCCTCAAGTCCTGCAGCGCCGCCTTCATCCACACGACCCCGGAGGGCGCCAGCGCCCTGTTCGGCTCGTTCGTCAGCGACACCTGGACCCCCGTGCTCATGCACCTGCTGTTCCTGGGCCTGACGGTGCTGGTCGTCGCCGGCGGCGTCAAGTCCGGCATCGAGAAGTTCAGCAAGGTCACGCTCCCGGTGCTGTTCGTGCTGATCCTGGTGATCCTGGTGTACTCGGTCAGCCTGCCCGGCGCCGGGGAGGGGGTGCGCTACCTGCTGCACCCCGACTGGAGCGAACTGACGCCGCGGACCTTCGCGTACGCGATGGGGCAGAGCTTCTACTCGCTCTCGCTCGGCATGGGCGCCATCATCACGTACGGGTCCTACGTGAGCAAGAAGGAGAACATCCTCGTGACGAGCGCCGGCACGGCGGTCTCCGACCTGCTGTTCGCCATCATGGCCGGCTTCGCCATCATGCCGGCGGTTTTCGCAGCCGGCATCGAGCCGGGCGCCGGCCCGGGCCTGATCTTCCAGAGCATCCCTTACGTGTTCGCGAAGATGGGCGTGGACCTGCCCGTGCTGAGTTCGCTGGTGGCGGTGATCTTCTTCCTGTCCATCATCGTGGCGGCCATGACCTCCTGCATCTCCCTGGTGGAGGTGGGGGTTTCGTTCCTCATGGAACGCGCCGGGATGACGCGCGTCCGCGCCTGCCTGCTGCTCTACCTGATCTGCGGCGGCCTCGGGACCCTGTGCTCCCTGTCGTTCGGGCCGCTGGCCGACGTGCGGGTGGCCGGGATGAGCATCTTCGACCTCTTCGACTGGGTCTGCTCCAACATCCTGCTCCTGCTGATGGGCCTGCTGGTCGTCATCTTCGTGGGCTGGATCCTGCCCCGGCGCGTGGTGCATGACGAATTCACCAACCGCGGGTCGATTGCCTTCAACGACCGGATCTTCCCGGTGTTCTGGTTCCTGATCAAGTGGGTGGCGCCCATCGCGGTGCTCATCATCTTCTTCACCAATTTCATCCTGTAGGCGATGGCAGCGAAACGCGAACATTTCGGCGGGCGTACCGCCGCCATCCTGGCCCTGGCGGGCTCCGCCATCGGGCTGGGTAACATCTGGCGCTTCCCCTACATGGTGGGCCAGACCGGAGGCGCTGCCTTCATCATCATCTACCTGGCGGCCTGCCTGCTGCTGTCGCTGCCCATCTTCCTGGCCGAGGCCATCATCGGGCACCGCACGCACGCCGGCACCTTCGGCGCGATGGAGCAGCTCGCGCCCGGCACGCGCTGGAAGTGGCTGGGGCTGCTGACGGTGCTCTCGCCGCTGATCATCCTGTCGTACTACAGCGTCGTGGGCGGCTGGTCCATCGGCTACCTCTGGCAGTCCGTGACCGCCGGGTTCCACGCCTCGGACATCGGGACGGTCTCGTCGGCCTATGCGAAATTCATCTCCTCGCCCGGGCTGCCGCTGCTTTTCCACACGCTCTTCCTGCTGGGATGCGCGGTGATCGTGTCCGCGGGCGTGAAGTCCGGCATCGAAAAGTTCAACAAGATCACGATGCCGCTGCTGTTCGTGCTCATCGTGGTGATCATGGTCTACTCGATCTCCCTGCCGGGCGCGGCGCCGGGCGTGAGCTACCTGCTGAAGCCGGACTTCAGCAAGATCACGCCGTCGGCCGTCGCCGCGGCCATGGGGCAGAGTTTCTTCTCGCTGTCATTGGGCGTCGGGACGATCCTGACCTACGCTTCGTATATCCGCAAGGATGAGAACATCCTGGCGACGGGCCTCGGGACCGTCGGATTCGACCTGCTGTTCGCGCTGATCGCCGGCTTCGCCATCATGCCGGCGGTGTTCGCGGCCGGCATCGAGCCGGGCGCCGGCCCGGGCCTGATCTTCGAGACGCTGCCGTACATCTTCGCCAAGATGGGTACCTCCGTGCCCTGGCTGAGTGCGGTCGTGGCGGTGCTCTTCTTCGTGACGATCGTCTTCGCGGCCTTCACTTCCGCCATCTCGATGTACGAAGTCGGCGTGGCCTACCTGGTGGAGCAGCGCGGCCTGTCGCGCCACAAGGCCACCGTGCTGATCTTCCTGGGCTGCTGGATCCTGGGCGCGCTCTGCTCGCTGTCCTTCGGTCCGCTCGCGGAGACCAAGCTCTTCGGCCTGTCGATCTTCAGTTTCTGCGACATGCTGACCTCCAACTTCCTGATGACCTTCGGCGGCCTGCTCTTCGTGCTGTTCGTAGGCTGGAAGATGGACAAGTCGGTGGTGCGCGACGAGTTCACCTCCGGCGGCACGGCCCGCTTCAACTGCGCCGTCTTCGACGCCTTCTGGTTCCTCCTCCGCTACGTCGCCCCCATCGCCATCGTGGTGATCTTCCTCACCAACTTCCTCGCCTAGGCCCCGGCCGGGCCCTCGCCTCGTCCCCTCGGCATGGGCCCTCCGTCAGGCACCCTTCACCCCCTCTGGCGTCCACAGGACCCCTCTAGCGTCCACAGGACCTCCTCTGGCAGCCACTGGACCTCCTCTGGCAGCCACTGGACCTCCTCTGGCAGCCACTGGACTCCCTCTGGCGCCATTGGACCACTCAGACGCCGACCATCTGCCCGGATAGAGGCCCCATCCAGCCCGACCCCCCTCCGTCACCCACCCTTCGGCCCGGATAAGGTCGATATCCTGTCCGAACCCCCTCCAGCGGCTACCCTTCGGCCCGGATAAGGTCGATATCCTGCCCGAACCCCCTCCAGCGCCTACCCTTCGGCCCGGATAAGGTCGATATCCTGCCCGACCCCCCTCCGTCACCCACCCTTCGGCCTGGATAAGGGCCTTTTCCTGCCCGGACCCCCTCCGGCACTTACCCTTCGGCCTGGATAAGGTCGATATCCTGCCCGAACCCGGGCAAGCGAAGCCGGTGCGAGCTCCCAAAGCTCGCACCGAGCTTCGCTATCCGCCGCGCTAGGTTATGCGCGGCGGAGGTGCCCCAGTACCATACGATGAAATAAACGGTAGTCCCCGCAGCCGGATCCGCAGCGAGCCGCCGCGCCGCGTATTGCGCGGCGGCGAGTCGCCCTCGCGCTGGCGTTTAATACTTAAAAGATTTAATATCAGTGCTTTACGTAACGTGCATTTTGAGCCTTGTGATAATCGGAGCGTAATATGCTATGCGGGCGACTCACTCTCTTGCTATATACAATAGATTAAACATACAGCCAAGCATACACCCCGAAACCACCTCGCGAGAGCGTGATGAGCAAACCACTGACACTGAATGTTTTATGAAATCCCTAGTACCACCCGGAGGGACTAGGGATTTTCGTTTTTATTGATAATCAGCTAGTTCCTCATCACGCTTTTGGGAAGAAAGCGGATGGGATTTGAAATGGGATGCCAGAGGGCGAATCACAGCCGCGCAATACGCGGCGCGGCTGTTCCCTGCGGGGAGACGATGGGCACTTAATACTAAAGTTTCGGGATGTG
>JAFUWY010000010.1 GCA_017477245.1 Bacteroidales bacterium | reverse complement strand
GGAAATCTTCGACCTCTTGTTCGAAGCCGCGGAAATTGCTACCTTTACACCGGAAGACAAAGTCAAATACGAATTCGAGATGACCACGGAACGTGACATACGCAACCAGATCGCCTTTGCGAAGAAGAATGCAAGGGCAGAGGGGATAGAAGAAGGGAAAATGGAGGAGAAGAAAGAAACCGTCCGGCGATTGAAGGAAATGGGAATCCCTGCCAATATCATTGCGTTGGGCACGGAACTGACGGAAGAACAAGTCCGGGCATTACAAGAAGAAGCTTAGGTAATAATATCGGGCGCTTATGGGCTTGCAGACCGGGCAGCGACCGGCTCAGTCATCCCCATATGTGGGGATTTCGTCTTTTGTGCAAAATCCCTATCTTTGCACGGTTTGATTATTCACAAAAACGCTACGGATATGAAGAAATTCCTCCTCCTCGCAGCTACGCTGCTCATCGCCGGCATGGCGAACGCCAAGGTCGTCGAGAAGACCTACACCGTCCGCGGACACTGCGGCATGTGCAAGAACCGCATCGAGACCGTCGCCAAGGGTTTCGAAGGCGTGCAGGCAGCCGCCTATGACCTCAAGGCCCAGAGCCTCAAGCTCACCTACGAGACCAGGCAGGTCAAGCCGAACAAGGTCCTGAAGGCCATCGCCGCCATCGGCTACGACGCCGGCAAGTTCACCGCCCCGCAGGAGGCCTACGACCGCCTGGAGGCCTGCTGCCGCTACCGTGAGATCGAGGGCGTCAACGACCACGAGCACGGCGAGGGCCACCAGCACCACGCTGAATAAGGTGTCCTGTTTTTAGCAATTAGCTATCAATCAGTATTTTACACAAACACACCGGTTCCAAATCGAGCCGGTATGTTTGTGTAAAGTATTTTATATCAGCCGTTTAAGAAAAACACCCTCCGCTTTGCTGTGACGCGGTCCGGCGGATCTCCTCCGCCATCGGCCGCCACACTACTTCGCTGCCTCGCGGATCACCTCCGCCAGCAGCCGGATCCCGGCCTCCATCCGGGAGGCGTCCAGGAAGGAGAAGTTGAGCCGCATCGTGTTGCGGTGGCTGCCGTCCACATAGAAGAAGGAACCCGCCACATAGGCGACCCCGGCGCTGAGCGCCCGGTCGTAGAGGGCCACGGTGTCGAAGCCTTCCGGCAGGGTCAGGAAGAGGAACAGTCCGCCCTCCGGATGCGTCCAGGTCACGCCCGAGGGCATGTATTTCTCCAGCAGGGAGAGCATCTTGTCCCGCTTGGCGCGGTACAGGGCGATGCTCTTCGCCAGGTTGGCGTCGAGCGCGCCGCTGCCCATGAACTCCGCGGCGATGTACTGGTCGAAGATGGGCGGGCAGAGGTCGAGCGACTGCTTGCAGACATAGATCTGGTCCAGCAGTTCGGTCGGGCCGAGAATCCAGCCCAGCCGGAATCCCGGGGCGAAGATCTTGGAGAAGCTCCCCAGGTGCAGGGTCCGCTCCGGCGCCAGCGAGTAAATCGTCGGCACAGGCTCGCCGCTGTAGCGCAGCTCGCGGTACGGGCTGTCCTCGACGATGAGGAAGTCGTGTTCGCGCGCCAGCGCGACCAGCGCCTCCCGCTCCGGAAGCGTCATCGTCTCCCCGCTCGGATTCTGGAAATCCGGAATCACGTAGCAGAACTTCACCGGGATGTCGGCAGCCGGAGCCGCTTGCTCCGGGCAACCGTGGCCACCCGTGGCCTCGTAAACGGGAGGGGCCCAAGCGTCAGCTTGGGAGGGATGAGCGCGAAGCGCGAAGTTGTCCCGGGGCAAGCGGCTCCGGCTGCCGAGGGAAAAACCGAATTCTTCCAGCGTCCGGACATCGGCGCGATAGGACTTGAAGGACTGCAGGGCGCCGAGGTAGGTCGGGCTCGTGGTCAGAATCACGTCGCCGGGATTGGCGAACACGCGCGTGCAGACGTCGATCCCCTGCTGCGAGGAGGTCGTGACCTGGACGTTCTCCACCGCCACGCCGTAGCGCCGGGCGATCACCTCCCGCAGCTCCGGCACGCCCTGCGTGGCGCCGTACTGGAGCGCCTTGGCCCCGTAGCGGTCGAGCACCTGCGCGCTGATGCGGCGGATGTCGTCCAGCGGGAAGGTCGCCGCGTCAGGATAGCCGCCGGCGAAGGAATAGATGGACGCGAGGTCCACCTTCTTGAAGATCTCGCGCACCGGCGAGCGCATGAACGACCCGACGTCCTCCGAAAAGAATTTGCTATAATCCATGAAAAGGGGATAGCGTGATACGTAAACTTTTTAACAGCAATAACTTACGAAAAACGGGGTGCCCAAAAACGATACCCCTTTTTTCGTATCCAACTCATTCACAGCGCCTTACCAAACACGCATTCCTCCGCCGGGCCGGTCAGATAGACCTCCGTGAAGCCGCTGCCGTCCGGCAAAGCCCGGAACTCCACCGACAGCCGTGCGATCCGCGCCTGGATCTTATAGATGAAGGGGGTTCCGCCCCCTGTGACCCCCTGCGGCCTCAAGCCCCTTTCCGACTTTGTCTCCGCCAAAGTCCCGGGGCCGGCCGGTCCGCTGATGCGGACTTCGCTTCGCTCAAAGGCCTGCGCGCAACCAATCCCCGGCAAGCCCTCCGGAACGATACCGGCCAGATAGGCAGCAATCGCACTCGCGGTAATCCCCGTGCCGCAGGCCAGGGTCTCCGCCTCGACGCCCTTCTCGAAGGTGCGCACGCGGAGCGTCCCGTCAGGGTCGACCGACACGAAGTTGGCGTTGGCGCCGACGGGCGCGAAAGCCGGGTCCCAGCGGGCCCGACGGCCCTCTCCATCCACGTCGACGGTCTCCGCGTCAGGCACGAAACGCACGAAGTGGCGCGTGCCCGTGTCCACGAACCAGCCGTCCAGGGCCGGGTGGAATTCGCGCACGTCGATCATCCGCAGGCGCACCGTCTTGACGCCGTCCGCCCGCGCGAGGATCTCGCCGGTGTGGACGCCGTCGGCAGCCGTGAAGCGGAACACGCGGCCGTCCGCCGGGGTGATCCCCAGGGCGTCCGCAAACGCCGTGATGCAGCGTCCGCCGTTGCCGCACATCATCCCGCCGGAGCCGTCGGAATTGTAGTATTCCATCCGGAAATCGTACTCCGGGTCGTCCGTCAGGATCATCAGGCCGTCGGCGCCTCTTCTCAAGGGGGCCAAAGTCCCGGGGCCGGCCGGTCCGCTGATGCGGACTTCGTTTCGCTCCAGGCAGTCTCCGGCGACGAAGCCGGTACGGCGGTCGCAAAGCGCGGCGATCCGCTCCGGGGAGCGGAAAGCGGAGACGTCCTCCGTACGGCCGTCCAAGACCACGAAATCGTTGCCGGCGCCGGAATATTTATAGAGCTTCGGCATCAGCGCAGCAGGTCTTCGAGGGTCACGGACCCGGCCGTCTTCTCGTCGCGGTACTTGACGATGACCGGGCAGTAGAGCGCGACGCCGCTGCCGGCGGCAGGGCCGCGCCGCAGCGGCTTGCTGCCGCTCACGACCACGGCGCCCTTCGGCACGACCACGCGGCCGGCCTCGTTGCGCGGCAGGAACTCGCCCGTCGTGGCGTCGAACAGGGCCGTGGACGAGGTGATGACCACGCCGGAGGCGATCACGGCGCCCTCCTGCACGATGGTCCCCTCGTAGATGCCGCAGTTGCCGCCCACGAAGGCACCGTCCTCGATGATGGTCGGCAGGGCGCCCGCAGGCTCCAGCACGCCGCCGATCTGGGTCGACGCGGAAATGTGGATGTGCCGGCCCACCTGTGCGCAGGAGCCGATGGTCACGTGGCTGTCCACCATCGTGCCCTCGCCCACGTAGGCGCCGACATTGATATAAGCCGGCGGCATCACGATGGCGCCGGGTGCGACATAGGCGCCGCGGCGGATGCTCGACCCGCCCGGCACGATGCGCACGCCGTCCTCGGCGGAGAACTTCCGCACGGGGAACGTGGCCTTGTCGAAGAAGGAGAACTGCCCCTGGGACATGTCCGTGACCGCGCCGAGCTTGAAGCCCGCGAGGATCACTTCCTTGACCCATTTGTTGACCTGCCACATGCCGTCCACCTTCTCGGCGACGCGCAGGGTGCCGGCCTCCAGGGCCGCCATCACTTCGTTGAATTTCTCTATCGTTACTTCCATAATTCGCTTAAAACTTTCTGCATCAATGCTTCCGTTGACTCCGTCACCGGCACGAGCGGCAGGCGCAGGACGTTGCCGCACAGGCCCAGCTGCGCGAGCGCGGCCTTGGCCGGGCCCGGGTTGGACTCGGCGAAGCAGGCCTTGAACAGCGGGAACAGCCGCTGGTGCAGCCGGCGGGCCGCCGCGAGGTCGTCGCGCTGCAGCGCCTCGACCATCTGCGTCACTTCGGCCGGGGCCACGTTGGACGCCACGGAGATTACGCCGTGGGCGCCGGCCGCCATGTACGCGAGCGTCATGTCGTCGTCGCCGCCCAGCACGGCGAAGCCCTCCGGGATGCGCCGCACCAGGTCGCTGACCTGCGAGAAATTGCCGGAGGCCTCCTTGATGCCCCGGATGTTGGGGACGTCGGCCGCCAGGCGCAGGACCGTATCCGGCAGGATGTTGGCGCCGGTCCGGCCGGGCACGTTATAGATGATCACCGGCAGGTCCGTCTCCGACGCCACGGCCTTGTAGTACTCGTACAATCCCTGCTGGGTGGGCTTGTTGTAATAAGGCACCACCACCAGCAGCGCGGCGGGGCCGAGCGGCTCCATCAGGCGGATGTTCGCAAGCGTCCCGGACAGGCTGTTGGTCCCCACGCCGGGCATCAGGGGCAGGCCTTTGGCGTGCTCCTTGACCAGCTGGAAGACGGCGGTCTTCTCTCCGTCGGAGAGGGTCGGGGTCTCCCCCGTCGTGCCGAGCGGCACGAGGAAATGCACCCCCGCGGCGACCTGCCGGTCCACCAGCGAGGCGTAGGCTTCATAATCAACGGATCCGTCGGGCAGGAACGGCGTCACCAGCGCCGTACCGCATCCGCGCAAAACAAGAGATTCCATAACACAACTCTTTTAACTAACAGCGGATAAAGATACGAATCTTTTTTAGAGAATCAAGTCCTTGAACTCGTGGACGCCCGTGAGGGTTTCCGTCATCAGGGCGGCGTCGACGGCGCCCTCGGCGAAGCCCTGGCGGGAGAAGGCTTCGTGGGTGAAGGTGAGCTTGTCCACCCCGGACTTGAACTCGGCAATGTGCGTGCCGGGGACCTCACCGATGCGCTGGGAGCCGATCTCCGGCTTCGCGCCCAGGGCGCCCTCGATCAGCAGGCCGATGCTCTTGGCGGTGCCGCTGGGGGCGTCGAGCTTGTGGATGTGGTGGATCTCCTCGACGTGCGGGGTGTAGCCATGGCCTTTGAGGACCTCGCAGGCCCGCTCGATGCCGGCGAACAGGGCGAGCACGCCGACGGAGTAGTTGGAGCCCCAGATCATCGGGGTGCCGGCCGCCTCGAAGGCGGCGTAGACCTCCTCCTTGATGTCATACCAGCCGGTAGTGCCCACCACCACCGCCTTGAAGTTGGCGGCCAGGGTCTTGTAGTTGGCCCGGAAGGCTTCCGGGGTCGTGAAGTCGATGCAGACGCACTCCTTCGCGATCTCGCGCGGGATGGCGCAGATGTCCTCGGAGGCGCAGACGAGTTCGATGCCACGGCGCTGCAGGACCCCTTCGATCATGTGGCCCATCTTGCCGTAACCGCTGATAATCACTTTCATAAGGCAATATGCTCAAAAATACTAACGTAATTGGTAATGGCTTGTTCGAGGTCGGCGTACGCGAGGAACTCGTCGTCGCGGTGGGCGACCGTGATGGAACCCGGGCCGCAGATGACCTTCTGCCCGAAGTTCGTCAGGTGCGGGGCGTCACTGCCGAAGGAGACCGGCTTCGCCGGGAATCCCGGCAGGGTGTGGTAGCGCGCCGGGGCGTCGCCGCCGAATTCGCGGACGGACAGGGTGGCGCCGGCCTGCGCGCGCATCCAGTCCACCACCGCCGCGTCGGAGGCGAAGGTGGTGCGGAAGTAGAGGCGGCAGGTCAGAGACGGGCTGAGGATGTTCTGGGGGTTGTCGCTGTGCAGCTGCCCGACGTTCCAGGTCGTGGGGCCCAGGTCCGGGTCGTCCGGGAAACCGGCGGCGCGCAGGCGCTCCATGAAGTCGACGAACAGCTCCACGGCGCTCAGCCCGTGCTCCGGGTAGCCGGAGTGGAAGGGCCGGCCGGTGAAGGTCAGGTCGAACCGTTTGGTGCCCTTGGAGGCGCTCACCATGCAGTTGTCCGTGGGCTCGCCCACGACCAGCAGCGGCGCGCGGAAAGGCAGTTTCGCAAAGGCCTTGGCGCCCCAGGAGCCCGTCTCCTCGCCGCTCACGATGAGCAGCGCGAATCCCGTGCGGCCCGCGGCGGCCAGGCGCTGGCAGGCGCGGTACATGGCGTAGAACTGCCCCTTGGCATCGCACGTCCCGCGCCCGGTCACCCGGTCTTCGAGGAAGGTCGGGGGGATATAGGGCGGGACGGTGTCCATGTGCGAGCAGAACACCACGCGGGGCTCGTCGCCCCACCTGAGCAGGACGTCGAGCGTCCCGTCGCCGACCTCGAAGGTCTCCACGGACGGGGCCTCCAGGTGTGCAGCGAGCCACTCCCCCAGCGGCCGTTCGCGGCCGGAGGTGGAGTCGAAAGAAAGGATATCCCGGAACAGTTCCATGCTACATGAGGATGTCTTTGATGATGCCGGTCGCGGCCAGGCGCACGCCTTCGCCTGCGCCCTTGATCACGAGCGGGGCGGAGTATTCGCTGCGGACCACGGTCACGTTCTCCGTGCCGCTGATCCAGTAGAAGGGGCTCTCGGGCCCCACGCGCTGCATCTTGATCTCGGCGCGGTAGCCGTGGCGCGCCGCCGGGTCGCGGCGCAGCGACGCCACGAAGCGCTGGCGCTGCCCGGCCGCGTCCAGCTCCGCCTCGCGGGCCACGAACTGCGGCTCGTAGCCGGCCAGGAGCCGGTAGAACTCGTCCAGCGGGCAGTCGAAGAACTCGGGGCCGAGCATCGGCGTGATCTCCACGTCGTCGGCTTCGAGCGCCACGCCGGCCTCGCGCGCCAGGATGAGCAGCTTGCGCAGCACGTCCTTGCCGCCCAGGTCCGTACGCGGGTCGGACTCGGTCAGGCCCTCGTCCTGGGCGCGGCGAAGGAGCGTCGCGAGCGAGTCGCGCAGGGCGCCGTCGTAGCCGGTGATGATGTAGTTGAGGGTGCAGGAGACCACGGCCTCGATGGATTCGATCCCGTCGGAGCAGTTGGCGTCGCTGGCGATGGATTCGAGGATCGGGAGGGCGTTGCCCACCGTGGTGTCGTAGCGGAAGAATGCGCCGTTCTGCCGGGCCTCGGCCTTGAGGGCGGCATACTGCACGTAAGGCAGGGCGATCGAGCGGCGGTTGGAGGTGACGATGCTGAGTCCGCCCCGGAACAGGTCCGTGTAGCGGCCGTGCAGGTGATGGTCGTTGGTGCAGTCCACGAACACGGCGCCGCGCGGGGCCGTCGCCAGCACGGCGTCGATGAAGGCGCCGTCCGCGGCGCTCTCGCCGCCCGAGAGACGCTCCCCGGCCTCTTCCGGCCGGATGCCGCGCAGGTCCACGACGAACCGCCGGCTGTCGGACAAGCCGACGATCCGGATGCTGCGGCCGCGCCGGCGGGCGATGCGGTCGGCGCTCAGCCCGATGAGGCGCACGAGCTCGTGGCCCACGGCGCCGTAGCCGGCGATGAAGACGGGGATCACGGTCACGGCCCGGTGCTCGAAGAACTCGTGGTGGATGGCGCCGACAGCGGCCTGCTCCACGGTCGGGCGGACCCGGATGAAGAAGCAGTCGCCCTCGCCCGTGACCTCGCCCAACGGCTGGATGCCGGCCTCGGACAGGGCCGCGCGGATGCGGCTCGCCGCACCGGCGCGCGACGGGACGGCCTCGCCGACGAGGCACACCACGGACTCGCCCCGTTCGGGCAGGGTCCGGCTCGTCACGCCCATCCAGTCGCCCGCCTTGACGGCCGGACGGCCGCTTACGAGCGTGCCGGGATGCCGGGGGTCGAAGGTGTTGCGGATGGAGAAGGCGATGCCGGCCTCCATGGCCGGCCCCACCGTCGGGGCGTAGAGGACCTTGGCGCCGTTCTCGGCCAGGGCCAGCGCCGCCTTGTAGGAGATGTCGGGGATCGTGACGGCCGCAGGCACGACCTTGGGGTTGGCCGTCATCATGCCGGGCACGTCGGTCCAGATCTCGAGCGATCCGGCGCCGGCGCCCGCCGCATAGAGCGCGGCGCTGTAGTCGGAGCCGCCGCGGCCGAGCGTAGTGGCGCGGCCCTCGCCGTCGGAGGCGATGAAGCCCGGCGCCACGAACAGCCGCACGTCAGGCGCGGCCTGCACCGCGGCGCGGATGTTGGCGTAGGTCAGCCCTTCGGCGACGATCCCGCCGAGGGTGCGCACCAGCTCCCGCGAGTCGAGCCACTGCGTGGCGACGCCCTCGCAGGCGGCCTTGCGCGCCAGGATCCGGGTGGAGAAGAGCTCGCCGAAGGTCACGCAGGCGTCCGGCTCCGCCGCGGCGAGTTCCGCGAAGAGCGCGTCGAGCTCCGCGAGCATGTCCGCGCGCTCGGCGCCGGTGAAGAGCCGCTGCGCGATGGCGTGGTGACGCCGGCGCAGCGCTTCGACCTGCTGCGCCTTGCGCTCGGGGTCGGTCTCGGCGCCGATGGCGATCAGCGCATCCGTACAACCGCTGATGGCGGAGCTGACCAGGATGACCCGGTCCTTCGCCGCCGCGGCGAGCACGATGTCGAGCACGCCCGACATCCGGGTGGCATCGGCCACCGAACTGCCTCCGAACTTGAGTACCTGCATGGGCTTCTAGATTCTTTCGATATGGGCTCCGAGCGCGGTCAGGCGGCTCTCGATGTCTTCGTAGCCGCGGTCGATCTGCTCGATGTTGTCAATGGTGGAGGTGCCCTTGGCGGACATCGCCGCGAGGAGCATCGCGATGCCGGCGCGGATGTCCGGCGAGGTCATCCGGTTCGCCTTGAGGCTGATCTTGTGGTCGTGGCCGATCACCACGGCACGGTGCGGGTCGCAGAGGATGATCTGCGCGCCCATGTCGATCAGCTTGTCCACGAAGAACAGGCGGCTCTCGAACATCTTCTGGTGGATCAGCACGCTGCCCTTGCACTGCGTGGCCACGACGAGCAGCACGCTCAGCAGGTCCGGGGTCAGGCCCGGCCAGGGAGCGTCGGCGAGGGTCATGATGGAGCCGTCGATGAAGGACTCGATCTCGTAGCTCGCCTGGGCGGGGATGTAGATGTCGTCGCCGCGCTGCTCGAGCTTGACGCCCAGGCGGCGGAAGCACTCGGGGATGATGCCCAGCTGCTCCCAGCACACGTCCTTGATGGTGAGTTCGCTCTGCGTGATCGCGGCCATGCCGATGAAGGAGCCGACCTCGATCATGTCGGGCAGGATCCGGTGCTCCGCGCCGTGGAGTTCCTTCACGCCGTGGATGGTGAGCAGGTTGGAGCCGACCCCCTCGATCTGCGCGCCCATGGCCTTGAGCAGCTTGCAGAGCTGCTGGATGTAGGGCTCGCAGGCGGCGTTGTAGATGGTGGTGGTGCCTTCGGCGAGGGTCGCGGCCATGATGATGTTGGCCGTGCCCGTGACGGAGGCCTCGTCCAGCAGCATGTAGCAGCCCTTCATGGAGCGGCCGGAGGAGAGGTTGTAGGCCCGCTTGGCGGTGTCGTAGGCGCATTTCGCGCCCAGGCGCATGAAGCCCTCGATGTGGGTGTCCACGCGCCGGCGGCCGATCTTGTCGCCGCCCGGCTTGGGGAAGAAGGCGCTGCCGAAACGGGTCAGCAGCGGGCCCACGACCATCACCGAGCCGCGGAGCCGCGCGCAGCGGGCCACGAAGTCGGCGCTGCGGATGTAGAACTCGTTGACATGGTTGGCGGTGAAGGTGTATTCGCCCTTGGCGCGGCGCTCCACGCTGACGCCCATGCCGCGCAGCAGCTCGATGAGGTTCTGCACGTCCAGGATCTCCGGGACGTTGGTGATCGTGACCGGCTCTGCGGTGAGGAGGACGGCGCTGATCACCTCCAGGGCTTCGTTCTTGGCGCCCTGGGGCTTGATCTCGCCGCTGAGGCGGTGGCCGCCTTCGATGACAAAACTGCTCATATATGGTCTACTTCCGGGTGCAGCGTGACGCCGAAGCGCTCCTGCACCCCGTTGGTGATACGTTGTTCGAGGGCGAGGACGTCCTGCGGCGTGGCCTCGCCGGTGGCGTTGACGAGCACGAGCGGCTGGCGCTCCCAGACGGCGGCGCCGCCCTGCGTCGCGCCCTTGAATCCGCACTGGTCGATCAGCCAGGCCGCCGGGACCTTGACCGTGCCGTCGGGCAGGTCGTAGTGCGGGGCGCTGCCGTCCGGGGAGATCCGCTCGAACGCCGCGCGGCTCACGACCGGATTCTTGAAGAAACTGCCGGCGCTGCCGACCTCCTCGGGGTCGGGCAACTTCTGCCGCCGGATATGGACCACGGCTTCGCGCACCTCCTGGGGCGTCTGCGGGTCCCGGCCGCCCAGCGCCTCCCGGATGCCCTTGTATTCCACGCGGGGGTTGGGCTTGCGGCTCAGGCGCAGGAGCACGCTCGTGACCACGTAGCGGCCCTTGTTCTCCGGCTGCTTGAAGAGGGAGTCGCGGTAGCCGTAGCGGCACTCCTCCCGGGTGAACTTGACCTTGCGGCGCTCCTGCAGGTCGAAGGCCACGACGCCGGAGATGAGGTCCCCCGCCTCCACGCCGTAGGCGCCGATGTTCTGCACGGCCGCGGCGCCGACCTCGCCCGGGATGAGCGAGAGGTTCTCGGCGCCCCAGAGGCCGTGGCGGCAGGTCTCCGCCACGAAATGGTCCCAGACTACGCCCGCGCCGACCATCACCGGCACCTCGTCCAGCCCCACGTCCACGTACTTGATGTATTCGATGTTGGAGTGCAGGACCGTGCCCGGGAAATCCTGCGTGAACAGGAGGTTGCTCCCCTCCCCGATGTGCAGCAGGGGCTTGGGGAGACGGTCGAAGTTGAGCCCCTCGAGCTCCTTGACATTCTCGTACTCGACATAGCACGCGCAGGACACCTTCATGCGGAAGGTATTCTGCGCGGACAGGTCGTAGTTCAGTTGGATCCTCACGGCTGCGGCTCTGCGTAGGTGGAAGCCAGGAAGAGCTCTTCCATCTGCGCGTCGTCGATCCGGGACGGGGAGTCGATCATCACGTCGCGGCCCTGGTTGTTCTTCGGGAACGCGATGTAGTCGCGGATCGTCTCCTGCCCGCCGAAGAGGGCGCAGACGCGGTCGAAGCCGAACGCCAGGCCGCCGTGGGGCGGGGCGCCGAACTTGAAGGCGTTGATGATGAAGCCGAACTTGTATTCGGCGTCCTCCTTGCTGATGCCGAGCACCTCGAACATGCGCTCCTGCATGGCGGCCTCGTGGATCCGGATGGAGCCGCCGCCGAGCTCGGTGCCATTGAGCACGAAGTCGTAGGCGTTGGCGCAGACGCGCTCCAGGTCCTCCTTCTTGTCGGAGTAGAACCACGCCTCATGCTCGGGCTTGGGGGCCGTGAACGGGTGGTGCATGGCGTAGAAGCGCTGGTCCTCCTCGCTCCACTCCAGGAGCGGGAAGTCCACGATCCACAACGGGGCGAACACGTGCGGGTCGCGCAGACCCAGACGGTTGCCCATCTCGATGCGGAGCACGCCAAGCTGCGTCTGCGTCTTGCGCTTGAGACCGCACAGGACCAGGACGAGGTCGCCGGGCTTCGCCTCGCAGGCCTCGGCCACGGCCTTGACCTGCTCCGGGGAGTAGAACTTGTCGACACTGGACTTGACGGTGCCGTCGGCGTTGTACTTGACATAGACCAGGCCCTTGGCGCCGACCTGCGGGCGCTTGACCCACTCGGTGAGCTCGTCGAGCTGCTTGCGGGTGTAGTCGGCGCAGCCGGGGACAGCGATGCCGCCGATGTACTCAGCACCGTCGAACACGCTGAAGCCGCAGCCCTTGACGAGGCTGCTGACTTCGTGGATCTTCATCCCGAAGCGGATGTCCGGCTTGTCGGAGCCGTAGGAGTCCATCGCGTCGTACCAGCTCATGCGCGGGAGCGGATCGGGGATCTCGACGCCGAGGGCGTTCCGGAACATCTGGCGCATCATGCCCTCGAAGGTGTTCAGCACGTCTTCCTGCTCCACGAAGCTCATCTCGCAGTCGATCTGGGTGAACTCCGGCTGGCGGTCGGCGCGCAGGTCTTCGTCGCGGAAGCAGCGCACGATCTGGAAGTAGCGGTCGTAGCCCGCGACCATCAGCAGCTGCTTGAAGGTCTGGGGACTCTGCGGGAGGGCGTAGAACGTGCCCGGGTTCATGCGGGAGGGCACCACGAAGTCGCGGGCTCCTTCCGGGGTGGACTTAATGAGGTACGGGGTCTCGATCTCCATGAAGCCCTGGCCGTCCAGATAGGAGCGGATCTCTTGCGCGAGGCGGTGGCGCAGCGCAAGGGCGCGCTGCAGGGGCGGACGGCGCAGGTCCAGGTAGCGGTATTTGGCGCGGAGATCCTCGCCGCCGTCGCTCTGCTCCTCGATGGTGAAGGGCGGGGTGACGGACTTGTTGAGGATGCGGATGGCGGAGAGCTTGATCTCTACTTCGCCGGTGGGCATCTTGGGGTTCTTGCTCTGGCGCTCGACGACCTCGCCCGTGGCCTGGATCACGAATTCACGGCCCAGGGAGGCAGCGGTCTCGACGAGCTCCGGGGCGGCGTCCGCCTCCACGACGAGCTGCGTGATGCCGTAGCGGTCACGCAGGTCGACGAAGGTCATGCCGCCGAGTTTGCGGGATTTCTGGACCCATCCCGCGAGGGTCACTGTCTTGCCTTGGTCGGCGAGGCGAAGCTCGCCGCAAGTGTGGGTTCTGTACATATCTTGAGGATCTTTTGTTCCAATCTACAAAGTTAACAAAAAATCGGGAGATTGCGGGATATTCCGCCGCGTCTCACGCACCTATCCTGCCGAGGAGCTCCGGCGAGAGCAAGCGCCCATCCCTCCGGTCCGGGTAAGACGCAACATTCCCGGAAACGAACATCGGAGAGAGGGACCTGCTGTCGGGGGTCCAGGGCTTGGACCCCCGACAGCAAAAAAGCATCATAATGCCGTTCGGGGTCCGATTCAAGTACCCCTAACAGCACTTATCAAAACGAATCCAAGAGTTTTGCGGCCTCCTCATAGGGAAGACCCGTCACCCGGCAGAGCTGTTTGAGATCCGCACTGAAACGGTGGCCGAGCTGACGGAGAAGCTCGGCTTTCTGCTCCTGCGACAAGTCCTGGATCCCTTCTGCCCTGAAAAATGATTTGCAAAGGTCTGTACATGCCGCTGATATTATCTGGTCACGGAATGACGGCACAGCCTTCCCCTCCAAACGAAGCCGCGCCTTGGAGGAAGTCCGCAGGAAGAAACCCAGACGCTTCGGGGTTCGGAAAAGGGCTTCGACGCCCCGCACAGGGATATAGGAAGACGGGGAAACGTACCCTTCCGGGGTAATCCTGTATGTGCCGGGGAGTTCCACGTTACTTTTCAACAAACGGATCTGGGCCCTTCGGGAGAGCTCCCCCAATGATTGGCCAGGAACAGCTTGGTTGGTGAAGAGGGTGCTGCCGCTACCCCAGGGATAGCCGGAAGGCTCCAGGCAGATATTCGCCGCCACGCTGTTCATCATCACATAAGCGATAGCCCGCTCGAGGGACTCATCATCATCCCGAACCTCCCGGAAATCGACACCGTTGCGGCGGAGGAGTTCACATACGCCATATTTCCGCCGGTAGTGTGCAGCATAGAGTTGTTTGAACTTGTTGATAAAGAGCAGGACCTTCTCCCGGTTCCCGCTGACCACGAAGTGTACGTGATTGGACATCAAGATAAAGGAAAGAACCAAGATCCCGGAAAGAAAAGCAGCGATTGCGACGTAATTCATAGCGACTCTGAAGTCTTCGTCATCCCGGAACCAGAGGCGGTCCACCAGGTGGTCTGTAGAAAGCAGAAAAAAGTGTTTCATAATCAGTCGGTTTATAAATTGACCACAAAATAGGAAGAGTCGGGGGTTTTTGCAAGTTCCGGTCCGGTCTTTTCCTGATTATTTCATTCCCCGTGACGGTTTATTTCGTATCTTTGCACCCGCGATGACGCTGATTCTCACGGGAAGTCCGACCCGTTACGGGGAGGACCACATCACCACCGACAACGGATTGCTTGCCGCGGTGCAGGAGGCTCTGCCCCCGCAGCCGCGCGTGCTGCTGGTCAGCGCGGCCCCGGACGACCGCAAGTTCACGGATTATGTGCTGGACTCGATGTCGGAATGCATCCGCAATTCCGGGATCACCCCCGCCGCCGTCGTCATGCTGGACCGGCGCAACGCCGGCATCGCCGCGCACCTTGTGCAGCGGGCCGACTGGATCGTGCTCTGCGGCGGGCATGTCCCCACGCAGAACCGTTTCCTGCATGAGATCGGCCTCCGGGCCCTCCTGAAGGGCTTCGACGGCCTGGTGATGGGCTGCAGCGCCGGCTCGATGAACTGTGCGGACCTGGTCTACTCCCATCCGGAACTGCCCGGCGAAGCCGTGGATCCTTCGTACCGGCGCTGGCTGACCGGCCTCGGGCTGACCACCCGCCAGCTGGTGCCGCACTACGACCAGGTGCGCCACGCGCTCGTGGACGGGCGGCGCCTTTTCGAGGACATCATCTTCCCAGAGAGCTGGCGGCACGCCTTCTATACTTTCCCGGACGGGGGCTATATCATCAGCCGGGACGGCCGCGAAGAGCTGCACGGCCTGGCCTGGGAGATTTCCAATGGACAAATGCGGCAGGTCTCTGCCGAAAATGAAGTGTATACCTTTATGAACGTTATTTTCATTTCCCCGCATTTCCCGCAGACCTACAGCCACTTCTGCGCTGGCCTGCGCGCGAACGGCGCGAACGTGCTGGGCATCGCCGATGCCCCCTACGAGCAGCTCAGCGACGAGCTGCGCGGCGCCCTGACCGACTACTACAAGGTGAACAACCTGGAGGACTACGGCGAAGTGTACCGCGCCGTGGCGTGGTTCGCCCACAAATACGGCAAGATCGACTGGATCGAATCCAACAACGAATACTGGCTCGCGCAGGACGCCCGCCTGCGCACGGACTTCAACGTGACGACCGGCCTGAAGACCGACCGGATCGCCTCCATCCGCAACAAGTCCGAGATGAAGAAATACTATGCCCTCGGCGGCATCCCCACGGCCCGGCAGGTCAAGGGCTCGGAGGGTCCGGCGAAGGTCAAGGCCTTCGTGAAGAAGACCGGCTACCCGGTCATCGCCAAGCCGGACAGCGGCATGGGCGCCAGCGGCACCACCAAGATCTTGGACGACAAGGAGTTGAATGCCTGGTTCGCCGCCCACCCCGACAACTACGGCCTGTACGTGATCGAGGAATTCATCACCGGCCTGCTGGTGAGTTACGACGCCATCTATGACTCGAAGGGCGAGCCCATCTTCGAGAACAACACGATCTTCCCGACCCCGATCATGGAGATCGTCCACGACAACCTGGAGACCTGCTACTGGACCAACAAGACCGTCCCGGCGAAGCTCGCCGCCATCGGCCGCCGGACCGTCAAGGCCTTCGATATCCGGAGCCGCTTCGTGCACCTGGAGTTCTTCCAGCTGGACCGCGACCGCGAGGGCCTCGGCAAGAAGGGGGACTACGTGGGCCTGGAAGTCAACATGCGCCCGCCGGGAGGCTACACCCCCGACATGATGGACTTCGCCCACAGTACGGATGTCTATCAGATCTGGGCGGACATGGTCGTCTTCGACGAAGCCCGCAAGGGTCAGGGCGAGCAATACTACTGCGCCTATGCCGGCCGCCGCGACTGCTTCGCCTACAAGCACAGCCTGGACGAGGTCCTGTCCCGCTACGGCTCCGCGCTCCGCATGGTCGAGCGCGTCCCCGCCGCCCTCTCCGACGACCTCTGCGACCTGGCTTTCATCGCCCGCTTCAAGGAGAAGAAAGAAGTGGACGCCTTCTTCCGCTTCGTCTGCGAACGCGCATAAAAACTGTCCGTTTTTCATAATTACTGCTGTTAGGGGTCCACGTGCTGGACCCCTAACAGCAAAAAATCCCCAAAATGCAGTCGGGGGTCCAAATGCTGGACCCCCGACTGCATTGTTATAGGGTGATTTACTCGGAGCGACGCGGCCGGAGGAGTTTGAGGGGCGCCCCTCAATCATCGGCCGGACTAAGCTCCGTCTGGAGCTTAGTCTTCGTCCTTCTCGGCTGCGGCGTACTCCGCGAGGAGCTTGGTCTGGACGTCGCCCGGGACCGGCTGGTAGTCAGCGAACTCCATGGTGAAGGTCGCGGAACCGGCGGTCAGGGAACTCAGGGAGGTGGAGTAGCGGTAGAGCTCTGCGAGCGGCACGCGGGCCTTGAGGATCGCGAAGCCCTTGTCGGCACCCATCTCACCGAGGATACCGCGGCGGTTCTGCAGGTCGGACATCACGGCACCCTGGTACTCGGACGGGGTCATGACCTCGACGTTGTAGATCGGCTCGAGGATCTTCGGACCGGCGTTGCGGAAGGCCTCACGGAAGGCGTTGCGGCCGGCGATGATGAAGGCGATTTCCTTGGAGTCGACCGGGTGCATCTTGCCGTCGTAGACGAACACGCGGATGTCACGGGCGTAGGAACCGGTGAGCGGGCCCTCGACCATGCGCTCCTTGATACCCTTGAGGATGGCAGGCATGAAGCTGAGGTCGATGGCACCACCGACGACGCAGTTGTAGAACTCCAGCTTGCCGCCCCATTCGAGTTCGGTGATGTCCTGGGTCTTGATGTTGAGCTGGGTCTCCTTGCCGCCGATCATGAACTTGGTATTGAGCTCGCCCTCGGCCGGGCAGACCAGCAGGTGGACCTCACCGAACTGGCCGGCGCCGCCGGACTGCTTCTTGTGACGGTACTGGGCGCTCGCGACCTTGGTGATGGTCTCGCGATACGGCACCTTCGGGGCGAAGAGCTCGACGTCGAGCTTGTACTCGTTGTTGAGCATCCACTTGACGATGTTGATGTGCTGCTCGCCGTTGCCGCTGAGGATGGTCTGGCGGAGCTCCTTGGAGTACTCCACGACCACGGTCGGGTCGACGTTGGCGATCTTCTTGAGGGCGTCGCCGAGCTTCTGCTCGTCCTGCTGGACCTTGGCCTTGATGGCGCAGCGGTACTTCGGGGCGGGATACTCGATCTTGTCGTACTTGATGCCGGAACCCGGCAGGGAAAGGGTCGTGTTGGACTTGCCGTTCTTGAGCTTGACGGCGCAGCCGAAGTCACCCGCATGCAGGGAGTTGACGGGCTCCTTCTTGGTGCCGGCGACGGCATAGATGGCGGAGAGGCGCTCCTTGTTGCCGCTCACGGGATCCTCGAGGTCGAGGCCGGCGGTGATGGTGCCGCTCATGACCTTGAAGTAGGACACCTCGCCGAGGTGCTGCTCCACGTCGTTCTTGTAGATGAACAGGGACGGGGCGCCGTCGGCCTTCACGGCCGGCTCCGGAGCGACGTCCTTGACGAACTCCATCAGGCGCTTGACACCGATATCCTTCTTGGCGCAGACGCAGAAGACCGGGTAGGCCTCGCCGGCGGCGATGCCGAGGTTGAGGCCGCGGTGGATCTCCTCCTCCGTGAGCTCGCCCTCCTCGAAATACTTCTCCATCAGGGCGTCGTCGAACTCGGCAGCCTTCTCGATGAGGGCGGCGCGGGCCTCCTCGGCCTGATCCTGGAACTGGGCCGGGATCTCGAGGTCCTCACGGGTGCCGTTGGCATCCTTGAAGTGGTAATATTTCATCGTAAGGACATCCACGAAACCGTCGAAGGCGGTGCCGGGGTTGACCGGGAACTGGACGTAGACGGCCTTGCCGCCGATGGACTCCTTGATGGAATTCTGGATGTTGTCCCAGTCGGCCTTCTCGCTGTCCAGCTGGTTGACGGCGATCACCAGGGGGAGCTTCTTGCTGTCGGCCAGGCGGAGGAAGTTCTCCGTACCCACCTCGACACCCTGCTGGGCATTGATCACGAGCACACCGCTCTCGCAGACCTTGAAGGCGGCATAGGCGCCGCCGATGAAGTCGTCGGAACCCGGGGTGTCGATGAAGTTGATCTTGGCATTCAGGAACTCGGCATACAGCGGCGTCGCATAGATGGAGCGCTGGTTGATCTTCTCGAGTTCATCATTGTCGGAGAGGGTGTTCTTGTCTTCGACAGTACCCCTCCGGTCGATCACCTTGCCCTCGAAGAGCATGGCTTCAGCGAGCGTGGTCTTGCCGGACTTGGAAGCGCCGAGCAGGGCCACGTTGCGGATGTCTTTGGTAGAATAATCTTTCATGTGTGGTATTATGTATTATTAATTTTCGTGAAAGTCCGCAAATCTAATCATTTTTGCGGCCAAACGCAAATCATTTTGGCCCACCGCATCAGCAGTTCCTCCCCGGAGAGTCCGAGCTCGCGGAGGATCAGCTCGTTCAGTGCGCCGGGGAGCACGCGCAGGAGGCGGCAGGCATCGGGGAAATCCGCAGGGATCCGGCCCGACTCCAGGAGCCGGAACAGTTCGCGGTAGGCAGTCTCTGTCTTGTTCATCATGGCGGTTCGGATGTTTGTGCAAAGATGGGGGACGGTTTTGGAATTCACAACATATTTGTGGGGGTACGGGCGGGGGTAACTTGAAAAATAAATACGATTTTTTGCACAGATATACGATTTTTAAAGATATTGTCCCGTTTTTCCGACACAATAAATAGGAGCAACGGCTATAACTTTGCGATGTGAATCTAGACAGTGAACATATCCGGATCCGCCAGGCTCGAGAGCAGGCCGGATTCTCCCAGATCGAAATGGCAGAGGAACTCGGCGTCGGCAGGACGACCTATATTTCGTTCGAAACCGGACGCACCAAACTCTACAACAAACTTGTCACCAAGATGGCCGACCGGCTCGGCTTCGCACCGGAAGAGCTCCTCTACGGCCAGCGTCCCGACGAAGCCCTGCTCCGCGACCAGGCGTCCATCGACGACTGGAAACGCAACCTCGTCAACGACTACGAGCAGCGCATCGCCATCCTCCAGGACAAGCTTGACGCAGCCAACAAGATCATCTCCTACCAGGACGCCAACATCCAGACCCTCACCCAGTCCAACCAGTATCTTTTGGAGCAACTCCGCAAAAATGATTAAATTTGCTTTGGCCCAAGGCCATCGCAAATCGACATGGACCCAATCGAAGCTCTGATCATCCGCCAGTTGAAGGCGGGCCGGGAGGAAGGCGCCGGTGTCATCGAGCAGAATCCCGGCTATACCAATTAGTCATATGATCAAACGTTATCTCGGAGCGGCGGCCGTCATGGCCGCCCTCCTTTTTCCGAAAGCTTCCGCACAGTCTCTCGAAGAGACGTTCCGGACACCGCCCGAAGAGGCCAAACCCCTGATGATCTGGCAATGGATGGACGGCATGGTGACCCGCGAGGGGATCACCGCCGACCTCGAAGCCTACAAGGCGGCCGGCATCGGCGGCGTGCAGCAGTTCCTGGTGGGCGGCGATGCCGGCAGCCGCTATGTGCTCGACCTGGGCGACGTGAAGAACCTGGCGGTCGTCCGCGTCAACGGGACCGCCCTGCCGACGCTCTGGCGCACGCCGTTCCGCGTGGATGTCACCGGCCTGCTCCGCAATGGGGAGAACGTCCTCGAGATCGACGTCACCAACCTGTGGCTCAACCGCCTGGCCGGGGACGAACGCGAACCGGACGACATCCGCTGGGCCGAACCCACGCGGATGGGCGGCGGCAGCTTCATGCTGGAAGTGCCCGAATGGCTCCGCAGCGGCAGCGCCCGCCCTTCACAGGGCCGGAAAGCCGTCGTCTCCTACAAGGTCATCCGGAAGGACACCCCCCTGCTCCCCTCGGGCCTGATCGGCCCCGCCGTGCTGCTGCAGGTCGAAAAATAGGCCTTCCTTCCAATACTTTCCCTGAGAATGCAAAGATGCATATTTTTGTGTATCTTTGCATTCTATGCATACGCCCCACCTTCTCCCGTACCTCGAGCCGGGCCGGCTGGAGGCCGGATGCGACGAGGCAGGACGCGGGCCCCTGGCCGGGCCGGTCTTCGCCGCCGCCGTCATCCTGCCCGCGGATTTCAGCCATCCGCTGCTGGACGACTCCAAGCGGATGAGCGAGCGGGCGCGCGACCTGCTCCGTCCGGTCATCGAGCGCGAAGCGGTCGCCTGGGCGGTGGAGGCCGTGAGCGCGGAGGAGATCGACCGCCTCAACATCCTCGGCGCCTCGCTGGAAGGCATGCGCCGGGCGGTCCGGCGGCTCGCCGTGCGGCCGGATTTCCTGCTGGTCGACGGCAATCGCTGGCGCCCGTTCGACGGCTACCCCTACCGGACCGTCGTGCATGGGGATGCCACGTATGCCAGCATCGCGGCGGCATCCGTGCTCGCCAAGACCTGGCGCGACGAGCGCATGCGCGCGCTCGCGCAGCAATACCCGGAATACGGGTGGGACCACAATTTCGGCTATCCGACGCCGGAGCACATCGCCGCCATCAAGGCGCACGGCTACTGCCCGGAGCACCGCAAGTCCTTCCACCCCAAGGAATTGGAACCAAGTTTATTTGAATAAGATGAAAAAGACTTTATTAACCGTTCTGGCAGCCCTGCTGCTGATGCCGGCCGCCCTGCGCGCCGACGAGGGCTTGTGGCTGCTGCCGCTGCTCGAGAAGATGAACAGCGACGCCCTGCGCAACCTCGGCTCCCGGCTCACCCCGGAGCAGATCTACAGCGTCAACAACTCTTCCATCAAGGACGCCATCGTCCAGTTCGGCGGCGGCTGCACCGGCGAGATCATCTCCGGCAGCGGCCTGCTCGTGACCAACCACCACTGCGGCTACGGCAACATCCAGGCGCTCTCCTCCACCGAGCACAACTACCTCGAGGACGGCTACTTCGCCATGTCCCGCGACGAGGAGCTGCCCTGCCCGGGCCTCACGGTCCGATTCCTGCAGAGCATGACCGACGTGACGGACCAGATCGCCGCCGGCCAGAGCCGCCAGGACCTGATCGCGGCGGCCGAGAAGGCCAACCCCAACTGCCAGGTCCGCATCGTCAGCTTCTACAACAACAACGTCTACTACCTGATCGTCTCCAAGATCTACCGTGACGTCCGGTTCGTGGGCGCTCCGCCGGCAGCCTCCGGCAAGTTCGGCGGCGACACCGACAACTGGATGTGGCCCCGCCACACCTGCGACTTCTCCATGTTCCGCGTCTATGCCGGTCCGGACAACGAGCCGGCCGACTACAGCCCCGGCAACGTGCCGATGCGCCCGCGCCAGTTCCTCAACATCTCGCTCAAGGGCGTGCAGGAGGGCGACTTCGCCATGATCATGGGCTACCCGGGCAGCACCCAGCGCTTCCAGACCGCCGCGCAACTCGCGGACATGCTGGAGACCAACGACGTCCGCATCGCCGCCCGCGGCGTGCGCCAGGACGTCCTCTGGAAGGCCATGCGCGCCGACGAGAAGGTGGGCCTGCAGTATGCCAGCAAGTACTCCGGATCCTCCAACGGCTGGAAGAAGTGGATCGGCGAGAAGGAAGCCTTCGAGGCCCTCGACATCATCGGCCGCGAGGAGCAGAAGGAGCGCGACCTGACGGCCTGGATCAACGCCGACCCGTCCCGCAAGGCCGCTTACGGCAGCGCCATCGCGGACATCGCCGCCAACGTGCAGGCTGCGGCCGCCCCCAAGCAGGCCGCCACGCTGCTGAGCGAGACCCTCGGCCGCATCGAGATCCTCAGCTTCGCCAACCTGCTCGGCAGCGTGCCGCGCCTGCTCGCCCAGATGCGCGAGCAGAACCCCGGCGCCGATATCAACGAGCAGGAAGCCTATGACGAGATCCTGGGCACCCTCCGCAGGCAGTACAAGGACTACAACGCCGACGTCGACCACGACGTGGCCGTAGCCCTGATCGACCATTACAAGGCCAACGTCAATCCGGCCGAGGCCGTCCAGCTGAAGGGCAAGAGCATCCTCTCCATGGACACCCGCAAACTGGTGGACAACATCTTCAAGAAGAGCATCTTCACCTCGGAGGAAAAGCTGATGTCCAAACCCCTCACCGCCAAGCTGCTGGCCGCCGACCCGGCCGTGCAGTTCGCCGAGGCCGTCAGCGCGGCCAGCCAGCCCCTCTCCCAGGCCGCCTCTGCCGGACGCCAGGACCTCGCCGCGGCCAGCAAGGCCTACGGCGCCGCCCTGCTCAAGTGGCAGGAAGGCCAGCCCTCCTACCCCGACGCCAACAGCACCTGCCGCCTCACCTACGGCACCGTCAAGAGCTACGAGCCCAAGGACGGCGTGCTCTACAAATACTACACGACCCTCAAGGGCGTGATGGAGAAGGAAGACCCGGACAACTACGAATTCCGCGTCCCCGCCAAGCTCAAGCAGATCTATGAGAACAAGGATTACGGCCAGTATGCCGACAAGAACGGCGAACTCGTCGTGTGCTTCCTGTCGAACCTCGACATCACGGGCGGCAACTCCGGCAGCCCGGTGATGGACGCCGACGGCAACCTCATCGGCCTGGCGTTCGACGGCAACTGGGAGGCGATGAGCTCCGACGTGATGTTCGAGCCGAACCTGCAGCGCGTCATCAGCGTGGATATCCGCTATGTCCTGCTGATGGTGGACAAGTTCGCCGGTGCGGGCTACCTCCTCAATGAGATGAACCTCGTAAAATAATAATGACCAGAGAAGACATTCTTCAGGCCCTGCGGGAAGTCCGCCATCCCGCCCGTCAGGACCGTGACATCGTAGACCTCGGGATGGTACACGATATCGAAATCGCCGCCGGCAAGGTGACCGTCACCCTCGGTTTCCCCAAGCGCCGCGACCCACTTACTGAGTATCTCGTGGGCAGCGCCCGGGCCGCCCTCATCCGCCACCTGCCCTCCTCCGTCGCTTCGGAGGTCAAGGCCATCGTGGTCGAGGACGACAAGCCGAAGAAGAAAGGGCTCGCGCTCGGCCTGGAGCAGCTCGCCGAGGTCCGGCACATCGTCGGCATCGCCTCCGGCAAGGGCGGCGTGGGCAAGTCCACCGTGGCCGTCAACCTGGCCTGCGCACTTGCGCGCATGGGTTACCGGGTCGGCCTCGCCGACGCGGACGTGTACGGACCTTCCGTCCCCGTGATGACCGGGACGGAAGGGGCCGTGCCCGCCGCGGAGCCCGGCGCCGAAGAGGGCCAGGAGCTCATCCTCCCGCTGGAGAAATACGGCGTCAAGTGGATGTCCATCGGCTATTTCGCCAACCGGGGCCAGGCCCTGATCTGGCGCGGACCGATGGCCTGCAACGCCCTCAAGCAGATGATCCTGCAGGTCAAGTGGGGCCCGCTGGACTACCTGCTCATCGACATGCCCCCGGGCACGGGCGACATCCACATCAGCCTCGTGCAGGACATCCCGATGGAGGGCGCCGTGATCGTCACGACGCCGCAGACCGTGGCCCTCGCCGACGTGGAGAAGGGCGTGAACATGTTCCGCAACGAGAACGTGAACCGTCCCATCTTCGGCCTGGTCGAGAACATGGCCTGGTTCACCCCGGAGGCGCATCCGGACGAGAAGTACTACATCTTCGGGCAGGACGGCGGCGCGCAGATGGCGCGCGAGCTGGGCATCGACCTGCTGGGCCGCATCCCGCTCGTGCAGGGCATCCGCGAAAGCGGCGATGCCGGCGAGCCCGTGGCCCTGGGCAGCCGCCCGGACGGCCTCGCCTTCCTTGAACTCGCCGGCCGCCTGGCCGAAAAACTCGGCTAGATGGAAGTCCGCGCAAAAAAGGCATTAGGCCAGCATTTCCTGACCGATCTCTCGATCGCGCAGAGAATCGTCGACTCCCTGTCACCCGGGGGTATTGCCTCTCCGGACTCTGGACCGATTTCCAAGACCGCGGTCTTGGAAATCGGTCCCGGAATGGGGGTGCTCACGCAGTACCTCTTGCAGCGGGAGGATATCGACCTGAAGCTGGTGGAGCTGGACGGGGAGTCCGTGGACTACCTGCTGACCCACTTTCCGGGGATGCAAGGCCGCCTCTACCAGGCCGACTACCTGCGCCTCGACATCCACAAGCTCTTCCCCGGCCCCTACCGCGTGATCGGCAACTTCCCCTACAACATCTCCTCGCAGATCTTCTTCAAGATCCTGGACGACAAGGACCGTATCCCGGAGGTCGTCTGCATGATCCAGAAGGAAGTGGCGGAACGCATCGCCGAACAGCCCGGCAGCAAGACCTACGGCATCCTGTCGGTGCTGCTCCAGGCCTGGTACGACATCGAATACCTGTTCACCGTGGGCTCCGGCGCCTTCGCCCCGCCGCCCAAGGTCCAGTCCGCCGTGATCCGGCTGCGCCGCAACGCCCGCACCGACCTCGGCTGCGACGGGAAACTCTTCAAGACCGTCGTGAAAACGGCCTTCAACCAGCGGCGCAAGACCCTGCGCAACGCCCTCAAGCCCCTGCTGCCGGAGGGCTTCGACGCCTCCGACCCGGTCTTCGACCTGCGCGCCGAGCGCCTCGGGGTCGAAGACTTCGTCGCGCTCACCCGACTGATCGCACCATAACACAATTATTAGCCATGAAAAAGTCCTATCTTCTCCTCCTGATGGCAGCTGCGGCCGTCATCAGCGCCTGCAAGAACGGCTCCGACACCGCGGACCTGGGTTACGACCCGGATGCACAGCAGCTCCAGATCGGCAAGGACATCGCGGTAGTCCGGACGACCTACGGCACCGTCAAGGGTTTCATCTACCAGAACGTCAACACGTTCCTGGGAATCCCCTACGGTGACGACACCAGCGGCGAGAACCGCTTCATGCCGCCGAAACCCCCGAAGCCCTGGGACGGCGTCCTGCCGACGGTCTGGTATCCGACCTCGGCTCCGCAGCGCCCCTACACCGAAGGCGCGACGCCCTACGCCCAGTTCCGCGACCGCTGGAACTACGACGGGTTCGGCGAAGACTGCCTCAAACTCAATGTCTGGTCCCCGGGACTTGATGCCGCCAAGCGGCCCGTCCTCGTGTGGCTGCACGGCGGCGGCTTCTCGGCCGGCAACGGCGTGGAGCAGGACGGCTACATGGGCGCCAACTTCGCCCGCCGGCACGACGTCGTGTTCGTGTCCCTCAACCACCGCCTCAACAGTTTCGGCTTCAGCGATTTCGCTGCCGTCGGCGGGGAGAAGTACAAGCACTCCGGCAACGTCGGCATGCTCGACATCATCTTCGCCCTCCAGTGGGTACACGATAACATCGCGGCTTTCGGCGGCGATCCGGGCAACGTAACCATCATGGGCCAGAGCGGCGGCGGGTCCAAGGTGACCATCGCCGCGGCCATGCCCGCAGCCAAAGGTCTGGTCCACAAGGCTTTCGCCATGAGCGGCGGATCCACGGCAGCCTCCGACAAGGCCTATGCCGAAGGACTTGGCGCACAGATCCTCAAGACCGCCGGGCTCAAGCCTTCGCAGATCGACAAGCTGCAGCAGATGCCCTGGCCCGAGTACTTCGCCCTGGCCAACAAGGCGGCCGCCGAGTACAACGCCTCCCTGCCCGCCGGACAGCGCTACCGGGGCTTCAGCCCCGTGGCGGACGACGTGGACATCCCCATCGGAGACTTCTTCACCTCCGGACGCGACGACGTCCCCTGCGTGCCGATGATCCTCTCCACGACCACCAACGAATTCGTCTCCGACCGCGACACGCCCGAGCAGGAGAACCTCACCCGGGAAGACATCGTGAAGATGATGGCGCGCAATTACGGCGAGAACGCCGGGGCCATCTACGACGAATTCGACCGGATCTTCCCCGGCAACAGCCCCTTCGGCGTCTACTCCATCGTGAGCTCCTCCCGCCAGAACGTCATCCGGATCGCGAACAACAAGCTCGCGCAGGGACAGCCGGTCTACCTGGCCTGGTTCAACTGGTATCCGCACATCTTCGACGGCCTGCCCCGCGCCTTCCACTGCCTGGACATCAGCTTCTGGTTCAACAACACGGACCTGATGTATTCCCATACGGGCGGCGGCAAGGAGCCGCGCGTGCTCTCCGACAAGATGGGTGATGCGCTGGAGGCCTTCATGCGCACCGGCGATCCCAACACCGGCAAGAAGGGCGGCCTGCCCCACTGGCCCCGCTACACCGAGGAGGAAGGTGCGACGCTGATCCTGAACAACGTCTCCCGCGTCGAGAACGATCCCGACCGCCAGGCCCGCGCCCTGATGCAGTAAGCCTGCAGCGCTCCGCGCCGACGATCGGCGTTTTCCGCAAAGCTCTTGCTGTCAACGCTTTACAATTTAGCCCCGGGAGAGATGTCCCGGGGCTAAATTGTAACTCTCTATAGGCCAACCTTCTACAAAAAACAGCCTGAATCAGTAAACCGCGTGGTCGAGGACCAGTGTGACTTCGCGGGCTTCTCCCGACTTCACCGTTATGGGATTGAGTCCCCCAAGCCCATCGCCATTACTACAATAGAGCTTCCCTTCATCCTGGATAAAAACGGAATACGTGCCGGCAGGAAGCGATATCTCAAAGAATCCATTCTCGCCGGACTGCGTCCGGGCGACCAGGGCCGTCGGCATCGTGTCCATGTCGAAATGGACATAGTCGAAGGATTTCACATCCGACATTTTCGTATACTCATATACGTATACTTCCCTTTTGATCGGACGTTCCCCGCCTTTCGGGTATTGCCCGAGCATGGGCATCCAGTCTCCGTAACGCTCGATGACTGAACCATAGATTCCCTCCTGGATGGTAGGTTCGGTCTGGAGTTTGGTGCAGCCTGCTGCCAGGAGAAACAGCGGGAGGACGGTCAGATAGAGGTAAGCATGTCGGCGCATCGTCTGTTTTTTGTAATAACGGGCGGCAGGCGGAAAACTGCCTGCTTCTGTTGTCGAGGGTCCAAATGCGGGACCTTCGACAGCATTTCGGGGCTATTTTGCCGTCGAGGGTCCATCGTCTGTACCCTCAGCGACAGTTCTCCGGCGAAGAGCCGGGAGGGCGGCGCCGAGGATGGCGCCGAGCGCGGAGAGGAGCAGCAGGATGGAGGTGGCGCGGGAGATGGCGGCGCCCCGCCGGTAGGACGGCGGGTCGAAGCGCATCACCAGCGTGTGTTCACCGGCGGGCACCTGCGCGGCGCGCAGCAGGGTGCCTTCCAGTTCGATCGGTAGGACCTCGCCGGTGTCTTCGACGGTCAGGGTCCAGCCGACCGGGTAGTAGACTTCGCTGAAGACCATCCGGGCGGCTTCGGGGCTACTGTATCGGTAGCGGAGCTCGTTGGGGGCGTAGGAGGTCAGGGTGACGGCGGGAGATTCGCCGGTCAAGCCGGCGAATGACGGGGAGGGAGTGGTGGCGAACCACGCGTTGCCCCTTGCATAGGGGTAACGCAGTGGTGCTACATCATCCGCAAGGATGATGTAGCGGCAGTTCATCTGCGCGAGACCGGGGAGATACGGCAGCGCCGCCTCGGCTTCCTGGAGCGTCTTGGCGCCGCTCACGGCCTGGTAGACCTGGTTGATCTCGCCCGTGAGGGTGCTCTCGATGAACTCCTGGTAGCGCTGGAGCTTGGCGGGAGAGTAGCCGCCGATGTTCTTGTGCCAGTAGGACGGGTGCGAGTCGTTGAATACGTTGACCGTCAGGTCCAGGACCCGGAAGGAAGGATCCGTGTCCGAGAGGATCATCTCGTCCACCGGACGTTTGTTGAACTGGTTCTGGAAAGCGCGCGGGGAGACGAAGTCGTCGGCGCTGAGGTAGCGCTTGCCCACGATGCCGAGGTCCAGCAGGACCAGGACCGCGATGAGCAGGGAGGCTGTCAGGCGGCGCCCCCGGCCCATTTCGGGCTGGGTCGCGAAGGTTTTCTGTGCGTCTTTCGGGACGGACGTGCCCCACCACAGCAAGGCGAAGGCGCCGGCGATCAGCAGCAGCGAGCGCAGCGCGTCCATCACCAGCAGGTGCCGGCGGTCGGCGACGAGCGCGTCCACGAGCACGTCGGGCTGGCCGGCGTCCACGCTCCCGCTGAAGGAGCCGGCGATGCCGGGCAGCAGCACGCAGAGCAGACAGAAGCCGCCCGTGATCGCGGCGGCGATCCAGCCTTTCTGCCGGAAGAGCTGCGCCGCATCGGGCTGTCGCACGATGCGGTCCAGCGCCAGGAAGCCCAGCACCGGCAGGGTGAACTGCAGCACGGTCAGGGCCATGGACACCGTCCGGAATTTGTTGTACATCGGGGCGAAGTCATAGAAGAACTTCGTGAACGCCATGAAGTGGCTGCCCAGTGCAAGCAGCACGGCGAGCACCGTGCCCGCCACGACCCACCATTTCTCCTTGCCCCGGAAGGCGAACAGGCCCAGCACGAACAGGAAGATGGTGATGGCGCCCATGTACATCGGCCCGGCCGTGAAGGGTTGCGGGCCCCAGTAGAGCGGAAGGTTCTTCGAGAGCTCCTTGAGGTTGGGCTGTCCCGCCCGCTTGAGCAGGTCGTAGGTCTCGGAGTGTTTCGGATTGACCGCCCCGGCGGACGAGCCGCCGTTGAAATTGGGGATCAGCAGGTTGGGAAGTTCCTCCCAGCCGTAGGACCAGGCCGTGGCGTAGTCGAGGTCGAGGCCCTTGGCACCCGCGCCGCCTTCGGCGGCCTGGGTGCTGCCGCCGCGCATGGAGTACGGCGTGTATTCCATCGTCGGCAGGAGCTTGGTGGCGTTGGTGGCGAGGCCCGCGACGCCGAGGACCAGCAGCAGGGCAGAGGCCGCGAAGAAGCGGCCCCAGAGGTGAGATCCGCCGGTCGAGCCGGCGGATGACGGCTTGCCGGTCAGCATGGATACCACCAGCACGATGACGTAGATCAGGATCAGCAGCGCGAGGTAGTAGGTGATCTGCGGATGGTTGGCCTTGACCTGGAAGCTCAGCGCCAGGCCGAACAGCGCCGCCCCGAGGACGGTCGCCGGGAGCCAGTTCTTCTTCTTGATCTGGTTGTAGGTGAAGATCAGCGCGGCAAGGACCCAAGGGAGGAAGGCCAGGGCCTGCATCTTCGTGTTGTGGCCGACCTGGATGATCTGCAGGTTGTAGGAGCAGAACGTGACGGCGATGGCGCCGCCCACGGCGATCAGCGGGTGGATTCCGAGGGCGAGCATCAGCAGCCAGGCGCCCAGCAGCGAGATGAACAGGTACGTGGCCGGGCGGCGTCCCGTGAGCAGGAAGTCGTAGACCGACTGCGTCCAGTCGCCCTGCGTGGAGGCGTGGATCGTGGCCGTGGGCATGCCGCCGAACATCGAACCCGTCCAGGCGGTCTGGTCGTCGGGGTGGGCGGCGTTCCATTCCATCATTTCATGGGCCATGCCCTGCCAGCCGGAGATGTCGCTCTGGTTGACGATCTTGCCGCCCAGGACCTGGGGGACGTAGGCATAGGAGAGTACGAGCAGGCCGACCACGATGCCGGCGTATAGGAGGATCTTCTTTTTCATGGCAGAATCTGTGTCAGCTGCGCCGTCAGGGCGCGGCGGGTGTATTTTTCGATGCCGGTCGTCTCCGGATGCGGGGCATCCAGGAAGGCCAGCAGTTCATCGGTCTTGTCCCAGTCGAACATCTCCCCCGCCCCGGCGTCGCGCAGGACCGCGGCGGCGGCCCCGTCCTCCTGGCCGATGCCCAGGACGGGCCGGCGGGCGGCGAGATACTCGAAGATCTTGCCGGGCAGCACCTTGGCGTACTCCGGCTCCTGGCGCAGGGGCAGCAGGAGGATGTCCGCGGCGCGCTGCTCGCGGACCGTCTCGTCATGGGGCAGGTAGCCCAGCTCGACGAGGTTGCCGCCGAGGCCGCGGGCACGGATGGCGTCCGTGATGGCGCGGTCCACCTTGCCGGCGAGCCGGATCTCCAGCCGCGCGCGGAAGGAAGGGTCTTCCCCGCAGCGCCGCGCGAGGGCGTCCCAGAGATTCAAGGGATTCCCATCAGCGGCGAACAGCCCGGTATGCACGAGCCGGTACGTCGGGACGGCAGCTGCCCCCGCTCCGCTATCGGACTGCGCTTCGCTGGCGCCCGACCCTGTCCGGGTGAACGGCTCCGCGGGGGCACTGCCGCTCCCGACGAAATCATCCTCGTCAAAGCCATTGGTAATCAGAACGACCGGAGTCTTGGTCCTGGCCTGGAAATCCTTCTGCACCAGCGGGGTGACGCTGATCACGGTATCCGCCTCGTCGAGCACGGTCTGCTCCAGACGGTGCTGCCGGCGGTCCGACGCGGCGGTCAGCCCGAGGTGCTTGTAGTAGAACATCTCCGTCCACGGATCGCGGAAATCCGCGATCCAATGCACGCCCAGCGCGCGCTTGAGGCCGCGCCCGATGAGGTGGACCGAATGGGGCGGGCCTGTGGTCACGACGGCGTCCACGGGGTGCTCGTGCAGGTATTTCTTCAGGAAACGGACCGAGGGGCGCACCCAGCCGATCCGGGGATCGGGGATGAAGCAGTTGCCCCGGATCCAGAGGGAGAGGCGCTGCTTCCAGTTCTTCTTCTGCGCGTTGACGGGATTGACTTCCTCCCCCTGCTTGCCCCCGGTCAGCCTCCGGTAGACGGCGTACGGCTCCAGGATGCGGGTCTTGATCACCTCGGCGCAGGCGGGGACGTCCGAGAGCAGGCTCTCGTCCCGCGCCAGCTGCTCCGGATTCTCCGGGGTATAGATGACCGGCTGCCAGCCGTGCTCCGGCAGGTATTTGCTGAATTTCACCCAGCGCTGGACCCCCGAACCGCCGGTCGGGGGCCAATAATACGTAATGATCAGCAGGCGCTTCACCGCTTGTAGCCCTCCAGGTTGGCCTTGACCGTCTCCCAGTCGTAGTAGGGGCCCTCGACGGGCTCGAGCCCGCGCAACTTGCGCTCCTGCTCCTGGTAGAGGAACTTCACGAGGACATGGCCCGCGCCATTGCGGTAGAAGATGAGCTGGAGGTTGCTGGCCATCGGGATGTTCCAGAATCCCAGCCAGTTGTCGCAGACCTCTTCGACGCTGTAGCGCTCGCCAACCCCCTCGATACCGAGGTAGCTGGCGAGGGCCATCAGCGGGAAGTCGTGGCCGAAACGCAGGTCGGCGGCGTATTCACCCGTGGCGATGGCCTCGTCGGCCTTGGCCACGATGTCCTCCACGGCCGTACGGGCCATCGGGACCCGCTCGGCGCCGGCCTCGACGGAGTTGCAGTGGCCGGTATAGAGGCCGATGTTGCTCTGCGCCCAGCGACGGTAGAGCGCATCGAACGGCAGGAAACGGAAGAGGTCGTCCTCGATGTCGAAGTCCTCGGCGATGATGGCCGTATTCCACACATCATCCGTGAAACGGCGGGGGCTCTGCACATACTTGCGCGCCGCCTGTGGATCCCGGAACACGCGGGGCAGGATGCCGAGTGTGTCGTCCGGCATCGCGCCGATGTACGCGCGCGTCTTGGGACCGGCCGCCGCGGTGATCCGCTGCCAGCCGCTGGTGTTGTCGAGATAGGACATGAATTTCTCGCCGGTGTCCAGGTGGAAGCGGAGCTTGGGATTCATCCGGACCAGGGAATTCGTGAAAGCATTCATGCTGATGATGCAGCGCTGCACCGTGCTGGACACGGACCGGATGCGCTTCTCGCCCCGGAACACCTGCGGGTAGCGCCGGTACATGCGCTCCGCGATGATGCCGTGCTCGCGCACGCCGCGCTGCGACAGGCGGCCGTCCATGCCGTCCCAGCCGGCCAGCACGCGGCGCGCTGCGACGAGCAGCGAGTCGCCGCCCGGCGTCAGCTGCCCGTCGGCCTGCGCGGCCTCCAGGGTGCGGATGACGTTCTCATAGGCCGTCCCGCCCCAGTTGGAGCGCGACCCATGGCGGCCGTAGTGGCTGATGTAGAAGGGCTTGTATCCTCTCGGCGGACGGGTATCCTGGATGGGATGGAACTCATAGGAGTTGGTATTGTTGCCGGCGCGCGAGGGCTCGGCGAGCAGGGCGCGCACCGCCGCCTCAGAGCGGTGCGGCTGCGCAAAACCTGCCACGGCGCAGAGCGCCAGCAGGGCGGTGAGGATGAGATTTCGATTTATCATATTCGGTATAATAATCAGTCAAATTGAAAGCTATTTTACAAAGGTAGCCATTTTTATTGTTAATTTTGTTGAAGATAACCAATCAACCTCCGATATGCGAAAAGCTTTCCTTACCGTTTGCTGCATGGCGGCGTTGTGCACCGCCGCGGCGGCCCAGCCGCTGATCAAGAGCTGGGAGGGCATCCAGAAGGGCGACGTGTCCACCCTCGAGCAGGGCTACCGGCTGCCGCCCGCCGAGTATGCCAGCCACATCCTCTGGGGCTGGGAGGGCGCGATGGACGCCAAGATCATGAAGCAGGACCTGGACCTGATGCAGAGCGTGAACACGCGCGTGATCAACATCGAGCCGGGCTACAATTTCCCGTATGAATACCTCTCCGACGGCTGGTGGAAGATGATCAAGATGGCCGTGAACGAGGCGAAGAAGCGCGACATGAAGGTCTGGCTGATCGACGACGCCAAGTACCCGAGCGGCTTCGCCGGCGGCAAGTTCTCCCGCGAGCGGCCCGACCTCAAGATGTGGGCCCTGATCCAGCTGGACGAGGCCTGGGAGGTCCCGGCGGGCGGCGAGTTCGCGGACCGCGAGGTGCCGCAGGGCGCCGTGAGCGCCGTGGCCGTGAGCCCGGGACAGCAGAACCGCCAGCTCGGGATCAAGGACGGCAAGCTGACCTTCAATGCCGGCGTGCACCCCTGGACCATCCATTTCGCGGGCTTCGCCCACAAGAGCGGCGACACCCGCGCCGTCAACCATCCCACGCGCGGCAAGGACACCACCAACTTCCTGCACGACCACCTCAACCCGGCGGCCGTGGACCAGTTCATCGAGTGGACCCACGCCGCGGCCGCGAAGGCCCTCGGCAAGGAGATGGGCCAGACCGTGATGGGCTTCCGCGGCGACGAGCCGGAGTTCATGTACACCCCGTGGACCCCGAAGATCAAGGAGTACTTCATGGAGAAGAAGGGCTACGACCCCACCCCCTACTACGCCTCCTTCTTCGCCCCGACCCGCACCGAGATGGAGAAGCGGGTCAAGGCCGACTACTTCGACGTGTGGTCCGAGCTGTTCGCGGACAACTTCTTCAAGCGCCAGGCCGACTGGCTCGGAGAGCGCGGCATGGCGCACATCACCCACCTCAACAACGAGCACCAGATGCCCGTCAACATCGAGGCCAACGGCGACTTCTTCCGCGTGCTGAACCGCGTGCAGATCCCGGGCGTGGACGTGATCAGCAACCACGTCGGCATCGGCGTGGACAATGATTTCCCGAAGCTCGCCTCGTCCGTCAGCCACGTCTACGGCAAGCCCCGCGCCTTCAGCGAGACCATGGGCGCCGTCCGCGCGGACCTCAAGAGCAGCAAGCAGGTGCTCAACTACCAGTTCGTGCGCGGCATCAACTACTTCGAATACAACTTCTGGAGCAGCAAGTCCCAGACGGCGGAGTCCCTGTCGAAGCGCCCGCACATGGCGGAGCTGACCGACTACATCAACCGCACCTCCTACCTCTTCTCGATGGGCGTGCCGGGCGCGCGCGTGGCGATGTACTACCCCATCCAGAGCATGTGGCTGGGCAACAACCAGGTCTACTGGGACCTCTCCGAACTCTCCCAGCTGCTGATGATCCACCAGGTGGACTTCGACTACGTGGACGACGACGCCTTCTTCGAGGCGCTGACCGTCGGCCCCGGCTACCTGGAGAACAAGAGCGGCCAGAAGTACTACACGCTGGTCGTCCCGCCCGCGGACGTGATCTCCGAGAAGGCCTGGGCCGTGATCGAGGAGTTCGTCTCCCTGGGCGGCAAGCTGCTCTTCTGGGGCGGCCGCCCGTCCTGGCTGGTGGGCCGGACCTTCACGCAGATGAAGCCCTTCCCCGACTGTCCCGAGGCCATCTACGAGCCGTATATGCGCTGGACGGAGCAGGTCACCGCGGCCCTGCCGGAGCCGGAGCTGTGCATCCGGGCGGAACGCCCGACGGGCAGCTACCTGACCGGCCCCACCTCGGCCTGGCGCGTGCAGCCGCGCCCCGGCCAGCTGCGCCCCGCGCAGCAGCAGGCCCAGCAGCGGCCGGCCCAGCAGAACCGTCCGACCGACTCCCAGGCCTGGGTCACCATCGAATCCTTCAAGCGCCAGATGGGCCTGACCGAGGTCATCATCCCGACCGACAGCATCCGCTACACGCACCGCACGCTGGATGACGGCGAGCTCTACTTCCTCTTCAACGAAGGCCCGCGCGAGCAGACCTTCACCGTGGAATTCGACGCCGTGGGCCAGGTCCGCCAGTGGGACGGCTTCACCGGCAAGGTCACGCAGGTCCCGGCCCGCACCGAGGACGGCAAGACCGTGCTGGAAGTCACGCTCGGCGGCTATGACAGCGCCGTCTACACCATCTCCAAGGCCCGCGGCACCTACAACGTCCGGCAGTTCGGGGCCAAGGGCGACGGCCAGACGCCCGACACGCCGGCCATCCAGGCCGCCGCGGACGCCGCCTACGCGGCCGGCGGCGGCACCGTCGTGATCCCCGCGGGCACCTATCTCACCGGCGCCCTCTTCTTCAAGGGCGGCGTGGACCTGGAGATCCAGCCCGAGGCGACGCTCGTCTCGATGATCGGCTCCGAGTATTTCCCGCAGATCCCCACGCGTTTCGAGGGCATCGAGCACAACTGGCGCTGCGCCCTGCTCAACTTCGACCATTCCCGCGGCGTGCATGTCTACGGCGGCGGCAGGATCGAAGGCCGCGGCCAGGAGTGGAGCAAGCACAAGAACGCCGACGGCCTCTGGGGCCGCCCGCGCATGATCTGCTTCACCGACTGCCCCGGCGGGCACATCGAGAACCTGACCCTGAAGGACCACGCCTCCTGGTGCCTGCACGTCCTCTATACCGACGGATTCGAGATCAACGACCTCAACATCAGCGTCTCCTCCTACGTCCCGAGCTCCGACGGCGTGGACATCGACTCCTCGTCCAACATCTGGATGCACGACGTCTACACCAACGTCACCGACGACTGCCTCTCCATCAAGAGCGGCAAGAACGAAGACGGCCGCCGCGTGGCGCGTCCGAGCATGAACATCCTCGTGGAGCGCTGCAACTTCGACGGCGGCCACGGTGTGGCGATGGGCAGCGAGATCTCCGGCTGCATCCGGAATGTGGTCATCGACAACTGCGTCTGCGGCGAGAAGAACAACGCCCCGGTCCGTTTCAAGAGCCAGCCCTCGCGCGGCGGCATCGTGGAGGACATCACCTTCAGCAACATGACGCTGAACGGCTGCGGCACCTTCATCGACGCCAACATGATCTGGCGCATGGTGGAGAACTACGAACCCTACAACCCGCGCACGCGGCTGCGTGACCTCAAGGTCATCAACGTCAGCGGCAAGGTCCGGTCCGTGGGCAACATCTACGGCGACCCGGCGGCCCCCATCCCCGAGGGTACCTTCCGCTTCGAGGGCTGCAAGCTCGAGGCCGAGCGCGGCCTGAGCCTCGCCAACGTGGACCAGAAGGACTTCAGCGGCATCGACATCACCGTCCCGGACGGCGTGGAGCCCATCCGCTACATCGAGGTCCAGTACGGTGGCCGCTCTTCCGGCTCGCCGGTTCAGAAATAGGGTTTAGATCCCCAGCTCGCCTTTCAGCGAGCGTAGCAGGTCGAAGGCCTGCAGGGGAGTCATGTTATTCAGGTCGGCGGCTTCGAGCTTGTCCTTGATGGACGAGAGCGTGGGGTCGTCCAGCTGGAACATCGACAGCTGCACGGAGCCGTCGTCCTCCATCGCCATGGCGCTGGCGTGCTTTTCGCGCCGCTCCAGGTCGCGCAGCGTCCGCTCCGCGGACTCCACGACCTCGCGCGGCATGCCCGCGAGGCGCGCCACGTGGATGCCGAAGCTGTGCGCCACGCCGCCGGGCATGAGCTTGCGCAGGAAGATGACGTCCTTGCCCTCCTCCTTGACGGCGATGTGGTAGTTCCTGACGCGGGGGTACTTCTCCTCCAGGTCATTGAGCTCGTGGTAATGCGTGGCGAAGAGGGTCTTGGCGCCCTTGCCGTTCTGGTGGATGTATTCCACGAGGGCGCGGGCGATGGACATGCCGTCGTAGGTGGAGGTGCCGCGGCCGATCTCGTCGAGCAGCACCAGCGAACGGGCACTGAGGTTGTGCATGATCATCGACGTCTCGAGCATCTCGACCATGAAGGTGGACTCGCCGCGGGAGATGTTGTCCGTGGCGCCCACGCGCGTGAAGATCTTGTCGAAATAGCCGATCCGCGCACGCGCGGCCGGCACGAACGAGCCGATCTGCGCCAGCAGCACGATCAGGGCGGTCTGGCGCAGCAGGGCGGATTTGCCGGCCATGTTGGGGCCGGTCAGGATGATGATCTGCTCGCCCTTGCTGTCGAGGCGGATGTCGTTGGGCACGTATTCTTCACCCACGGGCATCAGGGTCTCGATGACGGGATGGCGCCCCGCCTCGATGTCCAGCACCAGGCCCTTGTCCATCTCGGGCCGGCAGTAGTTGCGGTCGATGGCCTGCTGCGCGAAGCCCTGCAGGACGTCGAGCCGCGCGAGGATGCGGCAGTTGTCCTGGATGCTGCGGATGCTCTTCTGGACGGCCTCGACGAGCTGGCCGAACAGGCGGCTCTCGATCTCGTAGATGGAGGCCTCGGCGCCGAGGATCTTCTCCTCGTATTCCTTGAGCTCCGGGGTGATATAGCGCTCGGCCGACACGAGGGTCTGCTTGCGGATCCACTCGGGCGGGACCTTGTCGCGGAAGGTGTTGCGGACCTCGATGTAGTAGCCGAAGACGTTGTTGTAGCTGATTTTCAGGGAGGAGATGCCGGTGCGCTCGCTCTCGCGGACCTGCATCTGCAGGAGGTAGTCCTTGCCGCCGCGGGAGATCCCGCGCAGCTCGTCCAGCTCCCGGTCCACGCCGGCGGCGATCACGTCGCCGCGGCCGAGCTGCGAGGCGTCCTCCGCGAGGGTCGCGGTGATGCGGTCGAGCAGCTTGTCGGTGTCGTGCAACCCTTTGATGAGCTTGTCCAGGGCCGCGCAGCCGGTCGCGCCGCAGAGGTCGCGGATCGGCGTCATGCGGCTCAGCGAGCGGCCGAGCTGGCGCACCTCGCGCGGCAGGATCTTGCCGCCCGCCGCGCGGGCGAGGATGCGCTCCAGGTCGCCCACCTCGCCGAGGTGGCCCTGGAGCTCGCGCAGCAGCGCGTCATTGTCGTGCAGGAACTGCACGGTGTCGTGGCGCGCGGCGAGTTCGCCCAGGTCCATCACCGGCATCGCCAGCCACTGGCGCAGCAGGCGCGCGCCCATCGGGGTGCAGCAGCGGTCGATGGTGTCCACGAGGCTCACGCCCTCGCGGCCGGCGTTGCTCTGGAAGACTTCGAGGTTGCGGAAGGTGAACTTGTCCATCCAGACGAACTTGTCCTCGTCGATGCGGCCGATCGAGCAGATGTTGCCCAGGCCCGCGTGCTGGGTCTGCTCCAGGTAGACCAGCAGCGCGCCGGCGGAGCAGATGGCGAGCGGGAAGCCGTCGATGGCGAAGCCCTTGAGGCTCTGGACCTTGAGCTGCTTGCACAGCCGTTCCACGGCGGCGTCCTGCACGAAGGCCCATTCGTCCAGGCCCGTTGCGTAGTAATCGCCGAATTTCTCCTTCACGGCGCGCAGCAGCTCGCGCTGGACCACGAGCTCGTGCGGCTGGAGCGAGCTCAGCAGCGTGCCGATGTAGTCGATCGAGCCCTGGGCCACCTGGAAGGTGCCCGTGGACACGTCGAGGAAGGCCGCGCCGCAGCTCTGGCCCTCGAAGGTCAGGCCGGCGAGGTAGTTGTGCTCCTTCTGGTCGAGCATCCCTTCGCCGAAGGCGATGCCGGGGGTGAGGATCTCCGTGATGCCGCGCTTGACGAGCTTGTTCTTGACGAGGGCGGGGTCTTCGAGCTGGTCGCAGATGGCTACCTTGTAGCCGGCGCGGACCAGTTTCTGCAGGTACCCCTCGATGGCATGGTGCGGGAAGCCCGCCATCGGCGTGTCGCCCTTATCGCCGTTGGAGCGGCGCGTGAGCACGAGTCCGAGCACCTTGCTCACGAGCACGGCGTCGTCGGAATAGGTCTCATAGAAATCCCCGACGCGGTACAGGAGCACCGCCTCGGGGTGTTGGGCCTTGATGCTGAAATATTGCTTCAGCATCGGGGTATCTTCGCCTTTCTTTGCCATCGCTAAAAACTTGCCGGAAAGACAAAGATACGAATTTTCAGCATAAAATACCGCCTATTCGGGCGAGGGGTCTGCCGTCATCCGCGCCACGAATGCCTCGGGCGAGAAGAACAGGATGCCGGACTCGCTCCCCTCCCGCTGGTGCCGGAACTTGCGGTCGGAGGTGATGATGGCATCGCAGCCGGCAGCATCGGCGCAGGCGAATTGTACGGCGTCTTCGAAATCCGGACCCCCGTAGCGGATGGCATCCCGGACATCGAACGCCGAGACGGATTCGACATTGATGTAATTGAGCATGGAGAGAATCCGCCGCTTGAATGCCTCCGGACCGGATGGCTCCTCCCGTGACAGGATATAGGATGCGTCCACGATGCTCTGCACCGTCAGCATCCCTTCGAACAGTCCGGACCGGATGGCCTGAAAAATCGTCAGGGAGGCTTCTGATGCCGGCCTGCGCGGAGCACAGAGCACATCCAGCAGGACGTTGGTGTCCAGAAACACCTTGAAAGGAAGTCTATCCATATCTCTCCACCAGATATGCCAGTTTCGGGTCGGCGGCCAACTCCTCCGGGGAAGGCTGTTTCCAATCCATTCCTCCCAGGGACCGAACATCTTCGGACACGGCAAAATCCTTCGGGAGAACCGGGATTCCGGCCCGCGTCTCCCTCTCCAGCAACTGCTCCACATAGCTGTTGAACGACCGGTGTTGCTTTCGGGCATTCCGCCTGACCCGGTTCATCAACTCCGGCGGCAACCGGAGGACGGTCTGTATGCGCGTTGTTTCCATGGCGCAAATATAATCAATCTGATATCAAATCCAAAATTTGATATCAGATTGATCGGATTTGTCCCTGACATGGGCCCGGAACGAGCCCGCAGACAATCTATTCCGACAGGGTGCCGAGCAGCAGGATGGTGCCGGAGGTCGTCTCGCGGATGGTGTAGGCGAAGGGGCGGTTGACATCGACCGTGACCTTGGGGTAGGTGACGGGGGCCGCAGAAGTGACTTTCATGCCGATCACCGTGACGGCCGCAAATTCCGTCCCCTTCTCCGTGACATCGATCCGCACTTTCTGCAGGACCTTATTGATATAGGTCTGTCTCTCGCTGATGCCGGAGAAGTCCGCCTGCATGGAGTTGAACGGCAGGGTGAGCCCCTGGGCCTTCAGGGCCGGGATCAGCGCATCTTCCGTGGAGTAGTCCGTGGACCATTTCGGCAGGTAGAGGGTCACGTCCGTCGTCTGCAGGCCGTAGTTGACCACGTCCGAGCCCACCTGCGGGAGGATATCGGAGAGGGTCTTGCCCTCCTTCGGAAGGATGATGTCCATTTGGTAGGCTCCGTTGCCGTACGGGGCCCGGACCAGCTCGAAGTCGCCGAAGTCGCCGTAGGTCAGGCGCTGATCCTTGACATGGAGGTAGTCCTTCTTGTGCCGGGCGCCTGAGGCGGCGGTGAAGTCCCGGTTCCGCAGGATGTCCCAGGTCAGCTTCCAGGGGGCCTTGAAGAGCAGGGCGTTGATCAGCATCAGCGCCGTCTTGGGATCCAGGTCCGTGAGCATCTGCGGGATCTTGCCGTCGGTCTTGTCGGAACACCATTGGTTGATCTGTTTCAGGGTGGCGGGTTGGGTGAAGTCCACCGTGTAGCTCTCGGCGGCAAAGTAGCGCTCCAGCAGTTTGGCGTATTCCGTCTTGAGCGGGAAGTTCTTGGCCGCCCAGAAGGAGTTGGCGCTGGTGAACCGGACGTTGGCGTCGGCTTTCACCAGGCCTTCCGTCATCTTCCGGTAGTACGCACCCAGCTCCTCTTTGGTGGCGGCGTCCCAGCCGAGCACCTCGCGGAATTGCTGCCAGGTGTCCCCTTCCGCGCCCTCCGCGACCATCGCGAGCGCCAGCGAGAGGCTCAGCGGGGAGAAGGCGACGGTGCCGTCCTTGCTAGCGTCGTAAAGGCTCCGGAAAGTATTGATGCCAAAGTCATTGGATGCATTCCGGAGGGCTTGTTCGCCCTTCGTCAGCTCGATCCGGACAAGCGGGGCGACCTGGTCGGCGCGGAGATTCTCCTCGCGGTCGAGTTTGCCGCACGCCGGGAGCGCCAGCAATGCTATGGCAAGGATCAGGGTAATTCGTTTCATGGTTACAAAGAGAGTTTGTTAAAAGTGGATTCCGGCCACGAAGCGGAGTGCGTGCAGATGCCGGCAGCCGGTGCGGCGGTACTGCGGATACTGGATCATTATGTTGTTCAGGCCGATCTCCGCCTCGGCACCCAGGTGCCAGCGTTTCCCGGTATGGAAAATGACGGAGGGGTGAAGGGACAGGTTCACCCGGGTGTTCTTGGGCATGCCGTTCAGCGGATCGGACGGGTCCGCATCTACGTAGTACTTGTCCTGGTGGAAGGTGTAGGACAGCATCGGACCGAGACCGAGGACGGCTCCTCCCGGCAGGTGATAGCGGGCATTCGCCGAGAAATCCCAATAGGAGAACAGGTCGAAATCGGCACCCACAGCCCCCAGGGCGAAGAGCCCTTCCATGCAGAATTTGGTGCCGACCTCGGGCATGACGGACCAGGCGGCGGATACGGGGATATCCAGGCCGTAGGACAGGCGCATGGACAACAGGCCGACCTCGGTATATCCGGACAACGGTGTGCCGTAGCTGAAAGTCCCTGCGCCGAGCTGGATCTGGTGGGTCGGCCGCCCCGGCGTCTGTGCCAGGGCGATGACGGGAAGCAGAATCCCCAGGATGGCAAGATGAAAAGCTTTCATATTCATTTGAGATCAAAGGATAAGCCGGCGCGCAGGGAGAAGTTGGAACGCTCGTCCCAGCTGACGGCGTAGGCGCTATGGTTGAGATATCGGGTCAAGGCCGGGGACAGGTAGATCCGCACGCCGGGCAGGACCCGCAGGTCCGCACCGGCCTGGAGGTTCCAGCTGCACAGGACCGGATCGCGGAGCGGCGCCGCGCCGGTGACATGGATGGCCTTCTCGGCCTTCAGGCCGCCGCCGAGCCAGACCCGCAGGCGGTCGTCCGGATTGAGGTAGCAGTGCAGGTCCAGGGGGACGCCCAGGTAATGAAGGGTGACCGACTGCGCGGAGGAGCTGCCGGCCGCAGACTGGACCACGGCACCGGCGCGCTGGGTGTACTCCAGGCCGGCCGCCAGGGTCCAGCGGCGCGACAGCGGCACGGCCGCCGAGATGCCCACGCTGACCGGAAAGACCGGCGCGCGATCGGCAGAGGGGGCTTGGGAGACGTTCCCGTCTGGTTTCGCAGAATGGCCATATCCCGGATCCGAATAACTCGGCGGATTCGAAGAGTCCACCGGACCGGCGGCGAACATCCCGCCCGCGGCAATCGATGCGCCGGGCGTGGCCGCCTGCAGCCGCAGGCTGACAGGGCGGCGCCGGTGCGCGACGTCCGCCGCCCCCGGCTCCCCGGCCGTCGCGAAGTCGCCCTGCGTCAACTCCTCCAGGCTCTGCTGCCGGACCGGTTGACCAGCCTGGGCAATGTCACTCCGGCCAGCGTCGCCGTCTTTCCAGGCAGCATCTCCGCCTTTCCGGGCAGCGTCTCCGCCACTCCGGGAATTTTTACCGTTATTCAAGGCGGCATCACCGCCACTCCGGCCAGCATCACCGCCACTCCGGCCAGCATCACCGTGATTCCGGACAACCTCACCGTCATTCCAGGCTGCACCACCGTCATTCCGGACTTGATCCGGAATCTCCTCCCCGCTTCCTGTCCCCTTCGTGGATGGGTTGCCTGTTTGCCCAGTGCCATCCATGTTCCTGGCCTGATTCGTGGACGGGCGAGCTTTTTCCTCTGCACCATCCTTATTTCCAGTCTGTTTTGTGGATGGATTCGTATCAGTGTTCCAGATTCGGGCCTGCGTGACGTCAGGGGTTTGGGCCACGGCGGTAAGGGACTGCGCGACGGCAAGGTCTTGGGCGGCGCCGGCACCGCGGACCTCCGCGGCGGGCGCCTCGACCAGCCGCACCGGCTCCTCGCCGGCCGGCG
>JAFUWY010000009.1 GCA_017477245.1 Bacteroidales bacterium | reverse complement strand
CTTGCTCTCTTTCTCGTACTTAAGTGAATCTATGCGACTCGACGTCTCATAAATTTTTACTCGTTTGCCTTTGAAATTGCAGTCCCTAATTCGCAACTCGAAAAAACTCGAATTCTAATTATACAGACTATAATCTCTTTTAACTTCTTTACCTCGTTATCTCTCTCAGTATTGTCAATGAACTTTGTGTTTCCCGTTCGCTTGAGTTGTTCCCTCATCGAAAGGGACGGCAAAGGTACGCACTTTTTTTGAACTTGCAAATCTTTTTCGAAAATTTTTCAATTTTTTTGCAGATGTTTTCGGAAAGCATTGAATCTCAACGCATTAAAAATTTGCTCCGGGAAAAAGCTCCCGGAGCAAACATACAATGATTTAATTATCAGCTTCTTACGAAAGCGCTCGCCTACTCCGCGTACAGCGAAATGATGTTCCGGATCACGGCGGCGGCTTTCTCCATGCTCTCCAGGGCCACCCATTCGAACTTGCCGTGGAAATTCAGGCCTCCGGCGAAGATGTTCGGGCACGGCAGGCCGCGGAAGGAGAGGTTGGCGCCGTCGGTGCCGCCGCGGATCGGCTGGATGCGCGGCTTGATGCCGGCCATCTCCATGGCCCGGACCGCCTTCTCCACCACATGGTAGTGCGGCTCCACCTGCTCGCGCATATTATAGTATTGGTCACGCACCGTGACCGCGGCCGTGCCGGCGCCGTAGCGCGCGTTGATGAAATCGGCGCACTGGGCGATGACCTGCTTCTTCTGCTCGAACTTCGCCCGGTCATGGTCGCGGATGATATAGGAGAACTGTGCCTCCTCGACCGTGCCCTTGAGGCTGATCAGGTGGAAGAAGCCCTCGTAGTCCTGGGTGTACTCCGGACGCTGGTCCACGGGGAGCAGCGCGTCGAACTCCTGCGCGATGTGCAGGGCGTTGCGCATCTTGCCCTTGGCGTAGCCCGGGTGGACGTTGCTGCCCTGGATGCGGACCGTCGCAGAGGCGGCGTTGAAGTTCTCGAACTCCAGTTCGCCGACCTCGCCGCCGTCCATCGTGTAGGCGTAGTCGGCGCCGAACTTCAGCACGTCGAACTTCACCACACCCCGGCCGATCTCCTCGTCGGGCGTGAAGCCGACCTTGACGGGTCCGTGCTTGAACTCCGGATGCGCCATGATATACTGGACCGTGTCCATGATCTCGGCCACGCCGGCCTTGTCGTCGGCGCCGAGCAAGGTGGTACCGTCGGTGGTAATCACCGTCTCGCCCTTGTGGGCCAGGATCTCCGGGAACTCGGAGGTCTTCAGCACGAGGCCCGGCACACCCTTCAGGGGAATGTCGGAGCCGTCGTAGTCCGGGATGATCTGCGGCTTGACGTCCGCGCCGGAAGCGTCGGGCGACGTATCCACGTGGGCGATGAACCCGATCGCGGGGACCTTCTTGTCGATGTTGGACGGGATGGTGGCCATCACGTAGCCCCACTCGTCGAGGGTCGCCTCGACCCCGAGGGCCTGCAGCTCGTCGCGGAGCATCCGCAACAGGTTCAGTTCTTTCTCCGCCGAAGGCTGGCTCTCGCTTTCTTCGTTGGACTGGGTGTCCACGGACACATAGCGCAGGAATCTGTCGAGTATCTTTTCCATATCACTATCAGTTTTTCTTCAGGGATGATACAATCATGTAGGCGCAGATGCCGATCAGCGGCAGGATGGCGACGGCCTCGGCGCCGGAGGCGACATGGCCGGCGGCCACGGTGTTCCAGCCGGAGAGGAACCAGTCGACCTGGGCGAACTTCAGGATCGCGGAGACCACGCCCATCAGCGCGCCGCCGGCGATGAAGCCGCTGGCGATGAGCGTGCCCTTCTCCTGACGGGCGGCGTTGACCGCCTTGTCGGAGCTGCGGGTGCTGACGAACCAGGAGATGGCGCCGCCGAGCAGCAGCGGGAGGTTCAGGTCGATCGGGATGAACATGCCCAGGCAGAACGCCAGGGCGGGCACCTTGAAGACCGTCAGCAGGATGGCGATCAGCGCGCCGATGCCGTAGAGCAGCCACGGGGCGCTGCCGCCGTTCATCATCGGCTGGATCACGGCCGCCATCGCATTGGCCTGGGGGGCCACCAGGGCACCCTCGCCCGTGAACCCGTAGGTCTTGTTGAGAATCAGCATCACGCCGCCCACGGTCGCGGCGGCCACGGCGATGCCGACGAACTTCCAGGCCTCCTGCTTGCGCGGGGTCGTGCCGATCCAGTAGCCGATCTTGAAATCGGTGATCAGGCCGCCGGCCGTGCTGAGCGCCGTGCAGACCACGCCGCCGATCACCATGGCGGCGACCATGCCGGCATTGCCCTTGAGGCCCACGGCCACGAGCACCAGCGCCGTGATGATCAGCGTCATGATGGTCATGCCGCTCACGGGGTTCGTGCCCACGATGGCGATGGCGTTGGCCGCCACCGTCGTGAAGAGGAAGGAGATCACCGCCACGATCACCAACCCGATCAGCGCCTGCCACACATTGTGGACCACGCCGCCGAAGGCGAAGAAGGCGAACACGGCGAGCAGCGCGAGGGCGATGCCCCAGACCACGGTCTTCATCGGCAGGTCCTCCTGCGTGCGCTCCGGCGCTTCGGCCGAGGCGCCCGGCTTGCGGCGGAATTCGCCCGCCGCCAGGCCGACGGCGCTCTTGATCACGCCGGCGCTCTTGATGATGCCGATGATGCCGGCGGTCGCGATGCCGCCGATGCCGATATGGCGCGCATATTCCTTGAAGATCTGCTCGGGAGCCATCTCAGAGATGGTCTGGGTGATGCCCGTGCCCATCAGGTCGATGACGCTGCCGCCCCAGATGAGGTTCATCAGGGGGATGATCACCAGCCAGACGAGGAAGGAGCCGCAGCAGATGATGAAGGCGTATTTCAGGCCGACGATGTAGCCCAGGCCGAGCACGGCGGCGCCGGTGTTGAGCTTGAGGACCAGCTTGGCCTTGTCCGCCACCACCTGGCCCCAGTGCATCACCGTGGTGCTGAGCGTCTCCGCCCAGGCGCCGAAGGTGGCCACGGCGAAATCATAGAGTCCGCCCACCAATCCGGCGGCGAGGAGCGTCTTCGCGCTCTTGCCGCCGCCCTCGCCGCTGACGAGCACCTGCGTGGTGGCCGTCGCCTCGGGGAACGGATACTTGCCGTGCATCTCGCTCACGAAATACTTGCGGAACGGGATCAGGAACAGGATCCCCAGGAACCCACCCAGCATCGAGCTCAGGAACATCTGCCAAAAATTGACGTCCAGGCCCAGGATGTAGATGGCGGGCAGGGTGAAGATGGCGCCTGCCACCACCACGCCGGAGCAGGCTCCGATGCTCTGGACGATGACGTTCTGGCCCAGGCCGCCCTGCTTGCCCAGGGCGCCCGTGAGGCCCACGGCGATGATGGCGATGGGGATGGCCGCCTCGAACACCTGTCCGACCTTCAGCCCCAGGTAGGCTGCGGCGGCGGAGAACAGGACGGTCATCAGCAGGCCCAGCGTCACGCTATAGGGCGTGACCTCGAGCGGCTTCTCATTCGGACTCAACAGCGGCCGGTACTTCTCCCCCGGCTTCAGTTCCCGGTGGGCGTTCTCCGGCAGGGAGAGGTTCTTGTTTTCTTTCATGGCGCTCTTTCTGTTTTTGGTAGCGTTCTATGTATTTCTGCAGTTTGGCGGCGTCGATGGCGGCCTGCTTGGCCGCGCGGGCGGCACGCTTGGCCTCCCGTTTGGCTTTCCGCTCCGCCTTGTGGGCCTCCTTCTTCGCGGCCTTCTCGGCATCGCGCGCGTCGAGTTCCGCCCAGCGGGCGTCGCGGCGGGCGATGCGCAGGGCGCGCTTCAGCTCGCGCTCGGACATGTAGGTCGTGTCGGCGACGGCGGGAGATCCGCCGGCGAGGGACGTGCTGTCTCGCCCTGCAAAGGACGTACTGTCACGCCCGGCGAGGGACAGGCTGTCGCGGAGGGCGGGAGATTCGCCGGTCAGGCCGGCGAATGACGTAGAATCGCGCACGGCGAGGGACGTGCTGTCACGACCGGCGAGGGACGTGCTGTCACGACCGGCGAGCGACGTGCTGTCGCGGACCGCGTCGGCGGCGGGGGCGTCACGCTGCGCGCGCCGCTGCCGGGCGGAGTCCAGCGCGGCGTAGACTTCCTTCATGTGGCCGGGGAAATAGATGTCCGTCTGGCGGAAGGCCGTCCGCGGACGCGCCTCGTATTCGGCGCGTTCCGAGGGCTTCACAACCATCGAGGTGACGTCGTACTTGTCCTTGGGCCGGCGTTCGGGCTGCCAGTTGAAACCCTTGAGGATCCGGTCAGCCTGCGGCAGCTGCGCCGAGGGGTACACGTCGTTCCTGGGATTGTCGAAATTGTAGACCTGCTGCACCTCCCCGTTCTCCAGGGTCGCCATCATCATCTTGGATTCCACCTTGTTGACCGTGGCGTTCTCCTCCAGGTAGAACAGGGCGTTCACCCCGCCCAGGGCGTCGAAACGGTAGAGGGCCGTGGTGTCGTTGAAATAGGCGATGACGTCCGTGCTGCGGATCTGGTCGTAGAGGCCCTCGGCCTCCTCCGTGTGGATGAAGGCGTTGGAGATGAGGTTCGCCCGCTCCATCCGTCCGTCACGGATCAGCACGAAGAGGCTGTCGGCGTTGTACTGGCGGTTGCCTTCGTTCCAGACGACCGGGTTCTTGTAGAGCCGGGCGATGGAGTCGAGGTCGGTGTAGCGCAGGGAGTCGCAGCGCACCTGCATGTCCTTGCGGAACACGCGGACGTCGCCCAGGGCCAGCAGGAAGCCGACCTTGGTGGTGTCGGGGGCCGGGACGGCGAGGGAGTCGGCGAGGGCCAGGGTGTCGCGGGGGGATTCGCCGGTCAAGCCGGCGAATGACGGATCGGTCAAGCCGGCGAATGACGTACTGTCAAGCCCGGCGCGCAAAGTGCTGTCAAGGCCGGATTGCAACGTGCTGTCAAGCCCGGCGCGCAACGTGCTGTCGGGGACGGCAGGCTTCTCGGCAGCCGCCTGGCCGGGCTTCGGGGGGGCCTTGGGCGGCTGCGCCTGCGCCGGCGGAGCCGGCCTGGCGGCGCCG
>JAFUWY010000008.1 GCA_017477245.1 Bacteroidales bacterium | reverse complement strand
TCGGGTCTTACCCTTTTGTAAAGATTGAGAACCGCCCGGCTCCATTGTCCTTAATTCAACTTTATTATCCGGCATAAATTTACTACTTTTGTTGTTACAAGCCTTGGAGTAGAATACCACTCTGCAAATCTAAGGTTTGTAGAGAAACCAATTATCAGCACTGATGCATATGAAGAGATTACTGGCAACGATCCTGCTGACTGCCTGCACGCTGGGGCTCCTGCGCGCAGAGCAGGTCGGCGTACGTCCGCTGGACGGTCGTGAATCGACCGTGCGGCAGGGCACTTCCTGGGGAATCCCCTTCGCCAAGGGCACCGTCCAGCCCGGAGCGACGTTCGTGGTGACGGATGCCGCGGGCCGCACGGTCCCGTCCGAAAGCTGGCCGCTGGCCTGGTGGCCGGACGGCTCGCTGAAATGGGTCGGATTCGCCGCGGTGGCGGACCGGGGCGCCCTGAACGTCGACGTGCGTCCCGCCCCGAAGGCGCGCGGACGCCGGACCGCCGTGGTGGAGCCGCTGGTGCGCACGCTGGCCGAACAGACGCCGGAAGGCATCCGGATCAATACCGGCGTGATGACCTGCCTGCTGCCCGCGGACGGGTCGAGCTTCCTGCGCGACCTCGCCCTGGACGGCAAGGTGATCGCCTCCGACGCCGAACTGGTGGCCGTCTGGGAGCGCCGCAGCGGCACGGACGCGAAGCGCACCGTGACGCAGGAGGAGTGTCTGAGCCATATCGGGAAGATCTCCCTGATGCAGGACAACCCGATGCGCGCCGTCGTCAAGGTGGAGGGCAAGCACCGCGCCGCGAGCGGCCGCGAGTGGCTGCCGTTCGCCGTCTATTGCATTTTCTACGCCGGTCAGCCCACGGTCCAGCTGACGCACTCCTTCGTCTTCGACAGCGACGGACGCGAGGACTTCATCCAGGGCCTGGGCGTGCGCTTCCGTGTTCCGTTCCGCGAAGAGGTCCACAACCGCCACATCCGCCTCGCGGGCGATGGTCAGGACGGCGCGGGCTTCTGGTGCGAGCCGGTCCGGCTGGCTCCGGGCTACCGCCCCAGCGCCGGACGCCTGTTCGTGGAGAAGTACCAGGACTACCTTCGCGGCGCCCGGCTCCCCAACGAGGCCGACCTGTCCGCCTCCGAGCGCGCAGCCCTGCAGACCTGCCCCGTCTGGGGCGACGCCCGCCTGGTGCAGAACAGCTCCAACGGTTTCTCGATCGACAAGCGCACCACCCCCGAGAGCTCCTGGGTCCACTACGTGGAGGGCGGCCGCTCGCTGGGCGGCGCCCTGCTCGGCGACTGCTCCGGCAGTATCTTCGTGGGGGTCAAGGACTTCTGGCAGAGCTACCCGGCCGCGCTCCACGTGGATCGCGCCGGCGAGCCGGCCGGCTACCTGACGGCCTGGCTGTGGTCTCCGGACGGCCCGGCGATGGACATGCGCCACTACGACACCGTCCCGCATGACCTCAAGATCAACTACGAAGACTACAAGGAGGGCTGGGAGTCCCCGCTCGGCGTGGGCCACCGTTCCACCCTGGAGATCCGCCTGTTCGACAACATCCCGGCGAACGAAGAGCTGCTTGCCGTCGCGAAAGCCGTGCAGAAGCCGCTGCAGTACAGCTGTACGCCGGAGTACCTCTACTCCGTCCACGCCTTCGGCGACTACTGGGCCCTGCCGCGTCCGGAGAACCCCGTCTACGCAGACATCGAGCGCCAGCTCAACGAGAATCTGGAGTTCTACCGCCGCCAGATCGACGAGCGCTCCTGGTATGGCTTCTGGAACTACGGCGACGTGATGCACAACTACGATTTCACCCGTCACGACTGGCGCTACGACATCGGCGGCTGGGCCTGGAACAATGTCGAGCTCGCGCCCAACGTGCTGCTTTGGACCTGTTTCCTGCGCACGGGCCGCGAGGACCTCTGGACCATGGCCGAGGCGCTTGAGAAGCACGCCAGCGAGGTGGACGTGCACCACCTGGGGCAGTTCGCCCCGCTGGGCTCGCGCCACAATGTCGTGCACTGGGGTGACGGCGCCAAGCAGCCGCGCATCAGCTACGCCGGCATGAAGCGCTACCTCTACTACCTGACCGGCGGCGACCCGCTGACGGGCGACCGCATGACCGAACAGCTCGGGGCGGAGAAGGCCTATGACCATGCCCGCCGCATCAGCACCTGGGGTGCCGTGGGCGGCACCTACATCAAGTCCTCGCTCAACGACTGGGGCTACTATGCCGGCAACTGGATGATCGAGTGGGAGCGCACCGGCAACACGTACTACCGCGACCGCCTGCTCAACTCCATCAAGGACCTGACGGCCCTGAGCCGCATCAGCGGCGCGCTGGCCTTCGACTACTTCGACCCGGAGACCGGCCGCTTCATGGTCTGGCTCAATGAGAAGCCGGCCGCGCCCGGTCCGGGCGGCCGTCCCGCCTCGCAGGCCGAGGTGAACGCCCCCGCGTCCGAGTTCGTGCCCGCCTCCACGCTCAGCGACAAGAAGCTGCGCAGCATCGTGGGCTGGCGCCTCGGCAACGTCCGCTCCGACACCTTCAGCACCATCTTCGGCGTGCCGGAGATGCTGTCCGACATCCGTGCCACGGTGGACGCTCCGGAGTTCTGGAAATACGTCGACAACTCTTTCCGCGCCATCTCCGGCGTGGGAGGCGGCAGCATGACCGGCCCGCGCATGGCGGCCTGGATCGCCGATGTGGAAGGGAACGCCGAGATGGGGGCCAAGGCCTGGAAGAACCTGCTGGACAACGGTTTCACGGCCACGGAGAGCGACGGCACGCCCGTCCGTCCGCACCCGCTGGACGAGAAGGTGGCGACGCCGGACATCGTCAAGCCGTACGGCGAGCCGCACTTCCTTGGCCAGAGCGCCGGCTGGCAGCTGCACACCCCGAGTACGACCCAATGGCTGCTCAACGCCATCGAAGTGATGGAGTGGGCCCGCAACTATGTGCCGGAGAAATAACTTATGCGCCTGACACTGCTCACGGTCGGCCGCACGGACATCCCGTGGGTCCGGGAGGGACTGGACATGTACGTCTCCCGGATCGGCCACTACGTCCCTTTCGAGCTCCGGGAGATCCCGGAGCTCAAGGGCGTGGCGGCGCTGACCCGCGAGCAGATCAAGGAGCGGGAGGGCGAGCTGATCCTCAAGCAGCTGCGTCCCGCTGACGAGGTGGTCCTGCTGGACGAGCACGGCCGCGAATACCGCTCGCTGGAGTTCGCGGACTGGCTGGGCCGACGCATGGCGGGCTCCGGGCGCGACCTGGTGTTCGTCATCGGCGGGGCCTACGGCTTCTCCGATGCCGTGTATGCACGCGCCGCCGGCAAGGTCTCCCTCTCGAAGATGACTTATTCCCACCAGCTGGTGAGAACGATTTTTGCAGAGCAGCTCTACCGGGCTTTCACGATCCTTCGCGGGGAGCCCTACCATCACGAATGAAACCGCTCGGACATATCAAGGAGTGGCTCGCCGCGGCGCTGCTGGCGGTGGGTGTGGTCGTGTTCATCTCTTCGCTGCAGGTCACGCAGTCGGCGGGCGACACGTCCCGGGCCGCACGCCGCGTGGAGCGGATGCTCCAGCGGCGGCTGGCGCTGCTGGACACTTATGCGGACAAGGCCCTCTCGCAGCCTGTCAGCCAGTGGCTGGAGCTGGACGGCCTGCCGAGCGACTTCGTCATCTACCGCTACTGCAGCGACACGCTCCAGTCGTGGTGCAACGAATTCCCGATCGCCAACGACAACATCAACCAGCGCGTCTACGTCCCCTTCCTGGCGGACTCGCGCCTGGGTGCGGTGTCGCCCCTGCTGCAGGTCACGGATTCCCTGGGCTACCATAACCTGGGATCGCGCTGGTACCTGGCCAAATGGGTGGGCGACGAATCCGTCAAGGTGATCGCCGCCATGGTGGTGATGGACGAGCAGCGCGGGCGCGCCCCGGCCGGAGTCGGGCGGCGCGTCAACGAACACCTGCGCCTGCCGTCCCGATACACCATCCGGCCGCTGGACGCCACCGGCGGTACGGCCGTGGCCGTGGACGGGCAGCCGCAGTTCAAGATCCTGCTCGAGAACATGTCCCCGGCCGGACGGGATGCCTCGCCGCTGGTCTGGCTCGCGATGGCCCTGTTCCTGGCGGCCATCCTCGTCTACCAGTCCGCGGAGCGGTCGGTCCGGCGCCTCGGCACGGTGGCCCTGTCGATCCTCGTGCTGATGGCCGGGTTCTTCTTCTGGGGCAAATTCGCCCAGGACCGGGCGCTGGTCTTCTCGCCGCGGCTCTACGCGGGCGGCGAGCTGCTCTATTCGCTGGGCGCCGTGATCATCATCAGCCTGACGATCCTGCTGCTGTCCGTCTGCCTCTACATGGTGCGCGAGGACCTTTGGGTGCGGATGCAGGCGCGCGGGCCCCGGCTGGCCGTCTGCATCGGCGTGGTGCTGGCCGTGGCGGGGATCCTGGTGTATTTCCAGGTGGCCCTGCGCAGCATCATCTTCAACTCCGGGATCTCGATGGAGCTGTACAAGCTGGGCCAGCTCTCGGTTTTCAGCATCGTCGTATACCTGTCCTTCATTACGCTGCTGCTGAGCATCCCGCTCCTGCTGCAGCTGCTCGCCCCGGTGATCCGGCAGCATACCGGGCGGGAATTCGACTCCTTCTCCTTGACGGGTCGGGTCATCTTCGCGGTCCTGGTGGGGGCCTTCCTGGTGGTCGCTTCCGGCATCCAGGGCTTCCGCAAGGAGGAGGACCGGATGGGCCTGCTGGCCAACCGCCTCGCCTTCGACCGCGACATCTCGCTGGAGCTCCGCCTGCGGCGCATGGAGTCGCAGATCGCGGACGACATGATCCTGTCGACGCTTTCCCAGTTCCAGGGGATGGACCAGTCCATCCAGAGCCGGCTGGCGGACTATTATTTCGCGGGCAGCGACCGGGAGTACATGATCACCACCCTGGTGTACAACCAATACAACAACACGCGCCAGGCAGCGGCCGAGTTCAACGCCCTGCTGGAGGGCGGCGTGCCCATCGCGGAGAATTCCCGCTTCCTGTACGCCAAGCGTGACAACGGCCGCCCGTACTACGTGGGTGTCTTCCTCTACCTGGCGGAGTCGGGCGAGGTGGCGCGGCTGCTGGTGCGGCTGGAGTCCCGCGAGATGCGGAGCGCCCGCGGCTATGCCGGCATCTTCGGCATCACCCCGCCGGGGCAGGTCTCCCTGCCTTCGGGTTACTCCTACGCGCGCTATGCCGGCCGGGACCTCAAGGCCTACCGCGGCAACTATCCGTATCCGACCCGGATGGACGACTGGCTCTACGTCCAGCTCTACAGCGTGCCGAGCAACCATTTCACCCAGGACGGCTACACGCACTTCCTGAACACCGTCGGGGACGGGGAGGGCGTCATCATCACGCGCGCCCGCACCAGCGTCCTTTCCTTCGTGGTCGTGGGCATCCTGGTGGCCCTGGTGACCTTCCTGCTGACGATGCTGGTGGTGCTGCGGCGCCCCAAGGTGCCGGTGTTCCAGCAGACCTACTTCAAGAACCGGATCTCCTGGGTGCTGCTGTCCTCGCTGCTGCTCACCCTGCTGGCCATGGCGCTGGTGAGCGTGCTCTTCGTCTACACGCGCAACGACAGCAACCGCCAGGGCGTGATGTCGGACAAGATCAGCTCGATCGTGACGATGATGGACGCGGGCCTGCAGGAGGTGGAGTCCCGGTCCGGCGTGGACTGGCAGTCGGTGCACGCCCTGGTGGAGCGGGTCGGCACCGAGACCGCCTCGGACATCACCCTCTACAATCCTTCCGGCCGCCTGGTGATGACCACGACGCCGATGATCTTCGACCAGCTGATGGTCCCCGGACGGATCAACGGCACGGCCTACGAAAACATCGTCTACCGCAGCCGCCGCCACTACATCCAGCAGGAGCGGCTGGGGCGGCAGAAATTCTACAGCATGTATGCGCCGCTGTTCGCCGGGGACGGCACGATGATCGCGATCCTCTGCTCGCCGTACAACGAGGAGACCTACGACTTCGAGGAGGATGCCGTGATGCACTCGATGACGATCCTGTCGCTGTTCCTGCTCTTCCTGCTGATGGCGCTCTTCATGGTCTCGCGCATCGTGGACCGGATGTTCCAGCCGCTCAGCGAGATGAGCCGCAAGATGGCCAGCGCCGACCTGCAGTCGCTCGAGTACATCGACTATGACCGCGACGACGAGATCTCCTCGATCGTGCAGGCCTACAACCGCATGGTGACGGAGCTCTCCGAGAGCTCGCGCAAGCTCGCGCAGGCCGAGCGCGACAAGGCCTGGAGCGGCATGGCGCGGCAGGTGGCCCACGAGATCAAGAATCCGCTCACGCCGATGAAGCTCCAGCTCCAGCGCGTGATCCGGCTCAAGCAGAAGGGCGATCCGGCGTGGCAGGAGCGTTTCGAGGAGGCCAGCCAGGTGATCCTGGACCACATCGACATTCTCACCGATACGGCCAACGAATTCTCCACCTTCGCCAAGCTCTACACCGAGGAGCCCACGGAGATCGTCCTGGACAAGCTCCTGCAGGAGGAGATCTCGATGTTCGACAATAAGGAGAACATCACCTTCGATTACCTGGGCCTGTCGGACGTCGTCGTGCGCGGCCCCAAGCCGCAGCTCACCCGCGTGTTCGTCAACCTGCTCGGCAATGCCGTGCAGGCCATCGGCGAGGCGCCGGGCGGCCGCATCGTCGTGTCGCTGCGCAAGTCGGTCGAGGACGGCTTCTGGGACATCGTCGTGGAGGACAACGGTCCCGGCGTCTCCGACGAGAACGTCGAGAAGCTCTTCACACCGAACTTCACCACCAAGAACGGCGGCTCCGGCCTGGGTCTCGCCATCAGCCGCAGCATCCTCGAGCGCTGCGGTGCCTCGATCGCCTACAGCCGCTCCTTCACCCTCGGCGGCGCGTGTTTCACGGTGCGGTATCCCGAAGTATAAAGAAAGCGCCCGGACTGTGCCGGGCGCTTTCTTTTTTTATTTCTTGAGGAAGGTCTCGCGCATCGGGTTGAAGCAGTCGATCAGGATGCCGTCCTCGAGGCAGACGCAGCCGTGCTCGATGTTCGGCTGCTTGTAGAGGGCGTCGCCGGCCTCCACGATCTTGGTCACGCCGCCGACGGTGAACTCAAACTTGCCGGAGGCTACGTAGGTCACCTGGGAGTGCGGATGGCTGTGCATCGCGCCTTCCTGGCCTTTCTTGAATTTGACCTTGACCATCATGATGTTGTCGTTGTAGCCGAGGATCTGGCGCACGACGCCGCCACCGGCGTCGTCCCAAGGGGTCTCGGATTCGAAGATGAAATTGCCGCTTTGCTGTGTCATGGCTTGTGCGTTTTGGGTTGACTGGGGTTCGGGGGTCTCCTGGGGCTGGTTGCCGCAGGCGGCCAGCATCACAAGTGCGGCCGCAAGGGAGACAAGGGTGGTGATTTTCTTCATTTTGGTTGGTAATTTCGTCAAAGATAGGGACAATTTTCGTATCTTTGAAAAATAACCAAATCAATTTCCCGATGAAAACCCATTTTAACCGCCTGCTTGCCTGTTCGCTCCTGCTTCTGCCCCTCAGCCTGCCGGCGGCCAAACCCAAGTCTCTGGAGAGCCAGGCGCTTGAGACCATGAAGACCGCCACGCAGTACATGATGGACGTCGTCAGCTACCGCGGGGGTTTCGTGTGGAACTATCTTCCCGACTTCTCCCGCCAATGGGGCGAGATGGAGGCCAAGCGTACGATGGTATGGACCCAGGATCCCGGCACCCCGCAGATGGGCCAGCTCCTGCTCGACGCCTACCATGCCACCGGCGATGAATATTACTACGATGCGGCCAAGAAAGTCGCGCAGGCCCTGATCTGGGGCCAGCAGGACAACGGCGGCTGGAACTATACCTTCGATTTCGCCGGCGAGGCCTCCCTCAAGGACTGGTACGCCACCGTGGGCCAGAGCGGCTGGCGCCTGGAGGAGTTCCAGCACTACTACGGCAACGCCACCTTCGACGACGCCTGCACCACGCAGTGCGCCAAGTTCCTGCTCCGCCTGTACGCCGAGAAGTATGACCCGTCCCTGCGCGCAGCCCTCGACAAGGCCATCGCCTTCGTGCTGAACAGCCAGTACCCCTGCGGCGGCTGGCCCCAGCGCTGGCCGCTGATGTATGACCACCCGTTCCAGGGCCGCGCCGACTACAGCTCCTTCATCACGCTCAACGACGACGTGATCCCCGAGTGTATCGACTTCCTGGTGCAGTGCTACCAGACCCTCGGCATGCCGGGCCTCAAGGAGCCCATCTACCGCGCGATGTACCTCTGCGTCGTGCTCCAGCAGGGCGCGCCCTACGCCGGCTGGGCCGACCAGTACACGGTCGCCGACCTCAAGCCGGCCCATGCGCGCTCCTATGAGCCGCGCGCCGTCAATTCCGGCACCACGGTCACGATGATCCGCCAGATGATGCAGTACTACCGCCTGACCGGCGACACCCGTTTCCTGACCGGCATCCCCGCGGCGCTCGATTTCCTGGAGTCCCAGAAGCTCCCGGCTTCCGAGGAGCAGAAATGGGGACGCCCCAGCGGCGATCCTGACGCGATCCTCGTGCCCCGGTTCATCGACCCGGACACCGGCATCCCGCAGTACGTCCACCGCGTGGGCTCCAACTGGTACAACGGCCACTATTTCACCAACCAGGACATCTCCGGTACCATCGGCCACTACAGCTCCGCCAGCCGCGTCAACGTGAAGGCCCTGCGCCGCCAGTACGAGGAGCTGAAGGCGAAGCCCGTGGCGGAGGTCGTCAAGGGCTCCCCGCTGCTCGAGAAGGAGCTGGTCCCGCTGCCGAAGTACTACGCCGCCGTGCGCGCCGGACGCGAGAGCGTGCAGGACATCATCGCGGCCCTCACCCCGGAAGGCTACTGGCTCAGCCCGCTGGGCAGCACCTCCAACCCCTACAAGCCGGGTGCGCCCACCACGCCGAGCGACGAGACGAAGTACGGCTCCACCAACGTGGGCGACGAGTACGACACCTCTCCCTACCGCTGCACGGACGGCACGATGTGCATCTCCACGCGCGACTACATCAACAAGATGTCGACCCTGATCCGCTTCATCGACAAAGACGCAGAATAATGATCCGATTCCTTTTAGCACTCTCCCTGATTTCCGCTCCGCTCTCCCTGACGGCGACGGAGTCTTCCAGACGGGCGGACGGAAATTATTTTTCGGACAGGTTTGCCGAAAAACCAATTTCCGCTCCGCTTTCCGTCGCTGCGGCTGCACCTGTCGGCCCGATGCCGGGCGGGCCCTTCGGCTGGGTGACGGCCGGTTCGCCGACCCAGGGGAGCGGCTATGACCTGACCGGCGGCGATCCCGCCCGCACCATCGTGCTGCAGAGCAACGGCTTCGACATGCGCGAGGATGTCATCAAGGCCGTCAAGGACTACGACGTGATCGTGTTCGACGGCGCCCGCGGCGACTTCCTCATCTCCAGCACCATGCAGTTCCGCGGCCTGCGCGGCAAGTCTTTCCTGGGCGTCAACGGCGCCCGGATCCGCACGCAGTTCGAGGTCACGCCCGAAATCCACCACGTGTTGGATTCCGTCGGGGTGAAAGCCATGTCCGACCAGGGGGGCGGCGGGTTGCTGAGCAACGGCGCCCGGGTCGCTGAAGAGCGCGAACAGCATGTGCGCCAGGCGATTATCGACAGGTATGGCGATGCTTCCGAGCAGTACCGCCGCTCCGGCCTGTTTGCATTCGCGGGCTGCGAGAATATCATCGTGCGCAACCTCACGCTCGCCGGTCCCGGCGCCATCGACGTGGGCGGGGACGACCTGCTGACCCTGAACACCGGCTGCCGGCGCGTCTGGGTGGACCATTGCCGCTTCCAGGACGGGATGGACGGCAACTTCGACATCCGTCCCGGGGTGGACTTCGTGACCGTGAGCTGGTGCGTGTTCGCGTATACCGACCGCTCCTACGGCCACCAGGCCTCCAACCTGATCGCCGGCACCATGAATCCCTCCGGCTTGGAGAAGATCCTCCACATCACCTTCGCCTACTGCCACTGGGGAAAGGATGTGACTGCACGCATGCCTGTCATCACCTGCGCGGACGCACATCTGCTCAACAACTACTACGATTGCGTCGACAACGAATACCCGGCCGTGAATGCCTGTTTCGGATCGCGGACGCTGCTGGAGGGGAACTATTTCGACCGGGGAGCGAAGAACGTCTTCCGCGCCGAACCGGATGCCCTGGCCTGGCAGTTCAAGGGCAATGTCTTCCGGGAGAGGTTCCGCCCCACTGACCACGGTACCGTCTCCGTGCCCTATGCCTACACGGCCCTGCCGGCTTCGCGGGTCCCCGCGCTGGTCCGCGCGCAGGCCGGCCCGACCCTGGACCTGAAGGCTCCGGCGCAGAGTTTCGATTTCACCATCCACCTCATGGGCGACAGCACCATGGCCGACAAGGACATCAGCGGGCTCAACCCCGAGCGTGGCTGGGGCATGGTCTTCGAGAACTTCCTCGATGAGCGTGTGCGCGTGATCAACTACGCCAAGAACGGCCGCAGCTGCAAGACGGCCATCGCCGAAGGCATCTGGGACCGCGTCAAGGCCAACATTCGCCCAGGCGACTACCTCTTCATCGAATTCGGCCACAATGACCAGAAACCCAACGGCAAGGGGTATGCCCCCGCCTGGACCGAGTGGCAGGACTACCTGCGCCTCTTCATCAACACCGCGCGCGAGCTGGGCGCCACGCCGGTCCTGCTGACCCCGGTGGCGCGCCGCCATTTCTACAATAACGTCCTCGACGAGACCACGCACGGGGAATACCCGGCCTCGATGCGCGCCGTGGCGAAGCAGACCGGCACGCCCCTGATCGACATGGAGCAGGCCACCATCAAGTGGCTCAAGGAAGCGGGCGACCTGGCTTCGCGTCCCTATTTCATGTGGATCGAGCCGGGCGTCTGTCCCGCCAAGCCGCAGGGCATCCAGGACAACACGCACTCCACGCCGCTGGGCGCCCGCCGCAACTGCGACATCGTCTGCGACTCCATCCGCGTCAAGCTGCCGGAGATCGCAAAGCACCTGGTGCGCTGGGACGCCGTCGTGGACCAGCAGGGCCGCGGCGACTACCTGACGGTGCAGGAAGCCATCGATGCGGCCCCGGACGCCCTGCATGACGGGCAGTACCGGATCCTCATCAAGCCCGGCATCTACCGTGAGCGGGTGATCATCCCCTGGAACAAGCGCCACCTGCTCCTGAAGGGCCTGGACGCCATGAATACCGTCATCGTCTACGGCAACGCCGCCCCGCAGCCCTGGCCCGGCTATGCCGCCAGCACCATCGGCACTTCCGGCAGCGCCACGCTCTTCGTGCATGCGGAGGACGTCACCCTGGAGGACCTGACGGTCGAGAACGACGCCGGCCGCGTGGGCCAGGCGGTCGCCCTCTTCACCAACGGCGACCGTTTCACCGCGCGCCGCTGCCGCTTCCTCGGCAACCAGGACACACTCTATACCTTCGGCAAATACACCGAGGACGGCGGCCACATCCGCAACGCCTTCTTCGACTGCTACATCGAAGGCACGACCGACTTCATCTTCGGCAGCAGCCGGGTCTGGTTCGAGCGCTGCGAGATCCGTTCCAAGGCCGAATCCTACGTCACGGCGGCCTCCACGGTCGAAGGCCAGCCCTTCGGCTATGTCTTCAAGGACTGCCGCCTCACGGCCGATCCGGGCGTGGAGAAGGTCTACCTGGGCCGCCCCTGGAGGCCCTACGCACAGACCGTGTTCCTGCACTGCGAGCTGGGCTCCCACATCCGTCCGGAAGGCTGGCACAACTGGAACGATCCCTCCAAGGAGAAGACGGCGTACTACGCTGAATATGACTGCTACGGCCCCGGCGCCGGCACCGCCGGCCGCGTGGGCTGGGCGCACCGGCTGACCCCCGCCGAGGCAGCGCGTTACACCTTCGACAGCGTTATCGGCCGGTAGCCGAGCGCCCCGTTTTTCGTAATTATTTGTAGTAGAACGAGTTGCAGAAATGAACCGTGCTTTCCGAAGCATGGTTCATTTCTGCAACTAATTGATAATTAGACAGTAATAAAAAACGCTACCTGAAGGTAACCTTGTAGACTACGGCCTCCGGGCTTGGGATGGCGGCGGGTTTGGTGATGGTCAGCGCGTCCTTGGTCTGGGTCCAGACCACGGCCTCGTTACTGCCCAGCAGGCTGACGCTCTTGATTTTCCGCGTATTCTGGGCGGTCTTGGTCCCGAGGGCCTTGACGGTCACGTCGCCTTCAGGGATGCCGAACAAGGTCACATAGAGGGTCTTGTCTCCCTTCTTGTTGAAACGGATGTCGGCAGCGGAATACTGCTGGCGGCCTTCGTTGAAGCCCTGGGCGTTGATGGGATTGGAAGCCTCGGCCGTCGGTCCCTCGCCGTAGATGACCCACGGGCGGGTCTCATAGATGCTCTCGCCGTTGACCTGCATCCACCGGCCGATCTGCTTCACGATCCCCAGTTCGGTGGGATCCGGCGTGCCGTCGCCGCGCAGGGGAACGCTGAGCAGGAGGTTGCCGTTCTTGGAGACCACGTCCACCAGCATCCGGACCACCTGCGCGGCGGACTTGTAGCGGTCACTGTAGTAGACGTGCTTGTCGTAATGCCAGCTGCCGATGCAGGTACAGGTCTGCCAGGGCAGTTCCTGGATGGCATCGGGGGCGCCGCGCTCCACGTCCCAGAGCAGGGTCTGCTTCTGCCAGGGGACCAGCACCTTGCCGGTGAAGACGATCTGGCTCCGGCCGCCGTTGCGCGCCGCGCTGCGGTTGTAGCCGTGCGCAAGGATCTTGAGTCCCGTATCGGAGACGGGCCAGAGCGGCAGGTACGTGTCGTCGAAATAGACTATGTCCGGGTCATAGTCGTTGATGAGCTGGACCGTGCGGTTGTAGATCTTGTCGCAGAAGGCCTGGTCGGGCGGGGTGACCTGGTCCTCCTGCCAGTCCCAGGCGCGGTTGTTCTTGCTCAGCGGATGACGCTGCTCGTAGAGTTCCTGCGGGTCAAGGCCCTCCCACCAGGTCCCCTTGCCGTCCTCCTTGGTGAGGACGCCGTCGTAAGGAACTCCGGCAAGCGGCCCCTTGGTGTCGGCGCCGCGGGTCACCTCATACCAGACCCACGCGTGTGCAGCATGGACGCTCACGCCCAGGCGCAGGCCGTATTTTCGGCAGGCTGCGGCCCAGCCGCCTACGATGTCCTTCTGCGGGCCGACGGCCACGGAGTTCCAGCTCTGGTACCTGCTGTCGAAGAGGTCCAGGTTGTCGTGGTGGTTGGCGAGGGTGAAGAAGTAGCGGGCACCGGCCTCCTTGTAGAGTTTGACCAGGGCGTCCGGATCCCAGTTCTCCGCCTTCCACTCATGGATCCAGTCCTTGAAACCGAAGCGGGAAGGATGGTCCTTGACGTCGATGTTGTATTGGTACTGGCGGTCGCCCTCGATGTACATGTTGCGGGCGTACCAGTCACCGTCTTCGGGCTCACACTGGGGCCCCCAGTGGGCCCAGATCCCGAATTTTACGTCGCGGAACCATTCGGGACACTCCCAGGCGGAGAGGCTCTCGACAGTGGGCTCCCAGGTGCCGGGGGCGATGGGCTCGCGGGACGTGTCGGTGATGACTTTGAAGGCGGGATGCATCTCCCCGGTGCGGTTCTGTGCCAAGGTCAGCGTACAGAGGCCGGCCAAGAGCGCGGAGGTCAGGATGTGGCAGAGTTTCATGGCGCTTTGATGGATAATAACACAAAAGTAGCAAAAAAAAGGATAGCGCGACATGCTCAGGCAGCAATCCGTTTTGTTTGCACTTTTTTCGTATCTTTAGGGTTACAAAACACAATAGTATGAGAAAGATCCTGACCCTGCTGGCAGCGGGCTGCGCTTCAATCGCCTGTCTGCATGCCCAGACCCCGAAGAATGTCATCTGGTTCGACAAGCCTGCCCAGGCCTGGGAAGAGGCCTGGCCGGTCGGCAACGGCCGCATCGGCGCCATGGTCTACGGCGGCACCGACGTGGAGGAACTCCAGCTCAACGAAGAGACCATCTCCGCGGGCGGCCCGTATGAGAACTGGAACCCCAAGGGGCCTGCCGCCCTGCCGAAGATCCGCGAACTGATCTTCTCCGGCCAGTACCAGGCCGCCCAGGACCTGGGCGGGGAGACCCTGCTCTCGCCCGTGGGGGAGGAGATGCACTACCAGACGGCCGGCTCGCTCAAGATCCGCTTCGCCGGCCGCGAAGGGAAGGTTACGGACTATCGCCGCGAGCTGGACATCGACCGGGCGGTCGTGCGCACGAGCTACAAAGTGGACGGCGTGGAGTACGTCGAGGAGGCGTTTGCGTCCTTCGCGGACCAGCTGATCATCGTGCGCCTGACAGCCTCCCGACCCAAGGCTCTCTCCTGCGAGCTCTTCTACGACTCGCCGATGAAGGACTGGCGGGTGAGCGCTCCGGGCGGGAATGTCCTGCGGATGGAGGGCAAGGGCGACGACAAGGGTGGCATCCCGGGCGCGATCCGCTACGTGACCGATACCCGGGTCACGGCCCGGGGTGGCCGGGTGCGCGCCGCCGGCGAGTCGCTGCGCGTGGAGGGTGCCACCGAGGTGCTGCTCCATATCTCCTTGGCTACCAATTTCGTGAACTACAAGGACGTGTCCGGCGACCCGCTGGCGCGCAACGCGGCCTACCTGCGGGGCGCTTCGAAGAAGTACGACAAGGCGCTGGCCGCCCATGTGGCCGCCTACAAGCTCCAGTTCGACCGCGTGAAGCTGGACCTGGGGCACTCCTATTCCGAGGACCGGCCGGTCAATTACCGGCTGCTGGCCTTCAACTGGACCGAGGACGCCCCGCTGGTGGCGACGTACTTCCAGTTTGGCCGCTACCTGCTGATCAGCTGCTCGCAGCCCGGCGGCCAGGCCGCCAACCTGCAGGGGATCTGGAATGCCCGGGTGAAGGCGCCCTGGTGCGGCAATTACACGACCAACATCAACACGGAGATGAACTACTGGCCGGCCGAGCTGACCAACCTCTCCGAACTGCATGAGCCGCTGATCCGGATGATCCGCGAGCTGACCGTGAGCGGCGCCGCCACGGCCCGCGGCATGTACGGCTGCCGCGGCTGGGTCCTGCACCACAATTCCGACCTGTGGCGCTGCACGGGGGCGCTGGACCGCGCCTATTGCGGCATCTGGCCCACGGGCGGCGCCTGGCTGTGCCAGCACCTCTGGGACCGCTATCTCTACAACGGGGACGAGGGCTATCTCGCGGAGGCCTATCCGCTGATGAAAGGCGCCGCCGAGTTCTTCGTGGACTTCCTGGTGGAGGATCCGAACACCGGCTACCTGGTCGTGGCCCCGTCCTGCTCGCCGGAGAACAAGCCGGCGCCGATGACGTCCAACGTCTACGGCGGCATCACCATGGACAACCAGCTGGTCACGGACCTATTCACGAACACGGCCCGCGCCGCGGCCATCCTCGGCTGCGACCCGGCTTTCGCGGACACGCTGGACGCGATGCGCCGCCGGCTCCCGCCGATGCAGGTGGGCCGCCACGGCCAGCTCCAGGAGTGGTTCGAGGACTGGGACAGCCCCACGGACCACCATCGCCATGTCTCGCATCTCTGGGGGTTCTATCCGGGCTACCAGATCTCCCCGTACCGCACGCCGCTGCTCACCGAGGCCGTGCGCAACACCCTGATCCAGCGGAACGACGCCTCCACGGGCTGGTCGATGGGCTGGAAGGTCTGCCTGTGGGCCCGGATGCTGGATGGCAACCATGCCTTCAAACTGATCAAGGACCAGCTCACGCTGGTCAACCCGGCCTCGCAGTCCGGCCAGGCCGGCGGGACGTATCCCAACCTGTTCGACGCCCATCCGCCGTTCCAGATCGACGGCAACTTCGGCTGCACGGCGGGCATCGCCGAGATGCTGCTGCAGAGCCATGACGGCGCCGTGCACCTGCTCCCGGCCCTGCCCGACGCCCTGCCGGAAGGCAGCGTGGAGGGCCTGCGCGCCCGCGGCGGCTTCGTGCTGGAGCGGCTCGTCTGGAAGGACGGCCGCATCGCCGAGGCGCAGCTGCGCTCGACCGTGGGCGGCAACCTCCGGCTGCGCTCTTACGACGCCCTCTCGGGCGAAGGGCTGAAGCCGGCGGAAGGCGCGAACCCCAATCCGCTCTTCCGCGCGCAGGAAATCGCCCGGCCGCTGGTGAGCGAGCAGGCGCCGCTGCGCGGTTATGCCGCTCCGCAGGCGTACGAGTACGACATCGAGACCGTGCCCGGGCAGGTGGTCGTGGTGCGCCGCGACGCGGCGGCCGCCGACCGCGCGGATGCGGTCGTGGCGGCCGACGGCAGCGGCGACTACACCTCGCTCCAGGCGGCCATCAACGCGGCGCCCGACTTCTCGGAGCGCCGCTGGGTCATCCTGATCAAGGACGGCGTCTATGACCGGGAGAAACTCCTCGTGCCGGAGAGCAAGCGGAACCTGACCCTGCGCGGCGAGAGCCGCAGGGGGACGGTCGTGAGCTACCACATGTACGACGGACCGGATATCTATGCCGGCGTCCGCCTGCCGGCGGAATCGGCGGAGAAATGGCGCAGCGCCGACCCGGTCCTGCTCCGGACCTCGGCCACGCTGACCGTCGTCGGAGAAGGCTGCCGCATCGAGCACCTGACCCTGGCCAATACGGCCGGGCCCGTGGCCCAGGCCCAGGCGATCGCGCAGCTGGGAGACAGGCTTTACGTGACGGATTGCGACATCACCGGATACCAGGACACGATGTACCTGTGGAAGGACGGCAAGCGCTCTTATTTCAGGAACTGCCTGGTCGTCGGCCGCACCGATTACATCTACGGCGGCGGCATCGCCTGGTTCGAGGACTGCGAGATTCGCTCCTGGGGCGGCGGCTGGGTCACGGCTCCCTCCACGCGCCGCGACCAGCCCTACGGCTTCGTGTTCCACCGCTGCCGCTTCACCTACGCCTCCGGCTCCCCGCGGGCGGGCGACGACAGCCGCAGCATCGCGATCGGCCGGCCCTGGCACAACTACCCGAAGGTGGCCATCCTCGACAGCGACCTCTGCGACGAGATGGACCCGCTGGGCTGGCCGACCGTCTGGGGCATGTCCTATGCCGCCACGAGCCCGGACCTGCACCTCTACGAATACGGCAACCGCGGGCGCCGCGCCGACATGTCCGGCCGCGCCAAGTGGGCGGGCCTGCGTGCCCTCACGCCCGCAGAAGCGGCGCAGTACACCGTGGAGAACGTCCTGGGCGGCGACCCGGACCGCTGGTAACCGGCAGGTGTTTATCGGATTGTGCTGGTAGTCAGTGAATTATCTGAATATACCGTATCGATTTCCGTACGGTATGTTTCGCTAAGATATTTATAATCAGATGATTTCGTATAACGGACAGATGAAACGACTCTTCCTTCTCCTCCCGGTGCTGCTGTGCACCGTGTCTTCCCTGGCGGAGAACTACCCTTACCGCTCGGACTATCTCTGGGTGACCGTCCCCGACCACGCCGACTGGCTCTACAAGACCGGCGAGCGGGCCTCGGTCCGGGTGCAGTTCCTCAAATACGGCATCCCGCGCGACGGGGTTGTCGAGTATACCCTCGCCGACGACCGGCTTCTGGACGACAAGTCCGGCACGGCTACGCTCAAGGGAGGCGTCTGCACCATCGACGTGGGTACGCGCAAGACACCCGGATTCCGCGACCTGCGCCTCAGCCTGACGCTCGACGGCAAGACCTACAAACACCACGTCAAGGTCGGCTTCTCGCCGGAGAAGATCGTCCCGTACACCCAGGAGCCGGAGGATTTCAGCGCCTTCTGGCAGCAGACGCTGGACGAAGCGGCCCGCACGCCGCTTTCCTATACCCGCGAGCGCTATCCGTCCCTCTGCTCCGACAAGGTGGAATGCGACCTGGTGAAACTCAAGGTCAATACGCGCCAGAGCATCTATGCATACCTCTTCCGCCCGGCGGATGCGAAACCGGGCAGCTGCCCGGCCGTGCTCTGCCCGCCGGGCGCCGGTATCAAGACCATCAAGAATCCCAAGCCGTTCTATGCCGAACACGGATTCATCCGCCTCGAGATGGAGATCCACGGACTCGACCCGCGCATCCCGGACGCGACCTTCGCGGAGATCACCGAGGCCTTCAATTCCTCGGCCAACGGCTATCTGGAAAACGGGATCGATTCCCGGGAGCGCTACTACATGCGCCACGTCTACGTGGCCCTGGTCAAGGCCATCGACCTGCTGACCTCGCTGCCCGAATGGGACGGCCGCAACGTGGCCGTCCAGGGCGGGAGCCAGGGCGGCGGACTGGCGCTGGTGGCCGCCGGACTGGACAGGCGCGTCACGCAGTGCGTGGCCAATCACCCGGCCCTGGCCGATATGGCGGCGTATGCCGAACCGGGCCGCACGGGTGGCTACCCGCACATGCGCCGCGAGATCCTGACGCCGGAGCATGTCCGGACGCTCTCTTACTTCGATGCCGTCAATTTCGCCCGGCACATCACCTGCCCCGTCCGGATGACTTGGGGCTACAACGACGATGTCTGCACGCCGACGACCTCGTACGCTGTCTGGAACACGCTGACCTGCCCCAAGGACGCCCTGATCACCCCGATCAACGAGCACTGGACGACGGACGAGACGGAGTACGGCCACATGGAATGGATCCTTGGACACCTCAAATGATATCTGCCTCATGAAGAACCGACTCCTTTGCAGCCTGTGCGCCCTGCTGTGGGCTGCCGCTGCCTATGCCGCCTCGCCCGTCGTGGCCACCGTCGTCGTCGCCAAGGACGGCAGCGGCGATTTCACGACCATCCAGGCCGCCGTCAACTCCCTGCGCTCCTTCAAGCCCGAGGGTCGCTCCTGCGTCTATATCAAGAAGGGCGTCTATGAAGAGAAGGTCCTGATACATAGCCACAAAGCCGAGATCACGCTGCTCGGCGAGGACCGGGACTCCACCATCATCCTCTGGCACGACCATGCCAACATGCCCGATGAGATCGGCGGCACGATCGGCACCTTCCTGACCTATACCCTGCGCGTGGACGCGCCGGACTTCGTGTGTGAGAACCTGACCGTCGTCAACGATGCGATGACGCACAACAACCCGGGCTGGTTCTCCGATTTCAAGGACAACGCCCGCGTGGGCCAGGCGGTCGCCCTGCATGTGGAGGGCGACCGCGCCCAGTTCCGTAACTGCCGTTTCCTGGGCTTCCAGGACACGGTCTACACGGGCAATCCCGACGGACGCGAATATTTCGAGGATTGCTACATCGAGGGCACGGTGGATTTCATCTTCGGGCCGGCGACCTGCTGGTTCGAGCGCTGCCACATCCATGCCCTGCGCAAGGGGTATCTCACCGCAGCGTCCACGCCGGCGGACCATCCCGTCGGCTACGTCTTCAACCGCTGCCGGGTGACGGCCCGCGAGGGCGTCCGCGGCGAATGGCTGGGCCGCCCCTGGCGGGCCTGGGCCTATACGCTCTGGAAGGAGTGTGAATTCGACCTGGACCTCGATCCGGCAGGCTGGCACAATTGGAACAATCCCGACAACGAGAAGACGGCCCGCTACCTGGAATACCGCTGTACCGGCCGCGGCGCGGATCGCAGCGCCCGGGCGCCGTGGTCGCGCGAGCTGAGCTCGCGCGAAGCCCGGCGCGTCACGCCTGCCGCGGCGTTCCGCGTCCTGCAGGCTGACTGGCTTCCGTAGCGGCGGCCTGGCTGTCCCGGTATTCGGTCGGGGTCATGCCGAATTCCTGCTTGAAGATCTTGCTGAAATAGTGCGGGTCGTTGAACCCCACGGCGTAGGAGATTCCGGCCATCGTCCGGCCGCCTTCGCGGATCAGGGCCTTGGCCCGCTCGAGCCGCAGGCGGCGCAGGAAGATGGCCGGCGTCGTCTCCAGCAGGGTGCGGCATTTCTCGAAGAGCACGGAACGGCTGACGTTCATCGCCTCGCACATCTGCGGGACCTCCAGCGAGCCGTCGTCGAGCCGGGACTCCAGGAAGGCGCGGAAATCCTCGACGAAGCGTAGGTCGTCGCCGTGGAGTCCCCGGGTCAGCGGATCTTCGCCGGCCCCGTCCCCGTTCTTCTTCGTGCGGGTCAGCAGGAACATGACGGCCACCGCGGCCAGCACGAACAGCAGGGCGGCCCATCCGGAGTGCAGGAAGGTGTTGCGCACCTGGATGACGACGGCGCGCTCATTGTCCACTTCGAGTCCGTTGCCGTTGGTGGAGCGGATGCGCAGGGTGTACTTGCCGGGTTTCAGGGGCGGGATGCTGACCGTGGCCTGGTGGCCCAGGTGGATCCACTCCTTGTCGCGGCCGTCCAGCCTGTAGGAATAGAGCACCTGCTCGGGCGCGGTGAGGTCTACGGCGGCGAATTGCGCGCGGATGCCGTCCGTGGGTGAGATGCGCACGGGTTCGCCCTTCGCGATCCGGTGGCGGATGCCGGATACGTAGAACGCCTGGATGACCAGGTCGGGGACGAAGTCGCTGTTGGAGATCTCCTTCGGGTCGAAATAGAGGATGCCGCCCGTGGTGTTGAAATAGAGGTCGCCGTTCTGGGCGCGGAGGGGCTGCCCTTCGTTGAACCGCATCGGATGTCCGATCCGGTCGTACGGGAAGCCGATCAGGCTGCCGGTCTGGGGGTTGAGGCGGTTGAGGCCGCCCTGGGTCGTGATCCAGAGGTTGCCGGCATCGTCCTCGATGGTGGACAGGACGTAGTCGGACAGCAGACCGTCGTTGGTGGTATAGGACTTGAATCCGCTGTCGGGGTTCGCGCTGTCGAGCAGGAGCAGTCCCGCACCGAACGATGAGACGTAGAGTCCGCCTTCGCGCGTGAACAGGATGTGCTGGATGTCGTAGTCGAGGATCTGGGAGAAGCGCTCGAAGTGCATGTCTTCCGGCTCGCCGGCGGGCTGTTCGCAGACGAACAGGCCGATCTGGCCGCCGGCGTAGAGCCGGCCGTCCGGCCCGAGGGCCAGGCAGCGGATCCTGTTGCGCTGGGCGGTGGGGAAGCTCAGGCGGTTCTTCTTGCTGATGAACAGCCGGTCTTGCAGGCTGAGGTCGACGTAGGCGAGCCCCTCGTCGAAGGTGCCGATCCAGAGGCGCTGCGAGCCGTCCTCGAGCAGGGAGTAGATGTTGTTGCTGTTGGGGCAGTAGAAGAGTTCGTCCTTCGGGTAATGGACCTGGCGCGTCGCAGCCTGGGAGACCTCTCCCGCCTGGTTCGGGATCTCGATCAGCCCGGCGCCCTTGGTCCCGACCCAGATCTTGCCGTCGTGGGCGATGGTGATGGCATAGCCGGGGGAGCGGGTGAACCAGTCCGCCCGTTCGCGCAGCGTTTCGTCGTAGGCGTGCAGCCGGCCGTCGCGCGTGGCGGCGAGGATCCAGCCGGAGCGCTCCTGGGCCAGGGCGCGGACGCTGTTCTCGGGCGTGATCCGCCCGGTCCCGTCGATGGACATGAACTTGAAGTTGTCTTCCTGGAAGGTCACGCGCTCGAGACCGCCCCAGGTGGAGCCGATCCAGAGGTTGCCCTGCTTGTCGGCCAGGAAGGAGGTGATGCCGGTCTCGGAGTTCCAGCCTTGCTGCATGTTCTTGTTGAGGAAGGGGACCAGCTGGTAGTTCTCGGGGTCGTACCAGTACAGGCTGCCGAGCGAGGAATAGATCCAGAGGTTGCCCAGCAGGTCCGTCCGGCAGGTGAAGCCGTTCTCCTCGTCCGAGGTGCTGACCGGGGGAAGCTGCCTGTGGGATCCGTCGTCGAGATTGTGGATCAGGATGCCCTGCGTGTCGGTGCCGATGAGGAGTTCGGGTTTGCCCGGGACCTTCCCGAGGAAGGTGATGTCGGCTTCGAGCGGCGTGGGGAGGGAAGTGAGCAGCTGGTCCTGGTAGCGGAGCACCTCGCCTGCGGACGATCCGATATAGAGCACGCTGTCCACCAGTTCGGCGCAGAAGGTCGGGACTTCGACCGTCTGCGCGCCGCTGCGGTAGATGCCCTGGTCGGTCAGGATCCAGATCCCGCCGTCGGAGTCGCGCAGGACCGTATGGACGGTCGCGGTCCGACTGACGCTGCAGTAGTGGGAGAAGGCGGCGTCGAGCACTTCGTTCTCGGGCGTCAGGTAGAAGCAATCCTCTGCCGTGGGGCGGAAAATCTCCTGGATGGCGTGTCCGCGGCTGTCCACGGGGACGAGCACGCGCGCGTCCGGGTCCAGGCGGTACAGGCGGTTGTCATAGGACACTCCGCGGATCTCATCCCCGTCGGCGATGTCCACGTCCACGAAACGGTTGCTGCGCGGGTTGTCCCGGTCGCCCGGGTCGTTCGTCCTGTAGTTCTGGAACGTGCGGCCGTCGAAGCTGTAGAGGCCGCCCCAGGTGGCCAGCCACAGCTGTCCGTGGCTGTCCTGGGCCATGTCCTCGACCGTCGTGCCCGTGAATCCGTTCTCGCGCCCGTAGCGCGAGAAGGTGTGGGGCGCCTGGGCCGACACCTGCAGGGAGACGATCAGCAGAAACGGCAGTATGATCCGAAATAAACGCATGGTTTACTATTTTCCGTACAAAAATACACTAATTTTTGGGATTTCGGACGATATTACACCTAATCAGTACCATTTTCGACGGCAGTTTCCCCTTGTGTCACTACCTTTGCAATGAACAAAACAAGCAGTCCTAACCTTAAACGATATCCTGGATACTAACGGTTAATAATTGGTTTTTCGGGAGAGGCGCCAGGAGCCTCTCCCTTTTTCGTGCCCATAAGTGGGCACGAAAAAGGGAGACGTCGCTACCGCTATGACTGGAGGATGTTTCCTCCAGACCTCCTCTTGTCGCTTCGCTTCGACTGCCACTTCCGGACACGAAAAAGGGAGACGGCGCTTCCGCTATGTCCGAGGGGAGTTCCCCTCGGGCTCCCCCGATCGCTTCGCTCCGACGACCAAGTCCGGACACAAAAAGGGAGACGCCGCTACCGCTATGTCCGAGGGGCGTTCTCCTCGGGTTCCCCCGGTCGCTTCGCTCCACAGCCACTTCCGGACACAAAATAAGGTCGTGGATGGCGTGATAGGGAAACAGTGACACTCAACGGAAGAGCCCTGCGGGACATCCGTGTTTCCCACGGGCCGAAATCCGTCTTGTGGGAAACACCTACCCCCAACAGAGATCGTCAGCATGGCATCTTTGTTTCCCACCTTTGCGGGCGACAAGCCTGTTGGCCTTCCCAGGGGCGCACAGACCTGTCTCCGCCCCTGGCGACTTGATTTCCTCTCTGCCAGGGGCGATGAGGCGCGGTTTTGCCCCTGGCAGTTGTTCCCAAGAGCCAGGCACAGTGCAATCTGTCCTCTGATCGTGCAGCCGTTCGGGGAGGGGCTGGCGAAGGCTCAGCCGCAGCAGGATCCGTTGGCAACGGATCCGGTTCCCGCGCAGCGGGAAGCGAGGATGGAAGCCGAGTCAGGCCTTCCCGAACGGCAAACGGGAAGCGAGGATGGAAGCCGAGCCAGGCTCTTCCCGAATGGCAAACGGGAAAACTACTGTGCGATGAATTCGTAGACGATATTGCCGGACTGCTTGGCCGGAGCATCCGCCTTGGCAGAGAATTTGGAAAGGCGGGCGGCGCGGATCGCGAAGGCCCGCAGGCAGCCGTCCTTCGAAGAGACGGACTCGTCGACTTTGGCGCCGATGACAGCGCCGGAAGGATTGACGGTAATCAGGACCGTCACCTGTCCGGCCCCCATGCAACGATAGGCCGGAATCGGCAGTTTGCTGGCCTTGCGGCCCTCCAGATAATAGGAGATGACGGAAGGACCGCTATAGACCGGCGCGTCCTTCTTTTCGGCTTTCTGCTCGGGCACGACGGGCCCCGGATCCGCCACGTCGTCCTGCTTCACTTCATAACCGCTCGCAAGCTCCTGCTGGAGCCTGGCGGCATCCTTGTACAATTGCTCGGCATCCGTGCCGCGGTCGTCCTTCAACGCCCCGCGGTCCACGGCCACGCCGCGCACCGGGGAAGAAGAAAGGTCCTCCTGGAGCTTGCGGCTGATGCTCTCCTTGAATTCGGCTTCCTTCTGAAGCCGCTCGACCTCTTCCTGGAGGCGCTCCATCTCCTCGTACTTGGTGAAATCCAGCACGAAGCTGTTCTCCTGCTTGAGGGAATAATCCAGCCCCGCCAGCAGGCAGACAATCACCACCGCGAGATGGACGATCACGGTGGTGTAGATGCCTGCCTTGTCTTCGCTGGAGAGCCTGCGCACGGGGCTTAATGGATTTTGGCGAGGGACTTCTCGACCGTAGCCGTGATGATGTCCACGGCCACCTTGTTGTGTCCTCCCTGCGGAATGATGATGTCGGCGTAACGCTTGCTCGGCTCGATGAACTGGAGGTACATCGGCTTGACGGTACGCGAGTAGCGCTCGATCACCCAGTGCACGTCCTTGCCGCGCTCGGTGATGTCGCGCGCCATCACGCGCATCAGGCGGTCGTCATCGTCGGCATCGACGAAGATCTTGATGTCCATCTGGTCGCGCAGGCGCTTGCAGGTGAAGATCAGGATGCCCTCGATGATGATGACGTCGGCCGGCTCCACGGTCACGGTCTCCGTCTTGGAGCGTGAGCAGGAGATATAGGAATACACGGGCTGCTGGATGGTCTTGCCGTGCTTGAGGTCGCGCAGCTGCTCGCAGAGCAGGTCCCAGTCGATCGCATCGGGGTGATCGAAATTGTGGGCGCGCTTCTCCTCGTCGGAGAGGTCGCTGGAATCCTTGTAGTAGGAGTCCTGCGGGATCACCACCACGCGCTTCGCGTTAAGCTGCTCGGTGATGGCTTTGACGACGGTGGTCTTGCCCGATCCGGAGCCACCTGCTATTCCTATGACTAACATTAAAATTCGGCGTTTTTAGGCGTTCTCGGGAACGGGATGACATCCCGGATGTTGGACATGCCGGTGATGAAGAGGAGCAGCCGCTCGAAGCCCAGGCCGAAGCCGCTGTGCGGGCAGCTGCCGAAGCGACGGGTGTCGATGTACCACTCGAGGTTCTTGCGGCTCATGTGCAGCTCATCGATGCGCTTCTCGAGCTTGCCGAGGTCGGCCTCGCGCTCGGATCCGCCGATGATCTCGCCGATCTTCGGGAAGAGCACGTCCATCGCGCGGACGGTCTTGCCGTCCTCGTTCTGCTTCATGTAGAAGGCCTTGATGTCCTTGGGATAACCCGTGAGGATGACCGGCTTGCCGAAATGCTTCTCCACGAGGTAGCGCTCGTGCTCGCTCTGGAGGTCGATGCCCCAGGCGACCGGGTACTCGAACTGGACGCCGCCCCGGACGGCCTCTTCGAGGATCCGGATGCCCTCGGTGTACTCGAGCCGGACGAACTCCGTCCCGATCACGCTGCGCAGGCGGTCGATCAGTTCCGGATCATAGCGGTCGTTGAGGAACTGGATGTCGTCCATGCAGTGCTCCAGGGCGTAGGAAACGAGGTGCTTGATGAAGTCCTCGGCGAGGTCCATGTTGTCCGTGATGTCGTAGAAGGCCATCTCCGGCTCGACCATCCAGAACTCGGCGAGGTGGCGGGGCGTGTTGGAGTTCTCGGCGCGGAACGTCGGGCCGAAGGTATAGATCTCGCCCAGCGCCGTGGCGCCGAGCTCGCCCTCCAGCTGTCCGCTGACCGTCAGGCTGGTCTGCTTGCCGAAGAAGTCCTTGCCGTAGTCGATACGGCCCTTCTTGTCCCTGGGCACGTTCTCGAGGTCGAGCGTCGTGACCTGGAACATCTGGCCGGCACCCTCCGCATCCGACGCCGTGATCAGCGGGGTGTGGACATACACGAATCCCTTGCTGTGGAAATACTCGTGGATGGCGAAGGCCATCTGGCTGCGCAGGCGGTAGATGGCGCCGAAGGTGTTGGTACGGGGACGCAGGTGCGCGACGGTACGCAGGTACTCGAAGGAGGTGTCCTTCTTCTGCAGCGGGTAGCGAACGGGGTCGCAGGTGCCGTAGACGGTGATCTCCTCGGCGTGGACTTCAACGGCCTGGCCGCTGCCCACGGAGGCGACGAGATTGCCGCGTACGCCGATACATGCGCCCGTGCTGATCTGTGCGAGCACCGGCTCCGTGTCCGCATTCTTGTCGACGACGATCTGCAGGTTCTTGATGGTCGATCCGTCGTTGAGTGCGATGAATGCGATTTCCTTATTCCCTCTCTTCGTCCTGACCCAACCTTTGGCCAGGACTTCCCGGCCTGCTTCCATTTTGAGCAGGTCCTTCACCTTGGTTCGAAGTATTTCCTTCATTTTGAGATTGATAGATTTTAAAAAGCAGCCCTCGTTGAAGGGGGCTGCTCGTATTCATTACTGCAATGAGTTATTTTGCAGGCTTTCTTGCGGAGTACATGATCTTAAGTGCGGAGCAACGTCTGAGCTCCTGCTTAACATCTGTCACGATACCCATTCTGACATCTTGATCAGCCCGGATGGACACGGTCATGAGCTGGCGGTCAGCCTCGCTCAGGGCGTCACGCTCGGCAGCGACGAAGTCGCGGATGTCGTCCGTGGTGCGGAAGGCGTCGTTCAACTGGATACGGGCATCGGTACCGTACTGTGCCTGGTAGGCGAGGGTCGGGGAACCGATGTTGATGTAAGAGTTGAGGTCCTTGCGCTCCAGCTTGACAACCTCGGAGGCCTCCGGCGTGGTGACCTTGACCTTGTTCTCGGTCTCACGCATCTGCGTGGTGACCATGAAGAAGAACAGGAGCATGAAAACGATATCAGAGAGCGAACTCGATGTGATCGCCGGCATTTCTTTCTTGCCGCCTTTCTTGAATCTTGACATAATCTTATCTCCTATTATCTTCTTTTACCGACGTCCTTAGGCTCCGCCTCGGAAATGTTCTGCGGGATGCAGTCGCGGACGATCTTCTGCTGGTCCTCATCGAGCGCGGTGTAGACCTTGCCGAACTCGCGCATGGAGAATTCGTCACGCAGTTCGTTGACTGCCTTGACGAGTTCGTTCTGCACGGCGATATAAGCCTGGTAGCTCGTACCGCGGTCGTTCTGCAGGGAGATCACGCCCTTGGAGACGGGATAGGTGCCCTTGCTGTATCCTTCGATCTCCTTCACCTCCTTCTCGGGAAGGTTGGGGTCGTTGGTGGGGTTGCTTAAGAACTCTTTGATCTTGTCTTTGAGCTGAGAGACATCTATGGCATCGGTACCGGCAAGAATCCTATCGGCAGAGTTGATCTTCACCACGATGATGTTGCGGCGATTGACCTTCTGGTCCTCGACCTTCTGATTGGGATCAGGCATCGGGGGGAGACGACGGGACAATCCGAAGTGCGAACCCATCGTTGTGGTCATGAGGAAGTAGCACAACAACAGGAAAGCGATATCGGCCGTAGAACTCGAATTGATTGCTGGTGTTTTCTTTGCCATGATTACTTCTTGTTAGCGATAGCCAGACGGATTTCACCGACGATGATGGCGCAGATGGCGCCGACACCGGCGATGGCCGTGAGGATCAGGATGGTATCAGTAAGTTTGAGCATGCCGGCGGAAACGGGTTTGCCCGTATAGCCCGGGACAGGGTTGCCCTTCGCGAGGAGATAGGAGACCAGGCACAAAGCAGCGATACCGACGAGCACGATACCCATCTTGACGAGGGATTTCGGGTCGTTCTTGATGCTGATGAAGAGCCCGACAACTATCCAGCAGAAGAGAGCGATGCCGATCATGATCGCAGCCCAGGTGAGGAGGGCGTTCGTCGGCGGCAGGACTTCGTGGGTAGAAGTTTCAAAGCCGGAGACGAATCCCCATACCAGGATCGCGATACTGATAAGGATCAGCACCACCATACCCCATTTGAATATCTTGTTGAGTTTCATTATTCAGTTTTTTAAACCGGGGGTTAATTATTTCTTCTGGCCGTATTTGGTCAGCACGTCGATCAGGCTGATGGAGGAGTCCTCCATGTCGATGGTGATGGACTCGATCTTGGCGAGGATGTAGTTGTAGAAGACCTGGAGGATCATGGCGACGATAAGACCACCGACCGTCGTGATAAGGGCGACCTTCATACCACCGGCAACAACGTTCGGGGAGATATCACCCGCAGCCTGGATGGCGTCGAAGGCGTTGATCATACCGATAACCGTACCGAGGAATCCGAGGGACGGGGCGATCGCGATGAACAGGGAGATCCAGGAAAGGCCGCTCTCAAGCTGGCTCTGCTGGACGGAACCGTAGGAAACGATCGTCTTCTCGACCACGTCGAGGCCCTGGTCGTAGCGCAGCAGACCCTGATAGAAGATGCTGGCGACAGGACCGCGGGTGTTGCGGCAGACTTCCTTGGCTTTCTCAATGCCACCTTCCTGGAGGGCAGCCTCGACTTTCTCCACGAGCTTCTTGGTGTTGATCTTGGAGAAGGAGAGATAGAGGATGCGCTCGATAGCGAGGGCGAGACCGATGATCAAGCAGATGATGATCAAGGACATGAACGCAGGACCACCTTCGATGAATTTCTGCTTGAGAGCCTGGTTGAGGGGCTGCTCGCTGCCGCTGAGGAGGTCAGCTGCATTCATCTCCTGGGCGAATGCGTTTGCAGAGAAGGCCATAGCGCCTGCAACTGCCAAAAACCTGAAAAACTTTTTCATAATGAATTTAATAATGTATTAGTTGTGATATATTCTATGCGCGTTATTCATCTAAAAGCGGTGCAATTTAGTAAAAAAAATCCATTTATCAATAATTATTTTGAGATTTCGCCCTTGAGGTTCCGCTCCAGCAAGGTCTTGACTTTCCCGTTGTCGGCGTGTTCGCCCATCAGGTAGAAGAGTTTGCCGAGTGCGCTCTCGGTGGTGATGTCGTGGCCGCAGATCACGCCTGCGTCCTTGAGGGCGCGCCCCGTGGCGTAGATATCCATGTCCACGTCGCCGCTCAGGCACTGCGTGACGTTGAGCAGGATCTTGCCCCGCGAGGCCGCCTCGCGCACGAGCGAGAGGAACCAGGGGCGGCAGGGGGCGTTGCCCGCCCCGTAGGTCTCCAGGATGACGGCGCGCGAGCCGTCGCCGAGCAGGATGTCGCGCACGGCCTGCTCCGTGATGCCGGGGTGGAGCTTGAGCACGGACACGCGGGTATCCAGGTCCGTGTGGATGGAGACGCCCTTGCGCCGGTCGTAGCCGTAGTGGATGAAGCTGTTGTTGTACTTGATGTTGATGCCGGCGGTCGCGAGGGGCGGATAGTTCGGGGACTTGAAGGCGTCGAAGCCCGTGGCGTTGACCTTGACGCTGCGGTTGCCGCGGAGCAGCTGCGCGTTGAAGCAGATGCAGACCTCGGGCACCATCGGGTGCTTGTGGGAGTCCTTGGCCGTGGCGATCTCCACGGCGGAGATGAGGTTCTCCTTGCCGTCGGTGCGCGGGCGGCCGATCGGCAGCTGGCTGCCCGTGAAGACGACGGGCTTGCCCAGGTTCTCCAGCATGAAGCTGAGGGCGGAGGCGCTATAGGCCATCGTGTCCGTGCCGTGCAGGACCACGAAGCCGTCGTAGTCGTCGTATCGCTCCTGGATCAGGCGGGCGAGCGACACCCAGAGCGAGGGCTCGACGTCCGAGGAGTCGATCAGCGGGTTGAAGGTATAGGAGTCGATCTTCATCGCGAACTTGCGCAGCTCCGGCACCTCCTCGAGGATGCCGCTGAAGTCGAACGGCTTGAGGGTGCCGTCGGCGGGGTCTTCCTTCATGCCGATGGTGCCGCCGGTGTAGATCAGCAGGACGGCATTGCGGATGCCCCGGTCGGGGAACAGGTTGAAACTCAGTTTCATAATGCAAACAGTCTTCGTGCGTTGTCAGTGGTCACGGCCGCGACTTCCTCCACGCTCACACCTTTCTGCCGCGCGAGGAATCCGGCGACCAGGGGGATGTAGGCGCTCTCGTTGCGCTCGCCCCGGTGCGGCACGGGGGTGAGGTAGGGGGCGTCGGTCTCCAGCAGGATGCGGTCCAGCGGGATGCGTTTGACGGTCTCGGCAAGGGAGGATTTCTTGAAGGTCAGCACGCCGCCGATCCCCACGTACCAGTCTCCGCCGAGCCTGCGCAGGCGGTCGAACATCTCCGCGCTGCCGCTGAAGGCGTGGAGGTTGCCCCGCAGCCCGAGGTGGCGGCACGCGCCGATGATCGCGAAGAAGTCCTCCGTGGCTTCGCGCAGGTGGATGTTGACCGGCAGGCCCCAGGCCGCCGCCAGCTCCAGCTGCACGCGGAAGGCTTCTTTCTGCTCCTCCTTGAAGTCGGCGCCGTAATGGTAGTCGAGACCGATCTCGCCCACGGCCACGATCCCGCGTCCGCGCCAGGCTTCCAGGGCGTCGACCTCCCGGCGCCAGTCCTTGTCCACGGACCCCGGATAGAGCCCGAGCATCGGCCGCAGCACGCCCGGATGGCGTGCGCACAGGGCGAACATCCGCTCCCGCTCGCGGGAATCCACGTCCGCCTGCAGCTGCACGCTGACGCCGGCGGCGAGGGCGCGTGCGACCACCTCGTCCTCGCACCCGGCAAACGCCTCGTCGTAGGTGTGGGTATGCGTGTCGATGAATTCCATTCTTACAAATTTACACATTTTTTGTATTAATGGAGCATCTTTGGAGCAGATCCACGCAGATGAATCCTTCTTCCTCCAGCAGCCCCGCGGCGCGCGTCACCTCGGCATAGCCGAGCGCCGTCTCCCGGCAGATCTCGTCGAACAGGATGCCGCGCCGGGCGCGGACCAGCGAGGCGACCGTCACGAGCCGCTCCACCTCGGCAGGCGGCAGGGCCTGGGCGAAGCGCCGGCGCACCGCCTCGGCCAGGTCGGCCGTGCGG